>NZ_KQ969061.1 GCF_001578705.1 Streptococcus oralis | reverse complement strand
ATCTGTATCTGCAAGTCAATCAGCTTCAGCATCAGTATCTGCAAGTCAATCAACTTCAGCATCTGTATCAGCTAGTCAATCAGCTTCAGCATCTGTAAGTGCAAGTCAATCAGCTTCAGCATCAGTATCTGCAAGTCAATCAGCTTCAGCATCAGTATCTGCAAGCCAATCAACTTCAGCATCTGTATCAGCTAGCCAATCAGCTTCAGCATCTGTAA
>NZ_KQ969060.1 GCF_001578705.1 Streptococcus oralis | reverse complement strand
GCTAGTTTTACTAGATAATTCTTTGTGAATAAGATGTGAAATAAAGTGTGAATATGTTAGAATAGAAGAATGAAAATAAAAATTGTAACAGTTGGAAAACTGAAGGAAAAATATCTTAAAGATGGCATTGCTGAATATAGTAAACGTATATCTCGTTTTGCCACTGTAGAAATCATTGAGTTAGCTGATGAAAAAACTCCAGATAAGGCAAGTGAGTCAGAAAATT
>NZ_KQ969059.1 GCF_001578705.1 Streptococcus oralis | reverse complement strand
ATGGCGCGAGACGGAATCGAACCGCCGACACATGGAGCTTCAATCCATTGCTCTACCAACTGAGCTACCGAGCCAAATTGCGGGAGCAGGATTTGAACCTACGACCTTCGGGTTATGAGCCCGACGAGCTACCGAGCTGCTCCATCCCGCGTTAATAATAAAAGGAGGATGTGGGATTCGAACCCACGCACGCTTTTACACGCCTGACGGTTTTCAAGACCGTTCCCTTCAGCCAGACTTGGGTAATCCTCCAAAAATA
>NZ_KQ969058.1 GCF_001578705.1 Streptococcus oralis | reverse complement strand
GTCCGTACGGGATTCGAACCCGTGTTACCGCCGTGAAAAGGCGGTGTCTTAACCCCTTGACCAACGGACCATATTCATAAATGGGCACGAGTGGACTCGAACCACCGACCTCACGCTTATCAGGCGTGCGCTCTAACCACCTGAGCTACGCGCCCAAGTTAAAAACTTGGTAATTTGAACAAAGTTCAAAGCGGGTGACGAGAATCGAACTCGCGACAACAGCTTGGAAGGCTGTAGTTTTACCACTAAACTACACCCGCTAAAA
>NZ_KQ969057.1 GCF_001578705.1 Streptococcus oralis | reverse complement strand
TCTGTTGATCCCGTAACTTCGTGTCCTGAAAAATCGCAAGGGCTTCCACATTATGATAAGGGTCTGTCATGCCAACAGCTTTGCGAGACCGACTCAAACCACTTGCAATCGTGGAGAGGGTAGTGGTTACACCGCTCCCCAACAGTTCACCATTAAATGATTCCATCCGACTTTCAGTTGTACGAAGAGATTGCAGGGCTTCTTCCTTATGGCTTTTGATATCTGCGGAAGAAGGATTGCTGATGCCAACTATACCTCCAATTGCAGAGTAAGCTATTGT
>NZ_KQ969056.1 GCF_001578705.1 Streptococcus oralis | reverse complement strand
TTTGTTATAGTGCCCTGCACATTGGTTCGTCTTGTTCAGTTTTCAAAGGTCTTTGTCACTCAATCTCTCAAGCGACAACTATATTAGTATATCACAGCTGTTGACCTCTGTCAACACTTTTTTGAAACTTTTTTTACTTTTTTCATCCCTGCGATACACACATAGTCCGTACGGGATTCGAACCCGTGTTACCGCCGTGAAAAGGCGGTGTCTTAACCCCTTGACCAACGGACCTTGAGTTTTTCAACTCTTTCTATTATACCTACTTTTCAAACTTTGTCAA
>NZ_KQ969055.1 GCF_001578705.1 Streptococcus oralis | reverse complement strand
TGGGAGTTAACGGGATCGAACCGCTGACCCTCTGCTTGTAAGGCAGATGCTCTCCCAGCTGAGCTAAACTCCCAAAAAGGAAGCCTCTAAACTTCCTATTCTGCTAAGCGACTTCCATATCTCACAGGGGGCAACCCCCAACTACTTCCGGCGTTCTAGGGCTTAACTGCTGTGTTCGGCATGGGTACAGGTGTATCTCCTAGGCTATCGTCACTTAACTCTGAGTAATACCTACTCAAAATTGAATATCTATCAAATAATTAGAAAAACCATACGCTAAGTTT
>NZ_KQ969054.1 GCF_001578705.1 Streptococcus oralis | reverse complement strand
TGCAAGCATCAGTGCAAGCCAATCAGCATCAAGCTCAGCAACAGCAAGCCAAAGTGCTTCAGTGAGCGCAAGTCAATCGGCTTCAGCATCAGTATCAGCAAGCCAAAGCACTTCAGCATCAGTATCAGCTAGCCAATCAACTAGCGCATCAGTATCTGCAAGTGAATCAACTTCAGCATCAGTATCTGCAAGCCAAAGCGCTTCAGCATCAGTAAGTGCAAGCCAATCAGCTTCAGCATCTGTAAGTGCAAGTGAATCAACTAGCGCATCAGTATCTGCAAGTGAATCAACTTCA
>NZ_KQ969053.1 GCF_001578705.1 Streptococcus oralis | reverse complement strand
AAGCTCAGCAACAGCAAGCCAAAGTGCTTCAGCAAGTGCAAGCGTAAGTGCATCAGTAAGCGCAAGCCAAAGTGCTTCAGCATCAGAATCAGCTAGTCACTCAGCATCAGAATCAGCTAGTCACTCAGCTTCAGCATCAGTAAGTGCAAGCCAATCAACTAGCGCATCAGTATCAGCTAGCCAATCAGCTTCAGCTTCAGCATCTAACAACCAGAACTCAGCTTCTATCTCAGCAAGCGCGAGCCACTCTGCGTCAGTATCAGCAAGCCAAAGCGCTTCAGCATCGGTAAGTGCTAGTCACTCAGCATCAGAATCAGCTAGCC
>NZ_KQ969052.1 GCF_001578705.1 Streptococcus oralis | reverse complement strand
AGCGCAAGTACCTCAGCTAGCTTGTCTGACAGTGCTTCAATCTCAAGTGCATTGAACCACTCACAAGCTCCTGCACAACAACCTGCTGGACCAGGACGTTCAAACGGTAGAAAACTTCCAAATACAGGAACTGCAAGTAACCAATTTGCTGGTCTTGGATTAGGAGTAGCTGCCTTGGCAACTGCCTCTCTTCTTGGCAAGAAGAAGAAATCAGCAGCTTCTGAAATGGATTTAGAAGACTAAGTCCCAAAAATCGACTAAAATGAAATTGTTGATATCATTTTAGCGATGAAAACAAGAACCCCGGATAGCTCAAGGCTATCTGGGGTTTTTGGCT
>NZ_KQ969051.1 GCF_001578705.1 Streptococcus oralis | reverse complement strand
AAATAATTTAAGCGAAGGATTTAGTTCTGTATTGCATAGGGCTAAGTCCTTTTAGTTTGACCTTAATTCGTTTGTTGTTGTAGTAATCAATATAGTCCACAATAGCTTGTTCCAATTGCTTAAGCGACTGAAACGCCTTCTCATAACCATAAAACATTTCCGATTTCAAAATGCCAAAGAAAGATTCCATCATACCGTTGTCTGGGCTGTCACCTTTACGTGACATAGATGTTTGGATTCCCTTACTCTCTAAAAACCTGTGATAAGAATCGTGTTGGTATTGCCATCCTTGATCACTATGGAGACTCGTATTCTCATAGTATTTCTCTGTAAAGGCCTG
>NZ_KQ969050.1 GCF_001578705.1 Streptococcus oralis | reverse complement strand
ACGTACGTACGTACGTACGTACGTACGTACGTACGTACGTACGTACGTACGTACGTACGTACGTACGTACGTACGTACGTACGTACGTACGTACGTACGTACGTACGTACGTACGTACGTACGTACGTACGTACGTACGTACGTACGTACGTACGTACGTACGTACGTACGTACGTACGTACGTACGTACGTACGTACGTACGTACGTACGTACGTACGTACGTACGTACGTACGTACGTACGTACGTACGTACGTACGTACGTACGTACGTACGTACGTACGTACGTACGTACGTACGTACGTACGTACGTACGTACGTACGTACGTACGTACGTACGTACGTACG
>NZ_KQ969049.1 GCF_001578705.1 Streptococcus oralis | reverse complement strand
AGGCGGTTTATTTGTCTCGCACCTGACGGAGCGAGACGGACTAATAGTCACATAATAAAAAAGAACACCAGTGGTGTTCTTTTTTATCTGACTCCGCCAGTAGGACTCGAACCTACGACATCATGATTAACAGTCATGCGCTACTACCAACTGAGCTATGGCGGATAAAAGCTAAGCGACTTCCATATCTCACAGGGGGCAACCCCCAACTACTTCCGGCGTTCTAGGGCTTAACTGCTGTGTTCGGCATGGGTACAGGTGTATCTCCTAGGCTATCGTCACTTAACTCTGAGTAATACCTACTCAAAATTGAATATCTATCAAATACCAAGTAAACCTTACACTTCGTA
>NZ_KQ969048.1 GCF_001578705.1 Streptococcus oralis | reverse complement strand
AGCTTCAGCGTCTGTATCAGCTAGCCAATCAGCAAGCGCATCAGTATCTGCAAGTCAATCAGCTTCAGCATCTGTATCAGCTAGCCAATCAACTAGCGCATCAGTATCTGCAAGTCAATCAACTTCAGCATCAGTATCTGCAAGCCAATCAACTTCAGCATCAGTATCTGCAAGTCAATCAACTTCAGCATCAGTAAGCTCAAGCCAATCAACTTCAGCATCAGTAAGCTCAAGCCAATCAACTTCAGCATCAGTAAGCTCAAGCCAATCAACTTCAGCATCAGTAAGCTCAAGCCAATCAACTTCAGCATCTGTATCAGCTAGCCAATCAGCAAGCGCATCAGTATCTGCAAGTCAATCAGCAAGCG
>NZ_KQ969047.1 GCF_001578705.1 Streptococcus oralis | reverse complement strand
ACTTCCTCATCATAACGACTCAAAAAGTCTTGAAATCTACGATCGATGTAACCAAAGAATAGAACTTCATCTATATCCTCTTTATTAAAGAAGATAATGTTTTGATTAACAAGCCCTAGTGGAAGACTAACAGCTCCAAAGTCAAAATAACCTTGCTTGCCGTCCTTTTCAGTAACTGGACAATGATTAACAATCATGACAGGCTCCACACCTTCTCTCACTCGAACAACACTTCCAATCGGTAAAGCAGTACGTTCTGACATCAGTTTTCTCCTTCTAAATATTTCTGCGCTTCCTGTACATAGAAAAGCTCTGGATTTTCATGAGCGATGCTTTCAAACAAACTACGGGCACGTTCTTCATCTCCTTTTAATTGGGC
>NZ_KQ969046.1 GCF_001578705.1 Streptococcus oralis | reverse complement strand
CCTGTTGATCCCGTAACTTCGTATCCTGAAAAATTGCAAGGGCTTCCACATTGTGATAAGGATCTGTCATACCAACAGCTTTGCGAGACCGACTCAAACCACTTGCGATTGTGGAGAGGGTAGTGGTTACACCGCTCCCCAACAATTCACTATTAAATGATTCCATCCGACTTTCAGTTGTACGAAGAGATTGCAGGGCTTCTTCCTTATGGCTTTTGATATCTGCTGTAGAAGGATTGTTGATACCCACCATACCCCCAATAGCAGAGGAAGCTATTGTCAGGTCTGGATGTTTAAATTACATCAGTGACCATTCTACTTATTCTTCATTATAACATTTTCTCATCATATAGAAAATCCTAGAATGAAATTCTAGGATTTGTATGTCATTTTTTAAAATCATCTACACTAAAGTGCTCATAGGTGATTTTTGAA
>NZ_KQ969045.1 GCF_001578705.1 Streptococcus oralis | reverse complement strand
TGAACTGCACCCCAAAAGTTAGACAGAAAAAATCTAACTTTTGGGGTGTTTTTATTATGAAATTGAGTTATGAAGATAAAGTTCAGATCTATGAACTTAGAAAACAAGGATATAGCTTAGAGAAGCTTTCAAATAAATTTGGGATAAACAATTCTAATCTTATATACATGATTAAATTGATTGATCGTTACTATTCTCCTGAATTAAAACAAGAAATGATTAATAAAGTCTTACATGAAGGCTGGACTAAAGATAGAGTTTCTCTTGAATACGGTCTCCCAAGTCGTACGATACTTCTTAACTGGCTAGCGAAATACAAGAAAAACGCGTATACTATTGTTGAGAAAACAAGAGGGAGAGTACCTAAAATGGGACGTAAACGGAAGAAAACTTGGGAAGAAATGACAGAACTAGAGCGACTCCAAGAGGAGAATGAACGCTTACGGACTGAGGTGG
>NZ_KQ969044.1 GCF_001578705.1 Streptococcus oralis | reverse complement strand
CTCCAGCATAGCTTTCACTTGTTCTAAATTAGGAGAACAAGAAAGATTATAGGCGATAATTTCGCTATTAAAGCCATCTAAAACAGGCGATAAATACAATTTCTGTGTGCTATTTGGAATAGCAAACTCTGTCACATCTGTATAGCACTTTTCCATTGGTTTGGCTGCTTCAAATTGGCGTTGAATGAGATTCTCTGCTTTCTTGCCAATCTCTCCTTGGTAGGAAGAATACTTCCGTTTCCGACGAATTCGAGCCGCTAAACCAAGTACTTTCATCAGACGTTGGACCTTTTTATGATTGACCGAATAACCACGATTTCTTAGTTCAAGAGTAATTCTACGATAGCCATAATTTCCTTTATAGTCATTATAAATGGCTTGAATTTCATCCTTTAGCTCTTTATCCTTATCTGGTTGATCCAGCTGTCTCTGCTTTTCTCGCTCTAAGGCTTCGTCCCTTTCCTCTAACTCTTTTAACTTTTTTAGGTAAT
>NZ_KQ969043.1 GCF_001578705.1 Streptococcus oralis | reverse complement strand
TAGGTCCCGTAGTGTAGCGGTTATCACGTCGCCCTGTCACGGCGAAGATCGCGGGTTCGATTCCCGTCGGGACCGTAAGATAACGGAAGTTATTTTAGACTCGTTAGCTCAGTTGGTAGAGCAATTGACTTTTAATCAATGGGTCACTGGTTCGAGCCCAGTACGGGTCATATTTGCGGGTTTGGCGGAATTGGCAGACGCACCAGATTTAGGATCTGGCGCTTAACGGCGTGGGGGTTCAAGTCCCTTAACCCGCATAGTAGAAATTAGCCGGCTTAGCTCAGTTGGTAGAGCATCTGATTTGTAATCAGAGGGTCGCGTGTTCAAGTCATGTAGCCGGCATTAGAACTAGAAGAGGTCGATGCGAACGTAGTTCAGTGGTAGAACACCACCTTGCCAAGGTGGGGGTCGCGGGTTCGAATCCCGTCGTTCGCTTAGAGAGGCCGGGGTGGCGGAACTGGCAGACGCACAGGACTTAAAATCCTGCGATTGGAAACGATCGTACCGGTTCGATCCCGGTCCTCGGCATATAATAATGAGCACCCTTAGCTCAACTGGATAGAGTACCTGACTACGAATCAGGCGGTTAGAGGTTCGAATCCTCTAGGGTGCATTTTTTCTATTTAACTCGGGAAGTAGCTCAGCTTGGTAGAGTACTTGGTTTGGGACCAAGGTGTCGCAGGTTCGAATCCTGTCTTCCCGATTGA
>NZ_KQ969042.1 GCF_001578705.1 Streptococcus oralis | reverse complement strand
GGTTATAGTACTGAACAATGAAAAAAACAATAAATCTGTCAGTGACAGAAATGAGTGAGAACTCAAACTTTTAATGAGAGTTTGATCCTGGCTCAGGACGAACGCTGGCGGCGTGCCTAATACATGCAAGTAGAACGCTGAAGGAGGAGCTTGCTTCTCCGGATGAGTTGCGAACGGGTGAGTAACGCGTAGGTAACCTGCCTGGTAGCGGGGGATAACTATTGGAAACGATAGCTAATACCGCATAATAGCAGTTATTGCATGATAACTGTTTGAAAGGTGCAATTGCACCACTACCAGATGGACCTGCGTTGTATTAGCTAGTTGGTGGGGTAACGGCTCACCAAGGCGACGATACATAGCCGACCTGAGAGGGTGATCGGCCACACTGGGACTGAGACACGGCCCAGACTCCTACGGGAGGCAGCAGTAGGGAATCTTCGGCAATGGACGGAAGTCTGACCGAGCAACGCCGCGTGAGTGAAGAAGGTTTTCGGATCGTAAAGCTCTGTTGTAAGAGAAGAACGAGTGTGAGAGTGGAAAGTTCACACTGTGACGGTATCTTACCAGAAAGGGACGGCTAACTACGTGCCAGCAGCCGCGGTAATACGTAGGTCCCGAGCGTTGTCCGGATTTATTGGGCGTAAAGCGAGCGCAGGCGGTTAGATAAGTCTGAAGTTAAAGGCTGTGGCTTAACCATAGTACGCTTTGGAAACTGTTTAACTTGAGTGCAAGAGGGGAGAGTGGAATTCCATGTGTAGCGGTGAAATGCGTAGATATATGGAGGAACACCGGTGGCGAAAGCGGCTCTCTGGCTTGTAACTGACGCTGAGGCTCGAAAGCGTGGGGAGCAAACAGGATTAGATACCCTGGTAGTCCACGCCGTAAACGATGAGTGCTAGGTGTTAGACCCTTTCCGGGGTTTAGTGCCGCAGCTAACGCATTAAGCACTCCGCCTGGGGAGTACGACCGCAAGGTTGAAACTCAAAGGAATTGACGGGGGCCCGCACAAGCGGTGGAGCATGTGGTTTAATTCGAAGCAACGCGAAGAACCTTACCAGGTCTTGACATCCCTCTGACCGCTCTAGAGATAGAGTTTTCCTTCGGGACAGAGGTGACAGGTGGTGCATGGTTGTCGTCAGCTCGTGTCGTGAGATGTTGGGTTAAGTCCCGCAACGAGCGCAACCCCTATTGTTAGTTGCCATCATTCAGTTGGGCACTCTAGCGAGACTGCCGGTAATAAACCGGAGGAAGGTGGGGATGACGTCAAATCATCATGCCCCTTATGACCTGGGCTACACACGTGCTACAATGGCTGGTACAACGAGTCGCAAGCCGGTGACGGCAAGCTAATCTCTTAAAGCCAGTCTCAGTTCGGATTGTAGGCTGCAACTCGCCTACATGAAGTCGGAATCGCTAGTAATCGCGGATCAGCACGCCGCGGTGAATACGTTCCCGGGCCTTGTACACACCGCCCGTCACACCACGAGAGTTTGTAACACCCGAAGTCGGTGAGGTAACCTTTTAGGAGCCAGCCGCCTAAGGTGGGATAGATGATTGGGGTGAAGTCGTAACAAGGTAGCCGTATCGGAAGGTGCGGCTGGATCACCTCCTTTCTAAGGATAAGGAACTGCGCATTGGTCTTGTTTAGTCTTGAGAGGTCTTGTGGGGCCTTAGCTCAGCTGGGAGAGCGCCTGCTTTGCACGCAGGAGGTCAGCGGTTCGATCCCGCTAGGCTCCATTGGTGAGAGATCACCAAGTAATGCACATTGAAAATTGAATATCTATATCAAATAGTAACAAGAAAATAAACCGAAACGCTGTAGTATTAAAAGAGTTACTGACTGAAAGGTCAGAAAATAAGGTTAAGTTAATAAGGGCGCACGGTGGATGCCTTGGCACTAGGAGCCGAAGAAGGACGTGACAAACGACGATATGCCTTGGGTAGCTGTAAGTAAGCGATGATCCAGGGATTTCCGAATGGGGGAACCCAACAGGTACTACCTGTTACCCATATCTGTTAAGGATGTGAGGAGGAAGACGCAGTGAACTGAAACATCTAAGTAGCTGCAGGAAGAGAAAGCAAAAGCGATTGCCTTAGTAGCGGCGAGCGAAACGGCAGGAGGGCAAACCGAAGAGTTTACTCTTCGGGGTTGTAGGACTGCAATGTGGACTCAAAGATTATAGAAGAATGATTTGGGAAGATCAGCCAAAGAGAGTAACAGCCTCGTATTTAAAATAGTCTTTGTACCTAGCAGTATCCTGAGTACGGCGGGACACGAGAAATCCCGTCGGAATCTGGGAGGACCATCTCCCAACCCTAAATACTCCCTAGTGACCGATAGTGAACCAGTACCGTGAGGGAAAGGTGAAAAGCACCCCGGGAGGGGAGTGAAATAGAACCTGAAACCGTGTGCCTACAACAAGTTCGAGCCCGTTAATGGGTGAGAGCGTGCCTTTTGTAGAATGAACCGGCGAGTTACGATATGATGCGAGGTTAAGTTGAAGAGACGGAGCCGCAGGGAAACCGAGTCTGAATAGGGCGCATTAGTATCATGTCGTAGACCCGAAACCATGTGACCTACCCATGAGCAGGTTGAAGGTGCGGTAAGACGCACTGGAGGACCGAACCAGGGCACGTTGAAAAGTGCTTGGATGACTTGTGGGTAGCGGAGAAATTCCAAACGAACTTGGAGATAGCTGGTTCTCTCCGAAATAGCTTTAGGGCTAGCGTCGACATTAGAGATTCTTGGAGGTAGAGCACTGTTTGGGTGAGGGGTCCATCCCGGATTACCAATCTCAGATAAACTCCGAATGCCAAAGAATTATGGTCGGCAGTCAGACTGCGAGTGCTAAGATCCGTAGTCGAAAGGGAAACAGCCCAGACCACCAGCTAAGGTCCCAAAATAATTGTTAAGTGGAAAAGGATGTGGGGTTGCACAGACAACTAGGATGTTAGCTTAGAAGCAGCTATTCATTCAAAGAGTGCGTAATAGCTCACTAGTCGAGTGACCCTGCGCCGAAAATGTACCGGGGCTAAAACAATTTACCGAAGCTGTGGATACCTTTATAGGTATGGTAGGAGAGCGTTCTATGTGTGATGAAGGTATACCGTGAGGAGTGCTGGAACGCATAGAAGTGAGAATGCCGGTATGAGTAGCGAAAGACAGGTGAGAATCCTGTCCACCGTAAGACTAAGGTTTCCAGGGGAAGGCTCGTCCGCCCTGGGTTAGTCGGGACCTAAGGAGAGACCGAAAGGTGTATCCGATGGACAACAGGTTGATATTCCTGTACTAGAGTATGTAGTGATGGAGGGACGCAGTAGGCTAACTAAAGCAGACGATTGGAAGTGTCTGTCTAAGCAGTGAGGTGTGAATTGAGTCAAATGCTTAGTTCTATAACATTGAGCTGTGATGGGGAGCGAAGTTTAGTAGCGAAGTTAGTGACGTCACACTGCCAAGAAAAGCTTCTAGCGTTTAAACATACTCTACCCGTACCGCAAACCGACACAGGTAGTCGAGGCGAGTAGCCTCAGGTGAGCGAGAGAACTCTCGTTAAGGAACTCGGCAAAATGACCCCGTAACTTCGGGAGAAGGGGTGCTGACTTTACGTCAGCCGCAGTGAATAGGCCCAAGCAACTGTTTATCAAAAACACAGCTCTCTGCTAAATCGTAAGATGATGTATAGGGGGTGACGCCTGCCCGGTGCTGGAAGGTTAAGAGGAGTGCTTAGCGGTAACGCGAAGGTATGAATTGAAGCCCCAGTAAACGGCGGCCGTAACTATAACGGTCCTAAGGTAGCGAAATTCCTTGTCGGGTAAGTTCCGACCCGCACGAAAGGCGTAATGATTTGGGCACTGTCTCAACGAGAGACTCGGTGAAATTTTAGTACCTGTGAAGATGCAGGTTACCCGCGACAGGACGGAAAGACCCCATGGAGCTTTACTGCAGTTTGATATTGAGTGTCTGTACCACATGTACAGGATAGGTAGGAGTCTATGAGATCGGGACGCCAGTTTCGAAGGAGACGTTGTTGGGATACTACCCTTGTGTTATGGCCACTCTAACCCGGATAGGTTATCCCTATCGGAGACAGTGTCTGACGGGCAGTTTGACTGGGGCGGTCGCCTCCTAAAAGGTAACGGAGGCGCCCAAAGGTTCCCTCAGAATGGTTGGAAATCATTCGCAGAGTGTAAAGGTATAAGGGAGCTTGACTGCGAGAGCTACAACTCGAGCAGGGACGAAAGTCGGGCTTAGTGATCCGGTGGTTCCGCATGGAAGGGCCATCGCTCAACGGATAAAAGCTACCCTGGGGATAACAGGCTTATCTCCCCCAAGAGTTCACATCGACGGGGAGGTTTGGCACCTCGATGTCGGCTCGTCGCATCCTGGGGCTGTAGTCGGTCCCAAGGGTTGGGCTGTTCGCCCATTAAAGCGGCACGCGAGCTGGGTTCAGAACGTCGTGAGACAGTTCGGTCCCTATCCGTCGCGGGCGTAGGAAATTTGAGAGGATCTGCTCCTAGTACGAGAGGACCAGAGTGGACTTACCGCTGGTGTACCAGTTGTCTTGCCAAAGGCATCGCTGGGTAGCTATGTAGGGAAGGGATAAACGCTGAAAGCATCTAAGTGTGAAACCCACCTCAAGATGAGATTTCCCATGATTTAATATCAGTAAGAGCCCTGAGAGATGATCAGGTAGATAGGTTAGAAGTGGAAGTGTGGCGACACATGTAGCGGACTAATACTAATAGCTCGAGGACTTATCCAAAGTAACTGAGA
>NZ_KQ969041.1:13444-36584 GCF_001578705.1 Streptococcus oralis | reverse complement strand
GGGATTTTTTGCCTATTTTCAGTTTATCTAAAATCACTCAATACCACTCTTAATTCTCCTAGAAGTGCCTTGCGTCCTTTGAAACATTCTCCTCCCATCAGACGTTCTAGTTGTTCTTGTTTTTCTTTCCCCTGACTTGCCTTGTAATTCTTTAGAAGCTCATGAAAGAGATAATAATCATCCAGTCTCAGTCCTTTTTCTCCTAGGCGATGGCTGATTTCACTCACCTCCTCATAAGGCTCTTTGTCGAAACGGCGCTTGTGACTTTCCTGTTTACGGATGTAGTCTAGGATGCGATTGCGGAATTTGGTTTTAAAGCACACATATAATCGGCGACGTTCACCAACTAGTAACTCTGGATGGTGACTGACCAGCTCATACAGGCACAGCATCCCCTCCTGGTCCCAGTCCTCTTTCTCCCACAGATGTAAATGGTATTCTTTGCGGCACTTATGGACAATCCCCTTGCTTTCTTCGTATAGTTCTTTCAGATTCATAGACCTCTCCTTTCTGCATTTAGTTTAACAAAATGCGCGAGCCCCTGAGTCTACTTTCTCTATTCTATACTTCTTCCTCCCTCAACAGCACATAAAAAGAGAGACAAGGTCTCTCTGGGTTATAATTCTGCAATTTGGTTGAGATTCACTTCTGCAATCGTGTCATTACCAAACATAGAGATAATCATCTTCACTTTGTTGTTATCAATTTCAGTAATTTTACCTGTATAGTCTGCAAAAGCGCCATCAATGATGCGGACTGTCTGGCCGACTTCAACGTCAATATCAAACTCTTGAACGGTTTGTCCCATAGAAACCAGAATATCACGGATTTCCTGTTCCAATAGCGGAGTTGGTTTTGATCTGTTACCGTGTGAGCCGACGAATCCTGTTACGTTAGGTGTGTTTCGAACGACGAACCATGCTTCATCTGTCATGACCATTTCTACAAGGACATAACCTGGAAAGCGATTCTCTTCAACTTCCTTTTTCTTTCCATTTTTCTCAACTTGCACGGTTTGTGTTGGAATCTCAACGCGTAGAATATTATCCAACATGTTATATGTTTGCGCACGTTGCAATAGATTTTCTTTTACCTTATTTTCATAGCCAGAATATGTTTGTAGAACAAACCATCCTTTGTCAAAACTATCCATGATATTTCCTTTCATAAATAGAAGAAAGCTAGCAGAAGTTCTCCGCTTTTCTTCTAAAAAATGTTAATAAATCGAATCAAACCTGAAACAATCAACTGGTCAAAAATGTAAATGATAACCACAAAGAAGGCTGTGTATTCCATAATTGAGCGAAAATCTCTCCAGCTTTCTTTGCGAGTCGGCCATGTTGTTTCTTTAAGAAGTTTAAAAATATCCTTAATAAAGCCCATCGTTCTCTCCTATCTCGTTTCTCTATGTGTCGTATATTTTCCACAATGTTTACAAAATTTATTTACTTCTAGTCGTGTTGGCTTGGGGTTCCCACTAATTTTAATCGAATAATTTCTTGAACCGCAAACTGCACAAGCTAGGCTTGCTTTTTTTAGTGCCATAACGCCTCCATCTTATCTATTATAACAAGAAACCTAGGCTTTGACAAGACTCTTAACGAAAGAGATTGACGAAAGAGTCCCAGATTGTCTGAGCTTTTTCTTTTATCTTTGCATTCGAAATCGCACGTCCCGCTTCGTCTACAAGATTTTGAGCACGACTACGAATATCTCCTAGCGGATCCTCGGACTGGTTTGTCTCATTTTCAATAGCTTGTTTTTTAGTATTTTCTGGCGCAATGCCATTCTGCTTATAGGCATTCTCAACTGTAAAAGTGCTACCTGGAGTGTAAGGCAAAATGGTATTAGCCATACTTCTAAAGACATGGGCTGCTCCATTGGAGGTCGACCCTGCTAGATAATGATTCTCATCTGTTGTTGGGAAGCCGAGCCAGTGGCTGATTATAACATCCGGAGTATAACCAATCACCCACTGGTCACTAGTATATACTGAATTAAAAGCAGCCTCAGTAGTACCTGTCTTTCCAGCCATGACATAATCTGCTGGCGACGAACTAATTCCTGTACCATTTGTAAAAGTACCCAACATCATACTGGTCATTTTATCAGCTACTGACTTATCTAGCACGCGTTTTTGAGAGTTTGCATGACTCTTGATGACTTGCCCACTGGCATTTTCAATACGAGTAATAAAATGGGCTTCAGGCATCAGACCTTCATTAGCAAAGGCTGCATAGGCTTGCGCCATCTGGAGAGGATTCGTCTCCACACCTCCACCAAGAGCAACTCCAAGAACTCGGTCAACTTTTTCCATATTCAGGCCAAATCTCTCCCCAGCGTCAAAAGCTTTGTCAATACCTAATTCATTTACAGTCGCAACAGCTGGTAGGTTGAGTGATTCTGCCAAGGCCTGATACATAGGTACTTCTGGAGATGTCTTAATACCTGCATAGTTGTCTACTTGATAACTGTTGTACTGCATGGTATGGTTGTCCAGTTGCTTGTTCAGAGCCCATCCGGCTTCCACAGCTGGAGTATAAACCACTAAAGGTTTGATAGTTGAACCCGGGCTACGCTTAGACTGAGTAGCATAGTTGAAATTACGGAATCCTGATTTGTCATCACCAGCTACGCGACCGACAACTCCACGCACCCCACCTGTTTTAGGCTCTAGAGCAACACTACCTGATTCAGCATGCGTTCCGTCTTCTGCCGTTGGAAATAGCGAAGTGTTTTCATAAATAACCTGCATGTTTGCTTGATAGTTTTGGTCAAGTTCCGTATAGATTCGATAGCCGTTGTTGACAATCTCTTCTTCTGTTAGATTGTACTTGGATACTGCTTCGTTGACTACTGCGTCAAAATAAGATGGGTAACGATAATCAGAGATCTTTCCCTCATACTTATCTTGCAGTTGAGAAGCCATATCTACTCCAGCCGCTTCGGTCTCTTGATTTTTATCAATATAGCCCGCTGCAACCATATTTTGCAAAACAGTGTCCCTACGGTTGGTCGAAGTCTCAACAGAATTTAATGGATTATACAATTCTGGTCCCTTGAGCATCCCTGCTAGAGTGGCCGCCTGATCAAGCGATAGTTGTGAAGCCGGTACACCGAAATATTTCTTACTTGCATCTTCAACACCCCATACCCCATTTCCAAAGTAGGCGTTATTGAGGTACATAGTAAGGATTTGCTCCTTGCTGTATTTCTTTGTCAACTCTAATGCGAGGAAAAACTCCTTGGCCTTCCGTTCAACGGTTTGGTCCTGAGACAAATAGGCATTTTTTGCCAACTGTTGAGTGATGGTAGAACCGCCTCCAGAACGACCTGCTGTGACAATAGCTAAGAAGAAACGACCATAGTTAATCCCGTCATTTTTATAGAAGGAACGATCCTCTGTCGCAACGACAGCATTCTGCAAGTCTTTGCTGATATCTGTCAACTCAACATAGGTTCCCTTTTGACCTGATAGGGCTCCTGCCTCTTTTTCTTCGCGGTCAAAAATCAGAGTTCGCGTTTTCAGGGCATTTTGCAAGTCATTGACATTGGTAGACTTGGCTATCGCAAATAGGTAGGTTCCTACTAGCAAACCAGCACTTAACCCTAAAATGATGACAATCTTTGTCAGATGATAACGGCGCCAAAATTTCCGAATTGGGCCTACTTGGGACAATTTTTTTCTATCGCTCCGTGAACGACGCATGCTAGTCGAATCAGATCCCGCTGATTCATTCGTTTCTTTTTTAAAGAGAGAAAGAAACTTCTCTAATAATTTATCTAATTTCATGCGTTTATTTTATCATCTTCACCATGGGAACTCAAGAATTTAGCTACTCCCTATCCAAATAGGGCTTTTTTTGTTACAATATCTGTATGCAATTCACATTTACATTACCCGAATCCTTGCCTCAAATGACGGTCAAACATTTTCTAGAGGAGCAACTCCTCATCCCTAGAAAAATCCGCCATTTTTTGAGAATAAAGAAGAATATCTTAATTAATCACGAAGAAGTTCACTGGAACGAGATGGTCAAACCAGGGGATGTTTGCCAGTTGACTTTCGACGAGGAAGATTATCCCAAAAAGGAAATTCTTTGGGGCAATCCAAACCTCGTTCAAGAAGTTTATCAAGACCAACATCTCATTATCGTCAACAAACCCGAGGGCATGAAAACCCACGGTAACCAGCCAAACGAAATCGCCCTTCTCAATCATGTCAGCGCCTACGTCGGCCAAACTTGTTATGTCGTTCATCGCCTTGATATGGAAACAAGCGGTTTAGTACTTTTCACTAAAAATCCTTTTATCCTCCCCATTCTCAATCGTTTGTTGGAGAAAAAGGAAATCGCTCGTGAGTACTGGGCACTTATAGAAGGGCGAGTAGAGAGTAAAGAACTTGTCTTTCGAGATAAAATTGGTCGTGATCGACACGATCGTAGAAAAAGAATAGTTGATGCAAAAAATGGACAATATGCTGAAACACATATCAGTCGATTAAAGCAATTCCCAAACAAGACTTCTCTGGTTCGTTGCAAACTAAAGACCGGCCGAACGCATCAGATTCGTGTTCACCTTTCTCATCACAAGCATCCTATCATGGGCGATCCTCTCTATAACTCTGGTTCAAAAGCAAGCAGACTCATGCTCCATGCCTTCCGACTATCCTTTACCCATCCACTCACCTTCGAAAAATTGAGTTTTACTGCCCTCTCGGATACTTTTGAAACAGAATTAAAACAAAATGGATGACATTATCATCCATTTTTCTATACAAAAAAGCAAGACCAGAAGGCCTTGCTTTTATCGACTCAAGAATTATTTAGCGATTTTTGCGAAGTATTCAAGAGTACGTACAAGTTGTGCAGTGTATGACATTTCGTTATCGTACCATGATACAACTTTAACCAATTGTTTACCGTCAACGTCAAGAACTTTAGTTTGAGTTGCGTCAAACAATGAACCGTAAGACATACCTACGATATCTGAAGATACGATTGGATCTTCTGTGTAACCGTATGATTCGTTAGCTGCTGCTTTCATAGCTGCGTTTACTTCATCAACAGTAACGTTCTTTTCAAGAACTGCTACCAATTCAGTAACTGATCCAGTTGGAGTTGGAACGCGTTGTGCAGATCCGTCAAGTTTACCGTTCAATTCTGGGATTACAAGACCGATAGCTTTAGCAGCACCAGTTGAGTTAGGAACGATGTTTGCAGCACCAGCACGAGCACGGCGAAGGTCACCACCACGGTGTGGTCCGTCAAGGATCATTTGGTCACCAGTGTAAGCGTGGATAGTTGTCATCAATCCTTCTACAACACCGAAGTTGTCTTGAAGAGCTTTAGCCATTGGAGCCAAGCAGTTTGTAGTACATGAAGCACCTGAGATAACTGTTTCAGTACCGTCAAGAACGTCGTGGTTAGTGTTGAATACAACTGTTTTAACATCGTTTCCACCAGGAGCAGTGATAACAACTTTTTTAGCTCCGCCAGCGTGCAAGTGTTTTTCAGCCGCTGCTTTCTTAGCAAAGAAACCAGTTGCTTCAAGAACGATTTCTACACCGTCAGTAGCCCAGTCGATTTGTTCTGGATCACGTTCAGCAGAAACACGGATGAATTTACCGTTAACTTCAAATCCACCTTCTTTAACTTCTACAGTACCGTCGAAACGACCTTGAGTTGTGTCGTATTTCAACAAGTGTGCAAGCATAACTGGATCTGTAAGGTCGTTGATGCGAGTAACTTCAACACCTTCTACGTTTTGGATGCGGCGGAAAGCAAGACGACCGATACGTCCGAAACCGTTAATACCAACTTTAACTACCATTAGTGATTTCCTCCTTATGAAAATCCTGAAAATTTTATTGTGAAAAGAGTAACTTGAATCACTACAAATCACCTTTCAACATTATTATTATATAACTATTTAAGTAGAATTGCAAGTACGGGCGTTGTTTTTCTCTCTTGCTTTTCTACTTTTCAATCCCCTTCATTCACCCAAGCTTTTATTTCTAAGACCTTCTATCCTATCCGCATAATCTTCTCATAGTTCAACTCTAACTTCAGAAATAGGACTATGAAAAGAGACAGGATTTCTCCTGTCTCTAGGCTGATAAACGATTATTTACGACGTCCTGGACGTTCTGCATAACCATAGTAAGCATCTGCCATGATTTCTTCCATGTCAGCTACCATTGGCAAGCGTGGGTTAGCAGGTGAACATTGGTCTTCATAAGCAAGCAATGCAATTTCATGCAAGCTGTCTTTCCAAGCTTTTTCATCGATTCCAAAGCCTTTGAAGTTCATTGTAATTCCGACTGCTTCACCAAGATCGTAAACTGCTTTGGCATAAGCTTCAACCGCTTCTTCTGGAGTTGAGTGAGGCAATCCAAGCATTTTCGCGATGTCTTGGAATTTCTCATCAGCTTTCCAGTAGTTGTACTTAGGCCATGTAGTTGTCTTAGATGGGCGAGTACCGTTGTAACGGATAACGTATGGAAGCAAGATTGCGTTTGTACGTCCGTGAACAGTATGGTGAACACCACCAATCTTGTGGGCCATTGAGTGGCTCATACCAAGGAAGGCATTGGCGAAGGCCATACCAGCCATTGTAGACGCATTATGCATTTTCTCACGAGCTTCTGGATCAGCTGTCTTAACTGATTTTTCCAACCATTCAAAGACAAGTTTGATTGTTTGAAGCGCAATACCGTCTGTGTAGTCGTTGGCAAAGTTTGAAGTGTAGGCTTCAGTCGCGTGAGTCAAGACGTCCATACCTGTGTCAGCTGCGATGAAGTCTGGAACTGATTCAACCAAAGCAGGGTCAACAATCGCAATCGTTGGTGTCAATGAGTAGTCAGCCAATGGGTATTTGCGGTTGTTTTTCTTATCAGAGATAACGGCAAATGGTGTTACTTCTGAACCTGTACCTGAAGTTGTTGGGATACCGATGTACTTCGCTTTCTTACCAAGTGATGGGAAGCGGAAGGCACGTTTACGGATATCCATGAATTTTTGAACCAAGTCACGGAAGTCGATTTCTGGTTGTTCGTAGAAGAGCCACATTACTTTGGCCGCGTCCATTGGAGAACCACCACCAAGAGCGATGATTGTATCTGGTTCAAATGCTTTCATCACTTCAGCACCACGTTCTACAGTTGTGATGTCTGGATCTGGTTCAACATCTGAGAATACTTGGATAGTTACACGGTTGCTACGTGCGTTCAATTGATCGATAACACGTTGAACAAAGCCAAGTTTTTCGATCGATTTGTCTGTAACAATCATAACGCGTTCAATATCTTCACATGTTTGAAGGTATTGGATAGAATTGCGTTCGAAGTAAATTTTTGAAGGAACTTTAAACCACTGCATATTATTTCTACGTTTCCCTACTTTCTTGATGTTTAGAAGGTTGATCGCACTCACATTATCACCGACTGAGTTGTGTCCATATGAACCACATCCAAGTGTCAATGATGGAATGAAGGCATTGTATACGTCACCGATACCACCGAAAGTAGATGGAGAGTTCCAGATAATACGCATTGCTTTGATTTCTGTACCAAAGCGTTTAGCAAGAGCTTCGTCTTTTGTATGGATGGCTGCTGAGTGACCAAGTCCGTTAAACTCAACCATTTGACGAGCTTTTGTAAGACCGTCTTCTGTATCTTCAGCTTTTAGGACAGCGATAACTGGTGACAATTTTTCACGAGTCAATGGTTCTTTTGGTCCTACTTCTGCACATTCTGCAGCCAAGATATTTGTTCCTTCTGGAACGCTGAATCCTGCTTGTTCAGCAATCCATGCTGCTGGTTTACCAACGATGTTTGCATTTAGTTTAGCACCTGCACAGTTTTTGCTGTTAGCTTTCACACCGAAACAGAATTCTTCAAGAAGGGCTTTTTCTTTTTTGTTTACAAAGTAAGTGTGGTATGATTTGAATTCTTCTACAAATTCGTCATAGACTTCTTTATCAATGATAACCGCTTGCTCTGATGCACAGACCATACCATTGTCAAATGATTTAGACATGACGATATCATGAGCAGCTTGACGGAGGTCAGCAGATTTTTCTACATAAGCAGGAACGTTTCCGGCACCTACCCCAAGAGCTGGTTTCCCACATGAGTAAGCCGCCTTAACCATAGCATTACCACCAGTTGCAAGGATAGTTGCAACACCTTCGTGGTTCATAAGCGCTCCAGTTGCTTCCATAGATGGTTCTGTAATCCATTGAACACAGTTTTCAGGTGCTCCAGCTGCGATAGCTGCATCACGAACGATTTGTGCTGCGTGAGCAGAAGATTCTTGAGCTGATGGGTGGAAAGCGAAAACGATTGGGTTGCGTGTCTTCAAAGCAATCAATGATTTGAAAATCGCTGTTGAAGTTGGGTTCGTTGTTGGAGTGACACCACATACTACTCCAACAGGCTCTGCAATTTTAGTCAAGCCAGTAACAGGGTCATCTTCAATAACACCGACAGTTTTAACACCACGCATATTATTCACAACGTGCTCACAGGCAAAAAGGTTTTTTGTAGCCTTGTCTTCAAATACACCACGACCAGTTTCTTCAACTGCATGTTGAGCAAGAATTCCGTGCGCATCAAGAGCTGCAACTGAAGCTTTCGCTACGATGTAATCAACCTGTTCTTGATTCAACTTGCGCATTTCATCAAGCGCAACCAAGGCTTTTTTCACTAACCCGTCGACATGCTTTTCAGCAGCGAGTTGTTTTTCCTCAGGTGTTAACGTTTTTTTATCAGCCATATTGTCCTCCATAGTCTTCAAGGATTTAATCCTTTGTTAATTTTTTCACAATTTTATTATAACTCTTTTTCAAGACTTTGTAAACCGTTTCATAAGCATTTCACAAAGAAATTTTCTAAGATTGTGATTTTTTTCTCAATATATCTATACAATAGAGTTTTGTCTGGACGATTGTGAAATTATGGAAAAAATTTTTTTATTTCACAAAGTTTTTCTAGTCAATAGTTATTTATCGAATTCAAAAACAGAAAGCGCTTTCTTTCCAGTTTTGAAAAATAGTCTCCTAACTTGGAGACTACTGTTTTTGCTGAAAAACGCCTTGTTTAAAGGTTCCTTCATAAACGACTTCTTGCTCTGTAGTCAACTTCCCTTGACCTTCAGCCTGGCCATTTACAAAATCACCTTCGTATTTCCAGCCATCTTTTGATTGGAAAGTTCCTTTCCCATTAAAGGCTCCATTATTGAAATCACCTGTATATTGGTCTCCATTTTCAAAGGTCAGGGTTCCTTGACCATTCATTTTCCCTCGTACCAAGGTGCCATCATAAACAAGAGCTCCACCATCAAGTGTCAGGACACCCTTTTTAGGCGTATTTAGCAGAAATACCGAAAGAGCACAGAGTACCATTACAACTACTGCAACGAGCTCTAACCTAGGACGAGTTAGGTAAACTCTATACTTCTCATAAAATTGTTTAAGCTTTTCCATTGTCACTCTCATTTTCTAATCGATCTAGCCAGCTTTGACACCCACTTGTAATACGAGAATAGGTTTCCTCAAAATCTCCTGTATACCAAGGATCTGGGACACTTTCAGATGCAAAAGAGTAAATTTTGTACTGTAGTTCCTGAGGACACATGTGACGCAGATCTGAAACGTTTGAAGCATCCATACCGATAATGTAATCAAACGATTCAAAGTCCTCTCTGCCAATCTGAAGCGATGTTTTATCTTTATCATACGGGATCTGATATTGCTGGAAAATTCCTTGCGTTCCCTTATGAATCGGATTGCCATGTTCCCATGATGACGTTGCCCGACTCTCGACGTGGTAATCGCTCGTCATGGACTTCATCACAAACTCTGCCATGGGGCTACGACAGATATTTCCTAGGCAAACAAATACTATTTTTTTCATCCCTTTTCCTCTCATCTCATAGAAAAACGGGAGTGACAGGTCCCGTTTTATTCTTCGATTGCTCCGCCTTCGTCAACAACTGTTCCTTCTGGTGTCACAGCTTCTTTGAGTGGCAAAACGGTCTTAATTGCAGCCAATTCAAAAGTCAAATAAACGCCATCTACATCCAGTACGATTGTACCTTTCTCAGTATCTACTTCATCCACTGTTCCATAAAGCCCACCAATTGTAATGACTTCATATCCTTTTTGAAGCTTATTCAAGCTTTCCATACGCTTTTGTGCTTGTTTCTTTTGAGAACGTTGCATAAAGAACATCAAGGCAAACATACCTACAAGCATGATCACAAATGTTAAATTTGGACTAATATTTTCCATAGTATTTTCTCCTTTGTATTTTACATAGGACTACTATATCAAATTTCAGCTACTTTTACAAGATTGTGCCTTGTTTTTATGGTTATAAAAAATCAGAGTTTTCACTCTGATTTTTGTGATTATTTCAAGTTTTGAACGACTTTGACTAGATTTTCAACTGTAAATCCGTACTCTGCCAATACTTTTGGTGCTGGAGCAGATGCTCCGAAGGTATCAATACCGAGAACGGCACCATCAAGACCAACATACTTGTACCAGTTTTGAGTTGCACCCATTTCGACTGCAACACGACGGCGAACTGCATTTGGAAGGATTTCTTCCTTGTAAGCTGCATCTTGTGCGTCAAAGACATCTGTTGATGGCATGCTAACTACACGGACTTTTGCACCTTGGCTAGCCAATTCTTTGGCAGCTGCGACAGCCAAATTCACCTCTGAACCAGTTGCAATCAAGATCGTATCAAAGTCCGCTGCATTTTCATAGACAACATAGGCACCTTTTGCCACTTTGTCAAAGTCTGTCCCTTCTTCAACAGTCAAGTTTTGACGTGTCAAGACAAGGGCAGTTGGTGTTTTCTCACTTGTCACTGCAAGGTACCAAGCTGCTTGAGTTTCACGCGCATCTGCTGGGCGGAAAACATTGAGATTTGGCATAGCACGAAGACCTGCTAAGTGTTCAACTGGTTCGTGAGTTGGACCATCTTCCCCAACTGCGATTGAATCGTGGGTAAAGACATAAGTCACAGGAAGTCCTTGCAAGGCTGACAAGCGGACAGCTGCTTTCACATAGTCAGAGAAGACGAAGAAAGTACCACCATAAACACGAAGTCCACCATGAAGAGCCATTCCGTTCAAGATGGTTCCCATGGCAAATTCACGAACACCAAACTGAATGTTGCGGTTCAAGCGATTGGCATCGTCTTGAAGTCCATCAGTATTGATATAAGTCATGTTTGAGTGAGCGAGGTCAGCTGACCCACCTAGGAAGGTTGGTAGCTTAGCTGCTACAACATTCAAGGCATCCTGACTCGAGTTACGAGTTGCTTGAGAAAATCCATTTTCTAAGGCTGGGAAGTCTGCTGGAGTCACCTCAACTGGGTCACGGCCGTCGATGATGGCTTCTACTTCTGCAGCCAGTTCTGGATGAGCCTCTTTATAGTCAGTAACTAATTTAGTCCAAGCTTGATAAGCTGATGCGCCACGGTCTGCTACATTTTCCTTGAAATCAGCATATACTTGCTCTGGAATTTCAAATGGCTCGTAGTCCCAACCAAGGGCTTGGCGAGTAGCCGCAGTTTCATCTGCCCCAAGAGGAGCACCGTGTACCGCATTGGTTCCTTGTTTATTTGGAGAACCGTATCCAATAACCGTCTTCACTTCAATCAAAGATGGTTTGCCTGAAGCTTTAGCTGCTTCGATAGCAGCATGGATTGCTTCCAAGTCTGTTCCATCTTCAACCAAGGCTGTATGCCAACCGTAGGCATTGTAACGGTCACGAACACTTTCAGTAAAGGAATCCTTTGTTTCACCATCCAAGTTGATATCATTTGAATCATAAAGAACAACCAACTTGTCTAGTTTTTGCAAGCCTGCGTATGAAGCCGCCTCACTTGAGACACCTTCCATCAAGTCTCCGTCTCCACAGATCACATAAGTGTAGTGATCAAAGAGATTGTAGCCTTCACGATTGTATTTTACTGCTAGGAAACGTTCTGCTTGGGCAAAACCTGTGGCAGTAGAAATCCCTTGTCCTAGAGGACCTGTTGTAGCATCAACCCCTGCTGTATGCCCAAATTCTGGGTGACCTGGTGTTTTGGAACCCCATTGACGGAAGTTCTTGACCTCATCCATGCTGACATCTTCAAAACCAGAAAGGTGAAGAAGGGCATAAAGAAGCATTGAACCATGGCCTGCTGAAAGAATAAAACGATCACGGTTAATCCAGTTTGGTTGTGCTGGATTGATGCGAAGTTGTTTTGTAAAGAGGCTATAAGCCATCGGAGCTGCTCCCATAACCACCCCTGGGTGACCTGAGTTGGCTTTATTGATAGCGTCAATTCCTAGGAAACGAATTGCATTAACAGATAGATTTGACATAGAATTTCCTTTCTCTTTGAGGTGATCAATAAATCACACATCCTATTTTTCTATTATATGAAAAAATGCATAGAATAGCAATAAAACAACTTGAGCTCCTCTAGTACATTTGATTTGTCTATCCTCTCGTCACCTCATAGTAAGGAAGTAGGAGAGTATAAGCGTCTTCTAGCTTCTCCAATATTGCTTCTACTGACTGATTTTCAATGAAGGAGACATCTGCCTTGACCAAAACTTTACGAATTTCCTGATTTTGCACTTTCTCTCGTAAGGTACGACGATTTTTTTCTGTGCCCTCTATTCTATAACTTTGACCATCGGTGTAAGCTAAATAATACATTCCTTCAACTACTGGAATCTCTAAAATTTTGGATTGCTTGTCTAAAGTCTGTTCGTCTTTCTTACGTTCGATGAAACTGACTTCCAAAGAAATCCCATAATTAGCAGGTGTTCCATACAAACGAAGAGCCATCATAGGTTCTGTCACTTGTCCGTCTCTCTGTAGATAGGCCCAGAAATGCGGTCGCAAGCGTTGCGCTTGGTTCATCCACTGACTAGTCTGTTGCAGTTGCCATTCTGGATGACTAGCTTGAAAGGTTTTGGCCAATTCTGTAAAAGACTTTCGAGCCTCTTGACCTTTTTGCCGCAAGGTCAACATCTTTTCTCTTTCATCGCCAGCTTTATCTGGATGACGATATTGGATACCTGCATAAGATAGATAGTTCTTGATTGCTTCCATCATCTGTTTCTTCTCCCTTTTCTAACAAAAAATCAGGACAAGCCTGATTTTGTTTATTCCGTATCTACGACAACATAGCGATTTGGCTCGTCACCTTCAGAATAACTCGTCACGCCATCCATGCGTGAAATAATGCGATGGATAATCTTGCGTTCGCTATTTGACATTGGATCAGTTTGTTGGCTACGTCCTTCTTCTAAAACGCGAGTCGCCAATTTTTGTGCATAGGTTTGCAACACTTCTGCACGGTGTTCAACGTAATCATTGACATTGATTGTGATATAAAAAGTTCTTGAATAACGATTGTAGAGGTAGTTTTGCGCCAAAAGCTGAAGTGCTTTCAATACTTTCCCGTGATAGCCGATAATACGACCAGGTTCATTGGTATCAATTTGAAGATTGATAGTGCGACGATTGTAGTCGCTTGAAATCGTCCCTTCAACATCCATATCGTCCACAATGGTTTGAACATAGTTAGCCACTTGAGTTGCTACTTGTTCGATGTCATAACTCGGCTCCACTTTCAAACCTAGATCTTCCAAAGACTGGCTTTCTACCGATTCTGACATAGATACAAATTCTTCACACTTTGCTGGGTCTTCCACTCCAGTATCTCCGGTCTGCAATTCATTTAAAATCGCGATGTGACCTGTTTCTTCTAAGATCGTGCTAGCATGTTTCTCATTTTTCAAGATTTCAGCCTTGATTTCATCAGAAACACCCTGACCTTCCTCTTCTATTTTTTTAATCGCCTCAACAACATGACCAAGATCAACTGTAGCCTCTGTTACTGTCTTAACAGGTTCATTTTGTTCATTGATTTCTTTCGGAACACCTTTTACAGCTTGTTGATTGGCCTTAATCACAGTCGTCTCACTAATCGCCTCAATATCAACTTGAGCTGGTTTTTTCCCAAATAAGCCTAAAAAACCTTTCTTCTCTTTGGACACGACCTTGATGTGAGTCTTCATTCTCGGAATACCTAACTCTTTCAATCCTTTCTGGATTGCTTCTTCAACAGTTGAACCTGTAAATAATACCATTATCAGATTCCTCCTTATTATTTCGTTTTCTGAGCCTTTTTCTTGGCTTTTCTTTTTCTATTTTCCAAATCTTTTTTAGCTTGTACTTCCGCCTCACGCGCTGCAATAATCTTAAAAGGATTATTTAAGAAGTAGGTTTGCAAAACTTGATAAGCATTGGATACTGCCCAGTACAAGGCTACACCACTAGGTGAAGAGATGGCAAAGATAAAGATCAGTACAGGCATCCCGTACATCATCCCTGTCATAGCTCCACTTCTTTCAGGTAAAGCCTTATTCGATAACCAACTACTTAAGAAGGTAAAGACTGCCGCTAAAATCGGAAGGATAAAGCTTGTGTCTACTCCCCCAAGGTTCACCCACAAAAAATGCCCTGTTTTCAAAAAGTCTACTCGAGTCAAGGCTTGGAAGAGAGCCAAGAGAACCGGCATTTGAATCAAAATCGGCCAGAGAGAAGAGGAGTGTTTGACCCCTAATTCTTTATAGACCTTCCGCATCTCCTGATCCAGCTTGGTTCTACTTTCCATATCACGACCTGGATATTGTTCTTGCAGAGCCTTGATCCGTGGTTGAGCCTCTTGCATTTTTCTAGAGGCCACCATCTGAGTCTGAAAGACTGGTAATAGAATCGTACGAATCAGGATCGTAAAGAGGATAATCCCCACTCCGATACTAATGTCAAAGGACAAGAAGCGGATGATTTCAGCAAAAAAATAGACAAATTTACTCCATATATCTGTAGAATCTGCTGCAACATCGCTCGTCCCACAGGCTGTCATGATAAATAAGGACAAGCCCAGCAAACTAATCAACTGTAGTTTCTTTTTCACTCCTAATTCCTTCCCGGTAAATCTTTGATAACTTTAATACGTGGAGTAGATTTTTCTCCATTTCTGCATAATCCAAGCCTTCAACCCCTTTTCGAGCAATTACGACAAAATCAACGTTATCAGCTAACTGCTCCCTTACACTTAGCAAAATGTGTCGAATCCGTCTTTTAATTTGATTTCTAGTGACTGCATTCCCTAATTTCTTACTGACGGACAGCCCTACTCGAAAATGACTTTTCTGATTCTCCAATTGGTAGACAACAAATTTTCGATTGGCAAAACTTGTTCCATCCGTGAAAATAGCCTTAAAATCTTTCTCTTTTTTTACACGAAAGCTTTTCTTCAAAACTCAACTCCATCTATTAAATTACTACTATTATACCATAAATTTCAAAAAAGCCAATAATGACAAGGTTTTAGACTGTTTTAACAACAAAAAGTTGGGAAAATTTATCTCCCAACTCCTTTTTATTGTATCTTATCTTGTAATTTTATTCAGTTCATCTTACTTTTTCAAGCGTTCAACATCACGAGCGATAACCAATTCTTCATCAGTCGGGATGACTAAGACACGAACTTTAGCCGCATCAGTTGAAATATCTCCTGTAGCGCCAAAGACATTCTTTTCAGGATCCACATCACAGCCAAACCAAGAAATGCCTTCAATAACCATCTGACGAATTGTTACAGAATTTTCTCCAATTCCAGCTGTAAAGATAATGGCATCTGCACCGTTCAAAACTGCCAAATACTGACCAATATACTTTTGGATACGATCCACAAAAATCTCATTTGCCAGCTGCGCTTTCTCGTCACCTGTACGCATAGCTTCGTGAATATCACGCATATCGCTTGATCTCTCAGAAACACCCAAAAGTCCTGACTCACGATTAAGAATACGACTGATATCCTCTGGTGTATTGAAGTCATCTGTATGTTGCATTAGATAGGGGATAATTGCTGGATCAATATCACCTGTACGAGTCCCCATCATAATACCACCAAGTGGAGTGAAGCCCATGGATGTATCAACAGACTGACCGCCTTTGACTGCTGTAATAGAACCACCATTTCCAATATGACAAGTAATCAATTTCAATTCTTCTAGGGGGCGACCTAAAATTTTAGCTGCTTCTCCTGCTACAAACTGATGACTTGTCCCGTGGGCTCCATACTTGCGAACTTTATTTTCAGTGTAGTATTTGTTTGGAAGAGGGTAGCGATATGCTTTCTCTGGCATGGTTGTGTGGAATGAAGTATCAAAAACAACAACGCTGGTAATATCTGGAAGCAATTCCTTAAATGCGCGAATTCCTGCTGCGTTGGCTGGGTTGTGAAGAGGAGCCAAAAGTCCCAACTCTTCAACCTTTTCCAAAACATCTCCCTCTACCAAGGTTGACTCTTTGAAATATTCACCACCAGCCACGACACGGTGCCCGACACCAGTAATTTCATCATAACCTTTGATGATGTCAAAACGAATCAAATCATCCAACAAGATTTTAACCGCTTGTGTGTGGTCGTCAATATCAAGAATTTGTTGTTCAGAACGTCCGTCAAATTTTACAGTTGAAATAGAGTCCTTCAAACCGATGCGTTCAATCAATCCTTTCGCCAATACTACTTCTTCTGGCATTTGATAGAGTTGCCATTTCAAACTTGAGCTTCCTGCATTGATTGCAATTGTTTTTGTCATAAGATGATACCCCTTTTAAGCGTTTTCATCCATTATAACAAATTCTTGCTTAATTTTCAGTACCTTGACTCCATTTTTGAAAATTTTCTTTAAATTTCATTAGTGCAGCTGGATCTTGCAAACTTTCTAGCGGATAGATAAACGGAACCAACTCCTTTTCAGCTTTCTTTTGTAAAACAAAGATTGTCTTGGCTTGGCTAGCATGAGAAAATAGTGTCTCTGGCAAGCTAATCATCGCAACTAAGCTCGCTTCCTCTTTAAGCCATCCTTTTAATAAGTCACTTTGAGGACTGGTCAATAAATCACTCGGAGCCAGAAAAATAGCATAGCCATCTGACTTGAGATACTTGAGACCTTGCTCCATCAGCAAATGATGGGCATAGGTATGTTCTCGGCTAGAAGCCACTTGATAGCGTGAAGCGATTGCATCGTCTGGGTAATAACCAACAGGCAAGTCGCTGATGACCACGTCGCTTTCTTTAAGCATTTGCGGACGAACGGCATCGCCTTGAACAAATCCAGCCTGTAAACCAATCACATCTGCCATACTAGCTGCCAAATCAATCAGCAAATCATCCACTTCGATTCCCAAGTAATCCACTTTTTTAGCAAGAGAAGTCAAGAAGGTAGCGCCCAGAATCCCCATGCCAGAACCTATTTCGAGGATGCTAATTTCCTCTTTATGAAGCAACTCTTCCACAATAAGTACCAAGAGGAGGGCAATGGCATCCGGCGTAAACTGGTGATTGGCCTGCAAAGGCTCAGTTTGGCCTGCCTTCATCAAGAGAAACTGATAGGTCTTGAGCCACTCTTCCTTGCGAAGCGCTAAGCGCTTAAGGGCTTGATTGTTTTCCTTGACCTGCTTTAGCTCAGTCTCGCCATCCAGATAGATGCTGTTTTGCTCTACCAAGGCATCATAAAAGTTGGTCGCCAAATCACTTTGGATGACTTGGACATTCTCTAGTAAATACGTATAAGCTTGTTCAATTTTTTCAAAATCCATGTTCCTATTTTATCAAATTTCCCCTATTTTTTCCATCTGAAGAAAAAAATCACTGCTTTAGTCAGCGAGTGATTTTTGGGCTACAGTTAAAAAGAGCTCTGCGTAATTTCCTAGGAAAAGACCTTCAGCACTATAAAGAATCTGACTGCCAATGCTCGAAAAACCAAACTGGGCGAGCTTGTTTTCCAGTTCAGTCAGCTCAAAGCCGTGGTGGTTGGTATCTGTCTTGACAAAATCAGCAATGAGGACCTGTCCATTCTCCCTAAGGTGATGGTAGAACATGGCAAGAGTCGCATCTAGATCAGGCATATGATGAAGAACTCGACTGACTACAATCAGGTCAAATTGTTGCTCCAAGGGATTTGCCAGTAAATCTTGCTCCAAAAACTGGATATTCTTGATGTCTTGCTGATTTGCTTTCAAACGGGCTTGCTCCAGCATTTTCTCCGAAATGCCTACAAGGGTAACCGACCTGGCCTGCTTGGCTAGAGGCAAGGCTAATAGGCCTGTCCCACCACCGAAATCCAGTATTTCCTTGTCTGATAGAAGAGCAATCTGTTTTTCAACTGCTTGACAAACCAAGTTTGCAAGAAAGATGTTTTTGGGCGAATCAAAGGTTTCTGCTTTGTGATTAAAATCATGTTTCATGCTTTTAGTTTAACACAAAGTAGTTGAATTGACTAGGAATTATCTTTCTTTTCAGGCTTCTCTTCTGATTTTTTCTTCTCTGCTTGATTGCTTGAATCAGTCGCTACCTCTTCCTTTTTAGCTGTTTTCTTTTCTTGGGTTTTCATCGGAGGAAAGAGAAATTCATAGTCTCCCTTATTCATACGAACACTTGTTTCAAAACCTGTTTTCGTATTTTGATACCTGACTTTTCCTAAGTTGAAGGCTCGTTCTCCACTTTCTTGCTCAGCCTTATCCTTACTTCGCTTGGCCATGGCAAAAGCTACCAACTTTTCTTTGTTTAGGGCAAAGTCTTTGTGATGGGCGACTTGCCGATTCAAATAAAACTGCAACAAAAGACTAAAGATAGCTGCCATGGTGACTGCATATAGGAGAACACCTGCCTTAACTTTTTGATTTTTCAACACGATAGATAAACTCTCTTTCTAAGCCTTTTTGAAACTGGAAATGAAAGCTAACCAAGTGATTTGCCTCTGTAATCTGAGCGGATTTAAGTCCATAAACCATAGGCTGATAGCCCCGGCCGCTGCTATCGGTCTTCCGAAAATCATCTAATTTAGACTTGCCTATCGAGATATCCTTACCATCCTGTTTCATGTAGATGCGATTGCCTTCCACCTTTTCAAACTGCGAACGCTCTAACTCCGCCTCCAGTTGATCCACAAACAAGAGCCACTCCTTTTGCTCGCTTTGTTGCTGGTAACGAACTTCTGAAATGAGGAGCTGACTCATAGCTTGAAAGAGGAGCAAGCCTCCGCTAATGACGATAAGGGCAATCAGAGATTCTAAAAGAGTGAACGCTCTTACCTTACTGCTCTTTAAGGTCGAGCAACTTCTCTGAACCATGGTAGACCTCCAATCCTTTTTCATTAAAATACACCTGGATCTCCACTCCATTTACCTTTACCTGATTTTGACCTGTTTGCAGAGCCATCTTAGCCACACGTAAGACTTCCTCTTTTTGTAAGACTTCTGCCTCTTCTTGTCTATTTTTCTGAATTTGTCCCAAGAGGAGGGTCGCAATGCTGGCAAAAACGGCTAGAGCAACTACCGCTTCCAGTAAAATCACTGCCCTAATTTTTTGTTTCCTTAATGCGTTTAATTTTTCCATTTCCTAGATATAATTGATAGCGAATCGCTCCTTTGCTAGTCTGAAATTCAACCTTAGCTAGAGAGGAATTGCCCCCAGCTCGGTCAAAATGAATCGTTTGCCCTGATGGTCCCTGAATTCCTTTAGGAACGGTTAATTTTTGACTGTCATTGCTGATCGTCTGTTCATCTAAATTCAAGCTGGTCTTTTGCTGACTAGCAACACTGCGTTTTTGCGTTTCCCGATAGAGTTCTTCAAACTCCATAAAGAAAATCTGCTCCTCCACCGCTGCAAAACTGGACTGAACTGAGCTGGACAAGCCCAAGGCAAGGATACTCACAAGTCCCAAAACCAAGAGACTTTCAAACATAGTAAAGGCCTTAATCTGCAACCGTTTGACTTGTTTTTTGTTTTGCATGGTAGTCTTTATAAGCTTTGGCTTGCTCAGCTGTGATACGACCGTCCGCTTGTAGTTTTCTAAGACTAGCATCTTCATTCTTGTCCAAACTATAGAGTTCTGCCTGACTTTCCACCACCTTAACAACAGCAGCTTTTCCTTTGTCATTCACTGCATCCTTTTGCTTGGTCAAATTGGGCACAAAGAGCAAGAGAAGAACACTGATAATTAAAAGGACCACCAGCATCTCCACGAGAGTAAAAGCTTTCGCCTTGGCTCTTTTCAAATTTGTCATAAGTTTTTTCATTTTAAAAATTTACCTCCATATTTTGATACATGGGCATGAGCATTGCCGCATAAAGTAAAACGATAATCAGGGCCACAAAGATAAAGACCAGTGGCTGCACCAAATTCATGGTGCGGTTGACTCGGGTAAAAAAGGCTTCCCAAGTCTTTTCTGCATAGATTTCCAACTCACTCCCCAGCTTGGACTTGACTTCTCCATACTCGATGATGAGACTCAACTCCTTTTTAAAGAAAGGATAGGTCGCTATGGTTTGAGAAAATTCGCGACCATTTTGCAGGGCTTGAGCTAAATCTTGACCGATTTCTTTAAAGAGCTGGGAGCCTTGTTCCTGCATGATCTGAAAAATCTGCGTCAGCTCCATCCCCTGCGAAATCATATTGCCCCATTCACGCGCGTAATAAGCTGTCAGATAGGTCTGGACAAAGATTCCCAGAAAGGGAATCCGTGCCAATATCGAGAAGACCCGCATCTTGGAACTTCTTTTGTAAAAAGTGAGAGCTAAAAGTAGAGACAGAGAGCAAACCAACACTAGTCCCAGAAAAATTTGTGGCAGATTGCCAATGATTTGGGTGGCGATATTGCTACTGTCCAGTTGAGGCAGCAAGTAGTTTCTCAACCCCAGCATGATTAGCAGGAGAAATCCCAGCAAAATCAAAGGATAAGTCGCCACTTCGATTAACTTTTTCTTGACCTTGGCCAGATTATCCAGATATTCTTCTATCTTTTCCAAACTCAGGTGAAGATTCCCATGCACTTCAGCTAGAGACAATTGGGTCACGATGGCACTTGAAAAACCCAAGTTGTCCATCATTTCTGAGAAGGATTTTCCTTGAGACAAGCCTTGGTGCATCTGGGCCACATAGTCCTTTTCCAGCAGGGCACTTCTGCCCAAGAAAGAAATAATTTCCACCAAATGAAAGCCGCTGGAGAAGAGATTGTTAAACAGGGTGATGATTTTCTTCTGCTTAGCTGTAGCTAATTTTTTCCGTTTCAGCCTGAAGACTTGTGATATGTCCATCTTTAAGAAGCTGATCAATCTGCTCATTCCAGCTAGTTGGTTGGTGTTCTTGATAGTTTTGGTTTGCAAAGTCAACGATTCCTCCTCCCCCGATTAATCTCTGGTAGCAGACGCCTTGCAGGACAACTGCTAGTTCCTCCTCCGTCACACCCAACTCCAGAAGGCGTTCATAAACACCTCGGATACTCTTGGCATGAATGGTTGAAAAGACTGTCGCACCTGTCAAACTGGCTCTGACCACTGCACGCGCTGTTTCGCTATCCCGAATTTCACCGATAATCAAGAGGTCAGGACGATGTCGGAGAGACAGTTTGATGAGATTTTCATAGGTCAAGCCAATCGCCTCATTCAACTGTAACTGGAGCATGTCTTCCTGCTTGATCTCGACAGGATCTTCAATAGACATAACTTGTTGTCCCTTAAAAAGAGACTGGGCTAATTCGTGCATCAGAGTCGTCTTGCCACTTCCGACTGGACCTGCAAAGAGATAGAGTCCCCGTTGCCTGTACTGCTCACCCAGTTCGTTCATATCCTGAAACCAGAAATGCAGATCCTGCTCCTCATCGTGTAACAAACGAATGACCAAACTCTCATGTCCCCGATAATCTCCCACGGTGGACAAACGCAGTGAAGAAACCTTTTCGTCATACTGATAATCACAAGAACCCAGCTGACTGCGACGCTTTTCTCCTACATTCATCCCAGCCACAAACTTGAAATGACTAATCACAGCAGCTAAAACATCAAACTCATAGGAGTCAACTAGACACCGTTCGTCTCCAACCCGCATGTGAAGCTCATAGGACTTTTCCTTGGGGATAAAATAGATATCCTGAGCCTTTTTTTCTTTCGCAGTCGCAATAATTTTCTGTGCAATTTCTTGAACCATACTTACCTCCTCACCTATACTATTCGAAAAAATTGGAAAAAATAAAAAGCAACTTAAAAAGTTACTTTTTATCTCAATTTCATGCGGCAAGAACGGTGTTTTTCTTGACCTGTTTGTTTTTCATAACCTGGACGTAGCTTTTCATCAGGGATGACTTGCCCATCCTGTAAAAGAGCCAAAGAATGATACTGCTGCAAATACTCATCACACTCATCACACCAGCGTTGGTCAGCAGGATCCCAAAAAATAGTCATCAAATCGCTCCGACTCTTATAAAGAGGATTCTTCTTTTCCAGCTCAAACCAGCATAATTTATAATATTTTAGAGCATCATAGTACTTGTTAAAAGAGCGACTCATAATGACATCTTCTTCCCAACCTTCTATGAACCACCACGGTTCAAAATCCCCATACATTTCTATAACACGATACATTTTCACTACTTCCTTTGTACCGTATATTATAACGAATTTTCTAGAACAATGAAAGGATTTTGCTTCATTATAGAACAATCCTCTAGCTTTCTGAAGATACCTCTAAATCATAACCACCCGTCTAACGGGTGGTTTGCACCAGGGCTATAAGCCCAAATTACCAGCCAGCGCCTAAAGACGCTGGCTTTCACGTTGTTCAAGCCTCATTGCTCTTGACTCGTCACTTGCCTCTTAAAGAGACTTTGGTACTACTTACCACTATCCCTAAAGGGATCCTCATATTCTTTTACACTTAATTTATCTAATGCTATATCATGTTTTTCCTGTTCTTGGATATATTTCCTAATTGTGGTTTCATTAAGTCCTACTGTACTCACGTAGTAACCTTCTGCCCAAAAATGCCGGTTCCCAAACTTATACTTGAGGTTGGCGTGTTTGTCAAACATCATGAGTGCACTTTTGCCTTTTAAATAACCCATGAAACTTGAAACACTTATCCTTGGTGAAATACTTACTAACATATGTACATGATCAGGCATTAAGTGTCCTTCGATAATCTCAACACCTTTATAACTACATAATCGGTGGAATATTTCTCCCAAACTACTTCGATATTGA
>NZ_KQ969041.1:0-13222 GCF_001578705.1 Streptococcus oralis | reverse complement strand
GGGTGGTTTATTTGTCTCGCACCTAACGGAGCGAGACGGACTAAAAGTCACATAATAGAAAAGCAAAGGCTGAGTCATCACAGCCTCTGCTTTTTATTATGCTTGATAACGTTTCACACCATCTAGGTAGGTTGCAACTAATTCCAAATCCTTATCTAGTACGATAAAGTCAGCATCGTAACCTTCACGGATTTGGCCACAGACATCATCGATGTGAACAGATTTTGCTGGGTTGAGGCTGGCCATCATGACTGCTTCATGCGGATTCGCAATGCCCCATTCGACCACATTCTTCAAACCATCTTTGAGTTTGAGGATAGAACCTGCCAAATTGCCTGTCGATTTGAGGCGTGCTGTTCCATTGGCAACAACTACTGGGAATTCTCCCAACATGTAGTCACCGTCTTCCAAACCACCAGCTGTCATACAGTCTGTGATAAGAGCGATATTTTCAGTTCCTTTTTGCTTGAGCAAAATGTCACAGGCCTTTGGATCTACGTGGTGACCGTCACAAATCAATTCTGCATAGGTATGAGGCAATTCATACATGGCTCCCACCATACCGAGCTCACGGTGAGTCAACCCACGCATTCCGTTGTAGGCATGTACCCAAACGCTTGCTCCAGCATCGACTGCTTTTTTAGCTTCATCAAAAGTCGCATTTGAGTGCCCAAGAGCAACAGTCACTCCTTCACCCGTAATCGTACGAACAAAGTCTTCTACACCTTCACGTTCTGGCGCAAGGGCAATTTTATTAAGCAAACCATTGGCTGCTTTTTGCCAAGCACGGAACTCATCCATGCGAGGGTCCTTCATATAGGCAGGGTTTTGAGCCCCCTTGTATTTCTCTGTGAAATAAGGCCCTTCAAAATAGATCCCGCGAATCTTGGCTCCACTTGCTTCCTGGTAACGAGCACCGATATTTTCTGTTACTGCAAGCAACTGCTCGTAAGAGGAAGTCAACGTCGTTGGCAAGAAGCTGGTAACACCTGTGCTAAGCAATCCTTCACTCATGGTATGAAGGGTTCCTTCGATATTATTATCCATGACATCGACACCGCCAAATCCATGAATATGGGTATCCACAAGTCCTGGGGCAATGCTATAACCGGTATAGTCAATCACCTCAGCTCCTTCAGGAATCTGTTCTACATGCTTTCCAAACTTGCCATCCACAAGTTCCAAGTAGCCGCCACGACGAACTCCGTGTGGGTAGAAAAACTGATCCGCTTTAATATAATTAGGCATAATGATAACCTCCTTGATAGATTGTTTCTAGAATTTATTATGTCAATTACATTATAAACCTTTCTTTTTCATTTGTAAATGGTATAGACCTCTTTTCTGGAGATATTTTAAAAGAGCTGGATATCTCCAACTCTTTGATTTTATTTTGATTTCACAGGCAGTTCTTGAGCAGCCTTAACAGCAGCTGCAATTGTTTCTGCGTATAACTTAGCACCTTCTTCAATCATGTTGCTATCATTTCCAAAGTGAACTTGGTCTGTTCCAGCCCAGATTTCAGGGTGTTCCTTAGAAACCTTATTCCAGTCGGCGATGCTCACGTAAGGATTCTTTTCAGCTAATTCCCGTGCATAAGCCGCATACTGCTCAACTGATTTGTAAGTCTCCTTGCTCTTGTCACCTTCATAAGGAGTTACAAGAATCAGATGGTGGCCTTTGGGGAGGTTTTTAACTATCGTATCTAAGTCATCTTTGTAATTCTCTGGTCCGTTTACACCCGTTGCAATGACAACTGTTTTTAGAAGTACCTTGTTCTGGCTGTTATTGAGCATGATGTCATTGGCTTGCTTGGTCGTCCGACTAACCTGAGCGTTGATATTTGCTTCAGGAAGGGCCTCTTGTAAGGCTGTATTAGCACGCAAGGCTACCGAATCTCCAATCAGACTCGTTCCCTCAGAAATTCCAAGTCGGCTAGCCTCTGCTTGCTCAGCAAGAGTCTTTGTTTGTCCTATATTGGTCTGTGCTTGCTTGAAACCATTGACCATCAAGTCTGTTTCAAAGGCTCCAACTTGGGGAGCCACAGTTATGATAATCAAGGTAATCAAGGTAAGAATGCCAGCACCAGCAGCACTAATTGGTTTAATATGAGGCAATCGACTAATCTTCCGTATTAAAGGATTGGTCTTACCGGCAATCAATGGCTCAATAATATAGAAGGATAGGATAGCAAAGAAATAAGAAAAGATGATTGTCAGAATAACAGCGGACAAATTACTCATCAACTGAGAAAAGATAATATAAAAAGGCCAGTGGAAGAGATAAACCGCATAGCTGGTATCCGCTAGAAAGGTGATTATCCGAGGTTCTTGTATCTCAGGCGTTTTCTCATGCAAGACACGCGCAGCAAAAATCATGGTCACTGCCGCTAAACTTGCCAGCAAGAAGCCAAATAAGTACGCAAACAGGTAGGTGAACTTGACAAAGAAAGTCAGGAGAAACAATACCAAGAGACCTGCAGCGAACACCAGTAGATTCTGACGAAGATCCCACGTCCGATCAAATTGCTTTACCAAATCGCTCGTCTGACGAACCCCCACAACCGTCGCCAAAATGCTTCCTAAAAAGAAGGGATAGACATGGGTTAGACTTGAAAAGTAGACAGATGAATAGGAACTAGCCATTAGACTGCCAATAAACATGGAGAAAAAGCTAATGATGAAAGCTCCCGCAGAAAGGAGAAAGACCATCCCTCTCAATTGGCTACTAGATTTTGAGCGTTTGGATAAGAACCAAACCGCTAAGCCCCAAAGGATATAGTAGTGAACCTCAACAGCTAGACTCCAGTTGTGAACAAAGAGATGCGGAATGAACTGGGATTCATAACTGCCCCCTGTTAACATTTCGTAGAAGTTGGTCATAAAACCGAGAACTCCAGCAACCTGCCCACCAATTCCAGCAACGTAGTCTTGACGAACCAAAAAAGTAAAAGGCATGGTCACCAAAACCATCAGCACCACAGGTGGCACGATGCGGTAAAACCGTCTCTTAAAAAAGCCCAGCAAATCAATCTGGCTTTTCTTTCCAAACTCTTCTAAAAGGAGGGAGGTAATCAAGAATCCCGAAAATGTGAAAAAGACATCTACCCCGAAAAATCCTCCAGGAAAGATGGTCTGAAAGAAGTGGTACAGAAGCACCAGAAGTAAACCTGTAATCCTAATCAAGGAAAACCATTTAATACGCATACGAGTCTATTCTCCCTTTCGTTATACACTTTATTCTATCAAAAAAAGAAGAAAAATCCTACGAGAAAACGTAGGATTTCAGCATTCTATTTTTACACTTTAGAAATTGCGTCCTGACTTGTTGTAGCCATATTTTTCCACAAAATACTCACGAAATTCCAAGAGATTGTCATCCATGATAGCTTGGCGGACCTGCTTCATCAGGTTAAGCAAGAAGTAAAGATTGTGATAGCTAGTCAAGCGGATGCCAAAGGTTTCATCGGCCTTGAGCAGGTGACGAAGGTAGGCGCGTGTGTAATTCTTACATGTGTAGCAATCGCACTCAGGATCCAGCGGCGTAAAGTCCTCAGCAAACTGAGCATTCTTGACAACCAAACGACCTTGACTGGTCATACAAGTTCCGTTACGAGCAATACGAGTCGGTAAGACACAGTCAAACATATCCACACCACGAATAACTCCATCAATCAAGCTATCTGGCGCTCCCACACCCATCAGGTAGCGAGGTTTGTTTTCAGGTAGCAGTTGAGTTGTGAAATCCAAGACTGCATTCATCTCTTCGTGCGTTTCTCCTACTGCCAAACCACCTATAGAGTAGCCTGGAAAGTCCATGCTGACAAGGTCATGAGCTGACTGACGACGAAGGTCTTCAAAGCCTGCCCCCTGTACAATTCCAAACAAACCTTGGTCCTGTGGACGACGGTGAGCCTTCAAACCACGCTCAGCCCAACGGCTAGTACGCTCGATGGATTTCTTAACGTAGTCGTAAGGTTGGTAAAACTGAGGACATTCATCAAAGGACATCATGATGTCTGAACCTAGATTATTCTGAATAGAAATGGCTTTTTCTGGCGATAGGAACATCTTAGAACCATTGAGATGGTTTTTAAAGGTTACGCCTTCTTCTGTGATATTTCGGCTATCTGCCAGGGAATAAACCTGGAAACCACCACTATCCGTCAAGATTGACTGATCCCAATTCATGAACTTGTGGAGACCGCCTGCGCGTGCAATGAGTTCGTCTCCAGGGCGAAGCCACAGATGATAAGTATTAGACAGGATAATCCCTGATCCCATCTCCTTCAACTCCTCTGGTGACTGGGTTTTTACAGTAGCTTGGGTCCCAACTGGCATAAACATAGGCGTTGGGAAGGTGCCGTGGGGAGTGATGATTTCTCCCAGACGAGCTCCTGTGTGTTTTTCTTTCTTAATCAAACGGTATTTGATTGGTGAATCTGACATTTTCTACCTCCGAAGCTGGGAAAAACAGTCCCAGTTCATACTTTGTGCCCAAAGGCATACTGTATGATTTTATCAAAAAAACTAGGAACTGTCACGAACTATGGTATAATGAAAGAATGAAATACCAAAAAATTGATTTAAAAACCATTCGTCTGCAGACTAGGCAGTTTCAGGCTGAAAACCCCCGCCTCTTTCTCGTCTATCTCTTACCTAGCATACTGGTCATCTTATCAGGCTTTCTCAACCCCTTGGCTCGTCTCCAAGAAAGTGTTTTAGAGCAATCCTTTTTCAGCATGCTGGCGCAAGTGCTCCAAGCCTATCTCTTCCCACTAGTGGTTTCTTTTATGAGCACGATTTTTCTAGTAGGTGCTGCCTTTGCGACACTCCGACTCCTCAAGGATCCTGATACGGAACTCTCAGTAAAATCAAGCCTGACCCTCTTTGCTGAAGAGCGCTTCTCGCAAACCTTCCTGACCCTGCTCCTCAAACGTTTCTACCTCTTTTTATGGAGCATTCCAAACTTAGTAGGCGTTTATTTTCTCTTTTATAGCAATCTCTTGGCTCGGAGATTTGTCGCCCTACATCCTGAATTTCCAAAACTAGACCTCTCATCCGTTGAAACCGAGCAATTCCTTATGGCCTTTGGCCTCTACTTTTTCGCGAGCCTCATCTTGATGATTGTGGGAAACATCCTCTACGTTCCTCAACATTATGCCTACTCGCAGGTAGAATTCCTCCTCTGCGACACTCTGGATTTAGGACAGGCTAAACCCCGTCAAATCCTGAAAACCAGCCGTTTCTTGATGAAGGGTTACAAATTTCAACGCTTTGTCCTCGACTTACAACTACTCCCTTGGTACTTCCTCAACTGGATTACTTTTGGGATTGCTAGTTTTTCAATCCTTCCCTATATCCAAAACAATCACATCTTCTTTTACAGAGCCCTACTAGCCCGTAAGCGCCGAAATGGATAAGAGCATACAAAAACCAGCGTCTTTCAGGACGCTGGTTTTCTTATTTCAAAAGTAACATACTCAGCAGAGTCAAAATAGCGGGTCCACCTTGCTTCAGAATAATCTTCTTGTCTGCTGTCAGAGAACCGTAGGTCGCTGCACCAAGCACAAATAAAACAAAGATAGTCACAATTTCCAAACTTTGTGAGAAATAAATCCCGTACAAGAGAAACACGCCCAGCAAAGCATTATAAATCCCTTGATTTTTAAACAGTGAACTCACCGAAAGACGAGCCAGTTCTTCCTTATCCACATTAAAGACGCGACTAGTAGTGTCTGATTGCGTAGCCACACTTTCCAAATAAAAAATGTAAAAATGCTCCAAGGCAACGATAGTTGCTAAAATAATTGTAAAAATAGACATATTCTTCTCCTTAAATTTCTATCTCTTCTAAGCCAGATATCAACTTTTCTAACAAGCGACTGAACTCTTCTCGCTCTCCTTTTGTAAGTACACTCTCCATCTGACTCTTTACGTTTATATGGTGTTGGGGAGAGTTGGTTATTAGTTGTTCTCTCGCAAAGTCTGTCACTTCCACCAAAACCTCCCTCTGGTTTTCAGGATTCCGACGTCGATTAACCAAACCTTCCTTTTCCAAAATTTTAAAGTGCCTTGTCAAGGCAGCCTGATCAATCTTCAATCTATCCTGAACTGCTATTTGATTACACGGAGACTGATCGATTAAGAAACATAAGATTTGATAACGAGTGAGACTAATCCCCAATTGGCGTTCGAATAATTGTGTCATAGACTGATCTACTAATCGTAACTGATACAGTAAATCATGGATTGCTACCATAAACCGTTCTCCTTTAACATTGATTTATCAATAATTGACTTATCAAGTATAATGCAATCCAAAAAATAAATCAAGTAATATGCTTATATTCTCTTGAAATATTACTCACTTCCTCATATTTATCCCTTTTACCCTGAAGGAATGACACACAAAAAAGAAGCGGGAACTCAATCAGTTCCCAACTTCCATTTTAATGATTAGTTCATTGATACGTGAACGTGGTCATAGTGGTTTTCGGTTACGCTACCACGGTCTGGCATTGGATTCCATGTGTAAGCTGGTCCATATTTACTATCATATGGAGCGTAGAAACGTTGTTTCCAGATGATGTAGTTGATACCGCGGCTAGCCATATTTTGGACTGCATATTCCGCGATTTGATCTCCGAGTGCTGAACTCACTGGAACCATAAAGTCGATGGCCAAACCTTTACCATGGTCCCCACTGTCACCAGGACGGTAGCCACTAAAAGATGTAATTCCAAACAAGTTGGCTACTTCTTCTTTAAAGGCCGCCGTTTGTGGTTGAAGACCAGCATTCTCAGACTTAGCTACAGCAAGTCCTGCATAGTCAGGAGCCGCTGGAGCTGAATAAGTTCTTGACGGAGTTTGGCTTTGCTCTGCTTGATAAGTCGAAGTTGCAGTGTCAGAAGTTGCTGTTGATGCTGCTTCTTCTGTTGCACTTGTTCCTGTTGTATCAGCAGGTGTTTCAGTTGCTGGAGCAGCTGCTACTGGTGCTTCTGCTGGAGTTGTTGCTGCCGTTTCTTCAGTAGCTGGAGTCGCTGCTTGAGGAGCTTCTTCTTCAACTGGACTAGTTGTTTCTGCTGCTACAGGTGTTTCTGTAGATGGTGTCTCTTCAGCAACTGTCGCTGTCTCAGAAACTTCTGAATTTGGCGCTACTTCTGTTGGTTTTTCAGTCTCTGTTACAGTTGGAGCATCCTCAATTGGTTGAGAAAGATCTTCTACTTGAACTGTTTGTTCATCAACTGTCACTTGATTCGTCGTCAAATCAGCTGTCGCAGTCGTCACTTCTTCACTAGAATCCGCTTGAGGAGTTTGGATTTCAACTTCCGTCACCTCTTCTTCCTCATTGACAGTTGTAGTGAGGACAGTATCTGGGAAAATCAAGTCCATATTAGTGATTTTGTTCAAATTAGCAAGAACGGTTACATCTACTCCCAAAGCTTCTGCAATCGTGCTCAGGGTATCACCATACTGAACTGTATAGCTTGTTTTGTTGTCCGTTTTAGTCAAATCGTTTTGGATTTGCTCAACACTACGTGCAGTCCAAAGGACTTCTTCTGCTTGGGTTGCCAATACTGGGGCAAATGACAAGGCTACTGTTGAGACTAAAATCATTCTTTTCTTCATTCGTTCATATTCCTTTCAAATGAGTACCTGTCTATCATAACACAAAAAAAGCTGAAAAAAAGCCCTCTCGGGCCTATTTAACAGAACTGTCCATTCCTTGTAACAAACTCGATTACTTGAAATAGTTTGTTAGCTTTCTGTCACGCAACTGACACAATTTTTTATTCCCCAGCATCAAAAATGTGGGGAATATCTGCCAACGCTTGAATCCTGTGATTTCCTTCATAAGAAGACTCTAGAAAGTTAATGCTTTGAATGCTGCTATTCTGGGCAAATTCCACATCCAAAATCCGATCCCCTATATAATAGGTATCCCTAGGATCCAACTTATACTTGTCTAGCAGATATGTCGCCGCTTCTGGACTGGGCTTACGCGCAAAACCGCTCTGACTGGTTAGAATCTCTGTAAAATAACATTCCAAACCCAAGTCTCTTAGAATAGCGAAAGCATTGTCCCCCTTATGAGTATAAACAAACTGCTGAATCCCTGCTTCATCTGCCCAAGCTAGCACTTCACGCGCGCCTGGCATCAAAACTACCTGAGCATTCTTCTCAGCCAGACTTTGGGCACGTACCTGATTGAGCACTTCCGCATCCAGTTTTCTCTCTTCTGCCACCTGCTCCAGCAAATCCTGCACAGAAAACTTGAGGATAAACTCTCTCACTTCCTCCTTATCATAAGGAATAGAAAACTGAGCAAAGGTCTCTTCAATCCCTGACAAAATCGCTTCGTAAGAATCCAATAAGGTCCCGTCTAAATCCCAAATAAAAGCTGTTTTTTGCATTTCCTATCCTTTCAACATCATATAGCGCTGGTAACGATAACGTAGAAATAACCAGCGAAAACCATTATCCAAAAGTGTTCCTGCCCAAATACCAGGTAAGCCCCAACCAAGAACAATGCCCATCAGATAAGCTGTCCCGATACGGATACACCACATCCCGATACTTGTCGCATAAAAGGGAAAGCGAGCATTTCCCAATCCCTGCCAAACTGCCGTATAGATGACTGTCCCTGTCGCCATAGGAGTTCCTAGTAGAGAGAAAAGTGTCACTAGAACACTAGCCTCAACAGCTAGAGAATCCGTCGTATAGAGATGAGTTAGTGGTATCCCTAAGGCATAGATACTGAAAGTTAAGGGCAACATGAGAAGTAGAGAAAGCCAAAAGGTTTGCTTGCTCAAACTAGCGACTCTTTCCCAGTTATCCTCTCCAACTGCTCGAGCTACCTGCATGACTGTTGCCGTAGCGACGCCAAAGGCAGGCATGTAGTTAAACTGGGTCAAGACTTCTCCGACTGCATTCCCCGCTACTACCTCCGTCCCAAAAGAGACGACCAAGGCAATGATCACTACATCTCCAGCCCGCATCATGAGACGTTCTCCTGCCGCTGGCAAAGCCAAGATCAATAGTTCCTTATCTAAACCAAAAGTTGGTTTCTCAAAAGGTAGCTTTAATTGCGACCACAAAATCACCAGACCGACTAAGCGAGACAAGATAGTCCCCCAAGCAACACCCTCTATCCCCATGTCAAGGATAAAAATAGCTAGACTGGAAAAGAGAATATTCAAGGCATTGGATAAAAGACTAACATAGAGGGGGAGACGAGGATTATGCGTTGCACGAATCAAGGCGCCCAAACTGGTCATAAAACCCAGAAGAACAATCGAACCACCTACTAAAGAAAGGTAGAGCCCTCCACTTTCGGCCACAGCCTGATCAGTCCCCAAAAGTTCTATCATCTCTTGACCAGCAAAGATGGACAAGGCCCCTAAAAGCAAACTCAACAGCAAGGTAATCTTCAACGCCTCAGTCACATGGTAGGCTAGCTTAGACTGATCTTTCTGCCCCAAACTTTTTGAAATAACGCTGGAAATAGCAGCTCCCAGAGCGATAAAAATCGCCTGGTAAATGGTGATAATATTGCCAGCAACTGAAACACCCGAAATAGCGATTAAGCCCAAGTGAGCGATCAAGTAACTGTCCACCATTCCCATGAGCATCTGCAAAAAGTTTTCACCCATAGCTGGCAATGCAATATTAAGAATGTCTCTATTTTTCTTAAACAATCCTTCCTCCTGATGAAAAGAAACTCAGTTGGTTTCCCAACCGAGTTTACTCCCTCTGTCTTAAAGTCCTAGATAAGCCTCAACCGCTGCTTGCATGTCAGCAGCTGCCACTGTTGTTTTATGACGAACTGGAGCTGTTTCAAGGCCATCAACCGCTGGTGGCACTGCCACTCCTGAAATGTCATGTAATTGAGCAAAAGCTTCAAAGTCAGTCAAGCCAACCTTCCCAGTTACCGCTTCTACTGCAACCACTGGGAACTTGTATGGACTAGCTGTTGAAGCAATCACTGTCTTAGTCGCATCGCCAGTAGCCACTTGGTATTTTCTATAAACAGCTGAGGCAACCGCCGTATGTGGATCCTCGATGTAGGCATCTGTTTGATAAACACGCTTGATTTCTGCCGCAGTTTCTTTCTCAGTCGCATATTCAGCTGCAAAGAGTTCCAGAATCGCTGCATCAAAGTCTGTCAATTCATATTGTCCTTGTGTACTCAAGGCGTTCATGAGTTCAGCTGTCTTAACCGCATCATTCCCCAAAAGATGGAAAATCAAACGCTCCAAGTTTGAAGACACTAGAATATCCATGGATGGGCTAGTTGTGACCTTAAACTCACGTTTCTTGTCGTAAACACGTGTTTTAAAGAAGTCGGTCAAAACATTATTATCATTTGAAGCACAGATCAATTTATCAACTGGTAGGCCGATTTGTTTAGCATAAAAGGCAGCTAAGATATTGCCGAAGTTCCCTGTTGGTACTGTGAAGTTGACCTTTTCACCAGCCACAATCTCACCAGACTTAACCAACTGGGCATAGGCATAGACATAATAAACAACCTGTGGTACCAAACGACCGATGTTCATAGAGTTAGCTGATGAAAATTGCAACTTGTTCCCTGCCAATTTTTCACGGAGAGCTACATCGTTAAACATATGTTTCACATTTGTTTGCGCATCATCAAAGTTTCCATCAATAGCGATAACATGAGTATTGTCTCCAGTTTGAGTGGTCATTTGTAACTCTTGTACCTTGCTGACACCATCCTTTGGATAAAAGACGATAATCTCAGTACCAGGTACATCCGCAAATCCAGCCATAGCTGCTTTCCCAGTATCACCCGATGTCGCTGTCAAAATGACGATTTTGTTCTCCAAACCATGCTTTTTAGCAGCAGTCGTCATAAAGTATGGCAAGATGGACAAGGCCATATCTTTAAAGGCAATCGTAGAACCATGGAACAATTCCAAGTTGTATTGCCCATCCAGTTTCACCAATGGCGCAATAGCTGGGGTATCAAACTTGCTATCGTAGGCATTGTTGATACAGTAATCCAACTCCTCAGCTGTAAAGTCATCTAAAAATGCTGACAAAACTAACTTAGCCACTTCTTGGTAAGAAGCATCTTTCAATTTTTCAAAGTCCAAATCTACTTTTGGATAAGTAAGAGGTGTAAATAGACCACCATCCGTCGCCAAACCTTGTAAAATAGCTTGGCTGGCAGTTACTGTATTATTGGCATCACGCGTTGATTGATAAACTAATGTCATGAATCTCTATCCTTTATCTATAGTCTCTTCCATTATATCATGATTTTTCAGAAAATTCTCCCTTTATAAGGGAAATTATAGGCCCAATTCTTCTTTCAAAGGCTGTAAATAGGTCATTTCTTGCTTGCCTCTCTTCTCCAGTCCTTCCTCGGCTAGAAAGAGTAATTCTTTTGAAAACTCGACAATTGCAGTTTCTTCCTCATCTGTTAGCCTTTTCTTAGAAAATTGTCGCCTCAATGACTTGTAATCACGACCAAATGTGATAAAAAATGGAGCAGCTCGCAAGTAAGCTTCTAACTTATCTAAATTAACTAATAATCCCAAGTGAAAGGCAGCAGAAGCAAAAGTCCTATCAAGCGGCTGAGTACACACACTACGAAACTCAATAGTCCCTCTAGTTGTTAAGTCTTGGTACTGGTAACTACGGTGTGTCTGAAAGTCCTTCTCCTGAGGATAGATTAATACTTCATCCCCATTAAGGGTAAATGCCTGGATTTCAGGTGTAGTCAAATAGTTCCTAGCCTGAACAGGATAAAAATAATAGGTCTGCCCATCACGCTCCGCTGTGAAAATCGCAGAATGATCTAGATAGTCAAAAAAATCCTCCTCATCCTTAAAGAGTCTAGCATTGACACCTACATTCTCTGGATAGATACCATGCATAGATTCTTCCCAAAAAATATCTCTCGAAATTTTGGTATCCCAATCTGCCCCTGAAAACTCAGAATTTGCAAACAAATAAGCTTTTGCTGCTTCAATTTGAGTAAAAGCATTGATAACACGCAGAAAGTTAGACTTTGAAACGTCCAGTTGAACCTGACTTCCACAGATAAAGGCACCATACTCAGGGAAATGATGTAAATCTGATTTAGTTACATTTCTACTCAAATTCAGATAATCCATCAACATCTGATAGCGGGGATAATCCACTGGACAATTCTCATTTTTATCCCAGTTGGGATGAATGCCGCAGCCAACAATAGCATGATTAGCTTCACCCAACTTATTCTGAATCGTAGCCATATAGAAGTTAAAGCGTTCTTCTACCTCTTGGATAGATTTAGCCCTACCAAAGGCAAACTCAACGGTCGTATAAGCAACTTCAAATAAGATTGTATCCCGACTGACCGGATCTAGTAACTGAATTGGATTCCCAAAATCATCAACTTTCTCAACTGTAAACTTCAGAACAGAAGATAAATACCAAAACAGTTCCTTAACAACCTCAATATCCGTAGCCTTACCCTCTAAATTTACAACAGGATACTCCAGCTCAACCCCAACAAATAAATCAGGCTTCTCTTTTATATTTTCTAAGTAGCGCTTCTTAAGCAAGTCAACCGAACGAGACATTAACCACCAAACTCTTTCATAATCTACATAAAATGTGAATAAGTAATATTATACCAAAAACACACTAAAAATGATTAGAATAAGAAGAAAAAGATCATTCATCAGTTATCTGTACTTAAAGAAAAATATCAAAATCTTCACTAAATCAAAAAACAAGGTCCGAAAACCTTGTCTTTCATACTATACCGGCGGCCGGGGTCGAACCGGCACGTCCTTGCGGACACTGGATTTTGAGTCCAGCGCGTCTGCCAATTCCGCCACGCCGGCAAATAGTAACTGGGGTAGCTGGATTCGAACCAACGCATGAGGGAGTCAAAGTCCCTTGCCTTACCGCTTGGCTATACCCCAATAATATAAAATAGGCGAGTGATGGGGATCGAACCCACGCATGCCAGAGCCACAATCTGGTGTGTTAACCACTTCACCACACCCGCCATAATTCTATAAACACGGGCAGTAGGAATTGAACCCACACTGAAGGTTTTGGAGACCTTAGTTCTACCTTTAAACTATGCCCGTAACTAAAGGAATGGAAGGGGAGGGATTCGAACCCCCGAACCCGAAGGAGCGGATTTACAGTCCGCCGCGTTTAGCCTCTTCGCTACCCTTCCTAGTCATAAGTAT
>NZ_KQ969040.1:38819-103770 GCF_001578705.1 Streptococcus oralis | reverse complement strand
ATAATAGTTATGCGGGTGTAGTTTAGTGGTAAAACTACAGCCTTCCAAGCTGTTGTCGCGAGTTCGATTCTCGTCACCCGCTTTGAACTTTGTTCAAATTACCAAGTTTTTGACTTGGGCGCGTAGCTCAGGTGGTTAGAGCGCACGCCTGATAAGCGTGAGGTCGGTGGTTCGAGTCCACTCGTGCCCATTAATAGGAGAATTACTCAAGAGGCTGAAGAGGACGGTTTGCTAAATCGTTAGGTCGGGTAACTGGCGCGGGGGTTCGAATCCCCCATTCTCCGTATACAGGAGCTATAAAGCGAGTGTACGAGTTTAAATCAACTTATACCTATTAATTAAATATTTTGGAGAATTACTCAAGAGGCTGAAGAGGACGGTTTGCTAAATCGTTAGGTCGGGTAACTGGCGCGGGGGTTCGAATCCCCCATTCTCCGTGATATAATTTGAGAATCTTTGTCAACTCTAGTGGGTTGGTGAAAAGTCATATTCTGGAGAGAGCCACATTGGCACTCTCTTTTTTTGGCTCCTTATCCTTGAGAAAGGTTTGAAAGACAGCCTGAAAGCGAGGGTGGACCAGCTTGAGATTATTTTTAATGAGTTCGAAAAAATTCTCTGCCTCCTTGTTCTGAAAGTTAAAAAGCAAGAGCTGATAGAGATTATAGTGTTTTTTCAGGTCTGGCGATAAAAGCGTTTATGACTTAGTTTCCGACTCTCCTGTTGGATGAGTTTCCAGTAGCGTTTGATTGCCTTATATTCGTGCGATCTCCTATCAAACTGATTCATGATTTGGATGCGAAGGCAGCTCATAGCACTGCCGAGATTTTGTACAATGTGAAAGCAATCGAGGATGATTTTAGCAGAAGGAAAGAGTTTCTTAGCGATGTCGTAGTAGGAGCTAAATATGTCCATTGTAATGACTTTCATTCCATTTCGGACCTGTCTAGAATAACGAAGGAAATGATTGCGAATCGTTGCTTGAGTCCGTCCGTCTAAGATAGCTAGGATCTTATTTGAATAAAAATCTTGTGCAATGAAGCTCATCTTGCCTTTCTTGAATCTGTATTTATCCCAAGACATGTGAGTTGGAAGATAAATCTGTCTTGAATTTAAACTCTTTCAGTTTACGAATGACGGTGGAAGTGGAGATAGCCAAGCTTTCAGCGATGACCGTCATAGGGACTTTCTCGATTAATTTTTGAGCGATTTGGTGGTTTTTCTTGACTAAGGGAGTCTCTGAGACAACCATTTTTTTACAGACTTTACAGCGGAAGCGCCGTTTCCTTAGACGAATTAGAATTTTGTATCCCGCACATTCTAGATAAGGGATTTTAGTTCTTTTGAAAATCATATTTCTTCAGTGATTTCCTTGTGGGTATCCATATTGAAAATATCCACACTCTTGATGTTAGGGTCTTTAACGTCTAGTAGGTTTGTGATAAAATGTAATGGTTCCATAAGATTCTTTCTAATGATGGTTTGGTCGCTTTTCATTATAGATCTTTTGGGACTTTTTTCTAGGCATCTCCATAGTGGTTTTACTCACTACAGAATTATAGAGCTCTATTATCTAATGCTGTTTCAGTAACTTTCATACTAGAAAAAATCATAAATAGACTAGATTTAGTGGTATACTAAGGTTAGAGACTTTAAGTGGCTGGGGATAATCGAGATGAAAAATGGAGTAAAATTTCATAGTATTTTTTATAGATTTATACTATTTATCTTTGTAGTATTTCTAACTGTGATTTCAATGATTTTAGATGCAAAAAAAGCGCAAATTCGCTTTTTTAACCTATCCTTGACTATCGGACAAGAGGAGTTGAAGGTTGTTACAGTTGCGGTTTTGCTCCTTACTTTTCTTCTATCTTTCTTGTTCAAATGGAAGTGTTTAATCCATAAAACTGGGATTTATCTAAGAAAAATTGATTTATTTATAGCTTGGGATGAGATTAGAGGTTTTAGCCATGTCTGGATAAATGAATATCATCGTGGACCTCATGGTTTCCCGTTCTATAATCGTAAGACGCTGGTTATTTATAGAGAAAATTATCAACCGATTTGCCTTTATAATATTTCAATATTGGCCTTATATGTGGCTAAATGTTATCATCCAAAATTGAAAACCAATATAGTTTCAGCAACGTTGGCAAGTCTCTTCAATATGGCTTTAAATGCATGGTTCTTGTACGAGATGTTTAGTAAAAATTTGGTGAATATAAAAGCTGAAGTCTTTATGTTTTGGCTGCTTTTGTATGCTGTTAAAGTTTTTGCACTGCCATTGGTCATGCTTGGACACGAAAATCACTGCTATGGGGTTTCTTTGGCACATAGCACGGCATATAAAAAGAATGCCTCGAAAGCTATTCATCTGTAAAGTGTTGGAAGGAAGCCAGCTATTTATATATCTGTTGCTTTCTACATTCAAAAAGCACTATATGTTGCTAGTTGCATATAGTGCCGTTGTTAAGTCCAGCTAGTGAGTGAGATTTCACCACTATTGAGCCAGATTTCTGTCTGGTCATCAAGCTGGATAAGGAGTTGTCCTTTGTCGGAGATGTCCTTGGCGACTCCTTTTTTTTCAGTCTGTTCTTGGATAAAACTGACCTCTCTTCCTAGAACAAGAGAGTGTTCTTTATAAAGATAGAGTAGTTCTTCGGGTGCTGTTTGGTAGAAACAACGCCAAATTTCTGAGATTAGTTCGTTTCGTGTGATAGGAGCTGGTGGTGTAAAGAGACTTCCAGCTTTTTCTTTTATCTCTTTGGGAAAATCGCTGATGGCAAAGTTGATTCCAACGCCGATAATGACATCTGTTACTAGACCTGTTTCCACGGACGTCATGGCTTCGGTGAGGATACCTGCTATTTTTTTATTTTTAAAGTAGATGTCATTTACCCATTTGATACCCACGTCAATCAAGGTGAGGTTTTTAATAGCTTTGTAAATGGCACCTGCTGTAAGTAATGTGTAGGCAGGAAGCTGGTCATAGGTGAGATTTGGCTGAATATGTAATGACATATAAATCCCTCCCTGTGCAGGAGAGTAGTAAGGGCGCTGAAAGCGGCCACGACCTGCTGTTTGACATGTGGAAAGATAGAGACTATTTCCCAGGCTTCCACCTTCAATACCTTCTTTTGCATCTGTTTGAGTAGATTTTGTTTCAGGCTTGTAGAGAATGCTTAAGTTGGTTTTCTCTTGAATCAAATCAGGTAGGATCAAATCGCCTTGAATAAGTTTGTAGCCTCTATTTTTGATACTGTCAATTTCTAGCCCTTCTTGTTGGAGACGTTGGATAGCTTTCCATATGGATGTACGGCTTAGATTCAGTTCTTCTCCGATCTTTTCTCCGCTAACATAGTTGTTTTCTCTAGCTAATATTTGGTAGACTAGTTGGTGTGATTTCATTGATTTTCCTTTCTAGCTAAGAGGGAGTGAGAGTATTCATTTCGAGTTTGACTCGGTGTTTTATGAAAAAACTGCTTGTAAGCTTTCGAGAAATGGAGTGGATCTGAAAAACCCACGGAGTATGCAATGACTTTGATCGTTTCGTTGGTATGTTCTAGTAACTGTTGCGCACGGTTCATCCGAACGTAGAGTAGATACTCTTTTGGAGAGAGTTGGTGAAATTCTTTAAACACACTAGTTAAGTAACTTCTATGAACCGATAGCTCTTTTGCTAAATCTTGAATGGTGAGCGATTGTGGATAGTGACTATCTATCAATCGTTTGCAGTCAAGATAGAGTTGGTGGGTTGATGAAATATTCTTTTTTTTCTGATTAGGAGCAATCGTTCCTAGATGAAACATCAATTCATGAAGTTGCCCCATGATATGGAGTTGTGCTAGTTCGTTTGATTTTTTTACCTGAGCAAAACGGACAATATTTTCAATGAGTTTTGCAGTTGTCTGTGTATGACAGTTTTTCGACTGGATGAGGTAGGATTGATCAGAAATTTGAGACAGAGCAAAATAGTCAGGTGCCCTCCCTCCAGTAATCCCTAACCAGTAGTAAGCCCAAGGAACCTGGCTATCTGCTTGATAGAAGGTTAATTCATCTGGTTTTAGTAAAAAGAAATCTCCTGCCTTTAAATCAACAATTTTACCCTTATAATGGAATTGACCTTTTCCTTTAGTAATGTAATGTAGTACATAGGTATCTCGAATAGCTGGGCCAAAAGAGTAGTTAGGCGTACATTCTTCATAACCGTAAAAGCTAAGAGAAAGATCAATTGTTCCAGTCTGGTATTCTGAAAAAACGAGCATGTGCCACCTCCTACCTAACATTTTACCATACTTTGTAGACATTTCTCTATTTTAGAAAGCGCTTTTATGTGATAAAATTTTATCAAGAAATCGAAGAGGTGATATATATGGGAATTCGGATAGAGAATAATCTATTTTACGTTGAGAGTAAAGGTCTAAGTTTGATTATTGAAAATAGGGATGGGTTCTTATTATTAAAACATTTAGGAAAGACTATTAAGAACTATAGAGGTGCCAATAGTGTTTATGAACGCGATCATGCTTTTTCTGGTAATCCAACAGCTACCAATCGAACCTTTAGTTTGGATACGCAACGTCAAATTTTTGGACAACATGGTTTGGGTGACTTTAGAAAACCAACTTTACAGGTTCAGCATGATGCAACTGAAGTGACAGACTTTCGATTTGTAGAAGCAAAGATTTTAAAAGGTCAGAATGAACCAAAGGGTTTACCTTCTCCACACAGCATGGACGATACAGAGACTCTTGCCTTGATTTTAAAAGATTCTAAGGCTCAACTTAGTCTGACTTTGTATTATACTGCTTTTGATAATGATGCGACAATTGCTAGCTACAGCAAATTGGAGAATAATAGTAATCAGGAAGTTGTCATCCACAAGGACTTTTCTTTTATGGCTGATTTTCCCGTTGCGGCTTACGAGATTGTAACTCTGCAGGGTGCTTATGCTCGTGAAAAGACTGTTCGACGTCAACAGGTAGAACAAGGAATCTTTTCAATTAGTTCGAGCCGTGGTGCTTCTGGTCATGCTCAAACACCAGCTCTTCTATTATGTGATCAAGGAGTCACAGAGGATGCTGGAAATGTGTTTGCTATTCAACTAATGTATAGTGGAAACTTTGAAGCTTTTGTCCAAAAGAATCAACTGAATGAAGTTCGGGTGGCTATTGGCATTAATCCAGAAAATTTTTCTTGGAAGTTAGATCCTGAGGAAAACTTTGAAACACCGGTAGCTTTAGTGACCTTTTCAGATCAGGGATTAACTGGTATTAGTCATGAAAGTCAGAATTTTGTACTTAAGCACATTATGCCAAGTCAGTTTTCTAAAAAAGAACGTCCAATTCTAATCAATAACTGGGAAGCTACTTACTTTGATTTTCAGAGAGAAAAACTGTTAGAGTTGGCAGATGAGGCTAAGAAAGTTGGAATTGAACTTTTTGTATTAGATGATGGGTGGTTTGGCGATCGCTTTGATGATAATCGTGCTTTAGGTGATTGGGTTGTTAATGAGAAAAAACTGGGTGGAAGCCTAGAAAGTCTGATTTCAGCGATCCATGAAAGAGGTTTGCAGTTTGGGCTTTGGTTAGAACCGGAGATGATTTCTGTTGATAGCGATTTGTATCGTAAACATCCTGACTGGGCCATTCAGGTTCCAGGATATGAGCATACTTACTCTCGGAATCAATTGGTACTTAATCTTGCGAATTCTCAGGTAGTAGAATATTTGAAAAATGTCTTAGATGAACTCCTCTCTCATCATAAAATTGACTACATCAAATGGGATATGAACCGCAATATCACTAATCTGGGGAATGGTTCAGTTTATCTGGAAACCCAGATGCAATCTCATCAGTATATGTTGGGGCTTTATGAACTTGTTTCTTATCTGACAGAGAAGCACGGCCATATTCTCTTTGAGTCCTGCTCTGGGGGTGGAGGCAGAAATGATCTTGGTATGATGCGTTATTTCCCACAAGTCTGGGCTAGCGATAATACTGATGCTATTGCACGTTTACCTATACAGTATGGATCATCCTATCTCTATCCAACCATTTCCATGGGAGCTCATGTGTCAGCAGTACCAAATCATCAGATGGGACGAATGACACCATTGGAAACTCGTGGTCATGTGGCAATGATGGGAAATCTGGGCTATGAGCTTGATTTGACAAGTTTATCAGATGAAGAGAAAGCTGAGATTGCTAATCAGGTGAACTTATATAAAGAATTGCGGCCAGTAGTCCAGTTGGGAAATCAGTATAGGTTAATCAATCCCAATGCTGAATCCAATGAAGCAGCTGTACAATTTAACTATGAAAATCAAACGATTGTAACCTACGTCCGAGTCTTATCAGTTGTGGAAACAATGGAAACAACTTTAAATTTAAAAGATTTGGATGAAGAGGGACGGTATGAATTACAGGAAAATGGTGTAGTTTACTCAGGTGCAGAACTCATGTATGCGGGTATTACTATGGAGCTTCCTCAGGGAGATTATCTCAGCAGGCAGTTACATTTCATTAGAAGATAAGGAGATAAAATCATGAGATGGTATAAAAAGATGAGCTTAATTGCTACTACAGGACTCTGCCTTTTTGGACTGTCAGCTTGTAGTAGTCAAGAGGAGTCAACTGATGGCAAGGTAACGATTGAGTTTTTTAACCAGAAGACCGAGATGGCGGATACCTTGCAAAGGATAGTGGATGATTTTGAAAAGGATCATCCTACTATTGATGTAAAACTGACGACTGTTCCCGCAGCTGGAATTGTTCTGAAGACTCGGATTTTATCAGGAGATGTTCCAGATATTATTAATATCTATCCTCAAAATATGGATTTTCAGGAGTGGGCAAAAGCAGGTTATTTTGCAGATATGACAGGGAAATCTTATCTTGAGAACATCAAGAACGACTATGCCGAAAAGTATGCAATCAATAACAAGGTTTATAGTGTGCCTTTAACGGCTAACCTTTATGGAATCTATTACAATAAAACAAAGTTTAAAGAATTAGGACTTGGGGAACCGAAGACTTTTAAAGAGTTTCAAGAGATTGTTAAAAAGATAAAAGATAGTGGGAATTCTCCATTTGCAGTTGCAGGCAATGAAGGCTGGACATTAAATGGTTACCACCAACTTTCTCTCATTACTATTACAGGTAGTGGAGACGCAGCTAATAACTATCTTCGCTTTTCAAAACCAAACGCCATCTCTGCAGATGATGCTATTTTAAAAGCAGATGCAGAACGACTCGATTTATTAGCAGATAATGCTCAAGATGGTTGGCGTGGTGCCTCTTATAATGATGCGGTGGTAGCATTTTCGAGTGAAAAAGCCTTGATGATGCCACAAGGATCATGGGCATTAGCGGCAATTAATCAACAGGATCCAAAATTTGAGGTGGGGATGTTTGCCTTCCCAGGAGAAGAAGTAGGAAAAGAAGTCACTGTTGGTGCAGGAGACATGGCATTATCAACTTCAGCTACTACCAAACATCCGAAAGAAACCGAAGAATTTATCAACTATATGACTAGTCCAAAAGCTATGCAGTCATACTATGATGTAGATGGATCACCTGTTGCGGTAAAAGGCATACAGGAAAAAGAAGATTCAGCGCTTGCAGATATTTCTAAACTGGCGTTTACGGATAAACATTATGTTTGGTTGGGCCAACGCTGGAACTCTGAAGAAGACTTTTTTAATCTAAGTGCAGGTTATCTGATGGATAAAAATCTGAAAAATATGGCAAACAATCTCAATGCTTTCTTTAATCCAATGAAGGCAGATTTGGACTAGAATAGGAGTTAAGATGATATGGCTATTCGAAAATTTTTAAATAAATACTGGGGTTGGACATTTTTGCTTATCCCGCTTGCTTTACAAGCGATCTTCTTTTACTTTCCAATGGTACAAGGTGCTTTCTATAGTTTGACTAACTGGACTGGATTGACCTATAATTATAAATTTGTTGGTTTGAATAACTACAAATTGCTGATGATTGATGGGAAATTCTTCACAGCCATAGCCTTTACTTTGATTTTAACTCTGGCATTGATTATTGGAGAGATTACGATTGGGATGGTTGTGGCACGAGCCTTAAATTCTAAGATGAAGGGACAGACCTTCTTTAGAGCTTGGTTCTTTTTCCCGGCTGTTTTATCTGGTTTGACAGTTTCCTTGATTTTTAAACAATTTTTCAACTATGGTCTTCCAACGATTGGAAAAATTTTAGGGATTAGTTTTTTACAAGAGAGTCTATTAGGAACACCTATCGGAGCGGTAGTGGCAACTATTTTTGTTCTTCTATGGCAAGGAGTAGCAATGCCAATTATTCTCTTTCTTGCTGGTCTTCAGAGTATTCCAAATGATATTTTAGAGGCGGCATCAATTGATGGTGCAACAAGTAAACAAACCTTTTGGAAGATTGAATTGCCCTATTTGCTTCCAACGATCTCTATGGTTTTTATCTTGGCCCTTAAGTCCGGTTTGACAGCCTTTGACCAGATTTTTGCATTGACAAGTGGTGGTCCAAATAATGCTACAACATCTCTTGGACTTTTAGTCTACAACTATGCCTTCAAGAGTAACCAATATGGATATGCGAATGCAATTGCCTTGATTTTATTCTTAATTATTGGAATTGTTTCTCTTATCCAAATCAAGCTATCTAAGAAATTTGAAATCTAATAGAGGAGTCCTACACATGAAAAAAGAAGAAAAATTGAATCAGTTTTGGAAATATGTCCTCTTGATAGTCGGTGGTATTCTTATACTTGTTCCTTTGTTGGTAACAGTATTTAGTTCTTTCAAAACAACTAAGGATATCATGAATCATTTCTTTAGTTTGCCTAATCCTTTTACATTAAGTAATTATGAACGCTTGATTTCGGATGGGATTGGAGGCTATTTCTGGAATTCAGCTGTTATTACGGTGTTATCATTGATTGTAGTAGCTTTCTTTATACCAGCTGCAGCTTATTCCATTGCTCGAAATATGTCCAAGAAAAAAGCCTTTGCAATTATGTATTCGCTCTTGATCTTAGGGATATTTGTTCCATTTCAGGTGATTATGATTCCCATCACAGTTATGATGAGTAAACTAGGTCTAGCAAATATGTGGGGGCTAGTAATACTCTACCTAACTTATGCTATTCCACAGACTCTCTTCTTGTATGTCGGTTATATAAAAATCAGTGTACCAGATAGTTTGGACGAAGCTGCGGAAATTGATGGGGCTGATCGTTTTACAATTTATCGTCGAATCATTTTTCCAATGTTGAAGCCCATGCATGCGACAACTTTGATTATCAATGCCCTCTGGTTCTGGAATGACTTTATGTTGCCACTGTTGATTCTGAATAAGGATTCCAAGATGTGGACTTTACCTCTTTTCCAATACAACTACCAAGGTCAGTACTTCAATGACTATGGCCCAAGTTTTGCATCTTATATTGTGGGAATTGTAACGATAACCATTGTCTACCTCATCTTCCAAAAACATATCATTTCAGGAATGAGTAACGGGGCAGTGAAGTAAGAAAGTGCTTAGGAAATCTATAATTTCAGATACAGAGGAACAGTTCAGTTTGTTGCCAATTCTATGTAGAAAAAAGTAGTACTTTGTAGCTTGCAGTCTATATTAGTACGAGTTCGATGTGAACAAAAATCTAAAAATATCTTTCATTTACGAAGCCAGGTCATATGAGACTTGGCTTTCATCAGAAAAAGGAGACCATCTATGTCCATTCAAAATAAAACTATGTTGATTACTTACTCAGATAGTCTTGGAAATAACCTTAAAGACTTATATGCGAATTTGGAAGAACATTTTGGCGATGCTATTGGGGGAGTTCACCTTCTACCATTTTTTCCGTCAACAGGTGATCGTGGATTTGCGCCTGTTGACTATGACGAAGTGGATCCAGCTTTTGGTGATTGGGAGGATGTTAAGCGTTTAGGTGAGAAATATTATCTTATGTTTGACTTTATGATTAACCATATTTCTCGCCAATCGAAATATTATAAGGACTATCAAGAAAAACATGAAGCCAGTGAATTTAAAGATCTCTTTTTAAACTGGGACAAGTTTTGGCCAGAAAACCGTCCGACACAAGCTGATGTAGATTTAATTTACAAGCGTAAGGATCGTGCACCAAAGCAAGAGATTATTTTTGCAGATGGTTCAGTAGAACATTTGTGGAATACCTTTGGTGAGGAGCAGATTGATCTTGATGTGACCAAGGAAGTAACAATGGAATTCATCCGTAAGACCATTCAGCACCTGGCAAGTAATGGGTGTGATTTGATTCGTCTAGATGCCTTTGCTTATGCAGTGAAGAAATTGGATACCAATGATTTCTTTGTGGAACCAGATATTTGGAATTTATTGGATAAAGTCCGAGATATCGCTGCTGAGTATGGGACAGAGCTCTTACCTGAGATTCATGAACACTATTCGATTCAGTTTAAAATAGCGGACCATGATTACTATGTTTATGATTTTGCCCTTCCAATGGTAACCCTTTATACTCTTTACAGTTCCAGAACAGAGCGTTTGGCTAAGTGGTTAAAGATGAGTCCGATGAAGCAATTTACGACACTAGATACTCATGATGGAATTGGAGTGGTGGATGTCAAAGATATCCTGACTGATGAGGAAATTGACTATGCTTCAAATGAGCTCTATAAGGTTGGAGCGAATGTCAAACGTAAGTACTCTAGTGCAGAGTATAACAATCTAGATATCTACCAAATCAATTCAACCTACTATTCTGCGCTTGGAGATGATGATGTCAAGTACTTCCTCGCTCGTCTGATTCAAGCCTTTGCTCCAGGCATTCCTCAGGTTTACTATGTGGGTCTATTAGCAGGAAAAAATGACTTAAAATTATTAGAAGAAACCAAAGAAGGTCGAAATATTAATCGTCATTACTATAGCAATGAGGAAATAGCAGAAGAAGTTCAACGTCCTGTGGTGAAGTCTCTTCTCAATCTATTTTCTTTCCGTAATCAATCGGAGGCCTTTGACCTAGAAGGGACTATTGAGATAGAAACACCGACAGCTCACAGCATTGTAATCAAACGTCAAAATAAAGACAAGTCCGTAACAGCAGTAGCAGAAATTGATTTGCAAAGTCAGACCTATCAAGTATTAGAAAACGGCAGAAAAATTCAGTTCTAGTGCTATATTAATGAAACAGTTTTTTTGTGGCGAAAACGTGTTCATTGTTCCCAAATGACGGAAAAAATGGTAGAATATAAAGATAGTTTAGCATTTATCTTCTGGAGAAATCCAGAACAGAAAGGATCCGTTTTGAAATCAATTGGATTACTGGATAAGATAAGAGGGCTTTCGAAAAAAGATTTCTTTTTGTATTTGATGATCATAAGTATCTTTTTACCTTTTTATTTATTCTTAGCGCTCTTTGCTTTATATTTGATAGGTTTACTTGTTACTGGGGAGATGAAGGGAATTATCAAAGGATTAATCAAACATCCTGTACTTCTCTTTTTTATTGCCTACAGTAGTATCATCTCTATCGTCGCCAAGAACTGGCTTGGATTGGTTGCATCTTTACTGATGTTTCTCTTCCTCATTTTCTTTAGTTTTTACCAGAAACGTCTGACACATGCTTTCTTTCGACTGATACTGCAGACAATCTTGTTTGGTAGTGTGCTCTCGGCTGTTTTTGCTACTTTGGAGCATTTCCAAATTGTAAAGAAATTTAACTATGCCTTTCTTTCGCCCAATATGCAAGTATGGCACCAGAACCGTGCAGAGGTGACCTTCTTTAATCCTAACTACTATGGGATTATCTGTTGCTTCTGTATTATGATTGCCTTTTACCTCTTTACAACGACGAAGTTAAGATGGTTAAAAATCTTTTGTGTGCTAGCAGGCTTTGTGAATCTATTTGGTTTGAATTTCACGCAGAATAGAACAGCCTTTCCTGCTATCATCGCTGGTGCAATCATTTATCTTTTTACAACAATTAAAAACTGGCGTGCCTTCTGGCTCAGTATTGGAGTTTTTGGGATTGGCCTTTGTTTCCTCTTCTCAAGCGATTTGGGTGTCCGTATGGGAACACTAGATTCTTCAATGGAGGAGCGTGTTTCAATCTGGAATGCGGGTATGACTTTGTTCAAGCAAAATCCGATCTGGGGTGAGGGTCCACTGACCTATATGAATTCCTATCCGAGAATCCATGCACCTTACCACGAACACGCACATAGTCTTTACATTGATACTATCTTAAGTTATGGTTTGATTGGAACCATTCTCCTATCCATTTCTTCGGTTATCCCGGTTCACATGATGATGGATATGAGTCAGGAGTCTGGCAAACGACCAATTATCGGTCTTTATCTGTCTTTCCTTACAGTAGTCGCTGTACATGGAATTTTTGACCTGGCTCTCTTCTGGATACAGTCAGGATTCATCTTCTTGCTGGTTATGTGCAGTCTACCACTGGAACATCGAACACTGGTGTCCGAAATGACAGATTAAGTTGATCAAGATTAGAGATCTTCTACTTTAGGTAGGAGGTCTTTTTTTGTTTGGTGGAAATTATTTCTAAATCGAAATAGTTGACAGATGGAATGGTAAGTATTACAATGGAATATAATTCGATATAGAAATAAATTGGAGAAGTCATGAAAGATAGTCATTTAGTAGCCCATCATATTCGTTTGTTAAATGGGCGGATTTTTCAAAAGTTACTGAGTCAGGATCCTGAGGCTCTTTATCGGAGTGAACAGGGCAAGATTCTCACGGTGTTATGGAATAGTGAGACAGGTTGCGCTACAGCCACAGATATTGCACTAGCGACAGGACTTGCTAACAATACGCTAACAACCATGATAAAGAAACTTGAGGAGCAAAACCTAGTCATCATTAGTCCATGTGGAATAGATAAGAGGAAGAAGTATGTCAAGCTAACGGAGCAAGGTTGGTCCCAGAAAGAAGTGGGCCATCGTGTCAGTCAAAAGTTGGATGCAATTTTTTATAAAGGATTCACTGAGGAAGAAATTCGTCAGTTTGAAGCTTTTCAAGAAAGAATTTTGGTCAATCTGAAAGAGAAGGAAAATGAGGTTTAGAATAGATTCAATTAGTTATTAAGAGGTTGGTAACTTGATCAACCGAGTGAAGTTTTAAAAGGAGATACTAAGATGAAAGCTGTGTTTGTCAAGGAAGCTGGAGGACCAGAAGTTCTGCAGGTTGTGGAAGTTCCAAAACCGACTGTTAAAGAAGGTTGGACCTTGGTCAAGGTGCAAGGATTTGGAATCAACCATAGCGAGATTTTTACTCGTCAAGGACTATCGCCGTCCGTTCAATTCCCACGGATTTTAGGAATTGAATGTGTGGGACTTGTAGAGGAGACCAATCGTCCCGATTTGCAGGTCGGGCAGCAAGTCATCTCCATAATGGGAGAAATGGGGCGCGCTTTTGATGGTGGTTATGCTGAGTATGTTTTGCTACCAGATGAACAGGTTTATCCTGTGAGGACGGAGCTTGATTTGGAAAGTTTAATCGCTCTGCCTGAAACCTACTATACAGCATTTGGCTCTTATCTCAATCTCAAGATTGAAGAGGGAGATCGAGTTCTGGTTCGAGCAGCGACTAGTGGTGTTGGGATTGCTTTTGCAAAGCTTCTCAAAGGGCAATTTCCAAAAGCCTATCTGGCGGGAAGTAGTCGTAGTCTGGGCAAGGAAGAGCAACTAAAAGAGGCAGGATTTGACCAGGTGATTTTGGACAAGGATGGTGTCTTGCAAACGGAAGAGCAGTTTGACAAGGTCTTGGATCTTGTCGGTCCGAGTGCTATTCTTAATACATTTGCTCGGACGGCAGATTGTGGTATCATCTGTTCTTGTGGCTTGCTGGGCGGTCAATGGACTATTCCAGACTTTGACCCGATCGAAATGCTTTACCGCAATCTCTACTTGACAACCTTTGCTTCTGGTAATGTGTCTCAAGACAAGCTTCAAGTTTTGGTGGACTTTGTGGAGCGTTATCGGGTAGATGTACGACCTGAAAAAGTATTTTCTATTGAACAAATCCAGGACGCGCATGCTTATCTGGAAAGTAGCCAATCTTTTGGCAAGGTTATCGTAAAAATTGAGGACAAATAATGATTGAATATAAAAATGTAGCGCTACGCTATACAGAAAAAGATGTTTTGAGAGATGTCAATTTACGGATTGAGAATGGGGAATTTATGGTTTTAGTTGGGCCTTCTGGGTCCGGTAAGACGACCATGATTAAGATGATTAACCGTCTTTTGGAACCGACTGATGGAAATATTTATATGGATGGCAAGCGCATCAAAGACTATGATGAGCGTGAACTTCGTCTTTCTACTGGTTATGTTTTACAAGCCATTGCTCTCTTTCCCAATCTAACAGTTGCAGAAAATATTGCTCTCATTCCTGAAATGAAGGGGTGGACTAAGGAAGAGATTGCTCAGAAAACAGAAGAGCTTTTGGCTAAGGTTGGTTTACCAGTAGCTGAGTATGGACATCGACTTCCTAGTGAATTATCTGGTGGAGAACAGCAACGGGTGGGCATTGTCCGGGCCATGATTGGTCAACCTAAGATTCTCCTCATGGATGAACCTTTTTCGGCCTTGGATGCCATTTCGAGAAAACAACTACAGGTTCTGACGAAAGAATTGCATAAAGAGTTTGGAATGACAACGATTTTTGTGACCCATGATACGGATGAAGCTCTGAAATTGGCGGACCGTATTGCTGTCTTACAGGACGGAGAGATTCGTCAGGTGGCGAATCCTGAGACGATTTTAAAAGCTCCTGCAACGGACTTTGTAGCAGACTTGTTTGGAGGTGTTCAACATGGCTAATTTGTTTTCTACCTTTCAAGAGCGCTTTGGCGAATGGTTGGCAGCCTTAGGGCAACATCTCCAGCTATCTCTTCTGACCTTACTTGTGGCCATCTTCCTGACTATTCCGCTCGCTATCTATCTCAATGGTCACAAAAAAGCAGCCAATTGGGTACTGCAAATTGCAGGAATCTTTCAGACTATTCCTTCAATGGCCTTGCTGGGTCTCTTTATCCCTCTCATGGGGATTGGTACACTGCCAGCACTGACTGCTCTGGTGATTTACGCTATTTTCCCAATTTTAGAAAATACTGTCACGGCTTTGGATGGGATTGATTCTAGTTTAGAGGAAGCTGGAATCGCCTTTGGGATGACCAAGTGGGAGCGACTCAAAAAGTTTGAACTACCTCTAGCTATGCCCGTCATCGTATCAGGAGTTCGGACGGCAACAGTTATGATTATCGGGACAGCGACTCTGGCAGCCTTGGTTGGAGCTGGTGGACTAGGTTCCTTTATCCTTCTAGGAATTGATCGTCGCAATGCCAGTCTGATCTTGATTGGAGCAATTTCATCCGCAGTTTTGGCTATTCTTTTTAACAGCCTCCTTAAATGGATGGAAAAGGCCAAGCTTCGGACGGTTTTTGCAGCTTTTGCGGTCTTAATCCTCGGACTAGGCGCTTCTTACTCGCCGAGTCTGATTCCAAAGCAGGAGAAGGATCATCTGGTCATTGCTGGGAAATTGGGGCCAGAGCCAGAAATTCTTATGAATATGTATAAACTTCTCATCGAGGAAAATACGGATATGACTGTGACGGTCAAACCAAACTTTGGTAAGACTGACTTCCTTTATCAAGCACTGAAAAAAGGTGATATTGATATCTATCCTGAGTTTACCGGTACGATTACTGGGTCTCTCTTGCAGCCTGCTCCAAAGGTCAGCAATGATGCAGAAGAGGTTTTTGAAGCAGCGCGTGATGGAATCAAAAAACAGGACAATCTAGTCTTGCTCAATCACATGGCTTATCAAAACACCTTTGCCATTGCAGTACCTAAGAGTGTCGCCAAAGAATACAATCTTAAAACCATCTCTGATCTTAAAGCAGTCCAAGACAAGCTTAAAGCAGGTTTTACCCTAGAATTTAACGACCGTGAAGATGGGAATAAGGGGCTTCAGTCGGTCTATGGACTCAATCTCAATGTATCAACTATGGAGCCAGCCCTTCGCTATGATGCGATTAAATCAGGTGATATTCAGATTATGGAAGTCTACTCAACTGACCCTGAAATTGAGCGCTATCAACTTCAGATTTTAGAAGACGATAAACATCTTTTCCCTCCTTATCAAGGGGCACCTCTCATGAAGGCTGAATTGTTAGAAAAACACCCAGAATTGGAATCTATTCTCAATAAACTAGCTGGTAAAATTTCTGAAAGCCAGATGAGCCAGATGAATTATCAAGTCGGCATTGAAGGCAAGTCTGCAGAACAAGTAGCCAAGGCATTTCTACAAGAACAAGGATTGTTGAAGAAATAAATAGAGAGGAAAGCCAGTGGGAGCCACTAGCAATTTTCTTCAGCAGACAAAATCCCATCTCGAATTATAGACGAGATGGGATTTTTAATATTAGAGTAAGATAAACAAGAGAGCAATCAAAGCCGCTAGTGTGCCCCTTATAATGTGGTGCGATATATGTTGGTTTTCTTGTTGTCGCCCATTCCAGTAAGCACCGTAGCAGATGATGCTAGAGCCCACTATCCATAAGATGATCGTTGCTAGTGGAACGAAGAAAAAGATAGCAAGAGCTAGTGAAGTGAGACAACTGCCGACCAAGATGCAAGTGTTTCCCAGACTGTAGTTCTTTTGTTTCATGGCTGCGAAAGCTGCCGCGAGATGAAGGAGGGAGAAAATAAGAGCCAATACAATCGTTAGAATTCCTAGGATAATAGAAGTTAACATGGTTGATTCCTTTCTTCGTGATAGGATTAAATTTCGAGTGATTTTGTAGAAGTCATCTCAATCACATCTAAGTAAAATCTCACCACTTGGTCTTCAGTATAAGATTTTCCTTTTTTTAGCCACCAGGTCAGTGTTTCGATAAAGTTTGTTACTACAAAATGTTTGAGGTAGGAAGCCGGAATGTTTGGATAGGACTCTTGCAAATCATCCGCCACCATGGGATAGACGTGGTGTTCGAGCTCCTTGTGTAGTTGGCGGAGGAAGTAGTCGTTTTTGGAAAAAAGAAGACTGGTGACATGGTCTTGATTTTTTTGAAAATGCAAAAAAATATGTGCGAGGTAGTCCTCGGTAGTAAAGTGTCCTTCCCTTTCAAAGAGATGATGAAAGAGGTAGCGACAGAGTTCATCTAAAAGCAGTTCCTTACTCTCGTAGTGACAGTAAAAAGTGGAACGCCCAACATCTGCCAAGTCAATGATATCCTGGACAGTAGTGGCATCATAGCCTTTGTCGTTCAAAACTTGTAGAAAAGCTTGATAAATGGCTTTTTTCGTCTTGCTAACCCGACGGTCTCTTTTTGGCATATAGACACTTGAGACAAACTGTTCAGAACTGAACATGGCTGACAGTTTGCTTCTATCCTTTCTTTGGATTTTATTAGATAATACAAATGAAAGAAGTATATATACCTATTATACCAAAGGAGGGAGAGAAATGAGTTCTAAAACATCTATCTGGTTAGCTTTTTTCTTGAATCTATCATTTTCTATTGTCGAATTTATTTTTGGGGGTATCTTCAATTCAAGTGCGGTCTTAGCGGATGCGGTTCATGATTTGGGTGATGCTCTTGCCATAGGTTTATCAGCTTGTTTGGAAACTATTTCCAATCGTCAGGAAGACAAACGTTACACTCTTGGCTACAAACGCTTCAGTTTGCTAGGTGCCATGCTGACTGCCTTGATCCTTTTGACAGGATCTTTCATGGTGCTCTTGGAGAATATCCCTCGTCTCCTATCCCCTCAGCCTGTCAACTACCAAGGGATGCTGTGGTTGGGAGTTATTGCGATTCTTATCAATCTCTTGGCTAGTCTAATCGTTCGTAAGGGTCAGACCAAGAATGAAGCTATCCTGACCTTGCATTTTTTAGAAGATATTCTGGGTTGGCTAGCGGTCATTCTGGTTGCTGGTGTTTTGTATGTGACTGACTGGTACTTTCTCGATCCACTCTTGTCTCTTTTAATTTCTAGTTTTATCCTCTGGAAAGCCATTCCTCGTTTTTGGTCAACACTTAAAATTTTCTTAGATGCTGTGCCTGAAGGGATCGAGACCGCTAAGCTAGAGAAAGAGTTAGCAGCGCTAGATAATGTTAAAAGTGTTAATCAACTTAGCATTTGGTCCATGGATGGTCTGGAAAATGACGCCATTGTTCATGTTTGCCTAGAAGAGATTGAACATATAGAGTATTGTAAAGAATCTATTCGTAATTTACTCAAAGATTATGGCTTTCAAAATGTTACCATTGAAGTTGATGCAAACCTAGCAAGTCACCAAACCCATAAGCGAAAAATTGAGGAGTTGGAAGTAGGTCAAAGTCATGGACATCATCATTCATAAGAAGTCGATTTTCCATTTGTTGATTATTTTTGATGAATTGTAAATGTAACATATTTACTCCAGTATGAAATTGTGATAGACTACATATATCACTGAAAGGAGATAGACGATGTTACAGCTACAACACATTTCAAAAGTCTATCATACGGGCAATCAAGAGTTCCACGCGCTAAAGGATATCTCGATTCGTTTTCGTGAGAGTGAGTTTGTCTCCATTCTCGGGCAATCGGGTTCTGGGAAAACCACCCTATTAAATATCATCGGGGGACTCGACCAATACACATCTGGTGATTTACTCATCCAAGGAAAATCAACAAAGCAATTTAAAGACCGCGATTGGGATAGCTACAGAAACCACACCATCGGTTTCGTCTTTCAGTCTTATAATCTCATCGGGCACCAAACTGCACTCTCTAACGTAGAAATTGCAATGACTCTTTCGGGCGTTTCAAAAGCAGAACGTAAGAAACGTGCTATCGAAGTGCTCGAACGCGTAGGCCTAAAAGACCATTTATATAAGAAACCAAGTCAAATGTCTGGGGGACAAATGCAACGAATCGCGATTGCGCGTGCTCTTGTTAATGATCCAAAAGTCGTTTTAGCCGACGAACCGACAGGAGCGCTCGATTCTGAGACTTCTGTTCAAATCATGGATTTATTAAAAGACATCGCTAAGGAACGTTTGGTTATCATGGTGACGCATAACCCAGAGCTGGCACAGAAGTACTCCACACGCATCGTACAAGTATTAGATGGAAACATCTTGAGCGACTCAAACCCATGCGAACCAACAGAGGAGACAAAGCAAGTCGACATTCAGTTCACGAAGACGAAGATGAGCTTTATAACCGCCCTTGTACTTTCCTTTAATAACCTATTGACGAAGAAAGGTCGTACCTTACTAACAGCTTTTGCGGGTTCCATCGGGATTATCGGGATTGCCCTTATCTTAGCCCTTTCAAATGGTGTGAGTGACTACGTTAAAAAGGTGCAGGAAGATACTCTCGTCTCTCTCCCACTGACGATTAGCGAGCAGAACCAGAGCAACTTGTTGGCGACCTCTCCAGATTTGAGCGAGAAGCCTTACAAGGATAATCATGAGCTGGGTATCAATACGATTTTAACGAATTTATTGAAAAAACAAATCGGAAAGAACGACTTAGCTTCCTTCAAGACTTACTTGGAGGAACACGCTTCGAAGGTCGGATCTCTCACAAAAGACATTCGTTACCGATACAATTTACAACCGTTTATCTATGCAAGTGATACTTCCAACGGACCCAAAAGTATTCTGCCTTCAACCTTAGCTGATGAAGTAGAAACAGCGAACCAAACGATGAAGGGATACTTACAAAACATCAACTACTGGAGTGAACTTTCTAGTGATTCTTCAATGCTAGAAAGCAAGTACGACGTGTTGGAAGGACGCTTCCCACAAGATAAGTCCGAGCTCGTCCTTATCGTAGATGAAAACAATCAAATTAGCGATTTGTCGCTCTATAGTTTACGTATCAAAGAACCTAGTGAATTGAACGATACGAAGAAGCTCGACGAACTCTCTTCTCAAACGTATCAATATAGTGATTTTATCGGAAAAACTTTCAAAGCAGTTGTCAATACAAAGCGCTTTGTGAAAGAAAATAACTTATGGGTCAATAAGATTGATAATGCTTCTTATATGAAAACTCAAATCGAGAATGGGCTCCAACTTAAAATTGTGGGTGTCCTTCGCCAAAAAGAAGGCACAAGTTCAGGCGTGAATGCTCCTTCAGGAGGAATCGCCTACACAAGCGCCCTTATTGATTACACTTCCGAATACATTCAAAATAGTGATATCGTTAAGGAACAGGAAGCCAATCAAAATCTAAATGTATTTACGGGTAAAGACTTTGCGAAAGATCCTAAACCATTCAGTTCGGAGAATTTAACCGAAGAAGAAAAAATTCAGTTGGCTAAAATGACGCCTGAAGAACAGGCGCAGTATGTCCAACAATATAACGACAATTCGGCTTCAACTTACGAGGAAAACCTCGCAAAAATGGGCGTCATCAACAAATCCAAACCAGCTGCCATTGAGCTCTACACCTCTTCGTTCCAACAAAAACAAGACTTAAAAGAGTTCATAAACGCCTATAACACAGCGAAAAAAGAAGCTGGAGAAGACGATAAAGTACTCGCTTATTCAGATGATATCCAATCTATCATGTCTTCAATTACGACATTGGTTGGCGTAGTGACAACAGTACTCGTTGGCTTTGTGGCCATCTCACTCATTGTATCTTCTATAATGATTTCGATTATCACGTACATTTCAGTTCTCGAACGTACAAAAGAAATCGGAATCCTACGTGCAATGGGGGCTTCGAAGAAAGATATTCGTCGTATCTTCACTGCTGAAACAGCCATTGAAGGATTGATCTCTGGGGTGCTCGGTATCACGATTACCTTTCTTGCGACATTCCCAATCAATGCGATTGTTGCGAAAATGACAAATGTGGGAAATGTAGCACAATTACCAATAGAAGTAGCTCTAATCCTTATCGGTATTTCGATTGTCCTTACCATGTTAGCCGGTCTAATCCCTTCACGCATCGCTGCTAAGAAAGACCCAGTCGAATCGCTTCGTAGCGAATAACAACTAAACCACAAAAAGGTGGATAAAGGAATATTTCTTTATTCACTTTTTCTATTGGCTGGAAACTATTAAAAACGTAATCGAAAAATCTCTCCTTATAAAACTTAAATCTCAAGAAGAAAAGACTATATTGGATTAAACTAGTGCCTTATCGCCGTTAATAATGATTGATACGAGCGAAAGCTTGACAAAAAGTGTATAATGAAAGTAAGAAACCAATAGAAAAGGAGTGGCTCTATGAAGAAAACAGTTTACACAAAAGCTGGTCAGGTTGGTCTTATTGAAGTGGAGCATCCGCAAATCATTGAGGCAGATGATGCCATTATTCGGATCGTTCGGACCTGTGTTTGTGGCTCTGATCTGTGGAGCTATCGCAATCCAGATATTGAAACAGGCCATCAGAATAGCGGGCACGAAGCGATTGGTATCGTTGAGGCAATTGGTGATGCAGTGACGACTGTTAAACCTGGCGATTTTGTCATTGCACCTTTCACCCATGGCTGTGGGGAGTGTGATGCCTGTCGCGCTGGCTATGATGGGACTTGTGACCGCCATATTGGCACCAATTGGTCTAATGGGGTGCAAGCGGAGTACATTCGCTTCGAATATGCCAACTGGGCTCTTGTCAAAATTCCGGGTCAGCCCTCTGATTATACAGAAGGCATGCTCAAATCCCTCTTGACACTGGCTGATGTCATGCCGACCGGCTATCATGCTGCGCGTGTTGCTAATGTTCAAAAAGGGGATAAGGTTGTCGTTATCGGTGACGGGGCTGTTGGTCAATGTGCTGTTATCGCAGCTAAAATGCGTGGGGCATCTCAAATTGTTCTCATGAGTCGTCACGAAGACCGTCAACAAATGGCTTTGGAGTCAGGGGCGACAGCTGTTGTGGCTGAACGTGGTGAAGAAGGAATTGCCAAGGTGCGAGAAATTCTTGGTGGAGGAGCAGATGCAGCTCTTGAGTGTGTCGGTACTGAGGCAGCGGTTGATCAGGCTCTTGGTGTCCTTCACAATGGTGGGCGTTTGGGCTTTGTTGGGGTTCCTCACTATAGCAATCGAGCTCTTGGTTCAACTTTTGCTCAAAATATTACGGTAGCAGGCGGAGCAGCCTCTGTAAAGACTTACAACAAACAGTTCTTACTGAAGGCAGTCCTTGATGGCGATATCAACCCAGGCCGTGTCTTTACTTCAAGTTATAAATTAGAAGAGATTGACCAAGCCTATAAAGATATGGATGAACGTAAGACGATTAAGGCTATGATTGTGATGGAATAAAAAAGAAAATCCTAATGGAGATTTGAGACTCTCTATTAGGATTTTTTGCGTTGCTATATTTGTTGAGTTATGGCAGCGTACTCTCTCTCAAAGTCAGTCTGGTTCCCAGCATGGTTAGGCTAGGGATTTTGCGACCGTGGAGAACTTCCTTGTTAAGAATATCCATACCTGCTCGGCCCATTTCCTCAGTATAGACCGTGATACTAGAGAGGGGAGGGTAGACTTGCTTGGTCAGGCTAGTGTCGTTAAAAGAAATGAGGCTGACGCGGTCTGGTAGGCTAATTCCAGCTTCTTGAAGGGCACGGAGGGCACCGATGGCTAAACTATCGCTGGCGGCGAAAAAGGCTGGTGGGAGTTGGTCTCCCAACTTGTGAATGGCCTTCTTCATCAAGTCATAGCCAGACTGGGCAGTAAAGCTTCCCTGAAAGACCAGTTCTTCATGGTAGATAACTTTTGCTTGGGTAATGTCTTTGAAATTTTCTAGTCGCTTATCCTGGATAATTTCTTCCTGGTCGGTTGTTTCCTCAAGTCCTGTGAGAATTCCGATACGGTTCATCCCTTGGCTGAGGAAATGGTCTACAACTTGTTTTACAGCAGTGTAAAAGTCAGTGATAATACAGGTGTGACCTAGTGAGAGGGTATCGCTGTCTATAAAGACTAAGGGTTTTTGGTATTCTTCAAAGGCAGAGATCTGTGCTCGGCTAAATTTTCCGATGCAGAGAATGCCAATCACTTCCTCGCTTAATGTAAAAGGATGGTCATTAAAATAGCGCAAGATATCATAGTCCAACTCTTGGGCTCTTTTTTCAATACCGAGACGAATCTGGTAGTAGTAGAGGTCGTCCAACTCCCCTTGTTCGCTGACCCATTGGATAATAGCAATCTTTTGCTTGGGTTTGTGGGATTCGCCTGTCTTGAGGTGCTTGGTGTAGCCCAGCTCTTCAGCGACGGTTAAAATGCGGTGTCGGGTTTCTTCTGTGACAGATAGGCTCTGGTCGCGATTGAGGACACGAGATACGGTCGCGATAGAGACAGAGGCTAGCTGTGCAATGTCTTTTAAGGTAGCCATAAATCCTCCTTCTTTTAGGTTAGTATATCATATTTTTCTTCTTTTTACCGATTGTTTAGTAAAACTTTAGTAAAAAGGATTGACCTTAGCAAAAGCCTTGGATACAATAGAAGAAAACGATTACACGTTAAGATGACTTAACGGACAGTCAAAGGAGAATTCATATGACACAACATCTTACTGCTGAAGCCCTTCGCAAAGACTTTCTTGCCGTTTTTGGTCAAGAAGCAGACCAAACTTTCTTTTCACCAGGTCGTATCAATCTGATTGGTGAACACACAGACTACAACGGTGGGCACGTTTTTCCAGCGGCTATTTCCTTGGGAACCTATGGAGCGGCTCGCAAGCGTGACGACCAAGTTTTGTGTTTCTACTCAGCCAACTTTGAGGACAAGGGTATCATCGAAGTGCCTCTTGCTGACCTCAAATTTGAAAAAGAGCACAGCTGGACCAACTATCCAAAAGGAGTTCTTCATTTCTTGCAAGAAGCTGGGCACGTGATTGACAAAGGGTTTGATTTTTATGTTTATGGGAATATCCCAAATGGAGCTGGCTTGTCATCATCGGCATCTTTGGAACTTTTGACTGGTGTTGTGGCAGAGCATCTCTTTGATTTAAAATTAGACCGTTTGGATTTGGTAAAAATCGGGAAACAAACAGAAAACAACTTTATCGGAGTCAACTCTGGTATCATGGACCAGTTTGCTATCGGTATGGGAGCTGACCAACGTGCTATTTACCTAGATACTAATACTTTGGAGTACGACTTGGTGCCACTTGATTTGAAGGACAATGTCGTTGTCATCATGAACACCAACAAACGTCGTGAACTGGCGGACTCTAAGTACAATGAACGTCGTGCTGAGTGTGAGAAAGCAGTGGAAGAATTGCAAGCTGCCTTGGATATTCAGACCTTGGGTGAACTAGACGAGTGGGCTTTTGACCAATACAGCTATCTGATTAAAGACGAAAATCGTTTAAAACGTGCTCGTCATGCTGTGCTTGAAAACCAACGTACCCTGAAAGCTCAAGTAGCTCTTCAAGCAGGTGATTTGGAAACATTTGGTCGCTTGATGAATGCTTCTCACGTTTCTCTAGAACATGACTATGAAGTAAGTGGTTTGGAATTGGATACTCTTGTTCACACAGCTTGGGCTCAGGAAGGTGTTCTCGGTGCTCGTATGACAGGGGCAGGTTTTGGTGGCTGTGCCATTGCCTTGGTGCAAAAAGATACTGTTGAGGCCTTTAAGGAAGCTGTAGGCAAGCACTACGAGGAAGTAGTTGGATATGCTCCAAGCTTCTATATCGCTGAAGTTGCAGGTGGCAGTCGCGTTTTAGACTAGGAGAGAAGTGTAAATGGACGCTGTAATATTTGATTTAGATGGCTTATTAGCTGATACTGAGATCATTTCTCTAAAAGTTTATCAAGAATTGCTTAAAGATTTTGGAATTCCTTTCACAGAAGAAACCTATTCTAGAGAATACAGTGGACATAGGGAAGAGGAGAATGTTCAACGATTTTTGGATACCTATGATTTACCTTGGAACTTTGACCAAACCTTGGAAAAAGTTTATGAACTGGAAGCTCGAATATTAGCCAAAGGTGTAAATTTAAAAAAAGGTGCTAAAAATTTGCTTGCTTTTTTGCAAAGAGAAGGTATTCCAATCGCTTTAGCAACTTCAAGTGTTGAATCTAGAGCTAGAATGATTTTGGATAGTAATGGTATACTGTCCCTATTTGACCATCTAGTTTTTGCAAAAGATGTAAAGCGAAGCAAACCTTACCCTGATATTTTTTTAAAAGCCTGTAGTGATTTGAATGTTTTACCAGAGAATTGCTTAGTATTAGAGGATAGTGAAGCAGGGATTGAAGCAGCGTATAGAGCTGGGATACCAGTTATTTGTATTCCAGACTTAAAAATGCCAGCACAGTCTTTCTTAAATAAAACAGAACAAGTTTTTCAGGATTTAGATGCTGTCAGAGACTATTTAGAAAGTAAGAAGGAGAATCAATGAGTCAGGGAGTTCTAGATGCATTTATCACGGAAGTCATTGCAGAAAGTTCATTTGAGGAAATGGATCGAATCTACTTGACCAATCGTGTCTTGGCACGAGTGGGCGAAGGTGTTTTGGAAGTTGAGACTGATCTAGATGAGTTGATTGACCTCAAGGACCAGCTTGTCGAGGAGGCGGTTCGATTAGAGATGATTGAGGACAGTCAGACTGCGCGTGAAATCCTTGGTGCTGAACTGATGGACTTGGTGACCCCTTGTCCAAGTCAGGTCAATCGTGACTTTTGGGCAACTTATGCCCAATCTCCTGAGCAGGCAATTGCGGACTTCTACCAACTTAGCCAGAAAAACGACTACATCAAGCTCAAGGCTATTGCTAAAAATATTGCTTATCGTGTACCATCTGACTACGGAGAGCTTGAGATTACCATCAACCTCTCTAAGCCTGAAAAGGATCCAAAGGAGATTGCGGCAGCCAAGTTGGTGCAAGCTAGCAATTATCCCCAGTGTCAGCTTTGTCTAGAGAATGAGGGCTACCATGGTCGGGTTAACCATCCAGCTCGTAGCAATCACCGCATTATCCGTTTTGAAATGGCTGGTCAGGAGTGGGGATTCCAGTATTCGCCTTATGCTTATTTTAATGAGCACTGTATTTTCTTAGACAGCCAGCACCGCCCCATGGCCATTAGTCGTCAGAGTTTTGAGCGTCTGCTGGCTATCGTAGAGCAGTTTCCGAGCTATTTTGCGGGTTCTAATGCGGACCTGCCGATTGTGGGAGGCTCTATTCTCACCCATGATCACTATCAGGGGGGGCGTCACGTATTTCCTATGGAATTGGCTCCCTTGCAAAAGACTTTCTCTTTTGATGGATTTGAGCAGGTCAAGGCTGGGATTGTCAAGTGGCCTATGTCAGTGCTACGTTTGATTTCGGATTCCAAAGAGGATTTGACCAACTTGGCTGATAAGATTTTGCAGGAATGGCGTCAGTATTCAGACCCTGAAGTGCAGATTTTGGCAGAGACAGACGGGACACCGCATCACACCATCACACCGATTGCCCGTAAACGCGATGGACAGTTTGAGTTGGACTTGGTCTTGCGGGATAATCAGACATCGCCAGAGCATCCTGATGGTATCTATCATCCCCACAAGGATGTCCAACATATCAAGAAGGAAAATATCGGCTTGATTGAGGTCATGGGCTTGGCAATCTTACCACCTCGTTTGAAAGCAGAAGTGGAGCAAGTCGCTAGCTACCTCGTAAGAGAAGAAGTCTCAGTTGCCGACTATCATCAGAAATGGGCAGACCAGCTCAAAGATCAACATCCGGACCTAGCGGATAAAGAAAAAGCCCTTGAAATAGTTAAGGACTCTGTGGGTGTTATCTTTGCTCGTGTTTTGGAGGACGCAGGGGTTTACAAGCAGACGAAACAAGGACAGGCAGCCTTTATGCGCTTTGTGGAGCAGGTCGGAATTTTGCCAGACTAGGAGCTTTCTCCTTGCACAGTCCTATAAAAAGTAGTATCATAGTGTCGTTTGAACTATCAGGAGGAAACGATGAAAGATTTTCATTTTGATGCTATATCTGCCTTTGAAAATTACGAAATAGAAAAAATGAGAGATGGTCATGTTGCGGTGACGACAAAAGTAGTGGACTCGTCGCTCAACTACTATGGCAATGCCCATGGTGGCTATCTCTTCACCCTTTGTGACCAGATTAGTGGTTTGGTGGTTATCTCGCTAGGGCTTGATGGAGTGACACTCCAGTCCTCTATCAACTACCTCAAGGCAGGAAAACTCGACGATGTGCTGACCATTAAAGGAGAATGTGTCCATCAAGGTCGGACAACCTGTGTCGTGGATGTCGATATCACCAATCAAGAAGGCAGAAATGTCTGCAAAGCAACCTTCACTATGTTTGTCACAGGCCAGCGGTCAGAAGACAGACAGGTAAGGATATAAAGTACTGAGAGTTGACCTGCACTCTAAGGGTTAAATATTTTTTGTCGAACTTTTGGAGTGCAGGTTAGTTTTGATTCTCGCAGATGAACCAACCGCTTCACTAGACCCCAAAAATTCTGAGGAGCTACTTTCTATCCTAGAATCTTTAAAAAATCCGAATCGAACGATTATTATTGCGACCCACAATCCTCTTATCTGGGAGCAAGTGGATCAAGTCATTCGAGTTACCGATTTATCTCATCGATGATAAGAGAACATTAAGTTAGAAGAAAGAGTCACAAATACACTTTGTGGCTTTTTTATTTCCGTAAAAATGGTAAAATAGTAGGAGTAGAAATGGAGTTTGAGACATGAAAGTAATCGATCAATTTAAAAATAAGAAAGTACTTGTTTTAGGTTTGGCTAAGTCTGGTGAGTCTGCGGCCCGTTTGTTGGACAAGCTGGGAGCCATTGTGACGGTAAATGACGGCAAGCCTTTTGAGGAAAATCCTGCTGCACAAAGTTTGCTAGAAGAGGGAATCAAGGTTGTCACTGGTGGGCATCCTTTGGAGCTCTTGGATGAAGATTTTGCTCTGATGGTGAAAAATCCAGGTATCCCTTATAGCAATCCCATGATTGAAAAGGCTTTGGCAAAGGGGATTCCAGTCTTGACTGAGGTAGAGTTGGCTTACTTGATCTCAGATGCGCCGATTGTTGGTATTACTGGATCAAATGGAAAAACGACTACAACGACTATGATTGGGGAAGTTTTGACTGCTGCTGGTCAACATGGTCTCTTATCAGGGAATATCGGCTATCCTGCAAGTCAAGTGGCTCAAACTGCAACAGCTAAGGACACGCTTGTCATGGAACTTTCTTCTTTCCAACTGATGGGTGTCCAAGAATTCCATCCTGAGATTGCGGTTATTACAAACCTTATGCCCACTCATATCGACTACCATGGTTCTTTTGAGGAGTATGTGGCAGCTAAGTGGAATATCCAGAACAAGATGACAGCAGCTGATTTCCTTGTTTTGAATTTTAACCAAGACTTGGCAAAAGAATTGGCTACTAAAACACAAGCCACTGTTGTTCCATTTTCAACACTTGAAAAGGTTGATGGAGCCTATCTTGCAGATGGTCAACTCTACTTCCGTGGGGAAGTGGTCATGGCAGCGAGTGAAATCGGTGTTCCAGGTAGCCACAATGTAGAAAATGCCCTTGCTACCATTGCTGTAGCCAAGCTTCGTGGTGTAGACAACCAAACCATCAAGGAAACTCTTTCAGCTTTTGGTGGTGTGAAACACCGTCTCCAATTTGTGGATGAGATTAAGGGTGTGAAATTTTATAACGACAGTAAATCAACCAATATCTTGGCTACTCAAAAGGCCTTGTCAGGGTTTGACAATAGTAAGGTCATTTTGATTGCAGGTGGTTTGGACCGCGGCAATGAATTTGATGAGCTGGTGCCAGATATCACTGGCCTCAAGAAAATGGTCATCCTCGGTCAGTCTGCAGAACGTGTCAAACGGGCAGCAGAGAAGGCTGGTGTGGCTTATGTAGATGCGATAGATATTGCAGATGCGACCCGCAAGGCTTATGAGCTAGCGACTCAAGGAGACGTGGTTCTCCTCAGTCCTGCCAATGCTAGCTGGGATATGTATGCTAACTTTGAAGTACGTGGCGACCTCTTTATCGACACAGTAGCGGAGTTAAAGGAATAATATGAAAAAAATTGTCTTTACAGGTGGGGGGACGGTTGGACATGTTACCCTCAACCTTTTGTTAATGCCTAAGTTCATCGAAGACGGCTGGGAAGTCCACTATATCGGGGATAAACACGGAATCGAACACCAAGAAATTCTCAAGTCAGGCTTGAATGTGACCTTCCACTCTATTGCGACTGGGAAGTTGCGTCGCTATTTCTCTTGGCAAAATATGCTGGATGTCTTCAAAGTTGGTTGGGGAATTGTCCAATCCCTCTTTATCATGTTACGACTGCGTCCACAGGCCCTTTTTTCAAAGGGTGGCTTTGTCTCTGTACCGCCGGTTATAGCAGCGCGAGTGTCAGGAGTGCCTGTCTTTATTCACGAATCGGACCTGTCCATGGGCTTGGCCAATAAAATTGCCTATAAATTTGCGACCAAGATGTATTCAACCTTTGAGCAGGCTGCTGGTCTCGTAAAGGTCGAGCATGTGGGGGCTGTGACCAAGGTCTCAGACCAAAAAATTCCTGAACCAGATGAATTGGTGGATATCCAAACCCACTTTAATCCTAAATTGCCTACAGTATTGTTTGTCGGTGGTTCTGCGGGAGCTCGTGTATTTAACCAATTGGTGACAGATCATAAGCAAGAACTGACAGAGCGCTACAATATTATCAATCTCACTGGAGATTCAAGCCTCAATGAGTTGAGTCAAAATCTCTTTCGTGTTGATTATGTGACGGATCTCTATCAACCTTTGATGGAGATGGCAGATGTGGTGGTGACGCGTGGTGGTGCCAATACGATTTTTGAGCTCTTGGCCATGACGAAACTCCATCTCATCGTACCATTGGGTCGTGAAGCAAGTCGAGGAGACCAGATTGAAAATGCAGCCTACTTTGTTAAGAAAGGCTATGCAGAAGAACTTCAAGAAAGTGACTTGACCTTGGAAAGCTTGGAGGAGAAACTCAGCCACCTGCTTAGTCACAAGGACCAATACCAAGCTAGTATGAAAACTTCGACTGAATTGAAATCTCTTGATGATTTTTATGCCCTACTAAGAAAAGACTTATCATAAGGAAAATCAATGTCAAAGGATAAGAACAAAGAATCAAACCCCAAGAAAGAATTGTCTGAATGGCAGAAACGAAACCAGGAATATCTGAAAAAGAAGGCTGAGGAGGAAGCTGCCCTAACTGAAGAGAAGGAAAAGGAAAAACAAGCTCGAAAGGAAGCAAACTCGAAACTACTGGCGGAATCCAAGAAATCATCGAGTGAGTCAGACGAGGAATCCACAAGCCCAAGCAAGGAACCATCTGAAAAAGAAGAACAATCTCAAAAGGATGATCATAAAGTCAAAGAGGAAAAAGAGAAGAAGAAAAAAGAAAAACCAGAAAAACCTGCCAAGCCTAAAATTGCGCCTGTTCATATTTGGCGGGCAGTTAGTATCTTGGTGCCGAGTGTTCTGGTTCTCCTCCTTTCTATCTATCTCTTGACTCCTCTTTCGACTATCAAGCATATCGAGGTTAAGGGAAATGTCCAGACCCAAGCGGATGACATTAAACAGGTTTCTGGCATTCAGGATAGTGATTATACCCTGTCTTTGTTGTTGAACAAGGAGAAGCACGCTGAGAAGATCAAGTCTAATCACTGGATCGAGTCAGCAAAGATTGACTACAAATTTCCGACAAACTTTACGATTGAAGTCAAAGAGTTTGAGATTGTTGGCTACTATGTGACAGGCGAAGACCACTATCCGATTCTTTCTAGTGGAACTGTTGAGTCAAGTCCTGTCAACCTTTTGAACCTGCCTGAGACCTACCTAACAGTCACCTTTAACGATGAGCAGCAGGTGAAGGATTTGATGACGGGTCTTTCTAGCATTAGTGAGGACATAAAGAGTCAAATTCAGAAGATCGAACTAGCGCCAAGTAAGGCAACTGCTGATCTTTTAAAAATTACTATGCAGGATACAGATGAAATCTTGGTTCCCTTGTCAGAATTGAGTAAGAAATTGCCTTATTACAGCAAAATCAAGCCACAGTTAGCAGAACCGAGCTTCATCGATATGGAGGCAGGAATCTATAGCACTAGCCTGGCTGATAAACGTTTGGAAGAAGCTGAGGAAAAGGCTAAACAAGAAGCTAAAGAAGCAGAGAAGAAAAAACAGGAAGAAAAAAAAGCTGAAGAAAAGAAACAAGAATAAGAATCTTCAGTTTTTACTTGACAAGTGTCGTTATAAATAATAGAATAGTAGAAAACTTTTAAAGCAGTCCAGAGAGGCAGCTAAGGTTAGACAGTGAAAGGGTGGAGACTACCCGTTTTTCGTGGGACCTAGCTGCTAGCAGGTTCCTTTTTTTGAGCAATGGACTGTTAGCAAAGAATAGGAGAAAAGAATGCGTGAGAGTCGCCCGGTCATTGCTCTGGATTTTCCAAGTTTCGAGGAAGCCAAAGAATTTTTAGCCCTTTTTCCAGCAGAGGAAAAACTCTATGTCAAGGTAGGAATGGAAATCTACTATGCAGTAGGTCCCGAAGTTGTGCGTTATTTGAAATCATTGGGACATAGTGTTTTTTTGGATCTCAAATTGCATGATATTCCAAATACGGTCAAGTCAACCATGAAAATCTTGTCAAGTCTGGGTGTCGATATGACCAATGTTCAGGCTGCAGGTGGACTTGAGATGATGCAGGCCGCGCGTGAAGGCCTTGGTGATCAAGGGATTCTTATCGCGGTGACCCAATTGACCTCAACATCTGAAGAACAGATGCAAGACTGTCAAAATATCCAAACTAGTCTGCAGGAATCAGTGATTCACTATGCTAAGAAAACAGCTGAAGCTGGATTGGATGGAGTGGTTTGCTCAGCCCAAGAAGCCCAACTTATCAAAGAAGCTACAAACGAAGACTTTATCTGCTTGACACCAGGTATTCGACCAGCAGGTGCTGAAGCAGGGGATCAAAAACGTGTAGTGACCCCTGGTCAAGCCTATCAAATCGGTAGTGACTACATTGTAATAGGCCGTCCAATCACACAGGCAGCAGACCCTGTAGCAGCCTACCATGCTATCAAGGAAGAATGGACACGCGATTGGGTCTAAAGCGTATTTGATTATAGATTTAAGGATAAGAAGGAGTATACCATGACACTTGCTAGAGACATTGCTAGCCATCTATTGAAAATTCAAGCGGTTTATCTCAAACCAGAAGAGCCTTTCACTTGGGCATCTGGGATCAAGTCACCGATCTATACGGATAATCGTGTGACCCTAGCTTACCCGGAAACTAGAAGTTTGATTGAAAATGGTTTTGTGGATGCTATCAAAGCAGCCTTTCCAGAGGTAGAAGTCATTGCTGGTACAGCGACAGCAGGGATTCCACATGGAGCTATCATCGCGGACAAGATGAACCTACCATTTGCCTACATTCGTAGCAAACCAAAAGACCATGGGGCCGGAAACCAAATCGAAGGCCGTGTAGCCCAGGGGCAAAAAATGGTAATTGTAGAAGACCTGATTTCAACTGGTGGTTCAGTTCTCGAAGCGGTAGCAGCTGCCAAGCGTGAAGGAGCAGATGTTCTCGGTGTAGTGGCCATTTTTAGCTATCAACTAGCAAAAGCAGATAAGAACTTTGCAAACGCAGGCGTGAAACTGGTGACTCTCTCAAACTACAGCGAGCTCATCCACCTAGCTCAGGAAGAAGGCTACATCACACCAGAGGGATTGGATCTCTTAAAACGATTCAAAGAAGACCAAGAAAATTGGCAGAATGCCTAAAACATAGAAAATCAGGTAGTCACTAGGATTACCTGATTTCTTTTTATTTTCGGAAAGTATTAGTCAACTTTTCCGCCTTCAACAACAAGGTCATCTGCCTTAGCAGCGTTACCGTAGGTTGGGTGAAGTGTTTTTTCATAGGCCTTGTGGAAGAAGTTTTCCTTGCCCAATTTTTCAATGTCTTTATTGATGAAGTCAAGCAATTCTTGGTTTCCTTTTTGAACTGCTGGTGCAATGGTATCTGGGTCACCGAGGGAAGTAATACCGACTTCAAATCCTTTATTTTCGAGAGCCCAAGCTAGGACTTCAGTATTGTCAGTAGAGAAGGCATCTCCACGTCCGTCCAGAAGAGCCTGATAAGCATCACTGTATTGGTCATATTTTTGAAGTTTGACTTCTGGGTGATTTTTCTCAAAGTAGGTTTCAGCAGTGGTTCCTTTTGTGACAATCAAGGTTTTGCCTTCTAATTCTTTAACGTCTTTGATGACTTTATCTTTTGGTGACACAACACCGAGGGAAACTTTCATGTAAGGAAGGGCAAAATCAACTTGTTTCTTACGTTCGTCGGTAACTGTGAAGTTGGCAAGGGTGATATCAACCTTGTTTGAAATCAAGTATTCAGCACGGTTGGCAGCATCAACAGAAACATATTTGACCTTTACCCCCAGGTCTTGAGCTAGTTGGTTCCCCAATTCGATATCGTAACCTTGGTAAGAACCGTCGTTGTCAACATAACCAAATGGTTTTTTGTCTCCAAATACGGCGATTCGAAGCTCACCGCTTTTTTTGATTTCGTCAATAGTGCGGGCTTTGGCAGTTGCTTTTCCTGATGAAGTATCAGAGCTTCCACCTGAGCTACAAGCTGTGACAAAGATAAGCGCAAATGCTAGAGCAAAAACAGTTAGAATTGGTTTGATGATTTTCATATAAATCTCCTTTATAGATATGAGCCAAACTGGCTAAAGTCAAAGACGTTTAAAAATTCCTGTGCTCGTTTGGTTTGTGGGTTGGTAAAGAAGTCTTGAGCCGTTCCTTCTTCAGCGATTTTCCCTTGGTCGAGAAAGATAATGCGGTCTGCAATGGCTTGGGCAAACTGCATTTCGTGGGTCACCAAAATCATAGTGCGCCCTTCTTGAGCCAAGTCATTGATGAGTTCGAGAACCTCGCGCACCATTTCTGGATCCAGCGAAGCCGTCACTTCGTCAAAGAGGATAATTTCTGGATGCATGAGCAGAGCACGGACAATGGCAACCCGTTGCTTTTGTCCACCAGATAATTGTCGAGCAAAGCTGTCTTTTTTATCAAGTAGTCCGACGCGTTCCGGTAATTGCAGGGCTTCTTCCGTCACCTCTTTCTTATCTCGACCTTGTGCTTTGATAGGACCTAGGATGAGATTTTGCAGGACGTCCAGATGGGGAAAGAGTTCATAACTTTGAAAGACCATCCCAATCTTTTGGCGAACCAAGTGAAAGTCTTTCTGGTTTCCAATAATGGACTGGCCATCCAGAAGAATATCCCCACCTTGTATGCTTTCTAGACCATTGAGGCAACGAAGGAGAGTGCTTTTTCCGCAACCAGATGGTCCTAGAATGACGACGACTTCTCCCTTTTTGATATCTAGAGAAAGGCCTTGGAGGATGGGATTGTCTCCAAAGGATTTTTTTAAGTCTTTGATTTCTAAAATAGTTTCAGACATTTAGTTCCTCCAATGTTTTTCTAAGTGAGTGGATAGTTTGGAAATAGGAAAACAGACTGCGAAATACAGGACCAGAATGGTTCCATAAATCCAAAAGGAAGCGGTTGGGATGGTCAAGCGATTGCTATCAATGATTTGTTGTCCAACCTTGGTAACTTCCACAACCCCAATCAAGACAACTAAGGAAGTCGTTTTGATCATCCGAGTGACAAGGTTGATGGCTTGTGGCAGCAGTCTTCTCAAGACCTGCGGGATGATGATGTGGTAGTAAAGTTGGAAGTTGGTCAAGCCCAGCGCCTGTCCGCTTTCAAACTGATGTTTGGGAAGGGAAGTGATGGCTCCACGTACCAAGTCCCCCATCTCAGCCGTTCCCCAGAGTGTAAAAACGATAATTGCAGAAGTCTCTCCCGATATATTGATATTAAAGTTTCGAGCTAAGCCGAAATAAACAATGAAGAGTAGCACCAGTTGGGGCATGATACGGATAAATTCTAGATAAAAACGTGTTAAAAAGCGAACGACTCTAGAATGAGAGGTCATGATGATTCCCATGACCGTACCGAAAATCATGGATAAGAGGACAGAGAGGATGGAAATCCCAATCGTGACTCCCAATCCTTGTAAAATCCGCAAGAGATTATTTCCCTGAAAGAGTACTTGGATTCCCGAATCCTGCATGGCGGAGCCTCCTTTCTATCCAGCTAAAGACTAGAGAGATGGGTAGAAGCATGATCAGGTAAGCAACTACCAACATGGCTAGTGCAATGTCTGTCTCATAATAGAGTCCAATCAAGTCCTTGGCGACGTACATGAGATCGGCTAAGGCTACCGCAGAGAAAACTGAGGTTTCTTTGATGAGAAAAATGACATTGGCACTAAAGGACGGTAGGGCTACCGCAGTCGCTTGCGGAAGAACCACATAGCGAAAGACCTGTACAGGCGTTAGACCAATGGCTAAACCAATCTCGTGCTGGGTTTGACTAACTGCTTCCAGTCCGCTTCTGAAAGATTCAGCCATGTAGGAGCCACCTAAAAAGATGAGACCAACTGTTGCACAGACTTCTGAAGAAAGAACAATCCCTATTCGGGGAAGCCCGAAATAGAGGAAGAAGAGCTGAATCAAAAGGGGCGTGTTGCGTGACAATTCGATGTAGGCTGTTGCTAACTGTGAAAAGATAGGAACGCGATAATGACGAATGACACTAACGATTAGACCAACAAGGAAAGAACCCAGAATTCCCCAAACTGCGATATGTAAGGTCAGAAAGAATGCCTTTTGATAGAGTGGTAAATATTGTTCAACAATGGACCAATCCAAAATAGAACCTCCCATCTAGGAATAATATAGCTATTGTAGCACTAAAGGGCATGTTTGGATAACATGAATTTTTTATCACAATGATAGAAAATATTTATCATGTCTGTGCTTTGAAATTTCCAGACAAAATTTTTGAAAGGATTCTGAAAAAGAGGTAAGATAGTTTATGCAAGAAAAAGTAAACGCTTACTTAATAAGGAGGACACTTTATGTCATATAAAACAAGCAATGCAGAAGGACCTGTAGATTTTATTAACACTTATGATTTGGAACCCATGGCGCAGCAAGTCATTCCTAAAGCTGCTTTTGGCTACATCGCGAGTGGAGCTGAGGACACGTTCACTTTACGCGAGAACATTCGAGCTTTTAACCATAAACTTATTGTTCCTCATACGCTCTGTGATGTGGAAAATCCAAGCACTGAGATTGAATTTGCAGGCGAAAAACTATCTTCACCAATCATCATGGCGCCTGTTGCGGCTCATAAATTGGCAAATGAGCAGGGGGAAGTAGCTACTGCGCGTGGTGTGCATGAATTTGGTTCTCTATATACAACTAGTTCCTACTCTACCGTTGACCTTCCAGAAATTACGGAAGCTCTTCAAGGAACACCTCATTGGTTCCAATTTTACTTTAGTAAGGATGATGGCATTAACCGCCATATCATGGACCGTGTGAAGGCTGAAGGCTACAAAGCGATTGTCTTGACGGCGGATGCAACTGTAGGGGGCAATCGTGAGGTCGATAAGCGCAATGGTTTTGTCTTCCCAGTTGGCATGCCGATTGTTGAAGAATATCTGCCAGAAGGTGCTGGAAAATCAATGGACTTTGTTTACAAATCAGCTAAACAACGCTTGTCTCCACGCGATGTAGAATTTATCGCCGCATACTCTGGTCTTCCTGTGTATGTCAAGGGGCCACAATGCCGTGAAGACGTTGAACGTTCGCTTGCTGCAGGTGCTTCTGGTATCTGGGTAACCAACCACGGTGGCCGCCAAATCGACGGTGGGCCAGCGGCCTTTGACTCGCTTCAAGAAGTCGCTGAAGCAGTTGATAAACGTGTGCCAATTGTCTTTGACTCTGGTGTTCGTCGTGGTCAGCACGTCTTTAAAGCCTTGGCTTCAGGAGCAGACTTGGTAGCTATTGGCCGCCCTGTGATCTATGGTTTGGCTCTTGGTGGTAGTGTTGGTGTGCGTCAAGTCTTTGAGCACTTGAATGCAGAATTGAAGACAGTCATGCAATTATCTGGAACTCAGACTATTGAGGATGTCAAACACTTCAAACTCCGTCACAACCCATACAACCCAACCTTCCCAGTCGACCCTCGTGAATTAAAATTGTATTGATAATGAAGATGGCCTCCACCTTATGTGGAGGTTTTTCTTCGTGTATAAAAAGATTAAATCGTTATTAGAAACTATATAAATATATTTTCCAGTCAAATATCTTGCTAGGGCTTTCATTTTTTGCTATACTGGTCCAGTAATTAAATAATAAAGACATTTGGGGTGCTTTAGGCTGAGATGATACCCATTGAACCTGATACAGTTAAGACTGGCGAAGGGAAATGTGAAAAGGTTTTTTTCGTATGTCGAAATGAACTGTCTAATCTTGTAAGGTAAACTCTAATTCTCGTTTGTAATTGGAGTTTTTTTGTTTATCAAAAGAGGATAGGCTTGACCGCAAGTCTTTCGGTAGCTCTCCTTGAATGCCCCACTTTTCTTTAAAAAAGGAGTTTTTTATGTTGAAAAAATGGCAATTAAAAGATGTTATCTTGCTTGCTTTCTTGTCTATCTTTTTTGGTGGCGTTTTTGTGGGTTCAGGCTATCTATTTGATATCCTCAACCTAATCTTGGCCCCTCTTGGTTTACAGGCTTTTGCCAATGAAATCCTCTTTGGTCTCTGGTGTATGGCTGCGCCCATTGCGGCCATCTTTGTTCCAAGAGTCGGAAGTGCAACGATTGGAGAAGTGCTCGCTGCGCTTGCTGAAGTCCTTTATGGTAGCCAATTCGGTCTAGGCGCTCTTTTGTCTGGCTTGGTTCAAGGCTTGGGAAGTGAATTTGGTTTTATCGTAACCAAGAATCGCTATGAAAGTTGGCTCTCTCTAACTGCTAATAGTATTGGGATTACTCTTTTTAGCTTTGTCTATGAATACATTAAATTAGGTTACTACGCCTTCTCCCTTCCTTTTGTCCTTTCCTTGCTGGTGGTGCGTTTTATTTCCGTCTTTTTCTTCTGTACCATTTTGGTTCGTGCCATTGTCAAACTCTATCATCAGTTTGCGGCTGGAGGAAAGGCGTAGATGGGGCTGGAACTACGGGGGATTCAGTCCCCAATCTTTTCGGAGCCAATTGATTTTACTTTTCATGCGCAAGCTTTTACCTTGTTAGTTGGGAGCAGTGGTTCAGGAAAATCCAGTCTCTTTCAAATCATTGCTCAAGTCAGTTCCTTGCCCTATAGTGGTCAAGTCCTGATAGAGGGAAGCCAGATCAGTCAGCTTTCTATCGTTGAACGTGTCCAAACAGTAGGTATTCTCTTTCAAAATCCCAATCATCAATTTACCATGGAGAACTTGTTTGAAGAGCTAATTTTTACCTTGGAGAATATCGGACATCCTGTGCAAGAGATTGATGCTAAAATAGCAGAGGTGGTCCGGCAATGTCGCTGCGAGGCAATCTTACACCGTCCCATCCATCACTTATCAGGTGGGGAAAAGCAAAAGGCTGCACTGGCTGTTCTCTTTGCCATGAATCCTAGGGTCTATCTCTTGGATGAACCCTTCGCTTCCATTGACCGCAAGAGCAGGCTGGAGATATTAGAGATTCTAAAAGAGTTGGTCCTTGATGGGAAGACAGTCATCCTGTGCGACCATGATTTATCAGACTATGAAGCCTACATTGACCATATGGTGGAGCTGAGAGACGGGCAACTAAGGGAAGTGTTTCAAATCCCTACCTCTGAGATGACACAGGTTGCTTCAAAGGAAGTTGCCTTTAGCCCAGAATTATTCCATATGGACCGTGTGACTTGTGAGCTGGGGAATCGCCCCTTCTTTTCGATTGCAGATTTCACATTTTACCAAGGGATTTCCTGTATCCTGGGTGACAATGGTGTCGGGAAATCAACCCTCTTTCGCTCTATTCTTCAATTTCAAAAGTATAAGGGGTGCATTATTTGGAAGGGTTGGCTTCTCAAAAAGAAAAAGAGTCTGTATCGTGACTTGACGGGTGTTGTTCAGGAAGCTGAGAAGCAGTTTATCCGAGTCAGTCTGCGAGAGGAACTTCAATTAGATGGTCCTGATACTGTGAGAAATCAGCGGATTCTCCAAGCATTACAATTTTTTAATTTGGACCAGGAACTCGATAAGAGTCCCTATCAATTAAGTGGTGGCCAACAAAAGATTCTTCAGCTTTTGACCATCTTGACCAGCAAGGCTTCTGTGATCTTGCTAGATGAGCCATTTGCTGGTTTGGATGATAGAGCCTGCGACTACTTTTGTCAGTGGATGTTGGAGGAGAGCAATCAAGGAAGAAGTTTTTTGATCATTAGCCATCGTTTAGATCCCTTGATCTCTGTGGTTGATTATTGGATTGAGATGACTAGTGAGGGGCTCAGTCATCTCCAAGACGTGACCATCAGCAAACCTCTCCCCTCTCTGAACAATGATACTCTAGGGGAGGTGAGATAGTATGATCAAAGTAGCAACCAAGACACCAGTTATCAGCCTCTTCTTTCTAATTTTATCCTTGGAAACATCTTTCCTTCCTTCGATTGCTCTTAATCTTTCTGTAGTCGCATTTTGCATCCTCTTTATGCTCTATTACCGTCGATTTAAAATGTTGGCTTGGATGCTCGTACTCGCCATTTTACCATCCTTTGCTAACTACTGGGCAGTTCAGTTACATGGGGATGCTTCTCAGGCAGTGATACTTGGAACGAGAGCTTTTGTGACCGTTTGTATCGGCCTTGTCTTTGTTTCCAGTATTTCCCTAAAAGAGCTTTTCTTGTACTTGGCCCAAAAGGGCCTATCACGGTCTTGGGCCTATGCCTTGATTGTGGTATTCAATGCCTTTCCCCTCATTCAGCAAGAAATCAAGTCTCTAAAAGAAACTTGCTTATTACGTGGTCAAGAACTGCATGTTTGGTCGCCCTTGATTTACAGCAAGGTTCTGATGACGGTCTTTAGGTGGCGCCATCTTTATCTGAGAGCTTTGTCTGCGCACGGATATGACGAACATGCACAGGTGGAGAATAGCTATCGAACCTTCTATATTCCTCAAAGGACAACATTGATTTACCTACTTTACTTTTTATTGCTTCAAACCAGCCTATTTCTATAAAGGAGTTATTATGGAATTTACAGATATTGCGATGGAATTATCCAAGGAAGCTTGGCAGGCTTCCTTTCACCATCCCTTTGTTCTACAGTTACAAGAGGGAACGTTAGAACCTTCCATCTTTCGCTATTACCTGATTCAGGATGCTTACTATCTGAAGGCCTTCTCAGAAGCTTATCACCTCTTGGCTGATAAGACTTCAAACCAAGAGATGAAAAGACTCTTGAAACAAAATGCCCAGAGTCTAGTGGAGGGTGAGTTGTTTATCCGCCAACAATTTTTCAAGGAATTGGGAATCAGTGACCAGGAAATGGAGCAACATCCAATCGCTCCAACTTGTTATCATTACATTTCGCATATTTATCGACAGTTTGCAGAGCCAAACTTGGGCATTGCTTTTGCTAGTTTGCTCCCATGTCCTTGGTTATACCATGATTTGGGCAAGGCACTTAATCGCAAACCATCCCCGAATCCTCTTTATCAACAGTGGATTGCAACCTATATCACCGATGAGTTAGAGCAGCAGATTAAAGAGGAAGAAGCCCTGGTCAATCAGCTCTATCGCGAAAGCAACGAGACAGACAAACAAAAAATGCTAGAGGCCTTCCACCGAAGTGTCCACATGGAAGCCAAGTTTTGGGAGATGGCTTACCAACATCAAACCTGGAAGAGTGATTTGCAGCCCTTAGAAAAAGAGAAGAAATAGAAAATGAGAAACCACCAACTACAAGTTCACAAATTAACCATTTTATCCATGATGATTGCTCTTGACGTAGTTCTTACACCCATCTTTCGAATTGAGGGAATGGCACCGATGTCCAGTGTAGTCAATATCCTAGCAGGGATCTTGATGGGACCTGTTTATGCCTTGATCATGGCTACAGCCACAGCCTTTATCCGTATGTCAACTCAGGGCATTCCCCCTTTGGCCCTAACAGGAGCGACTTTTGGAGCCCTTCTCGCAGGTCTTTTTTATAAGTACGGTCGAAAATTTCACTATTCTGCTCTAGGAGAGATTTTGGGAACAGGTATTATCGGTTCTATTGTTTCCTATCCTGTTATGGTTCTCTTTACAGGATCTGCGGCCAAGCTCAGCTGGTTTATCTACACTCCTCGATTTTTCGGAGCAACCTTGATCGGTACAGCCATAGCTTTCCTTGCCTTTCGATTTTTAATCAAGCAGGAATTCTTTAAAAAAGTGCAGGGATATTTCTTTGGAGAAAGGATAGAATGATGCAGAAATTGACAAATCCTTTCCCTCTGGCAACCAGTTCCTTGATTCACTGCATCACCAATGAGATTTCTTGTGAGATGCTGGCTAATGGGATTTTAGCTCTGGGATGCAAACCTGTCATGGCAGATGATCCCCGTGAGGTTCTTGATTTTACTAGGCAAAGTCAGGCCCTCTTCATCAATTTGGGACATTTGTCAGCTGAGAAGGAGAAAGCAATCCGTATGGCAGCTTCTTATGCAAACCAAGCTTGTCTCCCAATAGTAGTAGATGCTGTTGGCATAGCAACATCTCCCATTCGTAAGACCTTAGTCAGAGATCTTTTAGAGTACAAGCCCACGGTCCTTAAAGGAAATATGTCGGAAATCCGAAGTCTTGTTGGCTTAAAACACCACGGAGTTGGGGTTGATGCTAGTGCTAAAGATCAAGAAACTGAGGATTTGCTTCAAGTCTTGAAAGACTGGTGTCAGTTTTATCCTGGTATGTCTTTCTTAGTCACGGGTCCCAAGGACCTTATCGTTTCGGAGAATCAAGTTGCTGTATTGGGAAATGGCTGTGCAGAATTAGACTGGATAACAGGGACAGGAGATCTGGTTGGAGCCTTGACATCCGTTTTTCTCAGCCAAGGAAAGACTGCCTTTGAAGCTTCTTGTCTAGCGGTTTCTTATCTCAATATCTCTGCTGAGAGAATACTTGTTCAAGGAATGGGATTGGAAGATTTTCGTTACCAAGTTCTCAATCAGCTCTCTCTCCTAAAAAGAGATGAAAATTGGCTAGATGCTATCAAAGGAGATATTTATGAATAGAGAAGCACTTAGACTATACCTGGTAACCAATCGCTACCAAGATTCCTTGGAAAGCTTTCTTGAAAAAGTTGAGACGGCCTGCCGTTCAGGTGTTACCATTATCCAGCTACGAGAAAAAACCCTCACTACCAATCAATATTATCAACTGGCAAAACAAGTCAAGGAAATAACAGATGCCTACCAAGTACCCTTAATTATCGATGATCGGTTGGATATCTGTCTAGCAGTCGATGCTGCAGGTCTGCATATCGGAGACGATGAACTACCAGTTTCGGTTGCCCGCAAAGTCTTGGGTCCTGAAAAAATCCTCGGTGTCACTGCTAAAACAGTTAAAAGAGCCCTAGAAGCAGAAGAAGGAGGTGCGGATTACTTGGGAACAGGAGCCATTTTCCCGACTAGGACCAAGGAGAATGCGCCTATCACTCTGATTTCAACCTTGAAAACAATTTGCCAAACGGTCGCCATTCCAGTAGTTGCTATCGGAGGATTGACGTCAGAGAATATTGACCAACTTGTCGACACGGGTATAGCTGGAGTAGCAGTCGTACGCGATCTGATGCAGGCAGAAGATATAGAAGCAAAAACGCAAGCTTTTTTAACAAAGCTTGATGACATTATTTCCTAATCAAAAACTCTCTAATTCCCTTAAACTGGGAACTAGAGAGTTTTTCTTAATCTTTAAAACTTGTATGGTTGACTGGGCCAGAACCATGACCGAGTTGAGGGGCGTCTTGGATGGCTTTTGTGATAAAGGCCTTGGCCTTATCCACTGCCTGGTAAAGACTTCTGCCCTTGGCAAGTTCAGCCGTAATCACTGCAGCAAAAGTACATCCAGTACCATGGGTATGACAGGTTTGAATTCGTGGACTTTCCCAGACAAATTGCTCCTCCTTGGTAAAGAGGAAATCCTTGGCACCACCTTCAAGATGGCCACCTTTGATAACAACGGACTGAGGACCAAATTCTTTTAAAATCAGGCGACCAGCGCGCTGCATGTCTTCTGGATTATGGATTGAGAAACCAACAATTTCTTCTGCCTCAGGAAGATTGGGTGTAATAATAGTCGCAAGGGGAAGCAGGTTTGTTTTTAGGTAGCTTCTCGCACTGGTATCAATCAGGGTATCACCGCTTGTTGCGACCATGACAGGGTCAAGCACGTAGGGGCAGTCCAGCTTTTTAAGATAGGGTTGGATAATCTCCATGATTTCAGTAGTTGCCAGCATACCAGTTTTTACAGCCTGAGGCTTGATATCCGAAAAGACACTTTCCAGTTGAGCTTTCAGCATTTGGTTGGAGACGTGCTCGATTAATTGAACGCCTCTGGTATTTTGAGCGACAAGACTGGTCACAACGGCCATTCCATAGACATCTCTAGCTTGGAACGACTTCAAATCAGCCATAATGCCAGCACCGCCACTAGGGTCTGTCCCAGCAATAGTCAGAGCAACGGGTAAATAAGTCATCTAAAACCTCCCAACCAACTGAAGTATGTATTCTTAAGAACAAGCTAGTCTGTTTCAGGAAAGTAATAGAAGACCAGCTAGTCCTCATTATCATTTCCACTTCCATCAGCTAGCATTACCTAGATTGAGTCAAAGGGATCTAACAGTCGTTAATCTCAGCTTTACGCACCCCTAGTGGTTGTTTTCTTTTTTCTTCAGTATAGCATATTTTTATAGTTTATATAGTAAAATTTGACTGCAAATCTCTCCATATATGATTAAAATTCTATTTTTCGAAGAGATAAGAAGATTTATAATTGACAAATGTAGATTTTTAGAGTATACTTAGAATCGTGATTGACAAATGTAGATTTTGGAGGGATGCTAATGCAGATTTCAGATGCAGAATGGCAGGTTATGAAGATCATTTGGATGCAGGGCGAACAGACCAGTACGGATTTGATTAGGGTTCTGGCGGAGCGGTTCGACTGGTCCAAGTCGACCATTCAAACTCTTTTGGCTCGTTTAGTTGAGAAAGAGTGTCTGACAAGGAAAAAAGAAGGCAAGTTCTTTGTCTATTCAGCCCTTTTAACTTTGGACCAAAGTCGGGATTTACTTGTCCAAGATATCAAGGACAAGGTTTGTTCCCGTAGGATTAAGAACTTGTTGGCTGATTTGATTGCTGAATGTGATTTTACTCAGGCTGACTTGGAAGACTTGGAAGCTGTGATTTCTGAGAAAAAAGCTAGCGCAGTTGCTGAAGTAAGATGTAATTGTATGTAAAGGAGACGTCATGTTAAATAGTATTGTAACCATTATTTGTATTGCCCTTATCGCGTTTATCTTGTTTTGGTTTTTCAAAAAGCCTGAAAAATCTGAACAAAAGGCCCAGCAAAAAAAGGGTTACCAAGAGATTCGAGTGGAAGTCAAAGGGGGCTATACGCCTGAGTTGATTATTCTTAAGAAATCAGTGCCAGCCCGTATCGTCTTTGACCGTAAGGACCCTTCACCCTGCCTAGATCAGATTGTCTTCCCAGATTTTGGAGTGCATGCGGACTTGCCTATGGGTGAAGAGTATGTAGTGGAAATCACACCTGAACAGGCTGGAGAGTTTGGCTTTGCTTGTGGTATGAACATGATGCACGGTAAGATGATTGTAGAGTAGGAGGAAATGATGACAGAAATTGTGAAAGCAAGCCTAGAAAATGGCATTCAAAAAATCCGTATCCGAGCTGAAAAAGGTTATCATCCAGCCCATATTCAGCTTCAAAAAGGGATTCCAGCTGAGATCACCTTTCATCGTGCAACCCCTTCAAACTGTTACAAGGAAATTCTCTTCGAAGAAGAAGGAATTCTAGAACCAATCGGTGTGGACGAGGAGAAGACAATTCGTTTTACTCCTCAAGAATTAGGCCAACATGAATTTTCTTGTGGTATGAAGATGCAAAAGGGAAGCTATACCGTAGTTGAGAAGACTCGAAAATCTTTGTCACTCTTGCAGCGTTTTTGGATTACTAGCATCTTTACCCTGCCTCTTGTTTTCCTCATGATTGGGATGTTGACAGGGACTATCAGTCACCCAGTCATGCATTGGGGTACCTTTTTAGCTACAACGCCGATTATGTTGGTGGCAGGTGGTCCTTATATCCAGAGCGCTTGGGCCAGCTTTAAAAAGCACAATGCCAACATGGATACCTTGGTGGCACTGGGAACTCTAGTAGCCTATCTTTATAGTCTAGTTGCTCTCTTTGCTGGTCTCCCTGTTTACTTTGAAAGTGCTGGATTTATCCTCTTCTTCGTTCTTTTGGGGGCGGTTTTTGAGGAAAAAATGAGAAAAAACACTTCCCAAGCTGTGGAGAAATTACTGGATTTACAAGCCAAAACAGCAGAAGTCTTGCGTGATGATCGCTATGTTCAAGTTCCCTTGGAGCAAGTCAAGGTAGGTGATCTGATTCGAGTGCGACCTGGAGAAAAGATTGCGGTTGATGGTGTTGTAGTCGAAGGTGTCTCCAGTATTGACGAATCCATGGTGACAGGTGAGAGTCTGCCAGTGGACAAAACGGTGGGAGATACCGTTATTGGCTCAACGATTAATAACAGTGGAACTCTTGTCTTTAAGGCGGAAAAAGTTGGTTCAGAGACTGTCTTGGCTCAGATTGTAGACTTTGTGAAGAAAGCCCAGACCAGCCGCGCACCAATTCAAGACTTGACGGATAAGATTTCAGGGATTTTTGTTCCTGCAGTTGTCATTTTAGCGATTTTAACTTTTTGGATTTGGTTTGTCTTGCTTGGTGCTAGCTTTGTGGCCTCTCTACTTTATGGGGTGGCAGTTCTGATCATTGCCTGTCCTTGTGCCCTAGGTCTTGCAACACCAACGGCTCTCATGGTAGGGACAGGGCGTAGTGCCAAGATGGGAGTTCTCCTCAAGAATGGAACCGTCTTACAGGAGATCCAGAAAGTCCAAACTCTCGTCTTTGATAAGACAGGGACTTTGACGGAAGGAAAACCAGTTGTCACTGATATCATTGGCAACGAGATAGAAGTGCTCGGCTTAGCTGCCTCTTTAGAAGACGCCTCTCAGCATCCATTGGCTCAAGCCATTGTCAAGCGAGCGACTGAAGCAGGACTTGAGCTTCATACTGTAGAAAATTTCCAAGCCTTGCATGGAAAAGGTGTTTCAGGACAAATCAATGGGAAACAAGTTTTGCTTGGAAATGCTAAAATGCTAGATGGAATGGATATTTCTAGTGCTTATCAGGAAAAACTTGAAGAACTGGAAAAAGAAGCTAAGACAGTTGTGTACTTGGCTGTTGACAATGAAATCAAAGGCTTGCTTGCCCTACAGGATATTCCCAAGGAAAATGCCAAGCTCGCCATCAGTCAGTTGAAAAAATGTGGTCTCCGAACAGTTATGCTGACAGGAGATAATGCAGGTGTCGCGCGTGCCATTGCAGATCAGATCGGCATTGAGGAGGTTATTGCTGGTGTCTTGCCAGAAGAAAAAGCTCATGAAATCCATCAACTGCAACAGGCTGGTAAAGTAGCCTTTGTCGGAGATGGCATCAATGATGCGCCAGCCCTCAGTGTAGCAGATGTCGGGATTGCCATGGGTGCAGGAACCGATATTGCTATTGAGTCAGCAGGGATTGTTCTTACTCACAATGATTTGACAGGAGTGGTTCGAGCCTTTGATATGAGTAAGAGAACCTTCAATCGTATCTTGCTCAATCTCTTCTGGGCCTTTATCTATAATGTTATCGGAATTCCGGTTGCAGCAGGAGTCTTTTCAGGAATTGGATTGGCTCTCAATCCAGAACTGGCTGGTCTAGCCATGGCCTTTAGTTCTGTATCTGTTTTAACCAGTTCACTCATGCTAAACTTTAGTAAAATAGACTAAAAGCGAGCTTGCTCGCTTTTTTATTATAAAACAGTTCTGCGAAGCGTTTTCAATCTGTGCTGTAATAGAGAATGAAAACTTCTGAGCACATTCTTAGGATACTCAAAGTAAATGTGGTAAATTAGGATTGTAAATTTACTGAATCGCTTTCAAACAACATATAAAAGCGCTTTTTGTAAATGTATGAAATTATTTTGAAGGAGAGTTATCATTATGACTCAAGGGAAAATTACTGCATCTGCAGCAATGCTCAACGTATTGAAAACATGGGGCGTAGACACAATCTACGGTATCCCATCAGGAACACTCAGCTCATTGATGGATGCTTTGGCTGAAGACAAAGATATCCGCTTCTTGCAAGTTCGCCACGAAGAAACAGGTGCTCTTGCAGCGGTGATGCAAGCTAAATTCGGCGGCTCAATCGGGGTTGCAGTTGGTTCAGGTGGTCCAGGTGCGACTCACTTGATTAACGGTGTTTACGATGCAGCTATGGATAACACTCCATTCCTTGCTATCCTTGGATCACGTCCAGTTAACGAACTCAACATGGATGCTTTCCAAGAATTGAACCAAAACCCAATGTACAATGGTATCGCTGTCTACAACAAACGTGTCGCTTATGCTGAGCAATTGCCAAAAGTAATTGACGAAGCTTGCCGTGCTGCAGTTTCTAAAAAGGGTCCAGCTGTTGTTGAAATCCCAGTAAACTTCGGTTTCCAAGAAATCGACGAAAACTCATACTACGGTTCAGGTTCATACGAACGTTCATTCATCGCTCCTGCCTTGAACGAAGTTGAAATCGACAAAGCTGTTGAAATCTTGAATAATGCTGAACGCCCAGTTATCTACGCTGGTTATGGTGGTGTTAAAGCTGGTGAAGTGATTACTGAATTGTCACGTAAAATCAAAGCACCAATCATCACAACTGGTAAAAACTTTGAAGCTTTCGAATGGAACTACGAAGGTTTGACAGGTTCTGCTTACCGTGTTGGTTGGAAACCAGCCAACGAAGTGGTCTTTGAAGCAGACACCGTTCTTTTCCTTGGTTCAAACTTCCCATTTGCTGAAGTTTACGAAGCCTTCAAGAACACTGAAAAATTCATCCAAGTGGATATCGACCCTTACAAACTTGGTAAACGTCATGCTCTTGACGCTTCTATCCTTGGTGATGCAGGTCAAGCAGCTAAAGCAATCCTTGACAAAGTAAACCCAGTTGAGTCTACTCCATGGTGGCGTGCAAACGTTAAGAACAACCAAAACTGGCGAGATTACATGAATAAACTCGAAGGTAAAACTGAGGGTGAACTGCAATTGTACCAAGTTTACAATGCAATCAACAAACATGCTGATCAAGACGCTATCTACTCAATCGACGTAGGTGACACTACTCAAACATCTACTCGTCACCTTCACATGACACCTAAGAACATGTGGCGTACATCTCCACTCTTTGCGACAATGGGTATTGCCCTTCCTGGTGGTATCGCTGCTAAGAAAGACAATCCAGATCGCCAAGTATGGAACATCATGGGTGACGGTGCATTCAACATGTGCTACCCAGACGTGATCACAAACGTTCAATACGACCTTCCAGTTATCAACGTTGTCTTCTCAAATGGTAAATATGCCTTCATCAAGGACAAATACGAAGACACAAACAAACACTTGTTTGGTTGTGACTTCCCTAACGCGGACTACGCGAAAATCGCTGAAGCGCAAGGTGCTGTAGGATTTACAGTTGATCGTATCGAAGATATCGATGCAGTTGTTGCAGAAGCTGTGAAACTCAATAAAGAAGGTAAAACTGTTGTGATCGATGCTCGCATCTCTCAACATCGTCCACTTCCAGTAGAAGTACTTGAACTCGATCCAAAACTTCACTCAGAAGAAGCAATCAAAGCCTTCAAGGAAAAATACGAAGCAGAAGAACTCGTACCATTCCGCCTCTTCTTGGAAGAAGAAGGATTGCAATCACGCGCAATTAAATAATTCCTCTAAGAAAAATTGTTATTTAAAAGAGTCTGGGACAAAAAGATTTTGATTTTAGGAATTCTTTATTATAAATTTTTAAAATCGATAGATTAGACAAAAAAGCGAACAAGACAGAATTCTGAGTGTCAGATAACTGATTTTGTTCGCTTTTTATATTTAAGGTTAGACTTTTGTCCCAGTCTCTTTTAAATTTGCGTATTAAGTCCTTGAGGTAACATATGTTCATATATTTTTTTACAAATAGTGATATAATAGACCTATGGCATATTAAAAATTTGTTTGGAAAATTTTATTTATGGTAAAATAAGACTAATAGTGAAATTAAAAAGGAGATTAGCATGGATATTGACGGAAAAGCTATAGTAACTAGTGTAGCAACTGATATAGTAAAGAGTGGAATTAATCTAGGTTGGGAAAAAATTAAAAGTTATTTTAAAGATCTTGATGCTAGTGCAGCTATTGAATATAGAACAGCATATGAAGATTATCTAAAAAATACAAAGGACAGATATGGTAAAATAAAAACTATTATTTATAGGAGAGAAAGAAAAGATCTATACTCTTTTTATGAAGCTACAGGTATATCTTATGCAGGTCAAATACTCTCTTCTTCTGATATTAATAATTTATTAGAAATTGATAGTAAAATTTTAGTTACAGGAACTGGTGGAATTGGTAAGTCAATATTGTTTAAACATCTTTTTTTAAATTCGATGGAAGTTACAAATTTTATTCCAGTATTTATCGAATTAAGAAGTTTGAACACTTTAGAGAATAAAGAATTAAGTATTTCAAATTTAATATTTAAAACTTTGGTATCAAATGGATTTAGGTTGGAAAGAAAGTATTTTGACGATAGCTTAGAACAAGGTGCTTACATAATTTTTTTAGATGGATTTGATGAAATTCACCATGATAAGAAAGCTTCTATTACTAAAGAAATTAAGGTGTTCTGTGAAAGGTATGCCTCAAACCAAGTTTTTGTTTCCTCTAGACCATCAACAGAATTTATAGGCTGGTCAGATTTTAGTGAGTTTGAGTCATTACCATTAACTAAAGAACAAGCATTGAGTCTAATTAATAAGATTGATTTTGATGAAACGGCAAAATCAATCTTTTCTGAGGAATTAGATAAGAAATTATATAAAAAATATAAATCATTTGCTTCTAATCCTTGATTATTGACAATTATGTTATTAACATTCCAAAAACATGCATCAATTCCTGAGCGTTTAAATGATTTTTACGAGGAAGCATTTGTAACTCTATTTAATGTACATGATGCTACGAAAGATTCATTTGTAAGAGATATACGAAGTGGTTTAAGTTGTGAGGATTTTAAACTTGTATTCTCCTACATTTGCTTTAAATCATACTTTAAAGGAGAATATGAATTTTCTGAAACAAGATTACATGAACTAATTAATAGTGCGAAAGAAAAATTCAAAGACAAATTTAGTTTTAATGTTGATGACTTTCAGGAAGATTTAGTGCATTCTGTCTGTATGCTTGTGAAAGAAGGACTAGAATATAGATTCTCTCATCGCTCTTTTCAAGAATATTTTTCAGCATGGTACACTTGTAAATTACCCGATATTACTCAAGAAAAACTATTAGATGGATGGCTCAGAGAATCTTCAACAATACAAACGGATTCATATTTTTACATGTTGTTTGATTTGCAAAATGAAAAAGTAAACTATATTATTCTAAAACCTGTTATGGAAAATATTATTAAACTTTATGAAAAAGAAGGTCTGCTAATTTTTTTTAAAAACATTATTTGATAGATTTTCTATTGAAGAACAAGAAGAAAATCAAAAATATAGGGGTAGTTTGTATATTAAAGATAAATATTTATGTAATGGTTTAATACTATTAACTCGATTGAATAAGTACCAGAATGATAAAAAAGATTTCGTTTCAAAAGAGGATTATGAGATTTTTAATTCGAAAAAAAGAGAACACACTTATTTTATGAATATTAACGAAGGAATAGAGCTATTTGGTGAAGAAAAATTTGTAAATATGTTCTCTTGGTTATCTAATCAAGTTGAATTTATATATAAAATATATGAATCTACACATAATATGAAAACGAAAAAACGAAAGGTAGCTAGTATCATAGAGGAACTATAAATAATCTATTCAGGTGTATACAAATGAATTTAAATCAATTAGATCTTATCGTTTCAGATGTTCCTCAAGTCTGTGCTGACTTGGAGCGTATTTTGGATAAAAAGTCTGATTATGTTGATGACAGTTTTGCTCAGTTCACGATTGGCAGTCACTGTCTTATGTTGTCTCAAAATCATTTGATTCCTTTGGAAAAGTTTCAGTCAGGCATCATTCTTCACATTGAGGTTGAGGATGTAGACCAGAACTACCAACGGTTGAAAGAGCTTGGTGCCGACATTTTACACGGTCCGGCTGTAACTGATTGGGGTACGGAGTCGCTGCTAGTTAAGGGACCTGCTGGTCTAGTGATTGATTTTTATCGTATGAAGTAGGGCGCTTAATCATTTGACGTTAACCTTAGCTATTTTTAAAACAGAAATTGAGAATGTGAATTATTAAAAGATCGGAGCAATCCGGTCTTTTTCTGTTTCCTCTTTCTTATCACAAGATTGTGATAGTTTACATCTTCATAACAAAAGCTTCAAAGTCTTGATTGTTTTGAAGAAAGATTATAAAATATGATTCATAAAAATGAAAGAGGTTTTGAAAATGTCTGAAAAACAAATGAAAATTTTGGGTTGGGTAGCGACCTTTATGTCTGTTATGATGTATGTCTCTTACTTCCCACAAATCATGAACAATCTAGCTGGTCAAAAAGGAAACTTCATCCAACCCTTGGTCGCAGCCATCAACTGTAGTCTATGGGTTTACTACGGTCTTTTCAAAAAGGAAAGAGATATCCCCCTTGCGGCTGCTAATGCTCCAGGTATCGTTTTTGGCCTAGTAACGGCTATCACAGCTTTGATTTAAAAGAAGACTGGTTTCAGTCTTTTTTTGTACATAAAAATAGATTCTCAAGTAAAGGAAGTCTAATGAGAGTTGAGGAAAACAGCCGTTGACAGCGAGCTTTCTGAGTGCTGCTTTAGGGGTTCCTCCATCAAGTAAAAGATTATTTCGTCACTATTTTTATAAAATCTTCTCCCTACTTTATAATGTGTGAAAAAGAGTTCAATAAGACCTGGTTTTTTGCTATAATGAAGTGAGAAAAACAGACAGGAGAATAAGATGTCAGAACCATTATTTTTACAATCAGTTATGCAAGAAAAAATCTGGGGTGGAACCAAGCTACGTGATGAGTTTGGCTACGATATCCCAAGTGAAAAAATCGGAGAATACTGGGCTATTTCAGCCCACCCAAATGGGGTTTCAAAGGTCGCTAATGGTCGTTACGAGGGAACAGACCTAGCTACATTGTATGCGGAGCATCGTGAATTATTTGGCAATCGTCCAGAACCTGTATTTCCACTGTTGACCAAGATACTCGATGCCAACGACTGGCTCAGTGTCCAAGTTCATCCAGACGATGTCTATGGACTAGAACACGAAGGCGAGCTCGGAAAAACAGAGTGCTGGTATATCATCGCAGCAGACGAAGGTTCTGAGATTATCTATGGCCACAATGCCAAATCAAAAGAAGAACTCCGTCAGCAAATCGAGGACAAAAACTGGGATGCCTTGCTGACAAAAGTGCCAGTTAAGGCAGGAGATTTCTTCTATGTACCAAGTGGTACCATGCACGCTATCGGAGCAGGTATCTTGATTCTTGAAACGCAACAGTCTAGTGATACAACCTACCGTGTCTATGACTTTGACCGCAAGGATGACAAGGGCAACTTGCGTGAACTTCACCTTGAAAAATCCATCGATGTCTTGAACATTGGTGAACCTGCTAATAGCCGTCCCGTAACTATCAAAGCTGATGATTTACGTTCCACTCTCCTTGTTTCTAATGATTTCTTCGCAGTTTACAAGTGGGAAATCACTGGAAAAGTTGACTTTGAAAAGACAACTGACTATAGCTTGTTTAGTGTCTTGGCTGGTCAAGGTCAACTTACTGTTGACGGAAAAAACTATCCAATCCAAAAAGGTAGCCACTTTATCTTACCTAGTGATGTTGAAGCTTGGAGCCTAGAAGGACAAGATTTGGAATTGATTGTTAGCCATCCATAAAAAAGAAAGGGCCTGAGTTCATTACTCAAGTCCTTTTTGATTACATAAATTGGGCGATAAAGACCACAATGATGATGATTGGAATGATAAAGCGAAGAAGGAAGAGCCAGACTTGGAAAAGTCCCTGTTTCCATGCTCTTTCATCAAGGTGTAGTTCCTCCATGGCAAGAGCCTTTTTAAAGATATAGCCTGTAAAAAGTGACAGGCAGAGAGCACCAAATGGCATGAGGAGATTAGAAACCAAGAAGTCCATAGCATCAAAGAAAGTCTTTCCAAAAATGTGAACATTTGCCATGACACCGTAAGAAAGGGCTGAAGGAATTCCAAAAACAAAGGTCAAAATTCCTAAAATGGCACTCCATTTAGCACGCTTGCTGTTGTCCTGGTTGGTGATATTGCCCACATTGATTTCCAGCATCACGACAGAAGAAGTAACCGTTGCAAAGAGGAATAGCAAGAGGAAGAGGATGTAGAAAATGGTTCCAAAAGGCATCTTGTCAAAGAGTTGGGGCAAGACGATAAAGAGCAGGCTTGGTCCCCCTTCAGACTGGATATTGAAGGCTGACATGGCTGGGAAAATGGCTAGACCTGCCATGATGGATACCGAGATGTTCATGGCTACGACGGAAACCCCTGACTGGACCAGATTGGTTTTCTTGTCCAAGTAGGAAGCATAGGTCAGCATGGCTGTAACCCCTAGTGAGAGGGCAAAGAAAGATTGTCCCAGAGCGTAGAGGAGGCCAGCGCTAGTTAGTTTTGAAAAGTCTGGTTTGAGGAAGTAGAGAACCCCTTCCATGGCATTTGGCAAGCTAAGAGAGCGCCCAATGATCACGACAAAGATGATAAAGAGCAGAGGCATCATGACTTTCGAAGCTCTTTCAATCCCTTTTTGGACCCCACGTGATACAATAAAGATATTTAATAAGATAAAGGCAGCTTGTGCGCCAAGGGCAATGGCTGGATTTGAAATGATTGAAGTAAATAACTGAGCATAATCACCCGTTCCACCAAGTTGGAACAATTTCCCAAACTCAATACCCAGATAAACCAGAATCCATCCTCCGATAACACTGTAAAAGGAGAGAAGGATAAAAAGGGCAAAGGCACCAATCCAACCGATAAAGTTGTACTTGCTATTGTTGCCCAGTTTTCCAAAGGTTTTGATAGCGGAAACGCCAGCACTACGACCAAGGGCAAATTCAGCCAGCAGGAGCGGGAAACCGATTAAAATAGTGGAGATGAGAAAGACCAGTAAAAAGCCTCCTCCACCGTTAGCAGCAGTCATGTAAGGGAACTTCCAAACGGCACCAAGCCCAATGGCTGAACCAGCAGATGCTAGAATAAAGCCTAGTTTTGAGCCCCATTGCGATTTTTCTGACATAGTTTAAACTCCAATCTCGTTTTTAAAATAAGAAAAGGCTACTTGAATTGTCAAATAGCCTTCTCTCAATGGCTCTCTATGAGCCTTCTGTTTGATTGATAGACTTGACTATCCTATCATGTTTTCTAAGGTCTGTCAAGAAAACCATTTTCAAGTTTTCACACCTTTCTCAAAAAGTTAAAAATTTTTCTCAAAAACGCTTGACTCTGACCTAAGGGGAGGGGTTATACTATTTCTTGTAAGGAGGAAATCATGTACCATATAAAAGAAGCTGCGCAGCTTTCAGGTGTCTCTGTCAAGACCCTGCACCACTACGATAAGATAGGGCTCTTGGTTCCCTTAAAGTCGGAAAACGGCTATCGAACCTACAGTCAGGAGGATTTGGAACGCCTTCAGGTTATTCTGTATTACAAATATCTAGGTTTTTCTTTAGAAAAAATAGCAGAGCTGTTAAAGGAAGAAAGGACAGATTTATTGCCCCATTTGACCAGGCAGTTGGACTATTTGACTCGAGAAAGGCAACATCTGGATACCTTGATTTCCACCTTGCAAAAAACCATTCAAGAGCAAAAAGGAGAAAGAAAAATGACGATTGAGGAAAAATTCACTGGATTTAGCTATCAAGACAATCAAAAATACCACCAAGAGGCGGTAGAGAAATATGGTCAAGAAGTCATGGGACAAGCGCTTGAACGCCAAAAAGGTCGCGAAGACGAGGCCACAGCCGCCTTCAACCAAGTTTTTCAAGCTTTGGCTCAAAATCTTAAAAATGGACTAGCTACAACAGCAACCGAAAACCAAGAAGAGGCAGCCAAACTCTTGCAAGCCCTTCGTACTTATGGATTTGACTGCTCTATTGAGGTATTTGGCCATATCGGCAAAGGATACGTCTACAACCCAGAGTTTAAGGAAAACATTGACAAGTTTGGTTCTGGAACAGCCCAGTACACATCAGATGTCATTGCTCACTATGTTCAAACTCAGATAACATAAGCATCGCTGGAGATTTGTCCTGCTCCGCTAAAAAAGCTAAATCTTCTGTTTAACTTTTTAGGGAGCAGGTCATTTTAGTTGTTACTTTTTTGAAAAGCATTCTTGTCCCAGACTCTTTACTTTATTACTAAAAGAAAATTCATTTTTAAAGTTTTTGCATTGTCAACTCTGAGTGATTAGTTCGCCTTGATAAAATCAGTAAAAAAAGATATGATAGTAGGAGAAAAATGAGGTTAAGAGTGATGGACAAAAGTAGAATTAAAACAGAAACACAGCAGGTAATTGAAGATGTTTTGGAAAAGGCTGGATTGCGTGAAGGAAGCCTCTTTGTCCTAGGTTTATCCTCTAGCGAAGTTTTAGGTGGCCATATTGGCAAGGAATCCAGCCAAGAAATTGGGGAAATCATTGTGAAGACCATCCTAGATATCCTAGAAGAAAAAGGAATACACCTAGCTGTTCAAGGCTGTGAGCACGTCAATCGTGCCCTCGTTGTTGAACGCCAGGTGGCAGAGCAGTTTGGTCTGGAAATCGTCAGTGTCCTTCCAACTCTTCATGCAGGCGGTTCAGGTCAGCTAGCTGCCTTTAAGTTTATGAAAGACCCTGTTGAGGTGGAGTTCATCATGGCTCATGCGGGAATTGATATCGGAGATACCGCAATTGGCATGCATGTCAAGCATGTGCAGGTTCCGATTCGACCAGTTTTGCGTGAGATTGGTCATGCCCATGTAACCGCTCTAGCTAGTCGTCCCAAACTCATCGGGGGTGCGCGTGCGCAGTATCCAGAAGATTCTATTAGAAAGATATGAGAATGAAAAAAAGAAAAGAACAGTTTCAAAAAAACCTAAAGTATTCTATTCGTAAATTGACTGTTGGAGTTGGTCCTGTAGCAATCGGGGCCTTTCTTGTTGGTGCCAGCTTGTTATTAACTGGTAAAGTCCAAGCAGATGAATTAGCTGAAGTGAATTCAGTCCATTATCGATATTTGGCGGAGCAAGAATTAACCGAGTCTGAAAAAGCCTTGATTCATCATGAAGTTCCTACAGAATTTCAAGATGAAGATATTATTTATGTGGTTTATCGCAAGAAAGCAATTAACAGTCAACAACTTCCCTATACAGGAAGTAAAGAATTTGCTTTAGCAGGTTTTGGTCTTGCAACAGCATCTTTAGCTGTTTTTTTGGTGTCTAAAAAACAGCGTCAGAAAGTTCTTGGAGTGCTTTTGATTGGTTCTCTTGGTGTCAGCAACTTCATTCCTTTTGCTACTTTTGCCTTTGAGAATAAAGAATTACTTTCTTACAATCAAACGATCTCGGCCTCCTCAAATGAAGAACTAGCGAAAGGTGTGATCGATATTGGAGGATATGAGTATATTGGTTATTTTAAAGGAACTGACATAAAAGTAGCTAGTTTTTCTAAAAAAGGGAAGCTCCTCGATCAAGATAGTTTGCCAGCGTATACTGGAAAACTTGAAAGCAAGGGTACTCAGGAGTCTGGTAAAGAAGGTGAATCCCTTGTTCAAGATAGTTTGCCAGCCTATACTGAAAAACTTGAAAGCAAAGGCACTCAAGAAGAAGACAAAGAGGGTCAATCTCTAATTCAAGATAGTTTGCCAGCGTATACTGGAAAACTTGAAAGCAAGGGCACTCAAGAAGTAGGTAAAGAAGGCGATTCCCTTGTCCAAGATAGTTTGCCAGCCTATACTGAAAAGCTTGAGAGTAAGGGTACTCAGGAAGCTGGAAAAGAGGGTGAATCCTTAGTTCAAGAGCCTCGGGCAGAATATACTGGAAAACTTGAGAGCAAAGGTACACAAGAGTCTGGTCAAGAAGGTGATTCCCTTGTCCAAGATAGTTTACCAGCCTATACTGAAAAACTTGAGAGCAAGGGTACTCAGGAATCCGGTAAAGAAGGCGATTCCCTTGTCCAAGATAGTTTACCAGCCTATACTGGAAAGCTTGAAAGCAAAGGGACTCAGGAAACTGGTAAGGAAGGTCAATCCCTTGTCCAAGATAGTTTGCCAGCCTACACTGAAAAGCTTGAAAGTAAAGGCACTCAGGAATCTGGAAAAGAAGGCGAATCTCTAATTCAAGATAGTTTGCCAGCCTACACTGAAAAGCTTGAAAGTAAGGGTACCCAGGAAACTGGTAAGGAAGGTGACTCCCTTGTTCAAGATAGTTTGCTAGCCTATACTGAAAAACTTGAAGGCAAAGGTACTCAGGAAACTGGTAAGGAAGGTCAATCACTAATTCAAGATAGTTTGCCAACGTATACTGGGAAACTTGAGAGCAAAGGTACACAAGAACCCGGCAAGGAAGGTGACTCCCTTGTTCAAGAGGACCTTTCAGAATATACAGTAACTGAAGGAACAATTACTAAAGACACAATCGCAGAGATTGATTACCAGACGGAAATCATTGATGATCCTACAAAGTACACTGACGAAGAAACAGTGGTTCAAAACGGTGAAAAAGGAATCCAAGTTACCAAAACGACTTATAAAACTGTCGAAGGTGTTGAGACTGACCAAGTTTTAAATACAACAACCACTGTCATCAAAGAACCAGTCACTAAAAAAATAAGTCATGGTACGAAACCAATAGAAGGAACTCTTGTAGAAGAAAGTCTTGAAAAAATTCCGTTTAAGGAGATAGTCGAAGAAGACGCGCAACTGAAAAAGGGCGATAAAGTTACGGTCCAAGAAGGAAAAGACGGTCAGAAAAAGGTTATCAAAACCTACAAGACCATCAAAGGAATCAAGACGCAGGAAGCGCCTGAAATTCTTGAACAGGTCATCGAGTTAGCCCAAAACCGTATTGTTAAACTAGGTACCAAAAACTTCGAAAAGCCAGTGTTGACTTTTTCAAGGGTTGATATTCAGGATTTGAAACGCTCATCTCAGATTTACTATAATCTGGAAAATCCAAGTAAGGCAGCGATTAAATCGATCACTTTAACCCTGAAAAAAGGCAACGAAGTTGTCAAAACCATGACGGTTTCACCGAATAACTTGACTGCAACTCTAACAGATTTGCAGTATTACAAGGATTATAAACTCGAAACAAAAATGGTTTATGATCGTGGTGAAGGAAACGAGGAAGAAATTCTCAAAGAAGAACCACTGAGAATTGATTTAAAAAAGGTCGAAGTTAAAAATATAAAAGAAACAAGCCTCATAAGTGTTGACGACAATGGCGTGGAAATGGATAGTAGTTTCTTAACTTCTGTTCCAAGTGATGTAAGACCTTACTATCTAAAAATTGCTACACGTGATAATAAGATGACGCGTCTTGCGATTGACAAAATTGAAGAAGTGACAGTTGATGGGAAAACACTTTATAAGGTCACTGCCAAAGCGCCTGACCTCGTTCAGCATACAGATGGTAACCAGCTCAGTGAAGAATACGTCCATTATTTTGCCAAACCAAAAACTCATGAGGAGAATGTATACTACGATTTCAATGAACTTGTAAAGGCTATGCAGGTCAATCCGTCTGGTGAATTTAAAATTGGTGCGGACTTGAATGCGGTCAATGTTCCTGCAGCTGGTAAATCATATGTAACGACGAAATTCCGAGGCAAGCTATCAAGTGTAGACGGTCAACAGTATACGATTCATAACTTGGAACGTCCACTATTAGGTGATACCGAAGGCGCCCACATCCATGACCTTAACCTTGGTAAGGTAAACATTCATATGCCATGGGCCAATAGAGTTGCTCCCTTGGCTGCTGTTATAAAAAACACAACGATCAATAATGTGAAAGTAACGGGTATAGTTGTTGGAAATAATGACGTATCAGGTTTGATCAATAAAATTGATAATAACGGTAGATTAACAAATGTGGCATTCATTGGTAAGCTTCATGCTGGTGGGAACCAAGGCGCCTTTCTTGCTGGAATTGTTGGAGAAAACTGGAAGGGTTCTGTTGAGAAGGCCTATGTTGATGCACAAATAACGGGTAATAAAGCGAAAGTTGCTGGTATCGCCTATTGGTCACAAAATGGTGGGGACAACCATGCAGTTTATCGGGACGGAGCCATTAAAAAATCTGTAGCTAAAGGCACTATCGATGTGAGAGAACCGATTAGCGCGGGTGGTGTTGTAGGCAGTACAAATGCCTTGGGTTCCGTTGAAGACACTGTTTCAATGATGAAAGTTAAGAACGGTGAGATTTTCTATGGCTCATCTGATATTGATGATGATCCTTATTGGACAGGTGACCGCTTGAACAGAAACTTTGTTGTTACTGGTGTGAGTGAAGGAAAATCTTCATATAGATATTCTAAACAACAGCATCGTATTAAGTCTATTTCGCAAGAAGAAGCAGACAAGAAAATTGCTGCTCTGGGAATCACAGCGCATGAGTATGAAATCAATGAGCCTATTGTAGATAAATTAAACCGTTTGACACACCGTGAAGACGAGTACAAGGCCATTCAAGACTATAGAGCTGACCGCGAACTTGCCTATCGCAATATTGAAAAATTACAACCATTCTATAATAAGGAGTGGATTGTCAATCAAGCTAATAAACTAGATGCTAGTTCAAAATTGGTGACCAAAGAAGTCCTTTCTGTTACTGGTTTGAAAAATGGGCAGTTTGTAACAGACTTGTCAGCTATTGATCAGATCATGATTCACTATGCTGATGGTACCAAAGAAGAATTGGCCGTTACTGGCAAAGCTGACTCTGATGTAAAACAAGTCAAAGAGTACGAAGTGACCAACCAGAATATCGTTTATACGCCAAATATGCTAGTGAAAGATCGTTCTGGTTTGATTGCAAAGGCAAAAGAAACATTATCCAGTGTGGAGTTGATTTCTCCTGAAGTGCGCGCTCTTATGGACAAGCGGAACAAACCGCAAGAAAACACGGATGAACGGAAAAATGGTTACATTCGCGATTTATTCTTAGAAGAAAGTTTTGATGAAGTAAAACAAAATCTTGGAAACTTGGTGAAACAAATTGTTGAAAATGAAGATCATCAACTAAATGATGATGAGGCAGCTCAACGTGCTTTCGTTAAGAAAGTTGAAGACAATAAGGCCAACATTATGATGGGGCTTGCTTATTTGAACCAATACTATGGCATTAAATATGATGGATTATCGATCAAAGATATTATGATGTTTAAACCAGATTTTTATGGTAAGAACGTGAATGTCTTAGATCGCTTGATCACTATCGGCTCAAAAGAGAATAATCTTAAGGGCGACCAATCCCAAGATGCGTATAGTCGAGTGATTGCAGGTGCTACAGGTAAAGGAAGCCTTCATGAGTTTCTAACATATAACATGAAATTGTTTACAAATGAAACCGATATGAATGTTTGGTTTAAAAAGGCAATTGAAAAGAATGCTTATGTGGTAGAACAGCCATCATTGAACCCCGATTTTGCTCATAAGAAGTATCGTCTGTATGAAGGGATTAATAATGGCGTGCATGGTCGGATGATTTTGCCTCTATTAAACTTGAAGAACTCGCATCTTTTCATGATTTCGACCTATAATACCATTTCTTTTAGTGCTTTTGAAAAATATGGTAAGAATACTGAGGAGGCTCGTGAAGCCTTCAAGAGTGAAATCAATAAAAGAGCAAAAGAGCAGGTGAACTACTTAGACTTTTGGTCAAAATTAGCTGCTGATAATGTACGTAATAAGCTCCTCAAGAGTGAAAATAGTGTTCCTACACCTGTTTGGGACAATCATGATGCGCCGGGTATCGGTTGGGCAAACCGATATGGTCACAAGGATGGGAAACCAGATTATGCTCCGATTCGAGAGTTCTTTGGACGGATCCATAACTATCATGGTTATCAGTATGGATATGGTGCTTACGCTTATATCTTTGCCGCTCCAAATCAGCAAGATGCTGTCTACTTTGTTATGACAGAGTTGATAAGTGATTTTGGTACATCGGCCTTTACGCATGAAACGACTCATGTGAATGATCGTATGGCTTACTATGGTGGTTGGTATCATCGTGAAGGGACGGACTTAGAGTCCTTTGCGCAAGGTATGCTCCAGTCACCATCGTTGACAAATCCAAATGGTGAATACGGTGCCTTAGGTTTGAACATGGCTTATGAACGTCAGAATGATGGCAATCAAATCTACAATTATGATCCAAACAAGTTAAAGAACCGTGAAGAAATTGATCACTATATGAAGAACTATAACGAGGCTCTGATGATGCTGGATCATCTAGAAGCAGATGCAGTTATTGGAAAACACTTGAACGACAACAGCAAGTGGTTCAAAAAGATGGACCGAGAATGGCGTACGAACGCTGAGCGAAACAATCTGAAAGGCGAGCCACATCAATGGGATAAATTACGTGATTTAACGGATAATGAGAAGAAATTGACGATTACGAGCATTGATCAATTGGTTGATCATAACTTTGTTACAAAACATGGTATGCCAGGGAATGGACGTTATCGTTCGGAAGGTTTTGACAGTGCTTACCAAACCGTAAATATGATGTCGGGTATCTTTGGTGGTAATACTAGCAAGAGTACAGTTGGTTCGATTTCATTTAAACATAATGCTTTCCGTATGTGGGGATACTATGGTTATCTTAACGGATTTATTGGTTACGCTTCAAACAAATATAAGGCGGAAGCCAACAAGGAAAACAAAGGGTTGTTGGGTGATGACTTCATTATCAAGAAAGTCTCTGATGGCCAATTTGATACTCTTGAAGCATGGAAGAAACATTGGTATAAAGAAGTCTATGACAAAGCTCAAAACGGCTTTACTACAATCGAAATCAATGGCAGATCTATCTCTACTTATGCTGAGTTGAAGTCCTTATTTGATGAAGCTGTTCAAAAAGACCTAGATAGCATGGAAAATCCAAATATAAAGAATCATTATAAAAATACTGAGGATCTTAAATGGAAGGTTTACAAACAGCTCCTTCAAAAATCAGATGGATTCTCTGGAAGTTTATTTGCCAAAGCATCGTTATAAAGTCGAAATGACTAAAAAGGTGGATCAGCTTAAGCTGCATCTGCCTTTTTGTGCTATACTTAAGATATGCATAGAGAAACAGTGATTGATTTTAGGGCTTTGGGGGAGAGATACACCTTTACCCAGCCGATTAAAGAGTTAAAAACGAGAGATTTATCAGAAGTGGCAGACTTGCTGGCACAAGTGGAAAGCTACCAAGAGCAAGGCTATTATGTCGTGGGCTATGTCAGCTATGAGGCTGCACCTGCTTTTGAGGAAAAATTAGCAGTTCACAAGCTTCCTCTACTGGGCGAGTATTTGCTTTACTTTACCGTTCACGATAGGGTGGAAACATCCCCTATTCCTCTGACTTATGAAGAAGTAGATCTGCCTTCAAAGTGGCGGGAACAAACATCTGCAGAGGACTATGAAAAAGCTATTTCCCAGATTCACCATCATTTGCGTCAGGGGGACACCTATCAGGTAAATTACACTGTTCAACTCAAGCAAGATTTAAGTGCCAATCCTTTTGCCATTTACAATCGCATGGTGGTAGAACAGGAGGCGGGTTACAATGCCTATGTTGAACATGATGAGATGGCAGTGATTTCCATGAGCCCAGAGCTCTTTTTTGAGCAAAATGACCGAGAATTAACGACTCGTCCAATGAAGGGAACAACTAAACGTGGCCTGGCTGAAGATGAAGATTTGCAAGAGGCAGCTTGGTTGAAGCAGGATCCTAAAAATCGCTCTGAAAATATGATGATTGTGGACCTCTTACGCAACGATATGAACCGTATTTCTGAAGTGGGCAGTGAGCGTGTAGAACGTCTTTGTCAAGTGGAGCAGTATTCAACCGTTTGGCAGATGACTTCGACCATAAAGAGTCAGTTGCGAGAGGATGTGGACTTGGTTGCCATTTTTCGGTCTCTCTTTCCTTGTGGTTCCATAACGGGTGCACCCAAAATTGCGACCATGAAAATCATCAAGGACTTGGAGCCACAACCCAGAGGAGTCTACTGCGGAACGATTGGTCTCTTGCTTCCAAATGGGCGACGAATTTTTAATGTCGCCATTCGGACTATCCAACTGCATCAAGGGAAAGCTATCTATGGGGTTGGCGGAGGGATTACTTGGGATAGCACCTGGGAATCTGAATACCGTGAGGTTCATCAAAAAGCGGCTGTACTCTATCGTAAACAAGCTCGTTTCCAATTGATTACAACTGGGAGAATCAGCCAGAAGAGCTTGTTGTTTGAAGAACAACATTTAGAAAGAATGACAAAGGCGAGTCGATATTTTGCCTTTCCTTTTGATTCAGAATACTTTAGACAAAAGATAGAGGAAGAGTGTCAAGCTTGTGCTTCCTACCAAGACTACCGTTTGCGAATCAGCCTCAGCAAATCTGGAGAGATAGAACTCAGTCGCCAAATCTTAACACCCCTTAGTCCAAGTTTCTGCAAAGCCAAACTTTGTCTGCAAGAAGCAGATTTGAATCAATCCTTTACCTACTTTAAAACAACTCATAGACCGCATTTGAGCCTAGGGGAGCAAGAGAAGATTTACCACAATAAGTCAGGAGAACTGCTTGAGACCTCCATTGGAAATCTGGTTCTGAAAATTGCCGGAAAATTCTATACACCGCCTATCAGACTTGGAATTTTGCCAGGAATTTACCGTCAGCATTTGCTAGAAACAGGACAGGTAGAGGAAAAAGTCTTGACTTTGGCAGACTTGAACCAAGCGGAAACTATCTATGGCTGTAATGCAGTCAGAGGTTTGTATGAGTTGAAAGTGATATAACTATGGATTTTTCAATTAAGTTTTAGATTTATTTCTGAATATTTAATATTTGATTTGAAAGCAAAATAAAGTATATGGTATACTATAGGTATAAATCGTTAAAATAATGGAGATTTTTATGAAAAAATCAAAAAAAATTTTAGTAACCAGCTTAGCAACTGCAACACTGGGACTTATTTCATTTGCAGATACAACTGAAGCCTTTCCTTTTTCGGCTCAGCATGTTTCTGCTCAAGAAAAGGATGTATCTAAAAACGGTAAGATTGTAAAAGAGAATACAACTTCGGCGCCAAATCAAGCTGAGAAACCGAAAACACCAGCGCAAAATCCTGCTGAGAAATCGAAAACACCAGCGCAAAATCCTGCTGAGAAATCGAAAACACCAGCGCAAAATCCTGCTGAGAAACCGAAAACACCAGCACAAAATCCTGCTGAGAAAACAAAAACACCAGCACCAAAACTCGCGCCGAAGCCGGCACCAAAACCCGCGCCGAAGCCGGCACCAAAACCCGCGTCGAAGCCAGCACCAAAACCTGCGCCGAAGCCGGCACCAAAACCTACACCGAAACCCGCGCCGAAGCCGGCACCGAAACCCGCACCG
>NZ_KQ969040.1:31915-38799 GCF_001578705.1 Streptococcus oralis | reverse complement strand
CACCGAAACCCGCGCCGAAGCCGGCACCGAAACCCGCACCGAAGCCAGCACCAAAACCCGCGCCGAAGCCAGCACTAAAACCCGCGCCGAAGCCGGCACCAAAACCTGCGCCGAAGCCGGCACCAAAACCTGCGCCGAAGCCGGCACCAAAACCTGCGCCGAAGCCAGCACCAAAACCTACGCCGAAGCCAGCACCGAAACCCGCTCCAAAGCCAGCACCAAAACCCGCGCCGAAGCCGGCACCAAAACCGGCTGAAAAAGCTAAAGAAACAACTCCTAAACAGGATAAATCACAATCTAAAGTTCAGTCTGGCTGGGTAGGAAATTACTACCTCAAATCAGATGGAAAGAGAGCTAAAAATGAATGGGTAGATGGTGGTCGTTATTATGTTGATTCTGATGGAAAAAAGGTTAAAAGTGACTGGATTTATGATAAAAACCATGGTTCATATTATTATCTAACAGCAGAAGGAAGCTCTGCTCGCAATAAATGGGTAGGAAATTATTACCTCAAATCAGATGGAAAGATGGCCAAGAATGAATGGGTAGATGGTGGCCGTTATTATGTTGAATCAGATGGTAAAATGGCTAGGGATAAATGGGTAGATGGTGGCCGTCACTATGTAGACTACGATGGTGTGCGGCAACCAAAACTAGATGGGAAGCAGTACAATGCTGCTTTAAATAAAGCGAAAAGCTATAATTCGGTTTTACATATGTCAAAAAAAGATCTCTATAACCAATTAACGTGGAATGGTTTTTCAAGTTCAGCAGCGCAGTATGCCATCGATCACTTGAATGCAGATTACAAAGCAAATGCCTTAATTACAGCAAGAGAATACCGAAAAAATAACCATTTATCAAAGACAGAGATTTATGAGTGGCTAACTTCTTCTTATGTTGGAAAATTTACAAAAGAAGAAGCAAACTATGCAATTCAACATTTAGGTGACTAATTTTTACAAATAGTGAAGCAAATGAGATGTTTTAATTTTGGCTTGTAGCCTGCAAACCTTTGCACAAAAGAGACGATTTTGTTATACTATATCTGTAAGCATTTTCAATTAAAAAGGAGAAGACGATGAGTCAAAAGATTATTGGGATTGACCTTGGTGGAACATCTATCAAGTTTGCAATTTTAACTCAAGAGGGAGAAATCCAAGAAAAATGGTCTATCAAGACTAATATTTTGGATGAAGGAAGCCATATCGTAGATGATATGATTGAGTCTATTCAACATCGTTTGGACTTGCTTGGATTATCGACTACGGATTTCCGAGGGATTGGAATGGGATCACCTGGTGTGGTTGATCGTGAAAAAGGAACTGTTATCGGTGCCTACAACTTGAACTGGAAAACCCTTCAACCAATTAAAGAAAAGATTGAAAAAGCCTTGGGTATTCCATTCTTCATCGATAATGATGCCAACGTAGCTGCTCTTGGTGAGCGCTGGATGGGCGCTGGTGACAACCAACCGGACGTTGTCTTTATGACACTTGGTACAGGTGTTGGTGGCGGTATTGTGGCAGAAGGCAAATTGCTCCACGGTGTTGCTGGTGCTGCTGGTGAGCTTGGTCACATCACTGTTGACTTTGACCAGCCAATTGCATGTACTTGCGGTAAGAAAGGTTGCCTTGAGACAGTTGCTTCAGCAACAGGGATTGTCAACTTGACTCGTCGTTACGCTGATGAATATGAAGGCGATGCAGCCTTGAAACGCTTGATTGACGATGGTGAAGAAGTAACAGCCAAAACTGTCTTTGACCTTGCAAAAGAAGGAGACGACCTTGCCTTGATCGTTTACCGTAACTTTTCACGTTACTTGGGTATTGCATGTGCTAACATCGGATCAATCCTCAACCCATCAACTATCGTTATCGGTGGTGGGGTGTCAGCAGCTGGAGAATTCCTTCTCCAAGGTGTTCAAAAAGTCTACGACGAAAATACCTTCCCACAAGTTCGCACATCCACAAAATTGGCTCTTGCAACTCTAGGAAATGACGCTGGAGTAATCGGAGCAGCATCGCTTGTATTGCAATAAGATAGATTGATAATAGAGCTTGGTGTTTATCAAGCTCTTTTTTAAAAATCGAATAAAACGAAATAGGTTTAAATTTTGGGAAGGAGCCGCTAGATGGATACATCAAAACAACCCATGCTTGAACTAGCATTGTCTATCGCTACGGAAGCTCATAGGGGGCAATTTGATAAGGCAGGGATAGATTATATAGAACATCCAATCTATGTAGCAAGCCAAGTTGATACTGAAGAAGAAAAAGCAGTTGCTTTACTACATGATGTCATTGAGGACAGTCCTTTTACGGCTGAAGAACTATTACTAGCTGGTTTACTAGAAACAGTAGTTACTGCCGTTCAGATTTTGTCAAAGAAAAAGGGGCAAGACTATCAAACATATCTAGAAAATGTGAAATCTAATCCCCTAGCACGCGTTGTCAAATTAGCAGATTTGAAGCATAATTCGGATTTATCGAGACTGAGTTCTGTCACTGATAAGGATTTGGAACGATTAGAAAAATATAAAAAGGCCATCGATTATCTGAGTATGTAGAAAAGCTCTTTTTATGCTATACTAGTTAAGAATAAAAGTTGAGGTGAGAGTAAATGACAAAAGCTGATACGATTTTTAAAGAGAATATTGAACGAATCCTCAAAGACGGTGTCTTTTCTGAACAAGCACGTCCCAAGTACAAGGATGGGACTGTTGCCAACTCCAAGTACGTAACGGGTGCCTTTGCGGAGTATGATTTGTCTAAGGGGGAATTTCCCATCACAACCTTGCGTCCCATTGCAATCAAATCTGCCATCAAGGAAGTACTCTGGATTTACCAAGATCAGTCTAATAGCCTAGAGGTGCTCAATGACAAGTACAATGTTCACTACTGGAATGACTGGGAAGTGGGAGATACGGGAACCATCGGTGAACGCTATGGGGCGGTCGTTAAGAAACACGATATCATCAATAAGCTTCTCAAACAATTGGAAGCCAACCCTTGGAACCGCCGCAATATCATCTCGCTCTGGGATTACCAAGCTTTTGAGGAGACAGATGGTCTTCTTCCATGCGCCTTTCAGACCATGTTTGATGTCCGTCGGGTTGATGGGGACATCTATCTGGATGCGACCTTGACCCAGCGTTCGAATGATATGCTGGTGGCCCACCACATCAATGCTATGCAGTATGTGGCTCTTCAGATGATGATTGCCAAGCATTTTGGATGGAAGGTTGGGAAGTTCTTCTACTTTATCAATAACCTTCATATCTATGATAATCAATTTGAACAAGCAGAGGAATTGCTTCGTCGTGAACCATCAAACTGCCAACCTCGTTTGGTCTTGAATGTGCCTGATGGGACCAATTTCTTTGATATCAAAGCGGAGGACTTTGAGTTGGTTGACTATGATCCAGTCAAGCCACAGCTGAAGTTTGATTTGGCTATTTAAGAAATAAAAAAGAAGTTGAGATTTCTCAACTTCTTTTTTATTAATGTGATACGCGACGGCGAGCTGCTTTTTTGCGGTTTTCTTCGATGAAAGCTGCTTTTTGCTCTTCTGGCTCAATCACTTTCTTTTTAATTGCATATACTGCACCTGCAACGGCAGCGACAGTTCCTGCGACACCTGTTACAAGACCTTTAGCGAATCCTTTAGCCATGAGTCTTCCTCCTTTATCTTCCTGATCAGCCAGGCTCCTCAAGAGGTAGCATTTTTCTGACTGACCTTTTTGTGATATAATAATAGTAACGAAAAAATGGGAATTTTTCAAGGAAAAGAGATGAAAACGAAAATAATTGTGATTGTTGGACCGACTGCTGTTGGGAAGACAGCTCTTGCTATCGAAGTGGCTAAGCACTTTGATGGAGAGGTGGTCAGTGGTGACAGTCAGCAAGTATACAGAGGGTTGGATATTGGGACAGCCAAGGCTAGCTCAGAGGAGCAAGCAGCTGTTCCTCATCATTTGATTGATGTCAGAGAGGTGACCGAGTCTTACTCGGCTTTTGATTTTGTTTCAGAAGCTAAGAAAGCTATTGAGGATATTCAAAGCCGTGGCAAGCTAGCCATTATTGCTGGTGGAACCGGGCTTTATGTCCAGAGCTTGCTGGAAGGCTACCATCTAGGTGGGGAGACACCTCATGAGGAGATTTTAGCCTATCGGGCTAGTTTGGAGCCTTATTCGGATGAGGAATTAGCCCAACTCGTTGAGCAAGCAGGCCTTGAAATTCCCCAGTTCAACCGTCGTCGTGCCATGCGTGCTTTGGAAATTGTCCATTTTGGTCAGGATTTGGAAAATCAGGAAAGTCCTTATGAACCTCTGATTATTTGCTTGGATGACGAACGCAGTCAGCTTTATGAACGTATCAACCACCGAGTAGATCTGATGTTTGAGGCTGGTCTTTTGGATGAGGCCAAGTGGCTTTTTGACCATTATCCAGATGTTCAAGCTGCCAAAGGCATTGGCTACAAGGAACTTTTTCCTTATTTCCGTAGAGAGCAAACTCTTGAGGAAGCCAGTGAGAGTCTCAAACAGGCGACGCGTCGTTTTGCTAAGCGCCAGCTGACCTGGTTCCGTAATCGCATGCAGGTGACCTTTTATCAGATAGGTGAGTCTGGCGTGAAGGACCGCATTCTAAGCCAGATTGAGGAGTTTTTAAATGATTGAAACGGAGAAAAAAGAGGAACGAGTCCTGCTCATCGGTGTGGTATTGCAGGGCATGGACAATTTTGACCTCTCTATGGAAGAATTGGCCAGTCTAGCCAAGACAGCTGGGGCAGTTGTAGTAGATAGTTACAGACAAAAACGTGAAAAATATGATTCCAAGACTTTTGTTGGCTCAGGTAAGTTGGAAGAAATTGCACTGATAGTAGATGCGGAAGAAATTAGCACTGTCATCGTCAACAACCGTCTGACACCAAGGCAGAATGTCAATTTGGAGGAAATTCTCGGGGTAAAAGTGATTGATCGTATGCAGTTGATTTTGGATATCTTTGCCATGCGGGCTCGAAGCCATGAAGGGAAGCTCCAAGTCCATTTAGCCCAGCTCAAATATCTCTTGCCTCGCTTGGTTGGTCAGGGGATTATGCTCAGCCGTCAGGCTGGAGGAATTGGTTCCCGTGGACCTGGTGAAAGCCAGCTGGAGCTGAACCGTCGTAGTGTTCGCAACCAAATCACAGATATCGAGCGTCAGCTCAAGGTCGTTGAGAAAAATCGGGCGACAGTTAGAGAAAAACGTTTGGAGTCCAGTACCTTTAAGATTGGTTTGATTGGTTATACCAATGCTGGGAAGTCAACTATCATGAACAGCTTAACCAGTAAGACCCAGTACGAAGCAGATGAGCTATTTGCAACTCTGGATGCGACGACTAAGAGTATCCATCTTGGGGGGAATCTCCAAGTAACTTTGACAGATACCGTTGGCTTTATCCAAGATTTGCCGACAGAGTTGGTGTCTAGTTTCAAGTCCACCTTGGAAGAAAGCAAGCATGTAGACCTCTTGGTTCATGTCATTGATGCCAGCAATCCTTATCATGAGGAACATGAAAAAACTGTTCTGTCTATCATGAAAGATTTGGACATGGAGGATATCCCTCGTTTGACCCTTTATAATAAAGCGGATTTGGTGGAGGATTTCACGCCTACCCAAACACCGTACGCAATGATTTCTGCCAAGTCGAAGGATAGTCGTGAGCAGCTGCAGGCTTTATTTTTAGAGAAAATCAAGGATATTTTCGAACCCTTTACCCTGCGCGTGCCTTTTTCGAAATCCTACAAGATTCATGATTTAGAAAGTGTAGCGATTCTGGAAGAACGCGACTATCAAGAGGACGGGGAAGTCATCACAGGTTACATTTCGAAGAAAAACAAATGGAGATTAGAAGAATTTTATGACTGATATGAAATCATTAGCTCTCAAGTATGGTGGCTATACAAGTCTGGATAAGGTCTATCTGGATCAACTTCTATCTGGCAAAACAGAGCAGGAGCAGTTGGCTCTCATCACCCCTCCACCTAGCGTGGTCAATGCTTACTTTGCAGAGCTCTACCAGAAAAAGAGCCCTCAAGCAGCGACAGATTACTTTGCAGAACTTTCTCAGGAACTAAATCTCTACAATGTTGAGCCAAGTTTCAACTTTGAAAACAAGCCCTTTATTCGTCTTAATTTATCTGGCAAGTCTTTTGGTTTTTGCTATGAGAGTCAAGGTTTTGGACGGATTTTCTCTGAGCAAGCGGAAGAAATTACATCAGATTTGCTCTTTGAAATTGCTCAGATTTTCCCCCATCAGCTGGTTTTTGAGGAGTCTGGTAAGATTTACATGACGGAGCTTGGAGAGGAAAAAGTCGTCTCTGTGGAGAGTTTGACTCCTTTAACGGATTTAGAAATCTTGGCAGATGGTCGCAAGCGTCTCAAAGGCTATAGTCAAGAGGATTTACTGCAAGAAGTTAGAGCTTTTTCTGGCAAGCCTTATTTCCGATCGGAAAACCGCACAGCCATGTTATATATTGATTAATTAGAAAGTATCGAATGGATATTCAATTTTTAGGAACGGGGGCTGGTCAGCCCTCTAAAGCCCGCAATGTTTCAAGTCTTGCCCTCAAACTCTTGGACGAGATTAACGAAGTCTGGCTCTTTGACTGTGGCGAAGGAACGCAAAATCGCATTCTGGAAACCACAATTCGACCCCGTAAGGTCAGCAAAATCTTTATCACTCACTTGCATGGAGACCATATCTTTGGATTGCCAGGATTTCTCTCTAGCCGTGCTTTTCAGGCCAATGAAGAGCAGACAGATTTGGAAATTTATGGACCTCAAGGCATCAAGTCCTTCGTCTTAGCCAGTCTACGTGTGTCCGGTTCTCGCCTGCCTTAT
>NZ_KQ969040.1:2435-31489 GCF_001578705.1 Streptococcus oralis | reverse complement strand
ATAAGATTCATTTCCATGAGTTTGACCAAAATTCTCTAGGAAAAATCCTTGAAACCGATAAATTCACTGTGTATGCAGAGGAACTGGACCACACTATTTTCTGTGTTGGTTATCGGGTCATGCAAAAGGATCTTGAAGGTACCTTGGATGCTGAAAAACTTAAGGCTGCTGGTGTGCCGTTTGGACCTCTTTTTGGAAAAATCAAAAACGGCAAGGATGTTGTTCTCGAAGATGGGACTGAAATCAAGGCTGCTGACTATATCTCAGCTCCTCGTCCTGGTAAGATTATCACTATCTTGGGTGATACTCGAAAAACCAACGCCAGTGTACGTCTAGCTGTCAATGCCGATGTCTTGGTTCACGAGTCGACTTATGGCAAGGGAGATGAAAAAATTGCTCGCAATCACGGTCACTCAACCAATATGCAGGCAGCACAAGTGGCAGCAGAAGCCGGTGCTAAGCGCCTCTTGCTCAATCATATCAGTGCTCGCTTTCTCTCAAAAGATATCAGTCAGCTCAAGAAAGATGCAACTAGTATTTTTGAAAATGTCCATGTAGTCAAAGACTTGGAAGAAGTTGAAATCTAGAAGATTGAGAAAGGATAAGTATGTCTACGATTCTCATTACAGGTGCCAGTGGTGGTCTAGCCCAAGAAATGGTCAAACTCTTGCCAAATGACCAACTGATTCTGCTTGGTAGAAATAAGGAAAAATTAGCTCAGCTCTACGGAAATCATTCTCACACAGAATTAGTTGAGATTGATATTACTGATGACCAAGCTCTAGAAACGTTAGTAACTGACCTCTATCTTCGTTATGGAAAGATTGATGTCTTGATTAACAATGCTGGTTACGGAATTTTTGAAGAATTTGACAAGATTTCTAATCAAGATATTCACCAGATGTTCGAGGTCAATACCTTTGCTCTGATGAATCTGTCTCGTCTTATTGCTCGTCATATGAAGAAGAGCCGAAAAGGACATATCATCAATATCGTCAGCATGGCAGGCTTGATAGCTACTGGTAAGTCCAGTCTTTACTCAGCAACCAAGTTTGCGGCTATTGGTTTTTCAAATGCGCTACGCCTTGAACTCATGCCCTATGGTATCTATGTGACGACTGTTAATCCAGGTCCTATCCGTACAGGATTTTTTGACCAGGCAGACCCAGATGGAAGCTACCTCAAGTCTGTTGACCGATTTCTCTTAGAACCAGATGTGGTTGCTAAAAAGATTGTCAAAACCATAGGAAAAAATAAACGAGAACTCAATCTTCCTTTTTTGCTCAATATAGCTCACATATTTTATACTCTCTTTCCCAAGCTAGCTGATAAGTTGGCAGGGGAAATATTAAATTATAAATAGAAGAAGTTCCTTAGAAAGGGAACTTTTTTATCATATTTTATTGAGTGTAAAAAAGTTGTTTGTTTCTGTTCTAAATCTACATTCACATTTTTTGAATCTTCTACAAATTTTAGAAAAAACAATCAAAAATATGATTTTTTGTGTTTAGGTTATTGAAATTTCCTATATTATTTTATAAAATAAGGGTAAAAGGCTATGAAAAAGTAATACGCTTACAAAGAAATGGAAGCGGTTACTAAAGGAGGATTTTATGAAAAAAGGCCATTGGAATCGTAAAAGAGTCTACAGTATTCGTAAGTTTGCTGTAGGCGCTTGCTCTGTCATGATTGGAACCTGTGCGGTTCTATTTGGAGGAAGTGTCGTTGGAGAATCACCAGTTTTCGCGGATGAAACTCCTATTACTCACACTGTGGAAAGTCCGGCAGTGGAGGAAAAAGAAAATCAAGCTGTAGCAGAGCACAAGGATGCTGCAAGTATTGACCAAAGTCAAGCTGCACCAATTGAAGCAAGCAAACCAGAGGTGAAAGAAGATGAACCTGTAGCTTCAAAAGAGGAGAAAGCATCTCTAAAACCTGAAGAAACTGCTCGAAAGGTAGAATCTCAAGCTTCAAGTCAAGAAAAGCCTGTCAAGGAAGAGTTGAAAGCTGCGACAAATGAAGAAGTGAATCAAATGATTGAAGATAGAAAAGTGAATTTTAATCAAAATTGGCACTTTAAGCTCAACGCAAACCCCAAAGAAGCTGTGAAATCAGATGCCGATATATCAACATGGCAAAAATTGGATCTCCCACACGACTGGAGTATCTTTAACGATTTTGACCATCAGTCACCTGCCCAAAACGAGGGGGGACAGCTCAATGGTGGTGAAGCTTGGTATCGCAAGACCTTTAAACTTGATGAAAAAGATCTCAAGAAAAATGTTCGTGTCACCTTTGATGGTGTCTATATGGACTCTCAAGTCTATGTCAATGGCCAGTTAGTGGGGCATTATCCAAATGGTTATAATCAGTTCTCATACGATATCACCAAATATCTTCACAAAGATGGTCGTGAGAATGTAATTGCTGTCCATGCAGTCAACAAACAGCCAAGTAGCCGTTGGTACTCAGGTAGTGGTATCTACCGTGATGTGACCTTACAAGTGACAGATAAGGTTCATGTTGAGAAAAATGGGACAACCATCCTAACGCCAAAACTTGAAGAACAGCAACACGGCAAGGTTGAAACTCATGTAGCCAGCAAAATCGTCAATACAGATGATAAAGACCATGAACTTGTGGCAGAATATCAAATCGTTGAACGTGGTGGTCAGGCTGTAACAGGCGTGGTTCGTACAGCAAGTCGTACCTTGAAAGCACATGAATCAACAAGCCTTGATGCGATTTTAGAAGTTGAACAACCAAAACTCTGGACAGTTTTAAATGACAAACCTGCCTTGTATGAACTGGTTACGCGTGTTTACCGTGACGGTCAATTGGTTGATGCTAAGAAGGATTTGTTTGGTTACCGTTACTATCACTGGACTCCAAATGAAGGTTTCTCTTTGAATGGTGAACGCATTAAATTCCATGGTGTTTCCTTGCACCATGACCACGGAGCACTTGGAGCAGAAGAAAACTATAAGGCAGAATACCGTCGTCTCAAACAAATGAAGGAGATGGGCGTTAATGCCATCCGTACAACTCATAACCCTGCAAGTCCACAGACCTTGCAAATCGCAGCAGAACTTGGTTTGCTCGTTCAGGAAGAAGCCTTTGATACTTGGTATAATGGCAAGAAACCTTATGACTACGGACGTTTCTTTGAAAAAGATGCCACTCACCCAGAAGCTAGAAAAGGTGAAAAATGGTCTGACTACGATCTTCGTACCATGGTCGAAAGAGACAAAAATAACCCAGCTGTCTTCATGTGGTCTATAGGGAATGAAATCGGTGAAGCTAACGGTAATGCTCACTCTCTTGCAACGGTTAAACGCTTAGTAAAAGTGATTAAAGATGTTGATACTACACGTTATGTTACCATGGGAGCAGATAAGTTCCGCTTTGGTGATGGTAGCGGTGATCATGAGAAAATTGCTAATGAACTGGATGCAGTTGGTTTCAACTACTCAGAAGATAACTACAAGAAACTTCGTGCGAAACATCCAAAATGGTTGATTTACGGTTCAGAAACATCTTCAGCAACCCGTACACGTGGTAGCTATTATCGTCCTGAAAGTGAATTGAAACATAGTAACGGACCTGAACGTCATTACGAACAGTCTGACTATGGTAATGACCGAGTTGGCTGGGGTAAAACGGCGACAGATTCATGGACTTTTGACCGTGACAACGCTGGCTATGCTGGACAGTTTATCTGGACAGGTACGGACTATATCGGTGAACCTACACCATGGCACAACCAAAACCAAACTCCCGTTAAGAGCTCTTACTTTGGTATCGTAGATACAGCCGGTATTCCAAAACATGACTTTTATCTCTACCAAAGCCAATGGGTTTCTGCTAAGAAGAAACCAATGGTTCACCTCCTTCCTCATTGGAACTGGGAAAATAGAGAATTGGCATCGAAGGTTGAAGATTCAGACGGAAAAATCCCAGTTCGTGCGTACTCAAACGCTACAAGCGTTGAATTGTTCTTGAACGGTCAATCTCTCGGTGTTAAAAAGTTCAACAAAAAACAAACTAGTGATGGCCGTACCTACCAAGAGGGTGCCAATGCTAAGGAACTCTATCTTGAGTGGAAGGTTGCTTACCAACCAGGTACTTTGGAAGCTGTAGCTCGCGATGAAGCTGGAAAAGAAATTGCTCGTGACAAGATTACCACTGCAGGCCAACCAGCAGGAGTTCGTCTCGTCAAGGAAGAACACGCAATCGCAGCAGATGGAAAAGACTTAACCTACATCTACTACGAAATCGTAGATAGTGAAGGAAATGTGGTACCAACTGCCAATAATTTGGTTCGTTTCCAATTGCATGGACAAGGTCAACTGGTCGGTGTCGATAATGGGGAACAAGCCAGCCGTGAACGCTATAAGGCACAACCAGATGGTTCTTGGATTCGCAGAGCCTTTAACGGTAAAGGGGTTGCCATTGTCAAATCAACTGAGCAAGCAGGCAAATTCACCCTTACTGCCCACTCTGATCTCTTGAAATCTGGTCAAGTAACTGTCTTTACTGGTAAAAAAGAAGACCAAGAAAAGACTGTTCTCGGGACAGAAGTACCAAAAGTACGTACTGTTATTGAGAAAGAGCCAAAAATGCCGAAGACAGTCGGTTTTATCTACAGTGATGGCAGTCGTGAAAAACGTCCAGTAACATGGTCTTCTGTTGATGTGAGCCAAGCTGGAGTTGTGACAGTTAAAGGCATGGCAGACGGACGTGAGGTAGAGGCACGTGTCGAGATTCTAGCAATTGCCAAAGAACTACCAACTGTTAAACGTGTTGCTCCAGGAACAGATTTGAATGCTGTTGATAAATACGTTTCTATCGCTGTAACAGATGGAAGCGTTCAAGAATACGAAGTGGATAAGTGGGAGATTGCGGAAGCAGATAAAGCCAAACTTTCAGTTGCAGGATCACGTATTCAAATGACTGGCCAACTAGGAGGCGAAACCGTTCATGCTACCCTTGTGGTAGAAGAAGGCAATCCTGCAGCACCTGTAGTGCCAACTGTAAGTGTTGGTGGTGAAGCCGTTACAGGCCTCACTAGTCAACATCCAATGCAATACCGCACTCTTGCTTATGGTGCACAATTGCCAGAAGTCACAGCAAGTGCTGAAAATGCAACTGTTACAGTTCTTCAAGCAAGTACAGCAAACGGTATGCGTGCAAGCATCTTTGTTCAACCAAAAGATGGTGGTCCGCTTCAAACCTATGCGATTCAATTCCTTGAAGAAGCACCAAAAATTGACCATTTGAGCCTACAAGTGGAGAAAGCTGATGCTCTAAAAGAAGACCAAACAGTGAAATTGTCTGTTCTCGCTCACTATCAAGATGGAACGCAGGCTGTATTACCAGCTGATAAAGTAACCTTCTCTACAAGTGGTGAAGGGGAAGTCGCAGTTCGTAAAGGAATGCTTGAGTTGCATAAGCCAGGAACAGTCACTCTCAAAGCAGAATATGAGGGGGCTACAGGTCAAATCAATCTCACGATTCAGGCCAACACTGAGAAAAAAGTAGCCCAATCTATCCGTCCAGTAAACGTAGTAACAGACTTGCATCAAGAACCTACTCTTCCATCAACAGTAACAGTTGAGTATGACAAAGGTTTCCCTAAAGCTCACAAAGTCACATGGGAAGCTATTCCAAAAGAAAAACTCGATCACTATCAAACCTTTGAAGTGCTAGGTAAAGTTGAAGGCCTTGACCTTGAAGCGCGTGCCAAAGTCTCTGTAGAAGGCATCGTTTCAGTTGAAGAAGTCAGTGTGACGACTCCAATCGCAGAAGCGCCGCAATTACCAGAAAGTGTTCGTACCTACGATTCAAATGGTCACGTTTCATCAGCTAAGGTTACTTGGGATGCGATTCAATCAGACCAATACGCTAAGGAAGGTGTCTTTACCGTCACTGGTCGCCTAGAAGGTACGCAATTAACTACCAAACTTCATGTTCGTGTGTCTGCTCAAACTGAGCAGGGGGCAAACATTTCTGACCAATGGACAGGTTCAGAATTGCCACTGGCCTTTGCTTCAGACTCAAATCCAAGCGACCCAGTTTCAAATGTCAACGATAAATTGATTTCCTTTAATGATCGCCCAGCTAACCGTTGGACAAACTGGAATCGTAGTAATCCAGAAGCTTCAGTTGGTGTTCTGTTTGGAGATTCAGGTATCTTGAGCAAACGTTCTGTTGATAATCTAAGTGTCGGATTCCACGAAGACCATGGAGTTGGTGCGCCGAAGTCTTATGTGATCGAGTATTATGTTGGTAAGACTGTTCCAACAGCACCTAAAAACCCTAGCTTTGTAGGTGAGGAAAACCATGTATTTAACGATCCAGCCAACTGGAAACCAGTTACCAATCTAAAAGCCCCAGCTCAACTCAAGGCTGGAGAAATGAATCATTTCAGCTTTGACAAAGTTGAAACCTATGCTGTCCGTATTCGTATGGTTCGACTTGATAGCAAGAAAGGAACATCTATCACAGAAGTACAAATCTTTGCGAAACAAGTCGCAGCAGCCAAACAAGGACAAACAAGAATCAAAGTTGACGGTAAAGACTTAACAAACTTCAACCCTGATTTGACAGACTACTACCTTGAGTCTGCAGGTGGAAAAGTTCCTGCAGTAACGGCAAGTGTTAGCAACAATGGTCTTGCGACGGTCGTTCCAAGCGTTCGTGAAGGTGAGCCAGTTCGTGTTATCGCTAAGGCTGAAAATGGCGACATCTTAGGAGAATATCGTCTGCACTTCACTAAGGATAAAGACTTGCTCTCTCGTAAACCAGTTGCTGCGGTTAAACAAGCTCGCTTGTTGCAACTAGGGCAACCACTTGAATTGCCAGCTAAGGTTCCTGTTTACTTCACAGGTAAAGACGGTTACGAAACAAAAGACTTGGCAGTTGAATGGGAAGAAGTTCCAGCGGAAAATCTGACAAAAGCAGGTCAATTTACTGTTCGAGGCCGTGTCCTTGGTAGTGACCTTGTTGCTGAGTTCGCTGTACGAGTGACGGACAAACTTGGTGAGGCTCTCTCAAACAACCCTAACTATGATGAAAACAGTAACCAAGCCTTTGCTTCTGCAACCAATGATACTGATCCAAGTTCACATGACCGTGTAGACTATATCAATGATGGAGACCACAATGAAAATCGTCGTTGGACAAACTGGTCTCCAACACCATCTTCTAATCCAGAAGTATCAGCAGGTGTAATCTTCCGTGAAAATGGCAAGATTATCGAACGGACTGTTGCGCAAGCCAAACTTCATTTCTTTGCAGATAGTGGTACGGATGCACCATCTAAACTCGTTTTGGAACGCTATATTGGTCCAGACTTTGAAGTGCCTACCTACTATTCAAACTACCAAGCCTACGAATCAGGCCATCCATTCAACAATCCAGATAACTGGGAAGCTGTTCCTTATCGTGCGGATAAAGACATTGAAGCTGGAGATGAAATTAACGTAACATTTAAAGCTGTGAAAGCCAAAGCCATGAGATGGCGTATGGAGCGTAAAGCAGACAAGAGCGGTGTTGCAATGATTGAGATGACCTTCCTTGCACCAAGCGAATTGCCTCAAGAAAGCACTCAATCGAAGATTCTTGTAGATGGAAAAGACCTTCCTGATTTCGCTGAAAACCGTCAAAACTATCAAGTAACCTATAAAGGTCAACGTCCAAAAGTGACCGTTCAAGAAAGCAATCAAGTAGCTTCAACAGTTGTAGATAGTGGCGATGATAGCCTTCCAGTACTTGTTCGCCTCGTTTCAGAAAGTGGAAAACAGGTCAAGGAATACCGTATCCAACTAGTTAAGGAAAAACCAGTTTCTGAGAAAACAGCCCCTGCTATTCAAGAAGAGAATCCAAGTCTTGAGGTTGTCGAAAAGGAACTTGCCTTCCAGACTGTTCAAAAAGAAGATCCAAGTCTATATGTAGGTGAAAGTCGTGTAGAACAAGAAGGACAAGTTGGTAAGGAACGCATTCTTACATCTGTTAGTCCAGACGGAACTCGTGAAGAGAAACTCCGTGAAGTGCTTCAGGCTCCTGTTAACCGGGTTCTTCTCGTTGGAACTAAACGTGGTACGGCTCAACCGCTTGATGGTGTCAAAGATTTGGTTCATGAAAAACCAGAACTTCTAGTTGAAGAAGAGGCAATTGATTTCAAAGTTCAAGAACGTAAGACTGACAAACTTTATGTGGGTGAAAGTCGTGTTCTTCAAGAAGGTCAAAAAGGTGTTCGTGTCCACCTAGTAGAAGTCGAAAACGGTAAGCGTACATCGAAAGAAACCTTTGATAAGATAGTTGCGCAAGATCGTATCGTGGAAGTAGGAACTAAACGTGGTACGGCTCAACCGCTTGATGGTGTCAAAGATTTGGTTCATCACAAGCCAGAGCTCCTAGTGGAAGAAGAGGAAGTTGATTTCCAAGTTCAAGAACGTAAGAACGATAAACTTCCAGTAGGGCAAACTCGTGTGATCCAAGAAGGCCAAAAAGGTGTACGTGTTCATCTCATCGAAGTGGATAATGGGAAACGCACTCTAAAGGAAACCTTTGATAAGGTAGCAGCACAAGATCGTATCGTGGAAGTGGGAACTGCTGTAGCACAAGAAGGACCAAATCCACAAATTCCTGTCAATCCAGATGCGCACCAATTGGCTCAAACAGGAGCACAATCTCAAGAAGAAAAAGTGACACAAACTGAAAAAGGTCACCTTCCAAATACAGGAAGTGAGTCTCAGGTGTCAGCTTTAGCAGCAGGATTGGCTCTCTTGGGCTTAGGTGCAGGTCTTGCAGCTACTACTCGCAAAAAAGAAGACTAAGTTTAGTTACAAGCTAAACTGAACAGGAAAAGGCCAGAGTGACGCTCTGGTCTTTTTCGTCTGAGTTGTAATAGTAAACAAATGTTTAGAATAGTCACTCCTATTCCAAATGGATTTTGTTCAAAATTCATAAAGTGCTCTTCACACTTATAAAAAGAGAGGTCGTGTTTGAAAATAATTGATAAATATGCTACAATAGTAGGCACTGGAAATTTTTATAAATGATTTTTTAATGAGAAAAATCGGATAAAATCCATTCAACTTTCGAAGGACTACGATCAGATGAGAAAGCGTAAGATTCCTTACCTTTCAGAGATTTGGTATGGGAATGGTTTTTTAGATGTCAATCATGGTGACAGAGTTGATATACTTATAAAAATTTTAAGGATTAAGTAAATCCGTTTATGCATTTGATAATGTTCAAATAGAAAAAATGGAAGAACAGGTGTTCTCACATGAAAATATTCAAGGATAGAAGAGAAGCTCCAAGTAGATTTACACTCATGAGGTGCTCCTGTATTTCGTAGGTGAAATATCATGGTAAGCCAGTTAATCCTATCTTGATTATCAGTGGGATGAGCCTGTTTTCTTGAGTTGTCTTGCTGTTACGATGGTGCATGAACATTGCTAGAAAATGATCGCAAGACTTGCTAAATATAAAGAATAAAGGATGACAGATGAAACATTTCGGTCTTAAGAAACAGAAACGAACAAGTATTTTTTTCCGAAGAGCAATTTTTACAATTTTGATCATTGCGATCTATTTACTTGGTCGCCATATTTTACTTCCAGGATACAATGGCAATACAGGTTTTTCGCAAATAACTGAGCAAAATCCCTTGGCCTATTTGTATTCCTTGGCAGGAGTAGATGTCTCTCAGATTTCCATGTTTTCTCTGGGATTAGGTCCATGGATTACGACGATGATTGTCTGGCAAGTCATCAACTTGAATAAAAGTTGGAATATCCAGTCCTGGTCATTGAAAAAAGCGGATTTTGTGCAAAAAATTCTAACTTTGATTTTTTCCGTGTTACAGGGGATAGCTGTTATGTACACAGCTCGTTCGGAAAATGGACGCTTTTTGCTTCTTGTAGATGATTGGATTTATAATATGGCTGTACTAGCAACTGTTGTAGCAGGAAGCTTTGTTATTATCTGGTTGGCTGGTTTGAATGTTAGCAAGGGAGTAGGCGGGCAGACAATTATTATTATTTCAGGAATTCTGCTACAATTTGCTAACCAATTGGTGGTATTGATAGGACAATCTGTTTTGTCTAAAGAAGGACTAGCATTTCTAGTGGGTGCGGCGATCTCATTTTTGCTCTTGGGCTATATTGCCGTGGTCTGCGAGAGAGCTGAAATTCGTTTGCCTCTAAATCGAGTCATGTTAAGTAGTCGTTACTATGGCAAATCTTACCTCCCTATCAAATTTCTTCCTTCTGGGGGGATGCCTATTATGTATGCCTCGAGTGTTATTATGTTGCTTCAGTTGGTATTAGACTGGTTTGGACATGGTTTTACAAAAAATTTTGGTAGTTTATTTGACTTTACAAAACCCCTAAGTTTAGCCTTTTACCTGCTTGCTATCTATCTTCTTGCAATTTTATTTGCCTATATCAACTTAGAACCAGAAGAAACAGCGAAACGTTTACAACGTCAAGGAGAATACCTAGATTATATCCAGCCTGGGAAAGCAACTTTAAAAGTTTTGAAACATTACATTTCCTTACAGTCTAACGTAGGAGCACTCTACCTGATCGTTTTTATTGGTTTACCCTATTTCATTAATTTCTTCCTACCTCTTCCAAATTTGCTTTTGACTATACCAAGTACATTGATCATTTTAGTCAGTATGCTTTTGCCTTTGCATGAAGAAATACGTATCTTGAGAATTGGGACTTACTACCACAAAGAATTAGAATTTAAAGGAGAATAGAGGGATATGTTTTACTTTGTACCATCTTGGTATAGACAAGATCGGAAATGGTATTCTACCACCCTGCCTTTCTATTACGTGTCTAAAAATATGATGTTTGATGATGCGGTGAATTTGCTGCGGATGTTTCAGCAATCAGGAGAGGCAAATACCACTCTGATTTTGAACTATTCACCACATATTCGAACCTTTCTTTATCAGCAAAGAATATTGCCAGAAACTGTATGGAATCTATTTGATACCATACAAGGTCTGACGGATGTATCTGTACGTAAAATTCGTCTGGAAGATATTAAATGGCCTCAAGGAGTAGAATTCTTCTATACTCCTTTTATGATTGAGGTATATTTAAATCAAGAACACTATGCTAAAATTAACTTTTCACAAACAGGTAATTTCTTTGATATTACTTATTTTGAGGGTGGACAGACAAATCATCAGTTGATTTTTGATGATCGTGGATTTGTTTCAAGCATCATCTATTTTGAAAATGATCAACCTTACTACCAAGATTATTTAAATTTACAAGGTACATGGCAGTTTAGGGAATTTTTGGGCACAGAAAATCATCAAGTACTTATCAACCCTGAGGCGCAGGCTACATTTGCAAAAGAAGTTTACCGAGATATCGAAGAATTGATCAATGAAAAACTAGATCAGTATCTAACTTCTGCGCTAACCAAGGATGATACGATTGTGATTTCGTCAGATGTGCAGCACAATCACTTTTTCCAAAAGATTAAGGAAAACCATCATGTTATCTTGTCTTTTTTTGGAGATCGCTATCCAATTACAAACCAGGAGCAGCTGCTAACTGATTTGACAGACACGCCGTTCTTCGTTGTTGATAGTTTAAATAAAATTGAAACGATAGCAGCTAATGTTGATCTAGAACAGTTGCCAGGATTTTATGAGATTCCGCCTTATGATACTCATCTAAACCTAGGACATAGTCAAAGAAAAAAAGAGTTAATTGTTTACGTCAATTACGACAATCTACCAGCAGATCAAATTCAATATGTGTTTACGACTTTGTTTGAAATGATGTTGAAAAATGAATGGATTGACTTGCTGGTTGGAACACAAAGTCAGGATTTTGGTCGAGAGGCCTATATAAAACAGGTACTAGAAAGCTATCGATCTCTTAAGCCAGAATATGAACAAGAATTGATTTTTGTTGATAAAGAGAAGAGAGCGAGAGGTGAAAACCGAGTTCTTGATGATGAAGAGGAGATTGTTCGCGAACGGATTGATATTGAGACCATTCATAGCGACAGCGATTTGATTAAAGTTCTGAAGTACGTTCGTATTATACTAGATTTGGGAACTCCAGCTGATGTGTTGACTCAAATCGCTGGCATTAGTGGAGGGATCCCTCAGGTTAACTTGTATAGTTCCTCTTATGTGAAGCATGGAGAAAATGGTTGGATTCTAGATGATATTTCAGATTTCGAAGAGGCACTCTTATACTACCTCACAAACTTAGAACATTGGAATCAATCTCTAGTTCACTCAGTCAAGAAGATTGAACAGTATACAAGGGGTGAGATTGTCGATATGTGGAAAAATACCATAAAGGAATTAAAGGGAAATGAAAAAAATTAGTGTTTTGCAAATTGCTGATGAAAATTGGCAGGAGCAATATGAAATTCCTAGTAATATAAAATGGACATTTGTCAAACCAGAAGACATCGTCTCTTTATTGCCAGAAGATATCGGGATCTTAAATAGAGAAGTTGAGGCGGAAAACGGGAAAAAAAAGAAGAAAAAAGTAGACAAACCGTTTGATGTCGTGTTAGTAGATACTGCTGAATATTTAGAGTATGTCACTATCTTGGATCAGAAAATTCAGGTTTACCGTCTGTTCTATCATGAGCGTTGTCAAATCACTACAAAAACGCTGGAACGATTTCTTTTGCGCAAAAAAGCTGTGAAAACAAATTTTGAAAATCCAGAGCAGATGCTACATATATTTTCACGTGGTTTTTTCTCCAAGCAAAATGGAACGAAACTAAGTGTTAATCATCTAGTCGCTGCACCATCTTTTGAGGGTCAAATCAGTTATGAAGGGACAAACTACCTTCGTTTGTGTGGCCGATACGGCGAGGATTATCAGACTATTGCGACCTATCAACATAATGTTTTTCTGAGTGGGGAGATGCCCTTAGATCTGTGGCCTGAGTTCAGAGTTTCAGAAGGTTGTTCGATCCGCTACGTTGTCAAAGGTTTTCCAGCTGGAAATTCTCCCATGCAAGAATGGATTTATGATGAAACGAGCTTTGATCGGTCTCTGACGTTAGATGTAAATGATTCGTATTATTTGAGTATCAGTATTCAAGCAAAGGGACAAGGAATTGTAAAACTTGGTCCCTGCCACTATCGAGACTCCCATCTAGGCTATGGAGACTTGTTAGTCGGAGGAAAACGAATTAGCGATAAAAATAGAGAAGAACTGATTTATTTCTTCCATCCAGGAGATTTGAAACCACCGTTGAACATCTATTTTTCAGGGTACCGTCCTGCAGAGGGATTTGAAGGGTACTGGATGATGAATAATTTGGGATCGCCATTCTTACTAGTAGGGGATCCGCGTTCAGAGGGGGGCGCATTCTATCTTGGATCGGAGGAGCTGGAACAAAAACTTCTCCAAGTGGTTCATAACTGCTTAGATGAACTTGGTTTTACGAAGGAACAACTGACCTTGTCAGGTTTGTCAATGGGGACTTTTGGTGCTCTTTACTATAGTTCTAAGTTGGAGCCTCACGCCGTCATTGTCGGAAAACCTCTTGTCAACTTAGGAGATATGGCAGAAAATGAGTCAACTATTCGTCCGGGAGGATTTCCAACGTCACTGGATTTGGTGTACCGCACAATAGGAGAATTATCAAGTGAAGCTACAGCTCAGCTTAACGAACGTTTCTGGACGGCTTTTGAGTCAGCTGATTTCTCAAGAACAAAATTCATTATCTCCTTTATGTATCAAGATGACTATGATATGTCGGCCTATCCCGATATGCTGGATGAGTTAGGACAGCGAGATTACCGCGTCAGCGTTATCAGTAAGGGATTGACTGGACGACACAACGACGATACACAAGGTATTGTCGAATGGTTCTTTAATCAATATAAAACGCTATTAATGAATAGTTTTGAAAGGGAGTTTAAATCGTGAGATACAAGGAAGAAGTCTATTTTGCTTATTGGGATATCCAAAGCGTATCTCAGTATCTATACGGTTCATCTGTCAAACTGTTAGATGGTGGTCATGTTTTGTATGAAAACCAGTTCATGCCTTCGGGTACAGTTATTCATGAATGGCATTCACGGGCAAACTATCAGGCCTTACGCAATACGAGTCAGCTTCCTGAATTGAAACGTGGGCAAAACTATATTTTTGGCAGTCATATAGAAACCATCCCAGAAAATTCAACATACTTAAAGGTTGAATTTATGGATGCTCGAGATGAAGAAATTTCGAATCAAATCATTAAGCAGGGAGAGAGAGTCAGCGTATGCGTTCCAGATAATACACAATATTATAAGGTGCAGTTAGTCAGCTCGGGTTGTCATCGCTTCCTGTTTGAAGGGATTTATGTTGCTGAGGAGCAGTTGGCGGATTATACAGTGGATCGCTACTGGATATCTGATTTGCTTCATCAGGATTCCGAGAAAGAAACGATGTATGTTTGCTTTACTGAACCTGAACTCAATCGAACAGGCTTTATTCCAGAACGTGTTCGTGAACATTTCTCAAATGTATTGATTGTTAATTCGTCTTATAGAGAAGCGCTCTTATACATGGAGGAACGTTTTTACGAAACCTTGCTTGAAACGATTGAAGAATTAGCGCAAGAGCATCTTTTTGAAAAAGTGGCTTTTGTTGGTTATGGAGCGATTTCTAATATTGCGGCCTTGCATTACTCCAAACAATTTGGAAATTCATACGCTCTTGTGACGGATGAGTTTTTAAGCGAACTAGACTATCAACGCTTGCTGGAACGTTACCGTACTCGAGTAAATCCGCCTATTTTTAAAGAATTATTGCTACAGCAATTTAATCCGACAAAAGTTAAGGAATATGCGGACTTGAAGACTAGACCACGTGAACTAGCAAACATTGAATATTTATTAGATAAGTCATTTTTACTTCAAGCGATTGACTTGGAGAAAATTGAAGAGTGGATGAGAAAGAATGAAAACTAAACGATTCAATTTGACCAACTCCTATAAACTAATGCGTTACAAAAAGATTTTGGAGAAGGTTAATAAACTATCTGATAGTTATGCAGCTATGTCAAATGAGAAACTGCAAGCTCAGACAAAATGGTTTAAAGAACGCCTTTCTGGAGGAGAAAGCTTGCAGTCCATTTTGCCAGAAGCGTATGCAACCATTCGTGAGGCGGCCAAGCGTATATTAGGATTATATCCTTATGATGTTCAGGTTTTAGGAGCCTTGGTTATGCAAGACAATCAGATTGCAGAAATGAGAACAGGGGAAGGAAAAACCTTGACAGCTATCCTTCCTTTATACCTAAATGCCTTGACGGAAAAAAGTACGATCTTAGTCACGGCCAATGAATATTTGGCGGCGCGTGATGCCAAGCAAATGGCACCTGTTTTTCGATTTTTAGGAATGACAGTTGGAGTAGGTGTCTCGGAAGATCCGGCAAAAAAACTTAAAATTCCTCAAAAACAACAAATCTATAAGAATGATATTGTCTATACAACACATAGTGCGTTAGGGTTTGATTACCTAGAAGAAAACTTGGCGACATCTCAATCAAAGAAGTTTTTACCAAAATTTTATTTTTGTTTGGTCGATGAAGTAGATGCAGCCTTGCTAGATAGTGCGCAGATGCCGCTAATCATTTCAGGTTCTCCTCGGGTTCAATCCAACCTCTTTCTCTCGTGTGATGAGTTTGTGAAAACTCTAAAAGAAGGGGAAGATTTTAATTTAGACTCCACTCGGACGTCTGTATGGTTGACGAGAAAAGGAGTAAAGGAAGCAGAGGTTTATTTCCGCGTTCAGAATGCCTATGATCCAGATAATTACCAGCTCATTCGCCAAATTAACCTAGCTTTGAGAGCTAACCACTTATTTGAAAAAGATCGTCAGTACACGGTGGATAATGGCGAAGTTAAACTGATGGATGAGGCGACAGGACGTCTCTTGGAAGGAAATAAACTCCAATCAGGATTGCACCAAGCACTAGAAGCCAGAGAACGTGTGAAAATCACATTGGAAACGCGTTCGATGGCCTCTATTACCTATCAAAATTTATTTAGAATGTTTCCAAAATTAGCAGGAATGACGGGTACTGGTAAAGTTTGTGAGGAGGAGTTCAGAGACGTTTACGATTTGGGAGTCGTAGTTGTTCCTACACGAAAACCCAATTTACGAATTGATTATCCAGATGAAATCTATCTCACGATTCCTCAAAAATTATATGCTTCATTGGAGTATATCAAAAAATTACATAAAAAAGGCCAGCCAGTTTTAATTGCGACAGGATCGGTTGGAATGTCTGAGATTTATTCTATGCTCTTACTCCAAGAGGGAATCGCCCATAATGTGTTGAACGCCCATAATGCAGCAAAAGAGGCTGAGATGATCGCACTGGCTGGTAGACGTTCTGCAGTGACAGTAGCAACATCAATGGCAGGTCGTGGAACAGATATTATCTTGGAAGAAGGAGTTGCTGAGTTGGGTGGACTCGCTGTTGTTGGAACGGAGAGAATGTCCAGTGAGCGAGTGGATTTGCAGCTTCGTGGTCGTGCCGGACGACAAGGCGCTCCAGGATTGAGTAAATTCTTTATTTCTCTTGAGGATGATCTTATTTCCAAGTCTGGTAGCAAATGGATTAGTGAGTACTATCATAAAGAAATTGCAAAACCAGAGGAAAAACAAAAGATTCATTTGACCTCTCGTCGTATTAGATATGCGGTTGAAGAAGCTCAGAAGAATAGTGATAACGCGTCAGCGGCTTCCAGACGTTCAACGGAACGATATGATGAAAGTATCCGTATTCAGCGACAGATTATCTACAATAAGCGTAATAAGCTCATCTCCCATCCAGAATTTGATTTGACCTATTTCTTGTCTACTCTATCGGATGCAGTGGACATTTATACAAGTAAAACACCGTTTAAAGAGCGGGCGGATCTGTTTCGCTTTGTTTTGGATAATATTAGTTATTACTGCGAGGATATTCCAGAGGATCTAGATGTTACGGATTTACGGCAAGTTAAAAAGTTTTTATCCGACCTCCTTATTTCAGAGTACCAGCAGAAAAAAGATAAAATCAAGGATTTAGAGTTGTTCAATCAATTTCAAAGAACTGTCGTTTTGAGAGCTATAGATGACTGTTGGGTTGAGCAGGTTGACTATTTACAGCAATTTCAAGGTTTGGTGTCTAGTCAAGGGTATGCCCAAAAAAATCCTGTCTTTGAGTTTCATAAAGAAGCTTTTAAATCATACAAAGAAATGAATGCAGATATAAATCTAAACATTATAAAAAATATGGCATTGAGTTACATTAATATTAAGCCTTCTGGGAAGTTAGAAGTTTTCTTTGGCTAATACTTTGACAGATTCTGTTGTAGGCTTTATAATGATGATATAACTGTATTTTTGGAGAAAATCATATTATGAGTAAAAATAATAACAAAGAGCTAAAGGGATTTAAACGTTTGATATCAAAGTTTAAGCAAAAAGGTAAGGAAGATAGTGATTACCGTAGCCTAGACGCAACTAAATCAAAGCCCGTTAGTCGAAAACTCAAAGAGCAAAAGGAAATTATTCTGAGTGCTAGTGAAGAACTTGAGTTACCAACAGAGTCAGTTTCTGTCATGGAAGCCTTAGAAGACTTTCAGGAAAGGAACAGTTTGGGGGTAGCTGACTTGATAAAGAATGTTAGTCAGAGTTTGTCAACTAGCGCTTTAGCTTCCCTCAGCCTTTCTGTCGCAGATTCGTACAGTGAGTCGTTTAGCCAGAGTATATCAGCAAAAGGATTCTCACTTCGAGAGTCCATGTCTGAGAACTACTCATTAGCGGTCTCTTCTTCAGAATCTGAATTTGAGTCCCTTTCCTTGGTTGATAGCCTCTCTAATTCTGAGCATTTGACAGGAGAGTCCCTTTGTCAGGATACGGACGCATCCTCTTTGAGTGAAAGTATTGCATACTCCGAGTCCCTTTCTTATGATCAAAATCCTAGTGTCTCAGAGTCCCTCTCCTTGAGTGAATCGGAACAAGCGAGTCAGAGTGTTTCCGAGTCCGAGTTCTATAGTTTGAGCCAGAGTGAGTGGGAATCGATATCCGAATCTCAAAGTTACTCAGAGCAAGAGTGGTGGAGTTCTTCCGAATCGGAACAAGCGAGTCAAAGTGTTTCCGAGTCTGAGTTCTATAGCCTAAGCCAGAGTGAGTGGGAATCAGTTTCGGAATCTCAAAGTTACTCAGAGCAAGAGTGGTGGAGTTCTTCCGAATCAGAGCAAGTCAGTCAGAGTGTTTCCGAGTCCGAGTTCTATAGCTTGAGCCAGAGTGAGTGGGAATCGCTATCCGAATCTCAAAGTCACTCAGAAGCAGAGTGGTGGAGCTCTTCCGAATCAGAGCAAGTCAGTCAGAGTGTTTCCGAGTCCGAGTTTTATAGCCTGAGCCAGAGCGAGTGGGAATTGGTTTCCGAATCTCAAAGTTACTCAGAGCAAGAGTGGTGGAGTTCTTCCGAATCGGAACAAGCGAGTCAGAGTGTTTCCGAGTCTGAGTTCTATAGCCTGAGCCAGAGTGAATGGGAATCCATATCCGAATCCCAAAGCAACTCAGAATCAGAGTGGTGGAGCTACTCCGAATCAGAGAAAGCCAGTCAGAGCGTCTCTGAGTCCGAGTTCTATAGCCTAAGCCAGAGTGAGTGGGAATCGATTTCTGAATCTCAAAGTCACTCAGAATCAGAGTGGTGGAGCTACTCCGAATCAGAGCAAGCGAGTCAGAGTGTCTCCGAGTCAGAGTTTTATAGCTTGAGTCAGAGTGAATGGGAATCGATTTCTGAATCTCAAAGTCACTCAGAATCAGAGTGGTGGAGTTCTTCCGAATCAGAGCAAGCGAGTCAGAGTGTTTCAGAGTCTGAGTTCTATAGCCTGAGCCAGAGTGAATGGGAATCGATTTCCGAATCCCAAAGTTACTCAGAATCAGAGTGGTGGAGCTCTTCCGAATCAGAACAAGCGAGTCAGAGTGTCTCCGAGTCCGAGTACTATAGCTTGAGCCAGAGTGAATGGGAATCGATTTCTGAATCTCTTTCCTTGAGTGAGATGATTTCTCATCTACTTTCTGAGTCCGAGTCGTTAAGTTTGAGCAAAATCCTCTATCTCAGTGAGTCCGAATCCTTAAGTCAAAGTCAACAAATATCTGAATCTTTAAGTCAAAGTCAGAGTGTAGCTGATTCGGTGAGTTTTAGGAAAGCATCCTTATCTCAATCCTATAGTATGTTAGAATCAGAATTTGGTTCCTACAGACAGAGTGTAGCGGAGACAGAAGTATTCGCGCATGACTTGCATGCTTCGGAACGTCTGTATAAGAGCCTCTCTGAACTGGATATGAGCCCTCTAACTCACCAGCAAAAAGTGCAAGAAGTGATGACACCTGAAATTTTTGAAGAAGAATCATCTCAAGCACATATTGCTGAGGAGCAACAGGAGCTTGAAAATAGAGAGGAATCAATAAAGAATGTAGATTTGCAAGACTCTCTGAAACATCTGTCTCACTATTCAGAATCAAATGGAACAAATTTAAGGATGACGGAACGCCAACTCTATCACCTACTCAGACCAGGTTCGCAGCCCCTAGCACGTGACTTAAGAAATGTTGCAAGTGAATTGTCTGGTTTGGCTGCTATTACTCAAAAAAGGGAAGATGAGAAATCCTTCTAAACAGAACTTGCAATCATTAAATAGAAATAATAAAAATCAAAAGGAGTCACTATGATTAGAAATATGATGTCAAATAGTAACAAAGGTTTGGGTACTACAGATGTACTACCAGTTGACCAATCTCGGATAGAAGTTTTGAATGGAACAGTTGACTACAAAAATATACCTTTAGGATCCTATGATATCCTAGGGAGATTTGCTTCAGCAGGTCAGAGAGATTATACAGAAGAGCTGAATTTGATTCAATCAATGGGCTTTAATGCCTACAGAATTTCGATCTCTTGGGCACGTATCTTTCCAAATGGTGAAGAGTTGCAGCCGAGTGAAGAGGGATTGAAATATTATGAAGCAATCATCGATGACGTATTAGAAAAAGATATCGAACCGATTGTGACCTTGAGTCATTTTGACCTTCCGTTGAATCTATACGAAAAATATGGAGCTTGGAAAAGCCGCAAGATGATCGAACTCTTTGAGCGTTACGCAGAAGCTGTCTTTCAGTACTTTAAGGACAAAGTGAAGTATTGGATCACCTTCAATGAGTTCAACGTTTTGCACCATTTGCCGTTCCTTGGTGGAGGATTGTCTTTTGTAGCAGATGACAATCAAGAACAGGTGATTTGGCAAGCAGCTCATTATCAATTAGTTGCTTCTGCACGTGCAATTAAGCTCGGAAAAACAATCAATCCAGAGTTTCAGTTTGGTGGGATGATGGTTGTTAGTAAAAACTACAGTCAGCAAACTGAAAATGCTATTGATGTAATGGAAGCAGAAGTCAAAGATAGGGAAAATTATTTGTTTACAGACGTGCAAGTTCGTGGATACTATCCAAATCACTTTTTGCGTCGTTTGGAACGTGATCAAATCGCCTTGGATATTGAAAATGACGACCTCTTTGTCCTAAGAGATGGGAAAATTGATTTTATCAGCTTCAGTTATTATGCATCAAGCAATTCCCAAGAAGTTTTTATCAACAAATATGCAAGTAATGGTCAAGAACGAAATCGCATTGATTCTGTGGGACTTCGTCTCGTGATGAACAATCTCTACGACCGTTACCAAAAACCACTCTTCGTCGTGGAAGATGATGTTGTCTTGGATGATTCAAATAGTGTAGCAACTGAAGAATTGAAAACAAACATCCAAGAGATCGTGAAAACAGTCGAGTATGATGGTGTGGAATTACTTGGCTATACACCGCTTACTTGGACGGAACTAAATTTTTAAAATAGAGAGTAATGACTCGAATTCTTTCTAGTCTAGAAGTAGCGTTCATGTTTTACTTTTGAAAATGTCTGATCTGTTAATCAGGCATTTTTTTAGAAATGGATGAACTTTAAGCTAAGTTCGGGTTTTGCTTGATGACACATCAGGATATTTTCCTTGTTTGGAGCTTAGAAAAGAATAGCAATTTACGCTATTTTATGCTACAATGGGGATAGTGGTGTAAATCAGAATAAGTAAGGAATAGAGGGAGCAAAATGAGACTGAAGAAAACATTGTTCGGTAACTACCGTGCTAAGGAAGTCGAAGATTGTATCGAAGCATTAGAGGAAGGGTTCGATCGTGAAATTCAAAAGAAGAATGAAAAAATCGAATCCCTACGTAAAAAGATCGACTCTATGAAGAATCAAGAAAAAGAGATCGGTGAAGCAGTCATTTATGCCAAGTCTCTTGTCATTGAAGCTCATGATAGGGCTGAAAAAGAAGCTAAAGAAGTTTTGGAGAAAGCACAAAAAGACTACTTGGATACGAGAGAATCTATTCTCGAAGAAATCGATACTCTGACCAAAAAACGGGCAGAGGCTGAGAGATTGTATAATTTACAAAAAGAAAAAATTAAAAATATCATTAGTCGAATTGATGATTTTCTAGAACTGGACGATATCGATGGTAAACCAAAAGATATCAAAAAAATTCAAGAATTGCGTAAAGAACTTGAGAGACCAGAAGAAGTTGCTAAGGAGAAAGAAGAGGTGGTGCCTGAGAGAGAGAAAGTCCATCTCGAACAACCCCTTGCAAAAACAGGAACAGATAGTACCATCCCTGTCAGCTACATCACTTCACGTCGCGCAAAGCCTAAAAAGAAAGACGAAGATAAGTTAGATGATGATAAGGGCAAGAGAATCAAACGTCTTTCGAGAATTAAACGAGATAACTTTTTGTAAGAGGATAATCAAATATGACAATTTATAACATCAATTTGGGAATTGGTTGGGCGAGTAGCGGTGTAGAGTATGCACAGATCTACCGTGCAAAATTGCTTCGTAGTGTCGGCTTAGAAGCGAAGTTCATCTTTATGGATTTTATATCTGCCGATAACATTGAACATTTGACAAAGAATATTGGCTTTGAAGATTCTGAGGTTATCTGGCTTTATCAGTATTTTACAGATGTTAAAATTGCACCGACGACCTATACGCTAGCACAGGTCTTAGCGAGTTTCGATAAAGAGCCTCTTGAAATTATCCGTGACACCGATATGAAGACGATTCGACTAGTATTTGGTGATGGTGATTTCGTAACTTGTTATGCCTGTGATATGGATAAAGAGTTGATTGAACGCGCCGAAATTGTTTCGCGTGGTTGCCTGATTCAAAAAGAGTACTACACTTATACGAAGAATTTTGTTGAGTATTTTAGTCCGATGGATGGTCACGCGCAATTATATCAACGTACCTGGCTCAATGAAGATGGCAGTGTGGCATATGAGGAAATCATCAATGAAGTCGATGGTAGACAGGAAACGCAAGTCTATCGTTTCCCAAATCATGTTTTCTATTCTAAGCAAGAGTTTGTTGCGCATTTTATGAGAAGTTTAGCTTTGACGGACAAAGATTTGTTGATCTTAGACCGAGAGACAGATATTGGTCAAGCTATCTTTGCTAATAAGGGCGATGCAAAGCTAGTCGTAATCGTTCATGCAGACCACTTTAGTGAAAATCCTGCTGAGAAAGACTATATTTTGTGGAATAACTATTATGAGTATCAGTTTGAATATGCCGACGAAGTGGACTACATCATCAACTCGACCGATGCGCAAACGAACCTACTCAAAGAACAATTTGCTCAATATACAACCATCAAACCAAAGGAAATCTTGACTATTCCGGTAGGAAGTCTGGATCAATTGCGTCATCCAGAAGGCGAACGCAAGCCGTTTGGATTGATTACAGCTTCGCGCCTAGCCAGTGAAAAGCATATCGATTGGTTGATTCACTCCGTAGCGAAGGCACATGAGCAATTACCTGAAATCACTTTTGATATCTATGGTACGGGTGGTGAAAGAGCCATGTTGGAGCAGTTGATTCATGAGTTAAATGCAGAAGAATATATCCATCTGATAGGGCATCACCACATGGCAGATGTATATCGAAATTACTCCGCTTACCTGTCTGCCTCCACAAGTGAAGGATTTGGTTTGACCTTGTTAGAAGCGGTTGGCTCTGGTCTGCCAATTATTGGTTTTGATGTACGTTATGGAAATCCAACCTTTATCCGTGATGGGGAAAATGGCTACTTGATTCCTGAGGCACGTCCAGATGATCTGGATGCAATGACAACGGAATACGCAGAAAAAATTGTCCAGCTATTTACTCAACATTCCCAAGAAGATCTATCCCGTGTATCCTACGAGGTGGCAGAACCATATCTTGATGAGCATATAGCTCAACGTTGGTACGATCTGGTCCAATCTGCACAGCATCAGTAGAGATTCGAAAAGAAAGGCATAAACACTATGATTTGTTTATTTGAACGCTATGATCAAGCAAGTTTTGATTTGTTACGTTCACTTAAGACAGCTGGGCTAGACTGTCCTGTTGTCGTGATCCGAGACGATGGCTACCTCGCACCTGATGTCGAGTCTCCTTACAGCTACTTTACTGGAGATGTGGCTTCAGAGGACGATCTACCTCTTTATTTTAACCTTGTTCCAAAGCCTCATTTGTGGGAAATCCGCTCGAGTAATGTTAATGGTGAAATCTTAGATATGGGTAAGAAACGTGCCAATATCTTTTACCGTCAACCAACACACGAACGTCGCGTGCGTGCAGTCGAGTGGTTGGATGATCAAGGCCGTGTACGTGCTGCGGACATTTACAATCGCAAGGGACGTCTCTTTGCACAGATTACCTATGATGATGCCCAACGTCCAACTCATACACGCTACTTTAATCAAGATAACGTAACGGTGATTATGGAAAATCATCTAACAGAGGATATTGTCTTAACTCTTGATGGAAAACGCCATATTTTCAATTCTAAGCAGGAGTTTGTAATCTTTTACTTGCGATATCGTGGATATGATACAGATCGCATTATCTACAATTCTCTAGCAACACCATTTTTAGTAGCCGTTGGTCTGACTCCCAAAGAAGGACGAGCAGAGGATATTCTCTTCTGGCAGGAGCCGATTGGAGAGGAGTTGCCGGGTAACATGAAAGCAGCGATGCAGTTGCCACATCGCAACATCCGTATCGCAGTACAGGATAAGCAAGTTTATGATAAAATCCTCAAGCTTGCGACACCAAAAGAGAAAACTTACTTCCGCAATGTCGGTTATCTCTATCAATACCATCGCCTCAATAATATGAATCCAGAAGCCTTGATCCTGACGAATAGTGATCAAATCGAGCAAATTGAGCCACTTTTGACTCAATTACCAAATGTTCATTTCCATATTGGAGCGATTACTGAGATGTCAAGTCGTTTAATGGAATTAAATCGCTATCCGAATATTTCCCTCTATCCTAATATTCGTCCAGCTAAGGTGAATGAACTTTTTGCTCGCTGTGACTTGTATCTGGACATCAATATCAGTGATGAAATTCTCAATGGTAGTCGAACAGCTTTTGAGAATAATATGCTGATTCTCAGTTTTGAGACGACTTGTCACAATCGTCGTTTCGTTGCAGAAAGCCACATTTATCCGGTGGAAAATGTATCAGCCATGGTAGGCAAAATTCAGGGAGTTCTCTCTCTTCCGTCTGAAATGGAGGCTGCTCTTGCTAAGCAAAAACGGGCGGCGAATCAGGCTGATTTGGAATCCTACAAGGCAATTTTATAAGCTAATAAGACAAGGGCTTGCTTTCGATGAAAGCAAGTTCCTTTCTATCAACAGAAAAGGAGGAGCACATGTCTAACAAGGACAATGGAATTTTACAAGAACATATACGAGAACAGCTAGATAATCGAAAGAAACCCCTAAAAAGGGAGAAGCAAGATTTTAGCATGATTGCTGTGTTGGGCGGAGTTCTCTTTCTCGTCACCCTTTTGGTCACGCTACTCATGCAGTTGGGACACTTTTTCTAGGATTTTTTCTATATGGAGGAGCTCTCTAGAACAGATAAACCTTGACGATTTGCTCGTCAAGGTTTTTTTTGTCCCTGTCTAACTGAACTAGTGCGAAAGGGTGGGGAAAGTAGGAATTTCGGAAGATAATAAAATGCTTTTAACAACTTGAACCTTAAAAACGAATTATAGGTTAAAATCAGGCGTTTTCATTGGTTATTTCTTATATAAATGCTTGAAAAGGAGGAACCATTTTGATAAAATAGTAAATGGTACATACTAGATAAAAACGACTGGTATATACTAGGTGGGATCTGCTCTTTTCAAATCAAGGGGATAAAAACTGAAACTGACTGAGGTCTTTATTGATACTGGTTTTGGGAGAACAGTGCAACTTACGCTTTGTTAATGATCATGAGATTAACAAAGAGTAGCATTTAAAATAAAGGAAAGGAAACAAATGTTTCGAAATAAAAAATTTAACAAAGATTTCGAGATCGTAGATGAGAAAAAGCGTTACAAGCTTTACAAATCGGGGAAAAACTGGGTAAAAGCCTCGAACTCTCAATTGGATCTCTTCCGTATCGGTGGGATGGGCGAAGTTGTCTCTAGTACCCTGTCAGACACTGAAGAACTTGATCACGCACATCTTAGTTTTAACACACTAGCGGGTATAGGGGGAATCCTGGCCGCAGGAGCTGCAGGATTCGTGATGACTCAAGAACAAACTGTATACGCAGATGAAACATCTGAACATGCAGAAACGGATAAAACAGTCATCGCAGCTGAACCGAAAGCAGCTGAAACAACTGAAACAAGTACCAACTCAATCATTGCTCAAGCGCAAGCAGAAGTAAAGAAAGCTCAAGCAGAACAAGCCTCTGCAACAGCTTCTCTATCAGTCAGTCAATCTGCTGAGGCTCAAGCAAGTGTGAGTCAGTCAGCTTCAGTCAGTCAATCTGCCTCAGCGAGTCAGTCAACATCTGCAAGTCAATCAGCATCTGCTAGTGCCTCTGCCTCAGTCAGTCAGTCAACTGCTCCAGCATCTGAGTCAGCAAGTCAATCAACATCAGCTCCTGTATCAGCATCAGCAAGTGCAAAAGCCTCTGCATCCGTAAGCTCTACACCATCAGAGTCAGCGAGTGCTCCAGCACCTGCCTCTGTAGTTGAGAGTACATCAGTTGTTAGCGAACCATCAGCTCAGGCTTCTGTATCTACCTCAACATCTGCATCGCTCAACCTTAAGGTCAACCCTGCGGCAAGCCTTGTATCAGGTAGTGCTAACCAAAGTTTGGCAAGTGCAGCTGTTAGCGCAAGCCAAGCAGCAACGACCAGCAACAACATTGCGGCTGGTGTCGTAGCGGATAAGAACCAAGCCCAAGGTAAGGATACACTTAAACAAGGTGAGAAGGATCAAGCAGCAGACAAGCAAGTCACAACTGCACCGAAAGAAGCTGGTCAGTCTAGCACTCGTACTGCGGGCTACTCAGGTTTCAGAGCACCTGGAGATAGTATTGCGACTGAGAGCTCTTATCCTCAAACACGTGCAGGTGTTGTTCCTGGAGCAGGATATAATAGAAGTCAAATCAACCCTGCCATCGTACCAGATAGTGCTGTTGCGACGATTAATACAAATAGAAATTCAGCAACAACGATGCATCCAAAAGACTACTATGAAACGCATTTGAATGCACGTCAACAGGAATCTTATGATACGACTTACTACTTCAAGAGCCCAAGTGGTAAAGCACTGACGATTACTGATGCTTCTGAAGAAGTTGGTTATGAAGGTATTTCTGGCACTAATAGATGGGCTAATACCAATAAGCTAACTAATCTGGGGCTCAAAGCGCAGATTACAAACAACTCTGTCCGTTTCTATGGTGCAGCTACTAAAGAAGGCTTTGCCCGTGTAGCTATAAAAGCAACAGACTCAGATGGCAACTCAACCATTTTCCGCTTCTTCTTTGACTCTTATCGTACAGGAACAAAGACAGGATTTAATAATACTCTTGAAAAGGCTGTCTTTAACCATTCTGTAGATAGTGATGCTACTACTACAAGCAAATATTTTGAAGATGCACAAAACGGCAAGCGCATCTACGATGAGAACCTCTACATCCACGTTAAAAACAAAGATTTCCAAAATGGAGCTTTTGGTAAAAAGGAAACAGGATTTATAACAAGTGATGCCAATGGGATGTTAAAAGCACCGCAGTTGGAGGTTGTTGGTGGACAGCGTTATTTGGCAAATAAAGGTGTGCAGTATGATCTTAAGTTTATACCCGCTAAGACCGGTGGTCATGTTGGTGCAGTGAACTTTGTCGGGACACCAAATGCTAGTGCTTCTGGATACCATGAAATTGTATTAGCTATCCGTGATGGTCAAGGAAATGCCCAGTATCGTCCTGTTGGTATTTACCTGGCTCCTAAACCAGACACCACTAAACCAGTTGCTCAAACTCAAGACTTTGAAGTAGAACAAGGTAAGACTTTTGACAAGACATTTACAGTAACGGATGATTCTGGTGAGTTTGATCTTGCTAAGACCTTTATTGGAACAGGAACTACATCTAATCCTGCAAAACCTTGGATCCAATACGAGGTTAAAAAAGAAGGTAATCAACTTAAAGTTCGTGTGTACGGTACAGTACCAAATGATGCTACTGTGGAAGAATTGACAAATTTCCTTGTTGCAGCAGATAAAGCTGGGAATGTTAACTCAACTTCTAATGAGCGTTTGTCAGCTTCAAAAGGTGGCACACCTGTTAACGGACAGTTTAAAGTTAAAGTTATTCCGAATAAGGAGTCGCAGTCCGCATCTACAAGTTCGAGTCAAAGCGCTTCAGCATCTGTAAGCTCAAGTCAAAGTGCCTCAGCGAGCGCCTCGCTTAGTGCAAGTCGCTCAGCTTCAGCATCAGCAAGTGCAAGTCAATCAGCATCAAGCTCAGCAAGTGCCTCACTTAGTGCAAGTCGCTCAGCTTCAGCGAGCGTAAGTTCAAGCCGTTCAGCTAGTGCCTCGGCGAGTGCATCACTTAGCGCAAGTCGCTCAGCCTCAGCGAGCGTAAGTTCAAGCCGTTCAGCTAGTGCCTCAGCGAGTGCATCACTTAGCGCAAGTCGCTCAGCCTCAGCGAGCGTAAGTTCAAGCCGTTCAGCTAGTGCCTCAGCGAGTGCATCACTTAGCGCAAGTCGCTCAGCTTCAGCGTCTGTAAGCTCAAGTCAATCAGCTTCAGCGTCTGTAAGCTCAAGTCAATCAACTAGCGCATCAGTATCAGCAAGTCAATCAACTTCAGCATCAGTAAGCTCAAGTCAATCAGCTAGCGCATCAGTAAGTGCAAGTCAATCAGCTAGCGCATCAGTATCAGCAAGCCAATCAGCAAGTGCCTCTGTATCAGCAAGCCAATCAGCTTCAGCTTCTGTAAGCACAAGTCAATCAGCTTCAGCGTCTGTATCAGCTAGCCAATCAGCTTCAGCATCAGTAAGTGCAAGTCAATCAACTTCAGCATCTGTAAGTGCAAGCATTAGTGCTAGCCAATCAGCATCAAGCTCAGCAAGTGCGAGTCAAAGTGCTTCAGCAAGTGCTAGCGTAAGTGCTTCAGTAAGCTCAAGCCAAAGTGCTTCAGCATCAGTAAGTGCCAGTCACTCAGCATCTGTATCTGCAAGCCAATCAGCTAGCGCATCAGTATCTGCAAGCCAAAGTGCTTCAACATCAGTAAGCGCAAGCCAATCAGCTTCAGCTTCAGCATCTGACAACCAGAACTCAGCTTCTATCTCAGCAAGCGCGAGCCAGTCTGCGTCAGTATCAGCAAGCCAAAGCGCTTCAGCATCAGTAAGTGCAAGCATCAGTGCAAGCCAATCAGCATCAAGCTCAGCAAGTGCGAGCCAAAGTGCCTCAGCAAGTGCAAGCGTAAGTGCTTCTGTAAGCTCAAGCCAATCAGCTTCAGCATCAGTAAGTGCAAGTCACTCAGCATCTGTATCAGCTAGCCAATCAGCCAGCGCCTCTGTATCAGCAAGTCAAAGTGCTTCAACATCAGTAAGCGCGAGCCAAAGTGCCTCAGCTTCGGCATCT
>NZ_KQ969040.1:518-1059 GCF_001578705.1 Streptococcus oralis | reverse complement strand
AGCATCAGTAAGCGCAAGCGAATCAGCAAGCGCATCAGTATCTGCAAGTCAATCAACTTCAGCGTCTGTATCAGCTAGCCAATCAGCTAGCGCATCAGTAAGCGCAAGCCAAAGTGCTTCAGCATCAGTATCTGCAAGTCAATCAACTTCAGCGTCTGTATCAGCTAGCCAATCAACTAGCGCATCAGTATCTGCAAGCGAATCAACTAGCGCATCAGTATCTGCAAGCGAATCAACTAGCGCATCAGTATCTGCAAGCGAATCAACTAGCGCATCAGTATCTGCAAGTCAATCAACTTCAGCGTCTGTATCAGCTAGCCAATCAGCAAGCGCATCAGTATCTGCAAGTCAATCAACTTCAGCATCTGTATCAGCTAGCCAATCAACTAGCGCATCAGTATCTGCAAGCCAATCAGCTTCAGCATCAGTAAGCGCAAGCGAATCAGCAAGCGCATCAGTATCTGCAAGTGAATCAGCTTCAGCGTCTGTATCAGCTAGCCAATCAGCAAGCGCATCAGTATCTGCAAGTCAATCAACTTCA
>NZ_KQ969040.1:0-472 GCF_001578705.1 Streptococcus oralis | reverse complement strand
GCATCAGTAAGCTCAAGCGAATCAGCAAGCGCATCAGTATCTGCAAGTCAATCAGCTTCAGCATCAATATCTGCAAGTCAATCAACTAGCGCATCAGTAAGCGCAAGCCAAAGCGCTTCAGCATCAGTAAGTGCAAGCCAAAGTGCTTCAGCATCTGTATCAGCAAGCATCAGTGCAAGCCAATCCGCTTCAGCATCAGTATCTGCAAGCCAATCAGCTTCAGCATCAGTATCTGCAAGTCAATCAACTTCAGCATCTGTATCAGCTAGTCAATCAGCTTCAGCATCTGTAAGTGCAAGTCAATCAGCTTCAGCATCAGTATCTGCAAGTCAATCAGCTTCAGCATCAGTATCTGCAAGCCAATCAACTTCAGCATCTGTATCAGCTAGCCAATCAGCTTCAGCATCTGTAAGTGCAAGTCAATCAGCTTCAGCATCAGTATCTGCAAGTCAATCAACTTCAGCATCTGTAA
>NZ_KQ969039.1:133355-170342 GCF_001578705.1 Streptococcus oralis | reverse complement strand
TTAATATCGAAGTAGTTTGGGAGAAATATTCCATCAAGGATAAGTGTTTCAAGTTTCATGGGTTATTTAAAAGGCAAAAGTGCACTCATGATGTTTGACAAACACGCCAACCTCAAGTACAAGTTTGGCAACCGGCATTTTTGGGCAGAAGGTTACTACGTGAGTACAGTGGGACTTAATGAAGCCACAATTAAGAAATATATTCAAGATTAAAGAAATTATCCAGCGTCTTTAGGCGCTGGTTGGTAATTTGGGCTTATAGCCCTGGTGCAAACCACCCGTTAGACGGGTAGTTATGATTTTATAAATGAAGTAAACTTCTCAAAATTCAAAACTTAATTTTGGCATCTATAATTACCTTTATATTTTATTTTTAGTTCGTTTAGCTTTAAATTCTTCTTTTATAGGATTTGAAGCTTCTTTAGTTCGTTTTTCTGTTAAACTAGTGTTAATAATAAGAAAGGGATTTTTTATATGCTTCAAAAATTTTATGAACGAGCATTTGTCTTTTTGAAACTAGTTGAACAAGAATATGCTTCTTTATGTCAGAGTTGTGCTGAGTGGGAATCACTTCATCTTCGGTTTTTACTTTATTACTTGATAAGATTTAGAATTAAAAGCGATAAAGAGTTTTGTTTATATCATTTTCAGACGGCCTATCGCTTGTATCTAGATAAATTCTTGCTAGAAGGTACTACTCTAAACTAGTGACGTTCATATATCATTTATCACGAACAATAATCTGTATTGATTTTATATTTTGTAGGATTTTGTTTAATTTTTAAGGTTTTGAATTTTGTTATTTACAGAAATTCCAAATCTTTTCCAGTGTTTCTTCTTGATAAAATGGTCTTTTTTTCTTATAATAAATTGTAAGATATAATTGCAGGTGAGACTCCTGCCATGTATATGAGAAAGGAAGAGCCTAGCGGCTCAGACAAGATTATGACTTCAGTTGTTGTTGTAGGTACCCAATGGGGCGATGAAGGTAAAGGGAAAATTACAGATTTTCTTTCAGCTAATGCAGAGGTAATTGCTCGTTATCAAGGTGGTGATAATGCTGGTCACACCATTGTGATTGATGGAAAGAAATTTAAGTTGCACTTGATTCCATCTGGAATTTTCTTCCCTGAAAAAATTTCAGTTATTGGGAATGGGATGGTTGTGAACCCGAAATCTCTTGTGAAAGAGTTGAGCTATCTTCATGAGGAAGGTGTGACAACTGATAACTTGCGTATTTCTGATCGTGCACATGTCATTTTGCCATATCATATTGAATTAGACCGTTTGCAAGAAGAAGCTAAGGGCGACAATAAAATCGGGACTACTATCAAGGGTATTGGCCCAGCCTACATGGATAAAGCTGCTCGTGTAGGGATTCGAATTGCGGATCTTTTGGATAAGGATATTTTCCGTGAACGCTTGGAACGCAATCTTTCGGAAAAGAATCGTTTGTTTGAAAAATTGTATGACAGTACCCCTATTTCAATTGATGATATTTTTGAAGAGTACTATGAGTATGGCCAACAAATCAAGCAGTATGTGACAGATACATCTGTTATCTTGAATGATGCACTTGATAACGGTAAACGTGTACTTTTTGAAGGTGCACAAGGTGTCATGTTGGACATTGACCAAGGTACTTATCCATTTGTTACTTCTTCAAACCCTGTCGCTGGTGGTGTGACAATTGGGTCTGGTGTTGGTCCAAGTAAGATTGACAAGGTTGTAGGTGTATGTAAAGCCTACACAAGTCGTGTAGGAGATGGACCTTTCCCAACTGAGTTGTTTGATGAAGTGGGAGATCGCATTCGTGAAGTAGGTCATGAATACGGTACAACAACTGGTCGTCCACGTCGTGTGGGTTGGTTTGACTCAGTTGTGATGCGTCACAGCCGTCGTGTATCTGGTATTACCAATCTTTCATTGAACTCTATCGATGTTTTGAGCGGTTTGGATACTGTGAAAATCTGTGTGGCCTATGATCTCGATGGTCAACGTATCGACCACTACCCAGCTAGTCTTGAACAGTTGAAACGTTGCAAACCTATCTACGAAGAATTGCCAGGGTGGTCAGAAGACATCACAGGAGTTCGTAATTTGGAAGATCTTCCTGAGAATGCGCGTAACTATGTTCGTCGTGTGAGTGAATTGGTTGGCGTTCGTATTTCTACTTTCTCAGTAGGTCCTGGTCGTGAACAAACCAATATTTTAGAAAGTGTTTGGTCATAGGAGATTTTTAAGATTAGTTTAAGAGAGGGCGGGTATACTATAGATAGTTACAAGAAAACCTCCTAACTTGTTGTAACAAATATCCTAAACTTTTCTTTTTCATAATAATCTCCCTATTAAGTCACCGCATTCGGTGGCTTTTTTAGTTCATAAGTCCTATATAGGCTTCTACATGACTTTTTAAGATAAAGAAAAAAAACAGTGGGATAGAAATCTCTAGACCAAGTCTCGATTTGGTAAACCTATATCTGTAAGATTTCAACGTTTGAGTAAATTGGTTAATGTTGTGAATGGAGAAAAGAAGTTTTGGTAAAAGTAGCTTTTTGAATTCTAAAATACCAACAAACAGTTCAATCTACTAATAAATTATAGGTGTACAACTAAGCAAAAATGAGGTTGGGATTTTTGATCCCAGCCTCTTCAGTGAACTATTTTCTTTAGAATTTATAAGTTAGATAAAACTAAATTTTTTGTAAATTAGCTTATTTGATAACTTGGTTTCCTGATTTGTCATTTTGAATTTGGTTCATTTCGTGCATAAAAACATCTGCTTTCAGTTTATCTGTGATGATACTGACACTTATTAACTTATTTAGATTTTTCTCATATCCTTCTAAAAAAATAGGATTTCTAATTTTCATGGTTAACTTTGCACAATTAAAGGGACGCTTTTTAATGGTTATTTGTTTGATATCTTGAAGTTTAAATTGATAATGTAATACGCTGAGGCCTCTGCTACTATAGGTATAATACTGAACAGTATTGTTTTTATGAACTTCTAATTTTACTCCATTTATGAAGAGACAATACCCCATAAACCATAGAAGAAGTGGAGCATAAATCAGTACGATTGCTATAATAATCTTGTCTGTAAAATCGGTATTATAAGCTATCAGATGCTTTAGAATCCAGAGAATCATAACAGATAAAGATATCATGAACGGTCCCCCTGTTCTATTAAGTTGATTTTTATATGGAAACATTAAGGTAAATTTTGGTTTATCCAGTAATAACTCTAATTTCATCATTTACCCTTTCATATTGTTTATTGTATAAATATCAGTATATTCATCTCTTGAACTTTCTATGTCAGTTATCTCCATTATTTTAAGTTCATGATTTCTGATTTTCTATCAATTTTGTTAATATTATACTCTTTTTAAAACATTATTTCTACAATCCAGCGATTTGATACTATCTAAAGTTAGTCAGTGTAAATATTATAGAGCTCTTTTTTTGTCTAGGAAAACATGCTATAATGATAGAATTGATAAGCAGGAAAAGAGAGAAACTATGGATTATACAGTTGAAGAAAAAGAAGCTTTTATGAGAGAGGCTTTGAGAGAGGCAGAAATTGCTCTGGAACACGATGAAATTCCAATTGGTTGTGTGATTGTCAAGGATGGAGAAATCATTGGCCGTGGGCATAATGCGCGCGAGGAGTTGCAACGGGCAGTGATGCATGCAGAAATCATGGCCATAGAGAATGCGAATGTGAGTGAAGAGAGTTGGCGCTTGCTGGATTGTACGCTTTTTGTGACCATTGAGCCTTGTGTTATGTGTAGTGGGGCGATTGGGCTTGCCCGTATTCCAAACGTAGTCTACGGGGCTAAAAACCAGAAATTTGGTGCTGCTAGTAGTTTGTACGATATTTTGACAGATGAGCGTCTTAATCATCGTGTAGAGGTAGAAACGGGAATTTTGGAAGATGAATGTGCAGCTATTATGCAAGACTTTTTTCGAAATCGACGGAAAAAATAATTTCTCTTTTAAAATAGAGAGGTATGTGGTATAATAAACAGTGGAGCAACAATTCTGCGTGAAGCGGGTCAGGGGAGGAATCCAGCAGCCCTAAGCGAGTGTGAATTGTGTGCTCTTTTTTCGTGCTTTTTTCGAATAAATAAGATAAAATAGCCTAGAATAAATGATTATAGAAAAGAGAAAAATATGAAAATTCGTGGTTTTGAATTGGTTTCGAGTTTTACAGATGAAAATTTGCTACCGAAGCGTGAGACAGCTCATGCAGCTGGTTATGATTTAAAGGTTGCGGAACGCACTGTGATTGCTCCAGGAGAGATTGTTCTCGTTCCGACTGGTGTCAAGGCTTACATGCAGCCGACAGAAGTGCTCTATCTCTATGACCGTTCTTCAAATCCTCGTAAGAAGGGTCTGGTCTTGATCAACTCTGTTGGCGTTATTGATGGGGATTATTATGGAAATCCTGGAAATGAGGGACATATTTTTGCGCAGATGAAAAGCATTACTGATCAGGAAGTGGTTCTTGAAGTTGGGGAACGTGTGGTTCAGGCTGTCTTTGCACCATTTTTAATCGCAGACGGAGATGAGGCAGACGGCGTGCGGACTGGTGGTTTTGGATCAACAGGACACTAGAATGAAAATCATCTTTGTACGTCACGGGGAGCCAGATTACCGTGAGTTAGAGGAACGTTCTTATACAGGTTTTGGGATGGATTTGGCCCCCTTATCTGAGAAGGGACGACAACAAGCTCAGGAACTTTGCCAAAATCCCTTGCTACAATCAGCTAACCTACTAGTGACTTCAGCAGTAACGAGAGCTTTAGAAACGGCTTTTTATGTATCTTGTGCTACTGGACTTCCTTTGAGAGTGGAGCCTATGTTACACGAATGGCAGGTCTATGAAGCAGGAATAGAAAACTTTGAAAGAGCTAGATGTCTGTTTTTAGAAAACAATGGAGAGTTGCTCCCCAATGCCCCTATTCAATATGAGACAGCTGCGGAGATGAAGTCTCGTTTTCTAGAATGCATGGTTAAGTATCGAGAACATCAGACTGTGGTAGTTGTCGCTCATCGAATGCTCATACGTCAATTTGTGCCAAATGAGAAGATTGATTTTTGCCAAGTGATTGAGTGTGAGATAGAGATTTAGAAAGAGGTTTATTATCGCAAAGAAAAAAGCGACATTTGTATGTCAAAATTGTGGGTATAATTCCCCAAAATATCTAGGGCGTTGTCCTAACTGTGGGTCTTGGTCTTCTTTTGTAGAAGAGGTTGAGGTTGCCGAGGTCAAGAATGCGCGTGTATCCTTGACAGGGGAGAAAACCAAGCCCATGAAACTGGCTGAGGTGACTTCAATCAATGTCAATCGAACCAAGACGGAGATGGAGGAATTTAACCGAGTGCTTGGAGGCGGAGTGGTACCAGGGAGTCTCGTCCTTATCGGTGGGGATCCAGGGATTGGGAAATCAACCCTTCTCTTACAAGTATCGACTCAGCTGTCCCAAGTAGGGACTGTTCTCTATGTCAGCGGGGAGGAGTCTGCCCAGCAGATTAAACTCCGTGCAGAGCGCTTGGGGGATATTGATAGTGAGTTTTATCTCTATGCAGAGACTAATATGCAGAGTGTTCGTGCTGAGGTGGAGCGCATCCAACCAGATTTTCTCATCATTGACTCTATCCAGACTATTATGTCTCCTGAAATTTCAGGGGTGCAAGGATCTGTGTCTCAGGTGCGTGAGGTGACGGCTGAGCTTATGCAACTGGCTAAGACTAATAACATTGCCATTTTTATCGTAGGGCATGTGACTAAGGAAGGAACCTTGGCGGGTCCGCGTATGTTGGAGCATATGGTGGATACGGTGCTTTACTTTGAAGGGGAGCGTCACCATACCTTCCGTATTTTGAGGGCAGTCAAAAACCGTTTTGGTTCCACTAATGAGATTGGCATTTTTGAGATGCAGTCGGGTGGATTGGTTGAGGTCCTCAATCCGAGTCAAGTTTTCCTAGAAGAGCGTTTGGACGGAGCTACTGGTTCGTCAATCGTTGTGACCATGGAAGGAACTCGTCCGATTTTGGCGGAGGTACAGGCTTTGGTAACACCGACCATGTTTGGGAATGCCAAGCGTACTACGACAGGTCTTGACTTCAATCGTGCGAGTCTGATTATGGCTGTTTTGGAAAAACGTGCAGGATTGCTCTTGCAAAATCAGGATGCCTATCTCAAATCTGCTGGTGGTGTCAAATTGGATGAGCCTGCCATTGACTTGGCTGTTGCGGTTGCTATTGCTTCTAGTTACAAGGACAAGCCTACCAATCCTCAGGAATGTTTTGTGGGTGAACTGGGCTTGACTGGAGAGATTCGACGCGTGAATCGTATCGAACAACGCATCAATGAAGCGGCTAAGCTTGGATTTACAAAAATCTATGTACCCAAGAATTCCTTGACAGGAATCACTCCGCCCAAAGAAATTGAGGTCATTGGTGTGACAACGATTCAGGAAGTTTTGAAAAAGGTCTTTGCATAATCCGTGACAAATCCTCTTAAAAATGATAAGATAGGAGAAATGTTTGATGATCAAATTTTTAAGGGGGAAATCGTGTCGTATTTTGAACAGTTTATGCAAGCCAATCAGGCTTATGTTGCCCTTCATGGGAAATTAAATCTGCCACTTAAGCCGAAAACAAGAGTAGCAATTGTGACCTGTATGGACTCACGGCTACACGTCGCGCAAGCTCTGGGTCTGGCACTTGGGGATGCCCATATCTTGCGGAATGCGGGTGGTCGAGTAACTGAGGACATGATTCGTTCACTGGTGATTTCCCAGCAACAAATGGGGACAAGAGAAATTGTGGTGCTTCACCATACAGACTGTGGAGCTCAAACTTTTCAAAATGAGTCTTTTCATGAACATTTGAAACACGAGCTCGGAGTTGATGTGTCTGATCAAGATTTTTTACCATTCCAGGATGTTGAAGAGAGTGTGAGAGAGGACATGCAGTTGCTTCGAGAATCTCCACTGATTCCTGATGATGTGGTTATTTCAGGTGCTGTCTATGATGTGGATACAGGAAGTATGAGAGAAGTATACTAACTTTGTCTCGAAAAAATTTCATCCTAGCATAAAATCGATTGTTAAAATGTAGGATTTTTAATTTTAATATAGCTAATATAAAAAAGTAAAAAACAAGGGTATAAATGTTTGCTCTTGTTTTATTTTTGATTGAAAAATAAAGGAAAAAGCGCTACAATGGTAGATGTAAAATGTTGTGTAAAAAACAAGCGATACATAAATACCGGAGGAAATCATGTCTTTTTCTGATTTAAAGCTGTTTGCCCTTTCTTCTAATAGAGAATTGGCAGAGCGTGTGGCGCAAGAGATTGGAATAGAGTTGGGGAAATCGACTGTTCGCCAATTTTCAGATGGGGAGATTCAAGTCAACATTGAAGAATCAATCCGTGGAAAACACGTCTTTATCCTACAATCAACGAGCTCACCTGTAAATGACAATCTGCTCGAAATTTTGATTATGGTAGATGCCTTGAAGCGGGCTAGTGCAGAATCTGTCAACGTTGTTATGCCTTACTATGGTTACGCACGTCAGGATAGAAAAGCGAGAGCGCGTGAGCCAATCACTTCAAAACTCGTTGCCAATATGCTAGAAGTGGCTGGAGTGGATCGTTTGTTGACGATTGATTTGCACGCTGCACAGATTCAGGGATTCTTTGATATTCCTGTAGATCACTTGATGGGTGCTCCATTGATTGCGGACTATTTTGAACGTCGTGGCATGGTCGGCTCTGACTACGTGGTTGTCAGCCCAGACCATGGTGGGGTGACTCGTGCTCGTAAATTGGCAGAGTTTTTGAAAACTCCGATTGCGATTATTGACAAACGTCGCAGTGTAGACAAGATGAATACCAGCGAAGTGATGAACATTATCGGTAAGGTAGAAGGTAAGACTTGTATCTTGATTGACGACATGATCGATACAGCTGGAACCATCTGTCATGCAGCGGATGCTCTTGCTGAAGCAGGTGCGGTTGAAGTTTACGCAAGCTGTACGCACCCAGTTCTTTCAGGACCGGCTATGGATAATATCCAAAAATCAGCTATTAAGAAATTAGTTGTTTTGGATACCATCTACCTACCAGAAGAGCGTTTGATTGATAAGATTGAACAAATTTCGATTGCTCATCTTCTAGGCGATGCTATTATCCGTATCCACGAAAAACGTCCTCTTTCTCCTTTGTTTAGCATTGAGAAAAAGATTTAATCTTTCACTTGAAATAGATAGTTCTCCTAGCAGGTTTCTTTTCTTGCTAGGAGATTTTTATAGTCAAAATCTGCAAGCCTTTTCAAAATATGCTATACTGATGAAAAAGGAGGATTTCTATGAGTCAAGAATTTATCAATCCAAGTGATGGTGTGATTCGTCAGTATTTAGCAACCAGTAAAACCTTAGCGGTAGTGGGTTTGTCTGACCGTGAGGAAACAACTAGCAATCGAGTGACCAAGGAAATGCAAGCTAGAGGCTATAAAATCATTCCAGTTAATCCCAAGGCTGCAGGTGGGGAAATCTTGGGAGAGAAGGCTTATGCGAGTCTAGCTGAGATTCCTTTTCCTGTGGATATTGTTAATGTATACCGACGGAGCGAATTTTTACCAGATGTGGCGCGTGATTTTCTCAAGGCTGATGCCAAGATTTTCTGGGCACAACTGGGACTTGAAAGCCTAGAAGCAGAAGAAATCTTGCGTGCTGGAGGATGTGACGACATCGTAATGAATCGCTGTATCAAGAGAGAACATACACGCTTAATTCTTGAACAATAAAAGGTAGCCATGGGCTACCTTTTGTGTTATAAAGTACCAATCAATGCTTGCATGCCAAGACTGGTGAGGATGATGGCAATCCAGCAAAGTGCTCCAAGAAGAATGGATTTACCGCTGGATTTGACCATGGCAATCAGATTGGTTTTGAGACCGATGGCACTCATGGCCATGATAATGAGGAATTTGGAGAGTTGTTTGAGAGGGGTGAAGAAGCTACTAGACACACCGAGAGAGGTGAGAAGAGTCGTTAGGAGAGAGGCTAGGATGAAATAAAGGATAAAAAGTGGGAAAACTTTTTTTAGTTGGAAATCTTGGCTGTTTTTTTGTTGGCGGCTTTGCCAGTAGGAGAGAAAGAGCGTAATAGGAATGATTGCTAAGGTGCGCGTGAGTTTGACAATGGTTGCAGATTCGAGGGTATTGGTCTGGTAGAGGCTGTCCCAGGAGCTGGCGGTAGCCGTTACAGAAGAAGTATCATTGACTGCAGTTCCTGCAAAGAGGGCAAAGCCGTCATTGGATAGGTGAAGCCAGGTTCCTAGAGTTGGAAAGATGAGCGCAGCCAAGACATTGAAGAAAAAGATAACGGAAATGGCTTGGGCGACTTCTTTTTCCTTGGCATGGATAACGGGTGCTGTCGCAGCAATGGCAGAACCACCACAGATAGAAGAACCCACTCCAATCAAGGTAGCCAGTTTTGTGTCTAGCGCAAAGAAACGCTGGAAGAGGTAGGCGACGATTAAGGAAATCGAAATGGTGGAAAGGATGACAGGGAGTGAAGTTTGTCCAACTGCGAAGACTTGCGAGATATTGAGACCAAAACCGAGTAAGATAACGGCATACTGGAGCAATTTCTTGGAACTAAAGGTCAAACCTGCGTCTAGTTGTTTGTAGGGTGAGAGCCAGGGGTGGAGGAGCATTCCAGCAAAAATTGCAAAGACAGGTGCGCCCACGACGGGGAAAAATCCTCCCAGGAACCAAGATACGATAGAAATGATAAGGCAGGTCAAGATTCCTGCTCCATTTTTTGATAAAAATGACATATAAACCTCCGAAAATAAGCACTTATTATTATAGTCCTGTCGAGAAGAAAAGTAAAACAGAAAGTGAAAAATCCGGGTTTCAGATGGATTTTGCGGTCAGGGAGCTTTTGTAGTATAATAGTACTATGTTCTGTAAGCAAGGGGGATATCTATGGACTTAACCAAGCGCTTTAATAAACAATTAGATAAGATTCAAGTTTCCTTGATTCGCCAGTTTGACCAGGCTATTTCGGAGATTCCTGGGGTCCTGCGTTTGACCTTGGGGGAACCTGATTTTACAACGCCAGATCATGTTAAGGAAGCGGCTAAGCGGGCCATTGACCAGAACCAATCCTACTACACAGGGATGAGTGGTCTGTTAACGTTACGTCAGGCAGCCAGTGATTTTGTAAAAGAAAAATACCAGCTAGATTATAATCCTGAAAATGAAATCTTGGTTACAATTGGGGCGACAGAGGCTTTATCTGCTACTTTGACAGCTATTTTGGAAGAGGGAGACAAGGTTCTCTTGCCAGCTCCTGCCTATCCAGGATATGAGCCGATTGTCAATCTAGTTGGGGCAGAGATTGTCGAGATTGATACAACTGAAAATGGTTTTGTCTTGACTCCTGAGATGTTGGAAAAGGCCATTTTGGAGCAAGGGAACAAGCTCAAAGCAGTTATTCTCAACTATCCAGCCAATCCGACAGGAATTACCTATAGTCGGGAGCAGTTGGAAGCCTTGGCAGACGTTTTACGCAAGTATGAGATTTTTGTTATCTGTGATGAGGTTTACTCAGAGTTAACCTATACAGGCGAAGCCCATGTATCTCTGGGAACTATGCTGAGAGACCAGGCTATTATTATCAATGGCTTGTCTAAATCGCATGCTATGACTGGTTGGCGTTTAGGCTTTATCTTTGCTCCTGCAGCTTTCACAGCTCAGTTAATCAAGAGTCACCAATATTTGGTTACTGCCGCAAACACTATGGCTCAACATGCTGCGGTGGAGGCTTTGACCGCTGGTAAAAACGACGCAGAGCCTATGAAGAAGGAATACATCCAGCGTCGTGATTATATTATCGAAAAGATGACAGCTCTTGGTTTTGAAATTATCAAACCAGACGGTGCCTTCTATATCTTTGCTAAGATTCCAGCGGGCTACAATCAAGATTCCTTTGCTTTTCTGAAGGATTTTGCCTATAAGAAGGCCGTTGCCTTTATCCCTGGTGCCGCCTTTGGACGTTACGGAGAAGGCTATGTGCGCCTGTCTTATGCAGCCAGCATGGAAACGATCAGAGAGGCCATGAAACGACTTGAGGAGTACATGAGAGAAGCATGATTCAGTCTATCACGAGTCAAGGCTTGGTGCTCTACAATCGTAATTTTCGTGAGGATGACAAGCTAGTCAAGATCTTTACCGAGCAGGCGGGCAAGCGCATGTTTTTCGTCAAACACGCTGGCCAGTCCAAACTAGCTCCAGTTATTCAGCCCTTGGTGTTAGCACGATTTCTCTTGCGAATCAATGATGACGGCCTTAGCTACATCGAGGACTACCATGAGGTGATGACCTTTCCCAATATTAATAGTGATCTCTTTGTCATGGCCTATGCGACCTATGTAGCTGCCCTTGCAGATGCTAGTTTGCAGGACAATCAGCAGGATGCTCCCTTGTTTGCTTTCTTGAAGAAGACTCTGGAGTTGATGGAAGCAGGCCTAGATTATCAGGTCTTAACCAATATTTTTGAAATTCAAATCTTGACTCGATTTGGAATCAGCCTTAATTTTAATGAGTGTGTCTTTTGCCATCGGGTCGGTCAGGCCTTTGACTTTTCTTTTAAATATGGAGCCTGCCTTTGCCCAGAGCATTATCATGAAGATGAGAGACGTTGTCATCTCAATCCCAATATCCCTTATCTGCTCAATCAATTTCAAGCTATTGATTTTGAAACCTTGGAGACTATTTCGCTTAAGGCAGAAATCAAGCAAGAGCTACGCCAATTTATGGATCAACTCTACGAAGAGTACGTTGGGATTCACCTAAAATCAAAGAAATTTATTGATTCCCTAGCAGACTGGGGACAATTACTAAAAGAGGAAGACAAATGAAAAAAATCGCAGTAGATGCTATGGGGGGCGATTATGCACCTCAAGCCATCGTTGAGGGTGTCAATCAAGCCCTGGCTGACTTTTCAGATATTGAGATTCAACTTTATGGAGATGAAAGCAAAATCAAGCAATATCTAACAGCGATAGAGCGCGTCAGCATTATCCATACGGATGAGAAAATTAACTCAGACGATGAGCCGACAAAAGCAATCCGTAAGAAGAAAAATGCCAGCATGGTATTGGCGGCTAAAGCTGTCAAAGAGGGAGAAGCAGACGCCGTCCTCTCTGCTGGCAACACAGGTGCCTTGTTGGCTGCAGGATTCTTCATCGTGGGTCGTATCAAGAACATTGATCGTCCTGGACTTATGTCTACCTTGCCGACCATTGATGGAAAAGGCTTTGACATGCTAGACCTTGGAGCCAATGCGGAAAATACAGCCCATCATCTGCACCAATACGCTGTTTTGGGTTCCTTCTATGCGAAAAATGTTCGTGGGATTTCGAAACCACGTGTTGGTTTGCTCAACAATGGAACAGAAAGCAGCAAGGGAGATCCGCTTCGTAAGGAGACATACGACTTGCTAGTGGCTGATGAAAGTTTGAACTTTGTCGGAAACGTGGAAGCACGTGATCTGATGAATGGCGTTGCGGATGTTGTCGTAACAGATGGTTTCACGGGAAACGCTGTTCTCAAATCCATTGAAGGGACAGCCATGGGAATTATGGGCTTGCTTAAGACGGCTATTACAGGTGGTGGCCTTCGAGCGAAACTAGGTGCTCTTCTTCTCAAGGATAGCCTTAGAGGTTTGAAAAAGCAACTCAACTATTCAGATGTTGGAGGAGCGGTCTTGTTTGGTGTCAAAGCACCTGTTGTTAAGACTCATGGCTCAAGTGATGCCAAAGCTGTGTACAGTACGATTCGCCAGATTCGTACCATGCTAGAAACAGACGTAGTTGCCCAGACTGCGCGTGAATTTTCAGGAGAATAAAAGAGATGACAGAAAAAGAAATTTTTGACCGTATTGTGACCATTATCCAAGAGCGACAGGGAGAGGATTTTGTCGTGACAGAATCTTTGAGTCTGAAAGACGACTTGGATGCTGACTCAGTGGACTTGATGGAGTTTGTCCTAACGCTAGAAGATGAATTTGGTATCGAAATCAGTGATGAGGAAATTGATCAACTACAAAGTGTGGCAGATGTGATCGGAACTATTAAAGGTAAGATATAGCAAAAAACAACATGCAAGTCATGTTGTTTTTTTGTTTGCAGAAAAAAGAGAAACTTTTAGTAGAAATTGCGAATAAAGATATGAGAAAGAAAAAGGAGGAACGTTCATGTACATGCCAATCTTGTATCCATGGTTCATTAAGTGGTTTTTAAAATAAAAATGAAATAGTTGTTCATTTTCGAATTGTTTTTCGAATAGATAGGTAAGAAGAAAAGGAAGGAGACTACGCGATGTATTTACCAATCTTATTGCCATGGTTGATCAAATGGTATTTAAAATAAATGAAATTTACCTGTTCATTTTAAATCACTTCTCGAATAGATAAGTGATAAGAACAGGAAGGAAAAAAGATTTCAGTAATTTATCCAATCTGGTTTTTAAAATGGTTTAAGAGCTAGAAGTCGTAAACTAAAAAATAAAAATAAAGGAGAAAAAAGATGACAAACTTTGACAAAATGGAACAGAACTTTGTAACTCTTACAGAAGAAGAGTTGATGGATGTGGATGGGGGGTCGGTTACCGCTGTAGTTGTAGGAGGTGTCTTACTAATTGGTGGTATTGCTTGGGGCTATTTTATGTAATAATAAGGAGAGAAAAAATGAATTTAAATAAATGGACAGAATTGACAGAAGAAGAATTGATGAATACAGATGGAGGCGTGATCACAATAGCTACTATTGGTATTGGAGTGACTATTTTCCTTGGCGGTAGATTAATCGGGCAAGATTTAAAACGTAGGTTTGGATAAAAAGTGATTAGGTATGAAAAATCGAAAAAATTTAATAGGCGTGCTTTTAATCATTTTTGGAGTACTCTGTGTGCTAGGTGATTTAAATGTAATTACCTTTAAAGTTGATCAGTATGTAGGCTCGGAATTATGGATTCCGATCCTTATTTTAATGATGAGTTATTTGGATTCAGGTAAAGACAAGGTTTAAAGAGAACTATTGTTAGTGTGTGGCAAATACTATTGAATAGTCATCTTTTAGTTACTACCAATAAAAAATGGAGAAATAAATGAAGATTTCAGAAGAATTTGCAGTAATTATTATATCAGCTTCAGGAATAGTAGGGCTTTTGGTTGGAGTAGCTATTGGATTAGCCAGTATTATTTAAAAAGGAGAGAGAAATGAAAAAAATGGATGAAAAATTCGATATCATGACAGAAGCAGACTTATCTGTTACTGAGGGAGGCTTCATTGTTACTACTTCCACAGCAATAGCTTGGGGTGTATTAGGAGTAGCTTCTTATATGTATGGGCGTTATCTAGGAAGTAGACGCTAAGCTAAAAATTTGGGATAAAGTATGTAGGGAAATTAACCATGAATCACAACCTTAATCTCAATACATTGTTACCTAAACTAGCCACTATAGTTCCTTTGTTGGCAATAGCTCTTAATCTCGCGCTTCATGTGATTCGTACAGGTTCATTAGTATCCTTTGATTGGCAATGGACTTTAGTTGGTTTGCTTGCTTCGGGCTATTTTGGTATTTTTTGCAAAGATTTGTCAAAAGATAATCAAAACTATAAATGATGAATCTGAATGAAAAGGATTTTGTGCATGTAAATGGCGGAGTTTTTCCGCCTTTCTTATCAGGTAAATAGGAGTCTACCATGAAACAATTCTTATTAGGATTTGCTGAGGGGTATTTTATCGTATCGCTTATTATCTACATCGCAACGTATTTGATTTTGAAAAATCCGATCAATACCCTATTTTATCCAGAAACCTATCCAATTCTGCTTGGTCTGTTTTATGTAGGATACAAGTACAAAACAACAGAAAGTAAGATAGGAAATTGATTGACCATCAGATTGGAGTTTAAGATGAAAGTTGTTCAATTACTACGAAAAGCTTGGCCAGAGACCACTGTATTATTTAGCTTGATGGCTTATCTAATTATTAGAATCGTAGCTGATGTAAACAAAATAGACCTACCTAAATGGTTTGAATATTTTGATATACCTGCGATTTCATTATTTTTGATGACCTTTATCTTACTTTATAGAAGTGAAGAAAAAGATAACAAACGATGATAACATGAGTCTGATTTCTGTAGCTCTAGCATAAAAGCAATCTTGGAGTGTTAGACCAATGGACTGTAATCTGCATTTAGTGAGGAAGGTGTTCGTATGTTAAAAAAGAAGTGATCTTATTAGGGGGCCTTCTACTAGTACGCATTGTACTTTCTATCCTTCAAGTTTTAATGGACTATAAGCTATTACTAGGAAAGTATAGTGTAAATTTCATGGAAGTTTCAGACCTGTTTTCTTACCCTCTACTTCTTTTAATCATTTACATAGCGGTAAAATACCACACTATTCTCAAAAGAAAAAGTAAAGAAGGTGATGAGGATCGAAATGAATAAGATTTTAAAATCCTTTATTGTATTTGTTTTTCTATTTTTAATGAATATTCTCATCTTTGGGATACTAGCAACTCTTGGATTTCAGGTGACAATGAGTGAAAGTAGTTATCTGGTACCCCCTGTGTTTTCGTTTATCGTTTTATATACCATTCACAAAAGAAGTGGGAAAGGTAAGAAATCTCTGTAATTGAATGATTTAGGCAGGACACTTGTTCTGCCTATTTGCTTTGACTAAAAGTGCTGTTCAGGTATGAATATTGTTTTTTCAGAAATAATTCCCTTATTTCTTCTTCGTTTGGTTAAAATAATCTTACAAAGTTTTTAAGAGATTGTTAGAAAAAAGGAGATAGATATGAAATTTGGGAAAAGACACTATCGCCCTCAGGTGGATCAGATGGATTGCGGCGTGGCTTCCTTGGCTATGGTATTCGGCTACTACGGTAGTTATTACTCCTTGGCTCATCTACGAGAGTTGGCCAAGACGACTATGGATGGGACGACTGCTTTGGGTATTGTAAAGGTGGCAGAGGAGCTTGGCTTTGAGACGCGGGCTATCAAGGCGGATATGACGCTCTTTGATTTGCCTGATTTGACTTTTCCTTTTGTAGCCCATGTGCTCAAGGAAGGGAAATTGCTCCACTACTATGTGGTGACAGGTCAGGATAAGAAGACCATCCATATCGCTGATCCAGATCCTGGTGTCAAGCTGACTAAGATTTCTCGTGAGCGATTTGCGCAAGAGTGGACAGGGATTAGTATTTTTATGGCGCCATCTCCAGACTATAAACCCCATAAGGAGAAGAAACAGGGACTCCTATCCTTCTTGCCGATTTTACTCAAACAGCGTGGCTTAATTACCAATATTGTCCTAGCGACACTCTTGGTAACACTGATCAATATTGTGGGCTCCTACTATCTTCAGTCCATCATTGATAGTTACGTGCCAGATCAGATGCGTTCGACGCTGGGAATTATTTCTATTGGGTTGGTCATCGTCTATATCCTCCAGCAGATTTTGTCCTACGCGCAGGAATATCTCCTACTAATCCTTGGGCAACGTTTATCGATTGACGTGATTTTGTCCTACATCAAGCATGTTTTTCACCTGCCCATGTCCTTTTTTGCGACACGTCGGACAGGAGAAATCGTTTCTCGTTTTACAGATGCCAATAGTATCATTGATGCACTGGCGTCGACTATTCTGTCGATCTTTTTGGATGTGTCGACGATTTTGATTATTTCGCTTGTCTTGTTTTCACAAAATATGACACTCTTTTTCATTAGTCTACTTGCGCTTCCCATCTATACAGTGATTATCTTTGCCTTTATGAAGCCTTTTGAAAAGATGAATCGGGATACCATGGAAGCCAATGCGGTTCTGTCTTCTTCTATCATCGAGGACATCAACGGTATTGAGACCATTAAGTCGTTGACTAGTGAGAGTTCGTGCTATCAAAAGATTGATAAGGAGTTTGTGGCTTATCTGAAAAAATCCTTTACCTATAGTCGGGCAGAAAGCCAGCAAAAGGCTCTGAAAAAAGTTGCCCAGCTCCTGCTCAATGTTGCTGTTCTCTGGCTGGGAGCTATTCTTGTCATGGATGGCAAGATGAGCTTGGGCCAGCTGATCACTTATAATACCCTGCTTGTTTACTTTACCAATCCTTTGGAAAATATCATCAACCTGCAAACCAAACTTCAGACAGCGCAGGTTGCCAATAATCGTTTAAATGAAGTGTATCTGGTAGCTTCGGAGTTTGAGGAGAAGAAAAGGGTAGAAGATCTAAGTATGATGAAGGGAAATATGACCTTTAAGCAGGTTCACTACAAGTATGGCTATGGTCGAGATGTTTTGTCGGATATCAATTTGACCATTCCGCAAGGTTCTAAAGTGGCTTTCGTGGGAATTTCAGGATCAGGCAAGACAACTTTGGCCAAGATGATGGTTAATTTTTACGACCCAAGTCAGGGAGAGGTTAGTCTGGGTGGTGTCAATCTCAACCAGATTGATAAAAAGGCCCTGCGCCAGTACATCAACTATCTGCCTCAACAGCCCTATGTCTTTAACGGAACGATTTTGGAGAATCTTCTCCTTGGGGCCAAGGAGGGGACGACTCAGGAGGATATCTTACGGGCAGTTGAATTGGCAGAGATTCGGGAGGATATTGAGCGGATGCCACTGAATTACCAGACAGAATTGACTTCGGATGGGGCTGGGATTTCTGGTGGGCAACGGCAGCGAATCGCTTTGGCGCGAGCTCTTTTGACGGATGCACCTGTCTTGATCTTGGACGAGGCGACTAGCAGTTTGGATATTTTGACAGAGAAGCGAATTGTTGATAATCTCATGGCTTTAGACAAGACCTTGATTTTCATTGCCCACCGCTTGACCATTGCTGAGCGGACAGAAAAGGTTGTTGTTTTGGATCAGGGCAAGATTATCGAAGAAGGAAACCATGTAGACTTGCTTGCTCGAGGTGGATTTTACGCTCATTTGGTAAATAGCTAGAAAGAGGAGAAGATGAAACCAGAATTTTTAGAAAGTGCGGAGTTTTACCATCGTCGTTACCATAATTTTTCCAGTCGAGTGATTTTACCCATGTCACTTCTGCTCGTGTTTTTACTTGGCTTTGCAGTCTTTGCAGAGAAGGAGATTAGTTTGTCTACCCGAGCTACTGTCGAACCTAGTCGGATCATTGCCAATATCCAATCGACTAGCAATCAACGCATCGTGGCCAATTATCTAGAAGAAAACAAACTAGTCAAGCAGGGTGATCTCCTTGTTCAGTACCAGCAAGGGGCAGAGGCTGTTCAAGCTGAAGCATACGCCAGTCAGCTGGAGATGTTAAAGGATCAAAAAAAACAGTTAGGGTATTTGCAATCCAGTTTGAAAGAGGGGAGTGATCAATTTCCAGAGGCGGATAAGTTTGGTTATCAGGAGATGTTTCGAGACTATCTCAGCCAAGCTAGTAGTCTTAGGAGTAATGTTTCTCAGCAAAATGCCAGCATCTCTTCTCAAAATGCGGCAGCAAGTCAGAGTCAGGCCGAGATTGGCAATCTTATCAGCCAAACAGAGGATAAAATCCGAGACTACAAAACAGCTAAGTCGGCTATTGAAACAGGGGCTCAATTAGATCGTCAGAATCCAGTCTACTCTTTTTATCAGACCCATAAAAACCAAGCTGGAGAAGATCCGCAAGCTAAATCGCAGGCTATTGCGCAAGTGGATGCACAAATTGCCCAGCTAGAGTCTAATTTAGCTACTTATCGTGTGCAGTATGCAGGTTCTGGAGCTCAACAAGCCTACTCAACGGGACTGGCTAGTCAACTGGAATCGCTCAAGTCTCAGCACTTGGTCAAAGTCGGTCAGGAATTAACCCTTCTAGATCAGAAAATTTTAGAAGCAGAGTCGGGTAAGAAGGTCCAAGGAGGTTTGCTGGACAAGGGGAAAATTACAGCAAGTGAGGATGGGGTGCTTCACCTTAATCCTGAGACCAGTGAATCTACGATGGTCGCAGAGGGGACCTTGCTAGCCCAACTCTATCCATCCTTGGAAAAAGAAGGCAAAACTAAACTCACGGCTTATCTCAGTTCAAAAGATGTTGCAAGGCTCAAGGTCGGTGATTCTGTCCGTTTCACTACAAGCAAGGATGCCAATAAAGAGCTCGTTCTTGTTTCTGCGATTACGAATATTGACGCGACAGCTACCAAGACAGAAAAGGGAAATTTCTTTAAAATAGAGGCGGAGACCAGTCTGACTCCTGAACAGGCAGAAAGTCTTCGCTATGGTTCGGAAGGACGTTTGACACTAATCACAGGAAAGAAGAGTTATTTGCGCTATTATTGGGATCAATTTTTGAATAGAGAATAATGTTTGTCTTTAACGCAATATTATACTTTTAAAACTGTAAAATGTTTTGATTTTACAGTTTTTCTTAATATTTAAAAGAGCTAACTCCGACGTCGTTCGCAAATTCTTGCTATTTCCGTTATTTTGTAGTAGAATGAAGTAAAGAAATACGAAAGGCGAACTTTAAAATGTCAAAAAAACTGATCTATTCGGGAAAAGCCAAGGATATCTATACAACTGAGGATGAAAATCTCATTATTTCAACTTACAAGGACCAGGCAACTGCCTTCAATGGTGTCAAGAAGGAGCAGATTGCGGGCAAGGGAGTGTTAAATAATCAGATTTCATCTTTTATTTTTGAGAAGTTAAATGCTGCTGGTGTAGCGACTCACTTTGTGGAGAAACTTTCGGACACGGAACAGCTCAATAAAAAGGTTGAGATTATTCCTTTGGAAGTTGTGCTCCGCAACTACACGGCTGGTTCCTTTTCAAAACGTTTTGGCGTAGAAGAAGGTATCGCATTTGAGACTCCAATTGTCGAATTTTACTATAAAAATGATGATTTGGATGATCCCTTTATCAATGACGAGCATGTGAAATTCCTTAAAATTGCGGATGATCAGCAGATTGCCTACTTGAAGGAAGAAACGCGTCGTATCAATGAACTTTTGAAAACCTGGTTTGCTGAGATTGGGCTTAAGTTGATTGACTTTAAGCTAGAGTTCGGTTTTGATAAGGATGGCAAGATTATCTTGGCAGACGAATTTTCACCAGATAACTGCCGTTTGTGGGATGCGGATGGCAACCACATGGACAAGGATGTTTTCCGTCGTGGCTTGGGTGAATTGACTGATGTTTACGAGATTGTCTGGGAAAAGTTGCAAGGTTTAAAATAACACCTTCAAGGTTATTTGGGAACATTGCAAGAACTGAAATAAAGGAATAAGAATTGATGGATAAACGTATTTTTGTTGAAAAAAAGGCTGATTTTCAGGTCAAGTCAGAGAGTTTGGTAAGAGAACTCCAGCACAACTTGGGACTTTCAACCTTGAAAAGTATTCGCATTGTGCAAGTTTATGATGTCTTTGACTTGGCTGAGGATTTGTTTGCACCCGCAGAGAAACACATCTTTTCTGAGCAGGTGACAGACCATGTCTTGGACGAAGCGACTGTGCAAGCGGAACTTGCCAATTATGCTTTCTTTGCCATTGAAAGCCTGCCAGGGCAGTTTGACCAGCGTGCAGCTTCTTCACAGGAAGCTTTACTGTTGCTTGGTAGCTCAAGTGATGTAACGGTTAATACAGCACAATTGTACTTGGTTAATAAAGATATTGATGCGACTGAGTTGAAAGCGGTCAAGAACTACCTGCTCAATCCAGTGGATTCTCGTTTCAAGGACATCACGACAGGAATTGCCAAGCAGGAATTTTCAGAGTCAGACAAGACCATTCCTAAATTGACTTTCTTTGAAAGCTATACGGCAGAAGACTTTGCCCGCTACAAGGCAGAGCAAGGGATGGCTATGGAAGTGGACGATTTGCTCTTTATCCAAGACTATTTCAAGTCAATCGGGCGCGTGCCGACGGAAACAGAGCTTAAGGTTTTGGACACTTACTGGTCTGACCACTGCCGTCACACGACTTTTGAGACAGAGTTGAAACAGATTGATTTCTCAGCTTCTAAATTCCAAAAGCAGTTGCAGGCGACTTATGAAAAGTATATTGCCATGCGTGATGAGTTGGGACGTTCGGAGAAACCACAAACCTTGATGGATATGGCCACTATTTTTGGTCGTTATGAGCGTGCTAATGGTCGTTTGGACGATATGGAAGTGTCTGATGAAATCAATGCTTGCTCAGTTGAAATCGAGGTGGATGTCAATGGTGTGAAAGAACCATGGCTTCTCATGTTCAAGAACGAAACCCACAACCACCCAACGGAAATTGAGCCATTTGGTGGGGCTGCAACCTGTATCGGTGGTGCTATTCGTGACCCGTTGTCAGGCCGTTCCTACGTTTACCAAGCCATGCGTATCTCTGGTGCAGGTGACATTACAGCGCCGATTTCGGAAACGCGTGCTGGTAAATTGCCACAACAAGTCATTTCTAAAACAGCGGCTCATGGTTATTCTTCTTACGGGAATCAGATTGGTCTTGCGACGACCTACGTTCGTGAGTACTTCCACCCAGGCTTTGTAGCCAAACGCATGGAGCTTGGAGCCGTTGTTGGTGCTGCTCCCAAGGGCAACGTTGTCCGTGAAAAACCTGAAGCGGGCGATGTGATTATCCTCCTTGGAGGTAAGACTGGGCGTGATGGTGTCGGTGGTGCGACAGGGTCTTCTAAGGTTCAAACAGTTGAATCGGTTGAAACAGCTGGTGCTGAAGTTCAAAAAGGAAATGCCATCGAAGAGCGCAAGATTCAACGTCTTTTCCGTAATGGCGATGTCACTCGTCTTATTAAGAAATCCAATGACTTTGGTGCTGGTGGTGTCTGTGTAGCCATCGGTGAATTGGCAGACGGTCTTGAAATCGACCTCAACAAGGTTCCTCTTAAATACCAAGGCTTGAATGGTACAGAAATTGCCATCTCTGAATCACAAGAACGGATGGCGGTTGTGGTTCGTCCTGAGGACGTAGATGCCTTCGTTGCAGAATGTAATAAAGAAAATATTGATGCTGTTGTGGTTGCGACAGTGACTGAAAAACCAAATCTAGTCATGAACTGGAATGGTGAAACGATTGTCGACTTGGAACGCCGTTTCCTTGATACCAATGGTGTGCGTGTCGTTGTCGATGCCAAGGTTGTGGACAAGGATGTCAAGCTTCCAGAAGAGCGCAAGACAAGTGTTGAAACCCTTGAAGCAGATACCCTTTCAGTTCTGTCTGATCTTAACCATGCAAGTCAAAAAGGCTTGCAAACTATCTTTGATTGTTCGGTCGGTCGTTCAACGGTCAACCATCCACTTGGCGGTCGCTACCAACTCACACCAACTGAGGCTTCTGTGCAGAAATTACCAGTTCAACACGGTGTGACTCATACTGCGTCAGTCATGTCGCAAGGATTTAACCCTTATGTGGCAGAATGGTCTCCATACCATGGTGCTGCTTATGCGGTTATCGAAGCGACTGCTCGTTTGGTGGCTGCTGGTGCAAACTGGTCCAAGGCTCGTTTCTCATACCAAGAATATTTCGAGCGCATGGACAAGAAAGCAGAGCGTTTTGGTCAGCCAGTAGCAGCGCTTCTAGGTTCTATCGAAGCACAAATCCAGCTTGGCTTGCCATCTATCGGTGGTAAGGACTCCATGTCTGGTACTTTTGAAGAATTGACCGTACCACCAACCTTGGTTGCCTTTGGGGTGACGACGGCAGATAGCCGTAAGGCCCTTTCTCCAGAATTTAAAGCTGCTGGTGAAAACATCTACTACATCCCAGGTCAAGCCCTCTCTGCAGAGATTGATTTTGACTTGATTAAGTCTAACTTTGCTCAATTTGAAGCCATCCAAGCTGGACACAAAGTAACATCTGCATCAGCTGTTAAATACGGAGGTGTCCTTGAAAGCTTGGCACTTGCTACCTTTGGAAATCATATCGGTGCAGAGGTGACCTTGCCTGAACTTGAAACAGCCTTGACAGCTCAATTAGGCGGATTTGTCTTCACATCTCCTGAAGAAATCGCTGGAGTAGAGAAGATTGGACAAACGAAAGCAGACTTTACACTCCTTGTCAACAGTGTGAAGCTAGATGGACAGAAACTTGACAGTGCCTTTCAAGGAAAATTGGAAGAAGTTTACCCTACTGAATTTGCTCAAGCTAAAGAACTGGCAGAAGTGCCAGCTGTCGCTTCTGACGCAGTCATCAAAGCCAAGGAAACCATTGAAAAACCTGTGGTTTACATCCCAGTCTTCCCAGGAACAAACTCAGAATATGATTCAGCAAAAGCTTTTGAAAAAGAAGGTGCAGAAGTCAACTTGGTGCCATTCGTGACCTTGAATGGAGAAGCCATTGTCAAGTCAGTTGAAACTATGGTTGACAATATCGGCAAGGCAAACATTCTCTTCTTTGCAGGTGGATTCTCGGCTGCGGATGAGCCAGATGGATCAGCTAAATTCATCGTCAATATCCTGCTTAATGAAAAAGTACGTGCGGCCATTGATGGCTTTATCGCTCGTGGAGGCTTGATTATCGGTATCTGTAATGGATTCCAGGCCTTGGTCAAATCAGGTCTTCTTCCATACGGGAACTTTGAGGATGCAAGCAGCACTAGTCCAACCCTCTTCTACAATGATGCCAACCAGCACGTAGCTAAGATGGTGGAAACGCGAATTGCCAATACCAACTCACCATGGTTGGCTGGTGTGCAAGTGGGCGATATCCACGCCATTCCAGTATCACACGGTGAAGGGAAATTTGTTGTGACGGCTGAGGAATTTGCGGAGCTCCGTGAAAATGGTCAAATCTTTAGTCAATACGTTGACTTTGACGGCAAACCAAGTATGGATTCTAAGTACAATCCAAATGGTTCTGTAAATGCCATCGAAGGAATTACTAGCAAGAACGGCCAAATCATCGGTAAGATGGGACACTCAGAACGTTATGAAGACGGTCTTTTCCAAAATATCCCAGGAAATAAGGACCAGCACCTGTTCGCATCGGCGGTTAAATACTTTACTGGAAAATAAGATTTGCGGTTTTTCCGATAGACAATATCTGTAATGTAAAAGCCATGTAGATCTAGCTCTTGGTGCTACACAAATAAAAATTAGGTATAAAAAATGACATACGAAGTAAAATCTCTTAATGAAGAATGTGGTGTTTTCGGTATCTGGGGACATCCAGATGCTGCTAAAATGACCTATTTTGGGCTCCACAGTCTTCAGCACCGTGGTCAGGAGGGGGCAGGAATCCTCTCCAATGACCAAGGGCAACTAAAGCGCCATCGTGATATGGGGCTTTTATCAGAAGTGTTCAGAAATCCAGCTAATTTGGATAAACTGACTGGAACGAGCGCGATTGGGCATGTGCGTTACGCGACTGCTGGTGAAGCTTCTGTTGACAACATCCAGCCCTTCCTATTTCGCTTTCATGATATGCAGTTTGGACTTGCTCACAACGGAAACTTGACCAATGCCGAATCACTCAAGAAAGAATTGGAACAAAGAGGAGCTATTTTCAGTTCAACTTCGGACTCGGAAATCTTGGCCCACCTCATTCGTCGGAGTCACAATCCGAACTTGATGGGCAAAATAAAGGAGGCGCTCAGTCTTGTCAAAGGTGGCTTTGCTTATATCTTGCTGTTTGAGGACAAGTTGATTGCGGCGCTTGATCCTAATGGCTTCCGGCCGCTTTCTATCGGAAAAATGGCAAACGGAGCGGTGGTCGTTTCGTCTGAAACCTGTGCCTTTGAAGTCATCGGTGCTGAGTGGATTCGAGATTTGAAGCCTGGAGAGATTGTGATCATTGATGATAAGGGCATCCAGTATGATAGCTATACAGATGATACACAGTTGGCGATTTGCTCTATGGAGTATATCTATTTTGCTCGCCCTGATTCTAATATCCACGGTGTCAATGTCCATACAGCTCGCAAACGTATGGGGGCTCAATTGGCGCGTGAGTTCAAGCACGAAGCGGATATTGTGGTCGGTGTGCCAAATTCCTCACTCAGCGCAGCTATGGGATTTGCAGAAGAATCTGGTCTGCCAAATGAAATGGGTCTTATCAAGAATCAATACACGCAACGCACCTTTATCCAACCGACTCAAGAATTGCGGGAGCAAGGGGTGCGGATGAAACTGTCTGCTGTTTCAGGTGTTGTCAAAGGAAAACGTGTGGTGATGGTGGATGATTCCATTGTCCGCGGGACAACCTCCCGCCGTATCGTTCAGCTTTTGAAAGAAGCAGGTGCGTCCGAGGTTCACGTTGCTATTGGAAGTCCTGCGCTAGCTTATCCATGTTTTTACGGGATTGATATCCAGACGCGTCAGGAGCTGATTGCGGCCAATCATACGGTCGAGGAAACTCGCCAAATCATTGGTGCGGATAGTCTGACCTATCTTTCGATTGATGGCTTGATTGATTCTATCGGGATTGAAACAGATGCGCCAAACGGTGGTCTTTGTGTCGCTTACTTTGACGGCGACTACCCAACTCCTCTCTACGACTATGAGGAAGACTATCAAAGAAGTTTGGAAGAAAAGACCAGTTTTTACAAATAGACGGATAAAGACTCCCCATTAAAGGAAAGGAAGAGGAGACAAAGATGACAAATAAAAATGCTTATGCGCAATCTGGTGTGGATGTTGAAGCGGGTTATGAAGTTGTTGAACGGATCAAAAAGCACGTGGCTCGTACAGAACGCGCAGGTGTTATGGGAGCTCTAGGTGGTTTCGGTGGCATGTTTGACCTTTCAAAAACAGGTGTCAAAGAGCCGGTCTTGATCTCAGGGACTGACGGTGTCGGAACCAAGCTCATGTTGGCTATCAAGTATGACAAGCACGATACCATCGGACAGGACTGTGTGGCCATGTGTGTCAATGACATCATCGCTGCAGGTGCGGAGCCTCTTTACTTCCTTGACTACGTCGCGACAGGGAAGAATGAACCAGCTAAACTAGAACAAGTCGTTGCTGGTGTAGCAGAAGGCTGTGTGCAGGCAGGCGCTGCCCTCATCGGTGGGGAAACGGCTGAAATGCCTGGTATGTATGGTGAAGATGACTACGACTTGGCTGGTTTTGCAGTCGGTGTGGCTGAAAAATCTCAAATCATTGACGGCTCAAAGGTGGCAGAAGGCGATGTTCTTCTCGGGCTTGCTTCAAGTGGGATTCACTCAAATGGTTACTCACTCGTGCGTCGTGTCTTTGCGGACTATACAGGTGAGGAAGTCTTGCAAGAATTGGGAGGCAAGAAACTCAAAGAAGTCCTTCTTGAGCCAACTCGTATCTATGTCAAGGCTGTCTTACCGCTCATCAAAGAAGAGTTGGTCAACGGTATTGCCCACATCACAGGTGGTGGCTTTATCGAAAATGTCCCTCGTATGTTTGCCGATGACCTAGCTGCTGAAATTGAAGAAGACAAGGTTCCAGTGCTTCCGATTTTCAAGGCTCTTGAAAAATACGGTGAAATCAAGCATGAAGAAATGTTTGAAATCTTCAATATGGGTGTGGGACTCATGCTGGCAGTTAGCCCTGAAAATGTAGGTCGTGTCAAGGAATTGCTGGATGAACCAGTCTATGAAATTGGTCGCATCGTCAAGAAAGAAAACGAAAGTGTCATCATCAAATGAAAAAAATAGCGGTTTTTGCCTCAGGTAATGGCTCAAATTTTCAGGTGATTGCCGAAGAGTTTCCGGTAGAGTTTGTCTTTTCAGACCATCGTGACGCCTATGTGCTAGAGCGGGCAGAAAAGCTCGGAGTCCTGTCTTATGCTTTTGAACTCAAGGAGTTTGAGAACAAGGCAGACTACGAAGCAGCTCTTGTCGAACTCTTGGAAGAGCACCAGATTGACTTGGTTTGTTTGGCGGGCTATATGAAAATCGTTGGGCCAACTTTATTGTCAGCTTATGAGGGCCGAATTATCAACATTCATCCAGCCTACCTGCCCGAATTTCCAGGAGCTCATGGGATTGAGGATGCTTGGAATGCTGGGGTTGCTGAGAGTGGCGTCACCATTCACTGGGTGGACTCGGGTGTGGATACAGGCAAGGTCATCAAACAAGTCCGTGTGCCACGTCTAGCTGATGATACTATCGAAAGCTTTGAAGCTCGCATTCATGAAGCGGAGTACAAGTTGTATCCAGAAGTGCTGGATAGCTTGGGAGTTGCACGAAAATAAGAAGGAAGTCATAGATGATTTTGTGGCAAGGATTAAAAGTCATCTGCTAAGGAGAAATTTATGGGTTTGTTTGATTTTTTTAAGAAAAAACCTTCTAGCGAAGAGACGTCGACTAAAGATGAGGGAAAGATTGTTATCAAATCTGAAAATACAGATGATAGCGCTCCAGGATGGGAAGCCATCGATGCAGAATTTGATCGTCTTTATCCTGATCAGCCCAATCCTCGGCATTATGGAACGCTTGTCAAATATATGTTTGGTGGTCCAGATCCGCTTGATGGCATCAGTGTTTATGATGCGGGAGATTTTTGGCATTTTGTTGGCTATGGTTTGTCGGAGTTATACACAAAAGAAAGCTCGGACCCTGAATACAGTGGTTATGGGATTGAATTAACCTTTAAGTTAAAGAAATCGAATAGTGACGACGAAGAAGAAATTAAAAATGGCTGTGGCTTGTTGCAGTATGTAGCAAGATATATTTTTCAAACAGGTAAAGTGGTTTTGCCAGAAGAATACATTTATACCAAGCAAACGGTAGGAATTGATGCCCAACAGAAATCTAGTCTGACAGGGTTCTTGACTGCTACTGATGATTTAGCTAAGTCTCTAGATACTCCGCATGGAAAAGTGGAATTTGTAACCTTAATTGGTGCGACAGATGCCGAACTGCGAAGTGTGTACGAAAGTGAAACTAGTAAGCTTGAGGTCAGAAAACTGTTAAAAGAACTTGGGAATCAGGTTACAGACTATGATCGCCAGTCTTTAGTTTAAATGATGTGAAAGCACCTCTTGATACAATGAAAGGAAATAACATGACTAAACGCGCCTTAATCAGCGTCTCAGACAAAGCGGGCATTGTTGAATTTGCCCAAGAACTTAAAAGACTGGGTTGGGATATTATCTCGACAGGTGGGACAAAGGTTGCTCTTGATAATGCTGGAGTTGAGACCATTGCGATCGATGATGTGACGGGCTTCCCAGAGATGATGGACGGTCGCGTCAAGACCCTTCACCCGAATATCCATGGTGGGCTCCTCGCTCGTCGTGACTTGGATAGCCACCTTGAGGCGGCTAAGGACAATAAGATCGAGCTTATCGACCTTGTAGTGGTCAACCTCTATCCTTTCAAGGAAACAATCCTCAAACCAGACGTGACGTACGCTGACGCAGTTGAAAATATCGATATCGGTGGGCCATCAATGCTTCGTTCAGCAGCTAAAAACCACGCTAGCGTAACAGTTGTTGTAGACCCTGCTGACTACGCAGTGGTTTTGGACGAGTTGTCAGCCAATGGTGAAACGACTTACGAAATGCGTCAACGTTTGGCTGCCAAGGTTTTCCGTCACACAGCAGCTTATGATGCCTTGATTGCAGAATACTTCACTGCTCAAGTGGGCGAAAGCAAACCAGAAAAACTCACCTTGACTTATGACCTCAAGCAGGCCATGCGCTATGGGGAAAATCCTCAACAGGATGCAGATTTCTACCAAAAAGCTTTGCCGACAGACTACTCAATTGCATCAGCGAAACAGCTCAACGGTAAAGAATTGTCCTTCAATAACATTCGTGACGCTGATGCGGCGATTCGTATTATCCGTGATTTCAAAGATCGTCCAACCGTTGTAGCTTTGAAACACATGAATCCATGTGGAATTGGTCAGGCAGATGACATCGAAACTGCTTGGGACTATGCTTACGAGTCTGACCCAGTGTCTATCTTTGGTGGAATTGTCGTCCTTAACCGTGAGGTGGATGCTGCGACCGCTGAGAAGATGCACGGCGTTTTCCTCGAGATCATTATCGCACCGAGCTATACGGATGAAGCGCTAGCCATTTTGACCAACAAAAAGAAAAACTTGCGTATCCTTGCCTTGCCATTTGATGCTCAAGAGGCTAGTGAAGTAGAGGCAGAATACACAGGCGTGGTTGGTGGACTTCTTGTGCAAAACCAAGACGTGGTCAAGGAAAGCCCAGTTGACTGGCAAGTGGTGACCAAACGCCAGCCAACCGAGACAGAAGCGACTGCCCTTGAGTTCGCTTGGAAAGCCATCAAGTACGTCAAATCAAACGGAATCATCATAACCAACGACCACATGACACTTGGCGTTGGCCCGGGTCAAACCAATCGTGTGGCTTCTGTTCGCATCGCCATTGAACAAGCCAAAGACCGCCTTGACGGCGCTGTTCTTGCTTCAGATGCTTTCTTCCCATTTGCGGATAACGTGGAAGAAATCGCCAAAGCCGGTATCAAGGCCATCATCCAGCCGGGTGGCTCAGTCCGTGACCAAGAGTCCATCGAAGCAGCGGACAAATATGGCTTGACTATGGTCTTCACAGGCGTGAGACACTTTAGGCATTAAAAAACAAAAGGGAAGAAAACAGTTTCTTTCCTTTTTTGCGAAAAAACGCGGAGCAAAACAAGATTAAAACGAACGTTTGTGTTATAATATTAGTAAATAATTCGCAAAAGAGGTTGTAAGATGAAGCTGTTAGTTGTCGGCTCGGGTGGTCGTGAACATGCGATTGCTAAGAAGTTGCTTGAATCAAAAGACGTTGAAAAGGTCTTTGTAGCTCCTGGAAATGACGGGATGGCTCTGGATGGGCTGGGGTTAGTAAATATCTCTATTTCCGAACATTCTAAGTTAATTGAATTTGCAAAGGTCAACGATATCGCTTGGACCTTCATTGGGCCGGATGATGCTCTTGCCGCTGGAATAGTGGATGATTTCAATGCATCAGGCCTCAAGGCTTTTGGTCCGACTAGGGCTGCTGCTGAGCTGGAGTGGTCCAAGGATTTTGCTAAGGAAATCATGGTCAAATACGACGTTCCGACAGCAGCCTATGGCACATTTTCAGATTTCGAGGCAGCTAAGGCTTATATCGAAGAGAAAGGCGCTCCAATCGTTGTTAAGGCGGATGGATTGGCGCTCGGGAAAGGTGTCGTCGTTGCGGAGACGGTTGAGCAAGCAATCGAAGCAGCCCATGAGATGCTTTTGGACAATAAATTTGGTGACTCAGGCGCGCGTGTGGTCATCGAGGAATTCCTTGACGGGGAAGAGTTCTCTCTCTTTGCCTTTGTCAATGGGGACAAGTTCTACATCATGCCAACGGCTCAGGACCACAAACGTGCTTACGATGGCGACAAGGGACCTAACACTGGTGGGATGGGTGCCTATGCGCCAGTTCCTCACTTGCCACAGAGCGTTGTTGATACGGCGGTTGACACCATTGTCAAGCCAGTCCTTGAAGGGATGATCAAAGAAGGTCGTCCGTATCTTGGTATCCTTTACGCAGGGCTTATTTTGACTGCTGACGGTCCGAAGGTTATCGAGTTTAACGCTCGCTTCGGAGATCCCGAAACTCAGATTATCCTGCCCCGCCTGACATCTGACTTTGCACAAAATATCACGGATATTCTCAATGGCAAGGAGCCAAACATCACGTGGACGGACAAGGGTGTGACTCTGGGTGTGGTTGTCGCATCCAAGGGCTACCCGCTAGACTATGAAAAAGGTGTCAAGTTGCCAGCCAAAACCGATGGCGACATCATCACCTACTATGCAGGAGCTAAGTTTGCGGAAAATAGCAGAGCACTGCTATCAAACGGCGGACGTGTCTATATGCTCGTCACCACAGCAGACACCGTCAAAGAAGCCCAAGAAACCATCTACCAAGAACTCGCCCAACAAAACACAGAAGGACTCTTTTACCGAACCGATATCGGAAGCAAGGCCATTCGATAAAGATATAAGAAAAGGCGACGCAGTCGCCAAACACGATAATGGTCGCCGTGGTGAAAAGACCAGAACAATTTCTGTTCTGGTCTAGGGAAAATTTGAGACCTTAGGCTCAAATTTTAGGAATGAAACCGAAGGTTTGCTTCCGTCCCCACCACCTAAGACCATTATCAAAAAGAAGAAAAAAGGAAAAAATATGATTAAACCAGTAATTTCCATTATCATGGGCTCCAAATCCGACTGGACGACCATGCAAAAAACAGCAGAAGTTCTAGACCGCTTCGGTGTATCCTACGAAAAGAAAGTTGTCTCTGCCCACCGTACTCCAGACCTCATGTTCAGACATGCGGAGGAAGCTCGTAGTCGCGGTATCAAGGTCATTATCGCAGGTGCGGGTGGCGCAGCTCACTTGCCAGGCATGGTCGCAGCTAAAACAACCCTTCCTGTCATCGGGGTGCCTGTCAAATCGCGTGCGCTTAGTGGCGTGGACTCACTCTACTCTATCGTACAGATGCCGGGTGGCGTGCCTGTGGCGACAATGGCTATCGGTGAAGCAGGTGCGACTAATGCTGCCCTCTTTGCCCTCCGTCTCCTGTCAGTAGAGGATCAGGCTATCGCGACAGCGTTGGCTGATTTCGCAGAAGAACAAGGAAAAATCGCAGAGGAGTCTACAAATGAGCTCATCTAAAACAATCGGAATTATCGGTGGTGGTCAGCTGGGACAGATGATGGCCATTTCTGCTATCTACATGGGGCACAAGGTTATCGCGCTGGATCCTGCGGCGGATTGCCCGGCCTCTCGTGTGGCGGAAATCATCGTGGCTCCTTATAACGATGTGGATGCCCTCCGTCAGCTAGCTGAGCGTTGCGATGTCCTCACCTATGAGTTTGAAAATGTTGATGCTGACGGTTTGGATGCTGTCATCAGGGATGGACAACTTCCTCAAGGAACTGACCTGCTCCGCATTTCTCAAAATCGTATCTTTGAAAAGGACTTCCTTTCCAAGAAGGCCCAAGTAACGGTGGCTCCATACAAGGTTGTGAATTCTAGCCAAGACTTGGCGGAGATTGACCTGGCCAAAAACTATGTCCTCAAGACGGCGACTGGTGGCTACGATGGGCATGGGCAAAAGGTCATTCGCTCAGAAGCAGACTTGGAAGAAGCCCGTGCACTAGCCGACTCTGCAGACTGCGTCTTGGAAGAATTTGTCAACTTCGACCTTGAGATTTCTGTCATCGTGTCAGGAAATGGCAAGGATGTGACGGTTTTCCCAGTTCAGGAAAATATTCACCGTAACAACATACTGTCTAAGACCATTGTGCCAGCTCGTATTTCTGATAGTCTAGCTGAAAAAGCCAAAACCATGGCAGTGCGAATTGCAGAACAACTCAACTTGTCTGGAACTCTTTGCGTGGAAATGTTTGCGACTGCTGATGACATCATTGTCAATGAGATTGCGCCACGTCCCCACAACTCTGGGCACTACTCTATCGAAGCTTGCGACTTCTCGCAGTTTGACACCCATATTATGGGCGTCCTTGGAGCATCATTGCCAGATATCCACCTGCATGCACCAACCGTCATGCTCAACGTACTCGGGCAGCATGTCGAGGCCGCTGAAAAGTATGTCGCAGAAAATCCAAGCGCCCACCTTCACATGTATGGTAAAATAGAAGCGAAGCACAACCGCAAGATGGGGCATGTGACTTTGTTTAGCGATGTGCCGGATGAGGTTGAGGAGTTTTAAATACGATAAAGTTTAAAGAATGGAGAGAAAATGTCTATAGAGGAACTTTTAACAAAGCAACGTATTAAAGATTTACTGGATTCAAAATCTGATGACAGAATCGAATTTCGAATTGTTACTGAACAAACACGTTATCCACTAAAAAATGTCAAAGAGATTTTTCAGTCTTCTGACTATAAGCTGGATCCATATTATCAAAGAAACGTTGTCTGGCCAGAATCAAAAAAATCAAAATTAATAGAAAGTTTTATTATAAATATTCCTATACCACCTATTTTTTTATTTGAGTATGAATATGGTAAATTCGAAATTATGGATGGTAAGCAAAGGATTTCTACAATTATTTCATTTTTAGAAGATGAATTTTGTCTAGATTCACTTGAATTTTTTCAAGAATACAATGGGAAAAAATATTCTGAATTACCCGCGGATGTCAAAGAAACAATAACAAGAAGATATATTTCCGGAATAATCTTATTGAGTGAATCAACCAAAGATGAATCTGAGAAACAAAATATGCGACGACTTGTTTTTGAAAGACTGAATACAGGGGGATTAGCATTAAACAAGCAAGAAGTAAGAAACGCGCTTTATAGTGAGCGATTTAATAAAATGTTGAAGCGTTTAGCATCGGACGAAGTGTTTAAACAATTATGGGCACATCCGAAAAAAACTGAATACGACGAAAGATTAGAATATTCAGAAAAAGTCCTTCGTTTTTTTGCCTATTTTAGTGCAGTTCGTAATGACATTACTCCCATCTCTACTTCAAGACTATTAGATTTATATATGGAAGCATCAAAAGAGTTTACGGAATCTGAAATGGGAGAATTAGAAGAATTTTTCAAAAAAGTAGTCATAACTGCAAGGAGACTTTTTGGAGAGAAAGCATTTATGTCGAGCGCAAAAAGTAAAAAAGCTGAAAATATGATTTTTGATAGTGTAATGCTTTTTATATCTAATAATTTAGATAATTTAGAACAATTTGATGATGGGGCTTTTGAACAATTGAAGTTTGATGTTTTGAAAACTAATAGAGTAGATTTTAATGGTAAGTACACAGCAATAAAAAATGTAAAGACAAGAGTTTCTATTTTTGAAAGGGAATTTTTGAAAGATGGATAGCTTTGTTCAAGAAAATATTTTTTATCAAAATATTGCTAAATTTGATGATATAATATCAAATGTGGAGATATCGGAAAAAAGGTTTATTGAAAACATTCTTAAAGAAAATTTTATCATTACACTGTATACAGTTTGGGAAAGTAACATAAAAAGTATATTATTCAATCACTTAACAACATATGCAGATACAATCTTTACTGATGAGTTCGTAAAAATGTTCTATAGGACAATCTTAAGTTCTACAAATTATGTCAAAGATAGATATTTAGAATCTTTAACTGAAAATGAAATAAAGATAACCAAAGAATATTATTTATCAACTAATAATCTCTGGTTTGATACTTTGATAGAGTTAATTCAAAGAATCTATCCTGAAGCATCAAAGGAAGAACTTTTAAAGTTTCAAAAATTAAATACTAAGATTCAAAACTGTATAGATAACTTAGAAAGTAGCTCAGTTGGAAAATTTTCTGAAAAAAATCCTAATCCAAATGCTTTAGAAGGTTATATCGATAGTTTAGTGAACAATAGAAATAGTTTGGCTCATTCGGGGTTGTGTTCAGAATCTGTTAATATTGATGATATGGAAAAATTTTTTGATTTTATTGATAATGTATTAATATTAGTAAAAATGTATTTGAAAAATCTTTATATTCAGAGAACTGTAGATAATGATAAATATGTGAAATTTAGTAATGTTCTACGAGAACCTATTGATGCTAGGAGTATTGTTGAAATTACTTTTGATAGCGAACAAGTAAAATTCATTAATGATAAAAATGCTTTAAGTTCAGAATGGTATGTTAAGCATGACGAATTAGTTTACCCTGTGCAAATATGTACTATTTGTAATGAACAAGAGGAATCGATTCAGGAATTGCCTGATAATGGGCATGTTACTTTAGAAGTGTGGAGCGAATATATTAACATTAGAAGGAATAGAGATTTTCAAATTTTGAACTTGACTTGCTTCAAAAAAGATAATATAGAGGGGACATCGAGGTCACTTGCCTTTAAATTTTAAGTAGAAATGTAAAAGCAGATTTTGATTGAATTAATTTTGAAATAGAAAGGAAAAACAAACAATGATCAACCGTTACTCTCGCCCTGAGATGGCGAACATTTGGAGTGAAGAAAATAAATACCGTGCTTGGCTTGAGGTGGAAATCTTGGCTGACGAGGCATGGGCTGAGTTGGGGGAAATCCCTAAGGAAGATGTGGCTTTGATCCGCGAGAAAGCGGACTTTGACATCGACCGTATTTTGGAGATTGAGCAGGAGACTCGTCACGATGTGGTGGCTTTCACGCGCGCGGTTTCTGAAACGCTTGGCGAAGAGCGCAAGTGGGTTCACTATGGTTTGACCTCTACCGACGTGGTGGATACGGCTTACGGTTACCTCTACAAGCAGGCCAACGACATCATCCGTCGTGACCTTGAAAACTTCACCAACATCATCGCTGATAAGGCTAAGGAGCACAAGTTCACCATCATGATGGGTCGTACCCACGGGGTGCACGCTGAACCTACAACCTTTGGTCTTAAATTGGCGACTTGGTATAGCGAAATGAAGCGCAATATCGGGCGTTTCGAGCATGCGGCTGCTGGTGTGGAAGCTGGTAAAATCTCTGGTGCGGTTGGAAACTTTGCCAACATCCCACCGTTTGTAGAGGAGTATGTCTGCAACAAACTTGGTATCCGTGCTCAAGAAATCTCTACACAGGTCCTTCCTCGTGACCTTCATGCTGAGTACTTTGCAGTTCTTGCCAGCATTGCGACTTCTATCGAGCGGATGGCGACTGAGATCCGTGGTCTACAAAAATCTGAGCAACGCGAAGTGGAAGAATTCTTTGCCAAAGGGCAAAAAGGGTCTTCAGCCATGCCTCACAAACGCAACCCTATCGGTTCTGAAAATATGACAGGTCTGGCGCGTGTTATCCGTGGTCATATGGTGACAGCCTATGAGAACGTCGCTCTTTGGCACGAACGTGACATTTCCCACTCATCAGCTGAGCGTATCATCACACCAGATACGACTATTTTGATTGACTACATGCTCAACCGTTTTGGAAATATCGTCAAGAACTTGACGGTCTTCCCAGAAAACATGATTCGCAACATGAACTCAACTTTTGGTCTTATCTTCAGTCAACGTGCTATGTTGACCTTGATTGAGAAAGGTATGACCCGTGAGCAAGCCTATGACTTGGTGCAACCAAAAACAGCCTACTCCTGGGACAACCAAGTAGACTTTAAACCACTTCTTGAAGCAGATCCAGAAGTGACATCACGCCTGACTCAAGAGGAAATCGACGAAATCTTCAACCCTGCATACTACACTAAACGAGTGGATGATATCTTTGAACGTATCGGACTTGGTGACTAATCATAACAACAAAAAGCGAGATTCAATCTCGCTTTTTTGTATTCTTGTCGAAGAGGTTTAATCCTCTTTTCTCTTAGTGAGTCCGTAGGCTGCTAGCGTGGCCATGAGTCCTGCTGCGACCAAGCCTGCAGAGTCTTGACTTCCTGTTGCAGGGAGTTGTTTTTCATCTGCTTTGCTAGTAGTTGCTTCAGCTTGCTCAGCTTTCTCAACGGCAGTTCCGACTTCGACAACCTGAGTGACCGCTTCCTGCGATACCGCACTATTGACAAGGGTTCTTTCTTCCTTGCCGTCAGCAGTAGTGCTGACAGAGTAGAAAATCGTACGGCGACCATTTACTCCAGCAAGGACTACTTGCGTTTGTCCGAGTGGTAATTTCGGATTTTCACGTGTTATGGTAGTGAACGGAGTCTCTTCCTCTTGGATATCCAGTCTTGGTTTTGCTTCTGCGGCTGGGGCAAGACCGTGTTCATCCCCTACATGGGTAACAAGGGTTCCGACTTCAATAACTTGGGTCACTGCTTCTTGAGTCACAAGGCTATCTACAAGAGTTTTCACTTCCTTACCGTCAGCACTAGTGCTCACAGAGTAGTAATGACTGCGACGGCCGTTAGCGCCTTTAGTAACGACTTGAGTCTTCCCTTTGAGCAAGAGTGGATTTTCACGTGTCACGGTAGTGAACGGAATCTCTTCCTCTTGGATGTCCAGTCTTGGTTTTGCCTCTGCGGCTGGAGCAAGACCGTGTTCATCTCCTTTGTGAGTAATAGGGGT
>NZ_KQ969039.1:54589-133335 GCF_001578705.1 Streptococcus oralis | reverse complement strand
GATTTCAACCACTTGGGTCACAGGTTCCTTGGTTACTTGGCTATCTAGAACCGTTTCTGTTTGTTTCCCATTTTCAGTAAGGACAGAGATGTAATGAGTGCGTTCGCCCTCTACACCTGGTGTGATGATCTTTTCCTGACCGGCTGGGAGATTCGGATTTTCCTTCTTGATAACTTCAAATGGAATCTTTTCTGCTCTTGTGATGAGTTCCGGTTTGGTTTCAACATTGGCAGCTAGTTCGTTTTCGTCGAGGCTTCCTGAGTGGGTTGCTGCTGGTTTGAGGCCTAGGCGGGCTGCTTTGAGCTTGGCTACGAGAGCGTCTAACTCGGCTTGTTTGTTACGGTTGAGGTTGTAGTTGAGAGCTTCTTTAGCTGCATTTAGGGCGTCCAAGCTTTCCTGGCTGTATCCATCCAAGTTTGCAGGGATTTGAGCAAGCTCCTCACGGAGTGCGTTGTAGTTAGCGCGGAAGTAGTCTTTGTTGTGGTCTGCAAAGGCAGTCATGAGTTCAAAGATTTCTTCTTCCTTATACTCAGCACTTGGTTTGTCTGCCCAGATGGCAAGCATACTTCCGACGGTTGGAAGGTCTACCTCAGGATATTTGGTAGAAGCAAGCTGGTTAAATGGTACTTTGCCAGAGTTTTCAAGTGCTTTTGATAGTGGGTAGGCTTCGTCTGGTTTGTGATTACCTAGCACGTAGTACCAGTCTCCGTTGGTGTTGAGGAGTTTATAGCCTTTGCTTGCCAGGTACTGAGGCGTTGCAAGGTTGTAACCCCACCATCCCTTAGACCAGTAAGAGATGATGACATCCTTGTCAAACTCAACATCATCCTTGTCTTCATAGTAGAAACCATCGTTGAAGGCCATTGGTTGAAGGCCTCTTTCTTTGGCCATAGCAGCAAGGGTGTTAGAGTACTCAGCAAACTTGCCATAGAGTCCATACCATTTGAGGTAGTACCAGCCTTGCGCGTTGGTAGCATCATTGGCATATTCGTCTGTACCGTAGTTGAAGATCTTTGTCTTGCCTGCAAAGAAGTCCATGTACTTGCCGATGAGGGCTTTGACAAAGTTCATCGCCTCTTCGTTTTCAAGGTCCATGGTTGTTTTGGATACTTTGTCGAAGTTGGCTTGAGGATTCTTGATTCCAAGTTTTTCCATCGCGACGAGCATGGCATCCATGTGACCTGGGCTGTTGATCGCTGGGATGAGTCCGAGGCCTTTTGATTTTGCGTACTCGATTAATTCAGTGATTTCAGCTTGACTAAGAGTGGTTCCGTTTGGATCATCGTAGTAAGATTTTGTTCCTTCGATGATGGCCTTTTTGACATCATCACTTGCATAAGTTTTTCCGTTAGCTGTGATGGTCATGTCATCAAGGAGGAAGCGAAGTCCATCATTTCCAAGAAGGAGATGGATATCAGAATATCCGAGCTCGCTCGCCTTGTCTACGATGCGTTTGAGTTGGTCGAGCGTGAAGTACTTACGTCCAGCATCGATGGAGATTACCTTGTTCTTGGCAAGTTTTTCAACTTCGCGTTTCGCGTCTTCTTCTTTTTGAGCTTCTGGTGTGAAGGTCAAATTGCTGACGGCTTCTTGGAGTTTCGCGATTGCTTGGTCAATGGTGTCTTGTTGGGCACGGCTGAGGTTGCTATCGAGTGAGCGAATGGTTTTTTCAGCTTCTTTTACAGCTGCGACACTTTCTGCAGTATAGCGGTTAAGGTCTGTTGGAACTTCTTTCAGAGCTTGTTCAGCAGACTCATAGTCAGCTGCGAAGTATTCAGCATTGGTATTTGCGAAGCTACGCATGAGTTTGAAGAGGCGTGATGGTGAATAGCGTGCAGATGGGGTATCCGCCCAAGCAGCTACCATACCCCCGATGAACGGGATAGTAGCCCCTTCAGATTTTGGTACAGAAGTGATTGGAGTGTTCTTGATACCATTGAGTCCTTGGTCGAGGTTGTACCAGCCTTGACCATCGGCATTTCGTCCGAGAACGTAGTACCAAGCATCGTTGGTATTAAGGATTTGGTGGCCTTTTTCAACTAAAAGTTTAGAAGAAGCGACGTCGTATCCGCCCCATCCACCAGTCCACATAGAAACGATGATGTCTTTGTCAAAAGTTCCGAAGCTAGTGTCGCTATTGTAGTAGATACCATCGTTAAAGGCCATTGGTTTGAGTCCGTGAGACTTGACGATGCGAGCAAGGTCATTGGCGTAGGCGATAAATTTCTCATATCCTCCTACAGGGTAGCCTTCGTTTGGATAGTATTTATCAGCCTGAAGAACGCTCCAGCCTTTGGCATCTGTAGCATCATTTGCATATTCGTCTAGTCCGATATTGAAAATGTCAGATTTGCCAGCGAAGTAAGCAGCATACTTGTCAATCAGAGCCTTGGTAAATGCGACAGCTTCTTTGTTATCAAGGTCAACGGTACGAGCAGATTCCTTACCAAAGTAGTTGAAGTTCGGTTTTTGGATGCCTAGTTCTTTCATGGCATGCAAAATCGCATCCATGTGACCAGGGCTGTTTACAGTTGGGATGAGACCAATGCCTTTGTTTTTAGAATAGTTGATCAAGTCCGTCATCTGACTTTCTGTCAAATGGTTGCCGTTTGGATCCTTGTAGTAGGCATCGGTTCCGTTTTCAAGTGCACGTTTGACATCGTCACTTGCATAGGTTTTGCCATTGGCTGTGATCGTCATGTCGTCCAACATAAAACGCATGCCATCATTTCCAACTAGTAAATGAAGATCAGTATAACCGTAGTGTTTGGCTTTGTCGATGATTTCTTTGAGTTGGTCTGGAGAGAAGTACTTGCGTCCAGCGTCGATTGAAATCATTTTTCTTTTTGCCAGTTTTTCATTTACCTGAGCTGCACGTTCCGTGCTAGGAGTGGCTACTGCAGGTGTGACGGCTTCATTTCTCTTGTCTTCGTCGGTTTTTACTGGTTCTGAGTTTTCTTCTGAAACAGGAGTAGCTTTTTCAGTGACTGGAGTCTCGTCAACTTTCTCTGCAACTGCTGGGGATTCATTTTTTTCGACTGTTGGAGCGATTGTGGCTGAAGCTCCCTTTGCTTCAACTCTTTCTTCAAGCTTGCTTTCAACTGATGTCTCAGCTGTCTGTGGCTCTCCTTGAGCAGTCTGAGCTGCGCTTGGATTTTCTGGTGTTGGAGTGACGCTGTCGGCAGACACGACTTGGGTACCAAAAGCAAATCCTATGAGTACAGAAGCTGCTCCAATCGCGTACTTACGAATGGAGAAGCGCTGTTTCTTTTCTAGTTTCATGATAAAACCTCCCTGTTATTATATTGTATGATAGCGTTTACACAAAACTATTTTTATTTTATTATCTAAGATATAAAAAGTCAAGCGGCTTTATGAAAGAACTATAATAAATGGAGGAAATCATAAGATTTAGGAAAAAATTGTCAAAAAACTAAAAACAAGGAAAATCTAGCCAATATTTAACTTGTTTTTAGTAAAAGCACTACTAATTAAAGAATTACCCTTCGTCATATGTTCATACCAAATGGTGCATGCTATAATGAACATAGAAAAAGCCTGAGCTAGGCTCAGGCTTTTTCTTAATGACCTCGATCACACGAGATGAATTTGATTTTGTAGTAGTCAGCTCGCTTATAAGTTTCACTATAGGCAAGGACTTGGCCAGTGGCCTCAAGTTTTGTAGTCTTTGTTTGGAAGACAGTTGGAAATTGTGTATCAATTCCCAACGTAGAAGCAGCATGCTCGGGTGTTGGGAATGCGATTTCGTTGATTTCCTCAAAATGCTCATCAGTCATGTGAATGCGGTAATCCAGCTTGAAACGTTTATAGATAGAACTATAATAGTCAAGATTTGGATAGTTGGCATTGATATATTGTTCGGGAATATAAGAAGTGTGATAGATATAGGTCACACCGTTAGTTTGACGTGTCCGTTCGATCTTGTAGTAGAACTGGTCTCCACGCAAACCAAGTTTTTCCAAATATTCAAGCTTATTTCCACGTTCGATAGAAAGGACAGTTACTTTATCGTCCTTTGTTTCAAAAATTTCCACATCTGAAAACTCAACGAGTTTGTGCTTACGAGCGCGTGAAACAAAAGTTCCTTTTCCTTGTTGGCGGACAATATAGCCATCTTTGGCAAGGTCGTTCAAAGCGCGTACGACGGTAATAGAACTCACATCATACATGGCGATCAATTCTGCTTCAGTATAAAATTTGTCTCCACTCGCAAATTGACCTGAGATGATTTTATTCTTGAGTTCGTCTTTAATATATTGGTATTTTGGAATAGCCATAATTGCACCTCAATGTTTTTCTTTCTCCTCCTTTGATTTTACCACAAACACAAAGAAAATAGTAGCATTTAGATGAAAAAATAACATAATACATTAAAAATATTATTTTGCACATATATAAAAGCACCGTCAAAACAGAGATCGTGCAAAAGCCCTCATTTCATGCTATTTTTTAGATAATTTTGGTAAAAAAGAAGTAAAAAAATAGAAAAATTTTAAAGAATTTTCTAAAACCTATTGACAAATGCAAAAGATTTGATTATAGTTAATATTATAATAAATGAAAGCGCAAACTTAATTCGTCAGAGGTAATAACATGACAAGATTTAAAATTGAGGACGATTTCTATTTAGACGAAAAACCGTTCAAGATTTTGTCCGGCGCCATTCATTATTTTAGGATTCCAGCAGAGGATTGGTATCATTCCCTCTATAACTTAAAGGCGCTTGGCTTTAATACAGTCGAGACCTATGTGGCTTGGAATTTACACGAACCTGTTGAAGGGGAGTTTGATTTTGAAGGTGCCAGAAATTTGGAGAGATTTCTTCAAATTGCACAAGATCTGGGTCTCTATGCCATTGTACGCCCGTCTCCATTTATCTGTGCGGAATGGGAATTTGGTGGCTTGCCGGCTTGGCTCTTGACCAAGGACATGCGAATCCGCTCGTCCGACCCGGCCTACATCGAGGCTGTTGCTCGCTATTATGACCAATTATTGCCAAGGCTTGTGCCTCGCTTGTTGGATAATGGCGGAAACATTCTCATGATGCAAGTCGAAAATGAATATGGCTCTTATGGAGAAGATAAGTCTTATCTACGAGCCATTCGGAAATTGATGGAAGACCGAGGGATTGATTGCCCACTCTTTACTTCAGATGGTCCATGGAGGGCTACTCTGAAAGCTGGAACCTTGATCGAAGACGACCTCTTTGTGACAGGAAATTTCGGTTCTAAGGCTCCTTACAACTTTTCACAGATGCAGGAATTCTTTGATGAGCATGACAAGAAATGGCCCCTCATGTGTATGGAATTCTGGGATGGTTGGTTCAACCGTTGGAAAGAACCCATCATCACACGGGATCCTAAAGAATTGGCAGAAGCTGTTCGAGAGGTATTGGAGCAAGGCTCTATCAACCTTTACATGTTCCATGGTGGAACAAACTTTGGTTTCATGAATGGTTGCTCGGCTCGAGGAACTCTGGATTTGCCACAAGTCACATCTTACGACTATGATGCCCTTCTCGATGAAGAAGGAAATCCAACTGCTAAATACCTAGCAGTCAAGAAGATGATGGCAACACACTTCCCAGAGTATCCACAGTTGGAACCACTTTACAAGGAAAGCATGGAAATGGAATCCATTCCACTAGTCGAAAAAGTGTCCTTGTTTGAAACCCTGGATAGTCTCTCTAGTCCTACTGAAAGCCTCTATCCAAAAGCGATGGAAGAACTTGGACAAAGCTATGGCTACCTTCTCTACCGCACTGAGGCAAGTTGGGATGCAGAAGAGGAACGCCTCCGTATCATCGATGGACGTGACCGAGCTCAACTCTTTGTAGATGGTCAATGGATTGCTACTCAATACCAGACAGAGATTGGTGAAGATATCTACTGTCAAGGCAACCGAGAAGGCTTTTCAGAAATTGACATCTTGATCGAAAATATGGGGCGTGTCAACTACGGACACAAGTTCTTAGCAGATACGCAACATAAAGGAATTCGTACAGGTGTCTGCAAGGATCTACATTTCTTACTGAATTGGAAACAATATCCACTGCCACTGGATAATCCTGAGAAAATTGATTTTTCAAAAGGATGGACAGAAGGACAACCAGCCTTTTACGCTTTCGACTTTACTGTCGAAGAGCCGAAGGATACCTACTTAGACTTATCTGAGTTTGGTAAGGGAGTTGCCTTTGTCAACGGGCGCCACCTAGGGCGTTTCTGGAACGTCGGCCCGACCCTCTCACTTTATATCCCTCATAGTTATCTCAAGGAAGGTGCTAACCGCATCATCATCTTTGAAACTGAGGGCGAATATAAAGAAGAGATTCATTTAACTCGTAAACCTACACTAAAACACATAAAGGGGGAAAACTTATGACAATTGTAGGATGCCGTATCGATGGACGTTTGATCCACGGTCAAGTAGCCAATCTTTGGGCTGGAAAACTAAATGTTTCGCGCATTATGGTTGTAGACGATGAAGTTGTTAACAACGATATTGAAAAGAGTGGTTTGAAACTTGCGACACCACCAGGTGTGAAACTCAGTATCTTGCCAGTTGAGAAAGCAGCAGCAAATATCCTTGCTGGTAAATACGATAGCCAACGTCTCTTTATCGTTGCACGTAAACCAGACCGTTTCCTTGGTTTGGTCGAAGCAGGTGTTCCGCTTGAAACACTCAACGTCGGCAATATGTCTCAAACACCAGAAACTCGCTCTATCACACGTTCTATCAATGTGGTAGACAAGGATGTGGAAGATTTCCACAAACTAGCAGAAAAAGGTGTGAAACTCACTGCTCAAATGGTTCCAAATGATCCAGTTTCAGACTTTTTGAGCTTATTAAAATAGGAAAAAATTTTTAGGAGGTCATTGTTATGATACAATGGTGGCAAATTTTACTTCTCACTTTGTACTCAGCTTATCAAATCTGTGATGAGTTGACAATCGTTTCATCTGCAGGTTCCCCTGTATTCGCTGGTTTCATTACTGGTTTGATCATGGGAGATGTGACAACTGGTTTGTTTATCGGTGGTAGCTTGCAGTTGTTCGTTCTCGGGGTTGGTACCTTCGGTGGTGCTTCTCGTATCGACGCAACTTCTGGTGCGGTTCTTGCAACAGCATTCTCTATCTCTCAAGGTATTGATACAGACCTTGCGATTACAACAATCGCTGTACCAGTAGCAGCACTTTTGACATACTTCGACGTTCTTGGACGTATGACAACTACTTTCTTTGCACACCGTATTGATGCTGCAATCGAACGCTTTGACTACAAAGGTATCGAACGCAACTACCTACTTGGTGCGCTTCCATGGGCTCTTTCTCGTGCTCTTCCAGTATTCTTCGCTCTTGCTTTTGGTGGTGCTTTCGTACAATCAGTAGTAGACCTTGTTAAAGAATACCAATGGGTTGCAGACGGTTTGACACTTGCAGGTCGTATGCTTCCAGGTCTTGGATTTGCAATCTTGCTTCGTTACCTTCCAGTTAAACGTAACCTTCACTACCTTGCAATGGGATTCGGTTTGACAGCTATGTTGACTGTTCTTTACTCATATGTAACAGGTCTTGGTGGAGCCGTTGCGGGTATCCTTGGTACTCTTCCTGCTGATGTTGCTGAAAAGATTGGCTTTGCTAACAACTTCAAAGGTTTGTCTATGATCGGTATCTCTATCGTAGGTATCTTCCTTGCAGTTGTTCACTTTAAGAACAGCCAAAAAGTAGCTGTAGCAGCACCTTCTACACCATCAGAAAGTGGGGAAATCGAAGATGACGAATTCTAATTACAAACTTACAAAAGAAGATTTTAATCAAATCAACAAACGTAGCTTGTTTACTTTCCAATTAGGTTGGAACTACGAACGTATGCAAGCTTCTGGTTACCTTTACATGATCTTGCCTCAATTGCGTAAAATGTATGGGGATGGAACTCCTGAATTGAAAGAAATGATGAAAGTTCATACTCAATTCTTCAATACTTCACCATTCTTCCACACAATTATCGCTGGTTTTGACCTTGCCATGGAAGAAAAAGATGGTGTGGGTTCAAAAGATGCCGTTAACGGTATCAAGACAGGTTTGATGGGACCATTTGCTCCTCTTGGAGATACTATCTTTGGTTCACTTGTACCTGCTATCATGGGATCTATCGCAGCAACTATGGCTATCGCTGGCCAACCATGGGGTATCTTCCTTTGGATCGCAGTTGCAGTTGCTTATGACATCTTCCGTTGGAAACAATTGGAATTTGCCTACAAAGAAGGGGTTAACCTTATCAACAACATGCAAAGTACTTTGACAGCTTTGATTGACGCTGCATCTGTACTTGGTGTCTTCATGATGGGTGCTCTTGTAGCAACAATGATCAACTTTGACATTTCTTACAAATTGCCAATCGGTGAAAAGATGATTGACTTCCAAGACATCTTGAACTCAATCTTCCCACGCTTGCTTCCAGCAATCTTTACTGCCTTTATCTTCTGGTTGCTTGGTAAGAAAGGTATGAACTCTACTAAAGCGATCGGTATCATTATCGTTCTTGCAGTAGGTCTTTCATTCATCGGTAAATTCTTGCTTGGAATGGGCGCATAATTTATGAGTAAATCATTAATTTTGGTGAGTCATGGTCGTTTCTGTGAAGAACTGAAAGGTAGCACAGAAATGATCATGGGTCCACAAGACAACATTCATGCAGTGGCTCTTCTTCCAGAAGATGGTCCAGAAGAATTTACTGCAAAATTTGAAGCTGCTATCGAAGGATTGGATGATTTCCTAGTCTTTGCGGACCTTCTCGGCGGAACACCTTGTAACGTGGTAAGCCGTTTGATCATGGAAGGTCGCGACATTGAACTCTACGCAGGGATGAATCTTCCAATGGTGATTGAATTTATCAATGCTAGCCTTACAGGCGCAGATGCGGACTACAAGAACCGTGCTGCAGAAAGCATCGTGAAAGTCAATGACCTGTTAGCGGGCTTCGATGATGACGAAGACGAATAATACTCTTCGAAAATCAAATTCAAACCACGTCAGCGTCGCCTTGCCGTACTCAAGTACAGCCTGTGGCTAGCTTCCTAGTTTGCTCTTTGATTTTCATTGAGTATACGATGTTACAACGTGAAAATCGTTAGAACAGCTTGTATAGAATATACATGGGAGTGGGAGTCAATCCCATTCCCATATTTTCAATAGGAATGAAACAATAATAGATTAGAGGAACTCTATGCTAAATTACACAAAAGAAGAATTACTTGAACTGGGTGCAGAAATCACGACTCGTGAAATCTACCAACAGCCTGATGTATGGGAAGAGGCTTTTGAAGCCTATCAAGCGAAACGGGAAGAAATCGCAGCCTTTCTGCAAGGGATCGCTGATAAACATGACTATATCAAGGTCATCTTGACGGGTGCTGGTACTTCTGCTTATGTGGGAGATACCTTGGTACCATACTTTAAGGAAGTCTATGACGAGCGCAAATGGAACTTTAATGCCATTGCGACAACAGATATTGTAGCCAATCCAGAAACCTTTCTGAAAAAAGATGTGGCTACTGTCCTTGTATCCTTTGCTCGTAGCGGAAATTCGCCTGAAAGTGTGGCGACAGTTGATTTGGCTAAAGCCTTGGTTGATGACCTCTATCAAGTGACCATTACATGTGCTGCAGAAGGGAAATTGGCTCTTCAAGCTCATGGTGACGACCGCAATCTCTTGCTCTTGCAACCAGCTGCTTCCAATGACGCTGGATTTGCTATGACTTCTAGCTTTACGTCCATGATGTTGACAGCTCTCTTGGTCTTTGACCCAACAGAATTTGCTGTTAAAGCTGAACGTTTTGAAGTTGTGGTTAGCCTTGCCCGTAAGGTCCTAGACAATGCAGCAGATGTCAAAGAGTTGGTTGACCTAGACTTTAATCGTGTCATCTATTTGGGTGCAGGTCCTTTCTTCGGCCTTGCTCATGAAGCTCAGTTGAAGATTTTGGAATTAACAGCTGGTCAAGTTGCGACTATGTATGAAAGCCCAATTGGCTTCCGTCACGGTCCAAAATCATTGATTAACGAAGATACAGTTGTTTTGGTATTTGGTACAACAACAGACTACACTCGCAAGTATGATTTGGACTTGGTTCGTGAAGTTGCTGGTGATCAGATTGCCCGTCGTGTCGTACTTTTGAGTGATCAAGCCTTTGGGCTTGAAAATGTTAAAGAAGTGGCTCTTGGCTGTGGTGGAGTCTTGAATGATATTTACCGTGTCTTCCCTTACATCGTTTATGCCCAACTCTTTGCCCTTTTGACTTCGCTCAAGGTGGAAAACAAACCAGATACACCGTCTCCTACAGGTACAGTAAACCGTGTGGTGCAAGGTGTCATCATTCATGACTATCAAAAATAAGGAAGTATCTATGAGTAAATTACAATTAAGTCCTAATAAAGTAGCTTGCTTGCAAAAGCTTTCTGACGAGAATGGCATTATCTCAGCTCTTGCCTTTGACCAACGTGGTGCTTTGAAACGCCTTATGGCTCAATACCAAACAGAAGAGCCAACAGTCGATCAAATGGAAGAACTTAAAATCTTGGTAGCTGATGAATTGACAAAATATGCTTCATCTATGCTCCTTGACCCTGAGTATGGTCTTCCAGCTACAAAAGCGCTTGATCCAAATGCTGGTCTTCTCCTTGCTTATGAAAAAACTGGCTACGATACAACCAGCACCAAACGCTTGCCTGACTGCTTGGATGTTTGGTCTGCAAAACGCATCAAAGAACAAGGTGCCGATGCAGTTAAGTTCTTGCTTTACTATGACGTAGACAGCTCTGACGAACTTAACCAACAAAAACAAGCCTACATCGAACGCATTGGTTCTGAGTGTGTGGCAGAAGACATCCCATTCTTCCTTGAAATCTTGGCTTACGATGAAAAGATTGCGGACGCAGGTTCTGCAGAATACGCAAAAGTGAAACCACACAAGGTTATCGGTGCCATGAAGGTCTTTTCAGACCCACGCTTCAACATCGATGTTTTGAAAGTGGAAGTTCCAGTCAACGTCAAATACGTTGAAGGCTTTGGTGATGGAGAAATCGTTCATACACGCGAAGAAGCTGCTGCCTTCTTCAAAGCACAAGATGAAGCGACTAACTTGCCATACATCTACTTGAGTGCGGGAGTGTCAGCTAAACTCTTCCAAGAAACGCTTGTCTTTGCCCACGAATCAGGCGCAAACTTCAACGGAGTTCTTTGTGGCCGTGCAACCTGGGCTGGATCAGTCGAAGCTTACATCAAAGACGGTGAGGCAGCAGCTCGTGAATGGCTTCGTACAACTGGATTTGAGAATATTGACGAACTCAACAAGGTTCTTCAAACAACAGCGACTTCATGGACTGAACGTGTAGAAGCATAAAACAAGAATAGAAGACCCCCCTTTTGTTAAGAAGATACCTAGGGTTTTCTGACAAAGGATTCTGAAAATAGAAACTACAACCATAGATGGTGAATACACTTTCTATGGTTTGTTTACTTAAGAGAAATGAATCAAAGGAGAACAGAATGAAAGCATACACAGAGCGTGTATTTGGAAATCATGAGGGCAAGGATGTCTTGGCCTATCGCTTTGAGGCTGACGGTGGCTACCAGCTAGAGATTATGACTTATGGTGCGACCATTTTGCGCTATGTAACGCCTGACAAGGCTGGAGATTTTGCCAATGTTATCTTGGGCTTTGATGATTTTGATAGCTATGTAGGCAATAGCCCTAAGCATGGAGCAAGTGTAGGTCCTGTGGCAGGTCGTATCGCAGGTGCGACATTTGAGCTCAATGGCAAGACCTATGACCTTGAAGTCAACAATGCTAGCAACTGTAACCACAGTGGTTCAACGGGTTGGGATTCGAGCTTGTTTGAATTGGTCGAGGCGAGCGACCATGGCTTGACCCTCTACACAGAACGTACAGACGGGACAGGAGGATTTCCTGGTAATCTCAAAATCTGGATTAGCTACTACTTGGAAGAAACTGGTGCTTACGAAGTCAGCTACAAGGTAACAACCGATCAGGATACGCTGGTCAATCCAACTAATCACAGCTACTTCAACTTGTCTGGTGATTTCACGCAGACAATTGACCGCCATGTCTTTCAACTAAATACGGAAGGTATTTATCCAATCGCTCCCGACGGTGTTCCGGCCAAGACTCCAGATGCTGATCGTGATGTAGTGAAACACATCTACAATGGTGCCTTATTGAAAGATATCTTTGCAGAAGAAGATGAGCAAATCCAGCTGGTATCTGGTTTGGATCACCCATTTGCCCTCCCTGCAGGTCATGATAATGCTGGTTTCCTTTATGACCAAAACTCAGGTCGATTCCTGCTTTTCAAGACAGAGGCTCCTTGCTTTGTGGTCTACACAGCAAACTTTGTGGATGAGAGTGTCATCATAGCTGGTCAGCCAATGGTGCAGCACAATGGAATTGCCCTTGAAGCGCAGGCCTTACCAGATGCCATTCACAGTGACCTCAAAGACCAAGTCATTCTTAAAGCAGGTCAAACCTTCACCAGCAAAACTCGCTACGAGCTTGTTGTTAAATAAAAAGAAAGAGCTGGTTTCCAGCTCTTTTGAGTTGTCTTCGTTGACATTTTATATCAATAGTGTATAATCGATGTAATTGACAAAGTTACATCAAAAGGAGACACCCTATGACTTATGCATACCAAAGCCACATTTACCTAGCAGAGGCGGTTTTAAATGTCAAGGATTTGACGAGTCAAACGGCTTTTTATCACCAGATTATTGGTTTGGAGATTTTATCTCAAACGGAGACAGAAGTGATTTTAGGACTTGGTAGAAAAGCCTTGATCCACTTGATTCAGGCAGAAAAAGCTGGGGAAGTAAGGGAGCATTATGGGCTCTACCATCTGGCGATTTTGTTGCCGACACGAAAAGCCTTGGCAGATGTCCTGAAATACCTAAGTGATTTGCGCATTCCTCTGGTCGGAGGAGCGGATCATGGATACAGTGAAGCCCTTTATCTGGAGGATTTGGAAGGAAATGGCATTGAACTCTACCGTGATAAGCCAGTTTCTTCATGGGATATTCGAGAAGACGGACGCATTATCGGTGTGACCGAGGCTCTTGCGGCACAGGATATCTATGAGCTAGGGGAAAAGGTAGACCCCTTTATCCTAGCTGAAGGGACGAGAATGGGGCATATCCACCTATCGGTTAGGGATAGTCACGCAGCGAGTCAGTTTTATCAAAAAGTGTTGGGGCTAGAGGATAAATTTAGTATTCCGAGTGCTAGTTGGATAGCAGCTGGTCAGTACCATCACCACCTGGCCGTCAACGAATGAGCTGGAAAAGGTCTAGCTTCGCGCAAATCAGGCTTGCCTGGCTTGGCCTACTATGTCCTTGAGGTCGAAAGCAAGGAAGAACTCTTAACCATCGTTCAGCAAGCACAAGAGGTAGAAGCTCCGATCAAGTGGCTACATTCGAGTGAGTTGGATCTTATAGACCCAGACGGGATTGTGACCCGCATTCGCTTGAAACGATAAGACGAGGAAAACATATCATAGACATAGAAAAAGGCGGACAAGCTCGTATTCTGTTTTTAGAATGCGGACTTGTTCGCTCTTGTATGAAATGATAAAGAGTGAAGCCATTACAGCCAAACTGTAAAGGTAATCACCTGTTTTTTGTAGCTGACAAAGATTTTTCCTCTAAACAGGCTGACAAGGTGCTGGGCCATGGAGAGACCAATGCCATACCCAGAGGTGGTTTGGTTATTGTGTGATGTTTCGGCGCGGTAGAAGCGATCAAAGAAGCGTTTGATATTGGCAGGCTGCCCATCCTTGTAGTCGTTAGACACAGTGATACAGGTGCGTTTGCGTAGGAGATAGGCTTTGCGTTTGAGAGTCAGACGGATGGTGCCTACTGGATCACAGTATTTTCGGGCATTGTCAAGAAGGATGCTAAGAAGCTCATAAAATTCCTCTTGGGCTACTTTTTCTACAACGTCTGCTTCAATCAGACTTTCAAATTTTTTATCCTCTTTGGTAAAGAGAGGAGCAAAGTCTGAGGCGACCTTTTCAGCGATGACGGAGATATTTTGAGGGACTAGTTTGATATCCTCTTGTTCCTCGAGGCGAGCGAGGCGGATCAGTCTTCCAATCAGATGGTTGAGACGCTCCGTCTGTTCCTTAGTGCTGATGCTCCACTCGGTCTCTCCTTCCATGAGTTCCTGCAGCTCGGTGTTGGCTGAGATGATAGCCAGCGGTGTTTTGAGTTCATGACCTGCATTAGTGATAAACATCCGTTGTTTCTCATAGTTTTTGACGAAGGGACGGATAACAATCCCAGAAATCAAGGTGAAGAGCAGAGCAAGGAGAAACAAGCTAGCTAGTGATAACCAGATAGAGACTTGAAAGAGGGTGTCCCGTTCGCGAATGTAGTTGGTAGCTTCAAAGAAGACTAGGAGCTTGCCCGAAGCTGTCTGACTAATTTGGTAGGTGAAGTAGCGCCCGTTGCGAGTAATCGTGCCATAGGTTTCCTGTTTTTTTAGAATTCTCTGGAGAAAACCTCTGACGTCTGCTTCGGTCAGTGATTGGACATTGCCTAGAGAAATCGCGTAGTCATCCCCCTTTTCTCTGACAGAGAAGTACTGAAAATTGTAGATAATCCCTTCCTGGATGTTCTTTTTGGTGAAACTTTCCTTGATTTCATCTGTGATTGGGAGTTCGCCTTCATTTTTAGACAAGATGGATAGGACGGTTTGGATATTATCCTCTGTCTGAGTATAGACGATGCTATTCATCAAGACCAGAAAGAATGCAAGAATCAGAGCGATAGCAGCAGTGGCTGTAACAATGAACTTGATACGTAGTTTTCGAAACATCTAGTCTCCTCCTATCAGTTGGAAAGGCCCTTCTGCAGATCCTAAAATTTGCAGATTGGACTGAACACTTTGAAGCTTTTGGCGTAGGTAGGAAATATAGAGAAAGACAAGCTCGTGATCACTTTCTTCCAACTCATCTGGCCAGATTTGCTCTAGTAGTTGTTGAGAGCTGAGGGCTTGGTTAGTATGCTGGATGAGGAGAGCTAGGAGTTGGGTCTCCTTCTTTCCCAAGCGAATGCTGTTTGCAGCCACTAGTTCTTGCTCATCAATATCTAAGCAAGTGTTACCTAATTGGACCGTATCTGGGGTATAGTCCTCCAGACGGCGGGCAGTAGATCGGAGTCTAGCCAATAGTTCCTTGAGAGAAAAGGGTTTGGTCAAGTAGTCGTCGGCACCTGCATCGAGTCCAGTTACACGGTCATCTACTTCCGCCATGGCTGTCAGCATGATAACGTGAGTCGTATTGCCCAACTGGCGAATTTCTTTGAGGGCTTCAATTCCAGTTTTAATTGGCATCATGATGTCAAAAATCATGAGGTGATAGTGGTTAGATTTAGCCTTTTCGACAGCATCTTGTCCGTTAAAAACAGAATCAACGCTATAGCCTTCGCGTTCTAAAGCAACAGTGATGACGCGATTTAGTTGAGCTTCATCTTCGGCAAGTAGGATTTTCATAGGTTCTCCTTAGTCTTGGTCAGATCTCTGAATCAAATCACGGATGGTCTGCATGGTCAAGTCACATGAAGCAAGCTCATCGGCACAACGCTTGAGTTCGCGCGTGATTCGCTCAGGATTTTGGATGTTTTTCTTGTATTTCATCTGGTGCTCAAGGCTGGCCCAGGAATCCATGGCAATCGTGCGTAGCTGGATTTCGATAAAGTAGGTACCTTGGGCATTTCCCAGACAGTCTGGGTAAGGAGTGGTCACCTCTAGGATCAGATGATAGGAGCGGTAGCCATTGGGTTTGACCTGACGAATATAGTCTTTCTCTTTTAAAATATGGATGGTAGGTATCTGACGAATATACTCTACGATGCGGTAGATATCATCTGTAAAGCCTGTGATGATCCGAACACCGATGGCATCTCGGATTTCTTTAAGAGCGGATTGACTCGTCTGAGGAAGGCCTTTGCGTTGGCATTTTTCACGCATACTTTTTTCTGTTTTGATGCGCGCATGCAAATGCTCATATAGTTTGAGAGAGGTTTCTTGTTTGTAGTTTGTAGCAGCTTTTTCTATATCTTGGACAAAGGTCTGCAAGATAGTGGGTAAGTAGGCTTCGCAAGTGCCGTAGATAGAGTTCATAGGCTGGTCCATTCTAAGAATGGCTCGTATTGCAACGAGCATAGATTCTAATAGTATTTGTCATTCTATTATACCATGAAAGCGATAGCAGGGTAAGATTCTATAGATAAAGAGGGAACGAGAATTTTGACAAAGGAGTCCATTAGAGATATAATGAAGAAAAATCGACCAAGGATAAGAAGATGACAAACTCAAAGTATATAACACGCCTGAAACGTTCAGAGGGCCAGTTACGTGGTATCCAAAAAATGATAGAAGAAGAGCGTGATTGTGCAGATATCATTACCCAGTTGACAGCGGTTCGTTCGAGTGTGGAGCGTGTGATTGAGATGATGATTACCGAGAATCTCACAGCCTGCATCAACCAACCCCTAGACGACCCTGAGGCTCAAAAAGAACGCTTGGAAAAGGCTGTTCAGTACCTAATCAAACGGAAATAACCCACTTTTTAGGGCTATCAAGTTAATAAAGGAGGCCAGCAAATGGAAGCATACGAAAAAGTAGTAGAAATGCTAAATGAGCTAGATATTCCTTTTGAAATCGTGGAGCACGAGCCAGCCTTAACGACGGAGCAGGCAGACAGCTTTATCGAAGGGATCGAAGGTGTCCGTACCAAGACAATGTTTCTCACCAACAAAAAGAAAACAGCCTATTATCTGGTAATCATGGATGATCAAAAGCGTTTGGACATGGACCTCTTGAAGGATTTGGTAGGAGCCAATAGAATCCGTATGGCTTCCTCTGAGAGCTTGTTTGAAAAAATGATGTTACCAGCAGGTGTTGTCTCTCCATTTGGCTTGCTCAACAATACTGACAAGGACATTCAGGTTTATTTTGATAAAGAAATCATGTCTGAAAAACGGATGAGTTTCCACCCCAATACCAACGAGAAAACCCTCTTTTTGGATACGAAAGATATACTCAAATTCCTAGAAGCCATTGGTTACGAAGCTCACATCATTGAGTTATAAAGATTAAAAAAGCCGATTAAGTTCATCTTAATCGGTTTTTTGCTTATTCTACCTCACCGGGCCAAGCATTCATACCACCTTCTACATTGGTAACGGTTAGGCCTTGGGCGCTGAGAAATTGACAGGCAGAGGCAGAACGCACTCCCCCTTGGCAGATGACATGGTATTCATGGTCAGGTTTGAGTTCTTTGTAGCCTTGCTCCAAGGTACTTAACGGCAGATTTTTAGCACCTGGTGCATGTCCTGCTTGGAATTCATGTACTTCACGGACATCGATAAGATCTAGATTTTCATGTTGATATTTTTCATAAAAGTCAGCCATGCTGATATTAGTTACCATATTCTACTCCTTCTGGGTTGGCCATTTTGTATAGTGAATAAGCGCCGTCAAGGTTTTGGACGGTAAATCCTGCTTGCTTGAGGATACGCTCTGCGATATAGCTGCGCAAACCACTGTGGCAGCTAACGATGTAGGCTTGGTTCTCGTCTAGTTCATCCAAGCGTTCCCGTAGTTCGTTTAGGGGGATATGAATGGTATCGACTTTGAGTCGACCACTCTGAAATTCGCCACTTGTCCGTACATCAAGGAATTTCTTTCCCTTAGCCAGTTCGTCTTCGAGCTGGTACCATTGAATATTGTCACTGAGACCTTCGATAAGGTTCAAGGCTGCGTAGCCCAGCATATTGACGGGATCCTTGGCAGAGCCAAATGGTGGTGCATAGGTAAACTCCAATTCTGGCAAGTCAAAGATAGTGAGATTTCCTTTGATGGCTGTGGCTAGGATATCAATTCGCTTATCAACACCTTTCTTTCCAACTGCTTGGGCACCGTAGATTTTGCCACTGGTTGGGTCAAAGAGGAGTTTCAAAGTAACATCCGTTGCACCTGGATAATAACCAGCATGGTCTTTCCCGCTGACATGAAGCGCCTTGTAAGGGAGTTGATTCATGCGAAGGATGCGTTCGCTGAGACCAGTCGAAGCAGCTGTCATATCAAAGGCACGAACGATAGCGGTGCCGATACTGCCCTTGTTTGTACGATCGAGTCCTGCGATGACATCCGCTACTTGGCGCCCTTGACGATTAGCAGGAGAAGCTAGTGAAATGAGGGCATCTTGGCCTGTAATCTCTTGCTTGACGACGATGGCATCCCCAACCGCAAAAATATCTTTTTGACTGGTTTTGTAGTGTTCGTCGACCAAGATACCGCCACGTAGTCCCAGTTCAATCCCCGCAGCTTTAGCCAGTCCGTTTTCAGGTTCAACACCGACAGAAAGGATGGTGAGGTCAGAAGTGATCTTTTGACCATTTTCGAGAACGATGATTTTTCCTTGGTCTTCAAATCGAGTCGCAGACTGAGAAGTGATAACGCGAACGCCGTTTGCCAGCAATTCTGCTTGGACAAAGGCTGCCATTTCTTGATCTAATGGTGGCAAGACATGGGGTGCTTTCTCAACGATAGTAACTTGCAATCCACGTTTTGTCAGGTTTTCAGCCATTTCAAGCCCGATAAAGCCTGCACCGATAACGACAGCTTCTTTTGGATGATTGTCCAAGGCTGCCATAATTTCATCAAGATCGGGAACATTGCGGAGCGTGTAGGCATTCTTAGCTTCTGCCAAGCCTTCAATGGTAGGAACAAATGGCTTAGCTCCTGGGGAGAGGATCAACTTGTCGTAGCTTTCTGTGAATTCCTGTCCATCGTGTCGCACTGTCACAGTGTGCTCTGCTGGCGAAATGCTGATGACCTCATGGAAAGGACGAACATCCAGATTAAAGCGTGCCTTGAGACTTTCAGGAGTTTGGACCAATAAACTATCACGGTTTGCAATTTCTCCTGAAACATAGTAAGGAAGTCCACAGTTTGCAAAGGAAACAAAGGGACCTTTCTCAAAAATAGTGATTTCAGCGCCTTCCATGAGACGTCTGAGACGGGTTGCTGCTGACATTCCGCCTGCAACTCCCCCGACAATGATAATTTTCATTGACTTTCTCCTTTATACATCTAGATGACCTTGCCTGTCCAAGCACTCATACCGCCTTGGACGTTGATGACATCGTAGCCTTTTTTCTTTAGCTTCTTCGCAGCTAGTTTGCTTCGCACACCAGAATGACAAATGACATAGAGTGTTTCTTTTGTCTCAGGTGTGTAAGAACCGATTTCGGTTAGAGGGACATTCTTGGCATTTTTGATATGACCTCTACGGAATTCCATAGGCGTCCGAACATCCAGTAGCTGAATCGGTTCTCTGAGTTTAGCTTCTAACTCGCTGGTAGAAATACTGTCAATTTTTGTAAATAATAAGTGAAACATAGGCACCTCCAAATATACCCTTATGGGGTATATTAAACCATGAAGTTAAGCTTTTGTCAAGCAAGTTGTTTTGAGAGACTGGAAAGCAGGCTATTCTTGACCTCTCAAAGTCTTTTTGATATGATGGGTCCAAAGTAAGTATGAGGTGATGAGATGACCAGCGAATACCAGAAAATGATAGCAGGGGAGCCCTACCATCCATTTGATCCTGAGTTGCGTGCGCTCGCTCAGACTGCACGCCAGAAGCAGGCGGATTTCAACCAGGAGCTAGATCCCTTGAAAGGGGCGGAGATTATCAAGACTTGGTTTGGTTCAACTGGAGAAAATCTCTATGTCAATCCACGCCTGGTGGTCGATTATGGAGTCAATATCCATCTAGGGGAAAATTTTTATTCTAATTGGAATTTGACCATGCTGGATGTTTGTCCGATTCGCATTGGTAACAATGCCATGATTGGCCCCAATTGTCAGTTTTTAACCCCACTCCATCCACTGGATCCGTATGAACGCAATTCAGGGGTCGAATACGGCAAGCCCATCACCATCGGAGATAATTTCTGGGCTGGAGGTGGCGTCATTGTCCTTCCTGGAGTGACACTAGGAAATAATGTCGTCGCTGGAGCAGGGGCCGTGATTACCAAGTCCTTTGGAGACAATGTTGTCCTAGGTGGCAACCCTGCGCGTGTTATCAAAACAATCTCTGTGAAAGAAAATTGAAAAGAACAGCTGGAGCTGTTCTTTTTATAAATCTTTATCTTAGTTTTATAAATTTTTCTTCTTTTTGGCTTTCTTGGTCGAGGAGACATCGCACTGGGGAATCTTGGTTTAAAAAATCTATTAAAGGTATTTTAGCGTTCAAAAATTGTTTCTAGCAGTCCTTTCTAAAAAATTACTAGGCGAAATCTAATCCAAACTGAATTTAAGGAAACTTTCAGAAAAGTTTTAGCTTTGTTTCAGGAATCTTCTGTAGACTGTCTAGCTATATCATACGAAGGAGAGGAAAAAGCTATGAAATCAAAAAAATGGACCCTACTCGTAACGAGTTTAACGGCAATGGTACTGATGGCAGCATGTTCCCAATCAACAACTACATCCAATACCAATGCAACGACAAATAGTGCCACAACAACTGCAACAAAGACAAACCAATCATCCTATTTTACAGAGAAGGACAATGATACTTCTTATGACGAAAGCTCAGCTCCTAAGATTGAGCTATCTGGCTCATCAGCAAACGTCTCTGGAGATGGGGTGACAGTCTCTGAATCAACAGTGACCATCACAAAATCTGGAACCTATGTAATTTCAGGTCAGTCTGACGGAGTGCAGATCAAGGTCGAGGCAGATAAGTCGGCAGATGTTCACCTAGTCCTAAAAGGTGCGACCATGATCAATACCAATGCAGCGATATCTGCGACATCAGCTGGCCATGTCTACCTGACTCTGGCAGAGGGAACCACCAACAGTCTCTCTGACTCAAGCTCCAACAGCGACGAAAAAGCCGACGCAGCCCTCTTTTCTAAGGTGGATTTGACCATCAACGGGAAAGGAACTCTCAATGTAGATGGCAAGAAGAACAACGGGATCAAGACCAACGACACCCTCCACATCACGGGTGGAACCTATAACATCACAGCAGTTGGCGATGCCTTTAATGTCAATGATGAACTCAACATCACTGGAACGACCATGACTATCGATGCCAAAGAAGATGGAGTCAAGGTGGACAATGATGAGGATACTTCAGTCGGAACCATGTACCTATCCAACAACAATATCACCGTTACAGCAGGAGATGATGGCATCCACGCATCAGGTGATTTGGTTATCGATAGTGGTACCTATACCGTCAAGAATTCAACAGAAGGGATAGAAGGCAAATCCATCACTATCAACGGTGGGGACATTAGCATCTATTCGACAGATGATGGAGTCAATGCAGCTAATAAAAACGCCCAACAGAGTGAAATTTTCTTCACTATGAACGGTGGGAACCTGACAGTAGAAGTCGGTCAAGGGGACACAGACCCAATCGACTCAAACGGCAATATCACAGTCACAGGCGGAACCATTAAAATGATCGGTCAAACAGGTTTTGACTTTGATGGAACAGCGACCTACACAGGTGGAGATATCTACCTAAACGGTGAAAAACAAACGGAAATCGTCAATTCTATGCCTGGAGGCGGTGGACCAAATGGAGGCCCTCAAGGCGGAGGTCCAGCCCCTGGCGGACAAGGATAAAAAAGAATCTCCTTTCTCGAAAGAGAAGGGAGGCTTTTGTGTTTGAGAGGTGGATTGTAGCTAAAATAACTCCCAATTAGGTCTTGAAAATTTCTTAGTCTGTTTCATATAAAAATGAGTAAAATGAATTTCCATCGCCAAGGTCATTAGAGTTGCGATAGCAATGACGATGGTAGGATTGGCTGAGAAAAGTAGAGGAAGAATAGGCCTTTAAAAAGTGGACAGGAAAGACCATTTCAGAGTATCGCGAAGAGATTTAGAAACAGCTCTAAAAGCAATAGCTATCCATTATAAGCATCAGATACGAATCTGGTGTTTTATTTTTTTAAAGAATTTAACCCTTTCTCTTGACAAGTGAGTGATTACTCACTATAATAGCTCTGTGATTTAAAAAGTGAGTAATCACTTACCAAGGAGGAAGTAAATGAAAACATTACTACATTTACAAGATTTAGTAAAATCTTTTGACAATCAAATAGTTCTGAATCATGTCAGCTTTGAATTGCAGACAGGAGAAATTATAGGATTAATTGGTCCGTCTGGTGCTGGTAAATCAACTATGATTAAGACTACGTTAGGAATGGAAAAGGCTGATGGAGGCGTAGCTTTAGTGTTAAATCACACTATGCCCAATCGCCATATTTTAGGAGATATTGGCTATATGGCCCAATCAGATGCTTTATACGAGTCCTTGTCAGGCCAAGAAAATCTGGAATTTTTTGGTCAGCTAAAAGGGCTATCCAAAAGAGATCTGACAGCTGAAATTGCCCATGTGGCTCAAGTTGTGGAACTGGCAGAGCATTTGAATAAAACGGTATCCGGTTATTCTGGAGGAATGAAGCGACGCTTGTCTTTAGCCATCGCGCTTCTGGGGAATCCTCAGCTCTTGATTTTGGACGAACCGACAGTTGGAATCGACCCTTCTCTTCGGAAGAAAATCTGGAAAGAATTATTCGCGCTTAGAGACAATGGGGTTGGGATATTAGTTACTACCCATGTTATGGATGAAGCAGAGTTAACGGATAAGGTCGGCTTATTATTAGGTGGAAAAATCATTGCTTTTGATACACCGCAACACTTAAAAGAAAGTTATCAAGTTTCAAGTATTGAAGAAGTATTTTTGAAAGCAGAAGGAGAGTAAGATGAGAACCATTGCTATTGCTAAAAAAGTTATCAAAGAATTGCTTCGTGACAAACGAACCTTGGCTATGATGTTTGTAGCGCCGGTATTTATTATGTGGCTGATGAACCTCATGTTTTCAGCTAGTACAACCGTGAATGTCAAGTTAGCGACACAAGATCTACCAACTGGTTTGGTAACGAAAATGGATGAGCTTGATCATGTGGACATCGAGACTTATCAAGACTTAGATCAGGCCAAAGAAGCACTAGCAAATGAAAAAGTCGATGCTGTGATTTCTTATAAAGACGGTGAGTATCAGGTCGACTACGCAAATACAGATGCCTCCAAGACATCTATGATACGACAAGTGTTACGAACAAGTATCGCCAGTGAAGGCACCGATCAGTTACTATCTCGTGTCAAACAAGCTTTTCCACAATTGAAATTAGATGCAAAGGCGCCTGAAATCAAAGAATCTTACCAATATGGAGATAAAAATACTGGATTCTTTGCACGTATGATTCCAATTTTAATTGGCTTTGTGGTCTTCTTCTTTGTCTTTTTGATTTCTGGTATGGCACTTTTGAAAGAGCGCACAAGTGGAACCTTGGATCGCTTGTTAGCAACCCCAGTGAAACGTTCTGAAATTGTCTATGGCTATATGTTGTCTTACGGTATTATTGCGATTTTTCAAACGGCAGTTGTCGTCTTAGCAGCAATTTGGCTACTAGATGTAGAAGTTGTAGGAAATATTTTAAATGTTATAATAGTTAATGTGGTACTGGCTCTTGTAGCACTAGCTTTTGGAATTCTCTTGTCTACTCTAGCAAAATCAGAATTCCAAATGATGCAATTTATTCCTCTCGTGATTATGCCTCAACTCTTTTTCTCAGGGATTATTCCATTGTCATCCATGGGAGAATGGGCTCCAACTGTGGGGAAATTTTTGCCATTAACCTATTCTGGTGATGCAATAAGCCAGATTATTCTTTACGGACACAATCTTGGTGATATTTTGCCAAATCTTGGTGTTTTAATGATTTTCTTGATCATTTTAACAATTCTCAATATTGTTGGATTGCGTCGTTATCGTAAAGTTTAGAAATCAACATAAATAATGCTAAAAAGGTGTGAAGATTAGATGGATAAGACTGTTTTTGAATCGTTTGAAGATTACTTAGAAGAAGCGAATTACCCTCAAGGAAAGAAAAAAATCATGCAGGCAGCAGTGAATCTCATATCAACTAGGAGTTACCATGGGACCTCAACTCTTCACATAGCTGAGCGTGCTGGACTAAGCCAGGCAACTTTGTTTAAGTATTTTAAGACGAAGGATGATCTACTGACGGCTATTTTACATCCTGTAGTCCCAGGCATTTTCGGTAGTTTTTTTGAGGAACTCTTAGCTTTTGAAACGACAGAAGAGAGGGTTCGTTATCTCGTCCACGATCGTATGAGCTATCTCAAAAAAAATCGTGCTTTGATGAAAATCATTCTGCAGGAGAGTTTTTCAAATAAGAAACTAAAAAATGAACAGATTTTTATCTGGAATGCTATTCAAGATAAACTTCGAGTGCTTCATAAAGAATTGCTAGCAAATCCACGTGTAAATCCAGAGTTAACGATTCCTCAAATGGTTCGTATTTGTGTTGGTCCATTGTTGGCTTACTTCGCTCAACTTTATATCGTTAGCGACAACGGAGAAATAAAGGAAGAGGACCTAGACTTATTAGAAAAACAGATTTTAGGTGGTTTGTGGAAATAAGGGAGTTCTAGAAGAGCTAAGATTTATTTACTTGACTTTCAAACAAGCTAAAAAAGACATGTTCTGCTTATTTCAGATTCATGTCTTTTTTGTTGTTGGATTTGGTATTCTTCATAAGTCCTCAATGACTTTGCCAAAACAGAAACCGACTTCTCCAGCGGTGCAACGATTTCTCAAGTGTATGGAAGAGGAGATTTCTGGCTTGCTAAAGACAACTCCTTGACACTTCGTCAGCTTTTGATACAATAGTACAAAATTAGAGGAGGTGGGCTATGATTCAGAAGCATGCGATTCCCATTTTAGAGTTTGACGACAATCCCCAAGCGGTCCTTATGCCCAATCACGAGGGTTTAGACTTAAAGTTGCCAAAGAAGTGTATCTATGCATTTTTGGAGGAGGAGATTGACCGTTATGCTCAGGAAGTAGGGGCGGACTGTGTTGGTGAGTTCGTTTCTGCCACTAAAACTTATCCAGTGTACGTCATCAACTACAAGGGTGAGAAGATTTGTCTGGCCCAGGCGCCCGTGGGGTCTGCCCCAGCGGCCCAGTTTATGGATTGGTTGATTGGCTATGGTGTGGAGCAAATCATATCCACTGGAACCTGTGGCGTCCTAGCCGATATAGAGGAAAATGCCTTTCTCGTCCCTGTTCGGGCTCTGCGAGATGAGGGGACTAGCTACCATTATGTAGCACCTTCTCGTTATATGGAGATGCAGATTGAGGCTGTTTCTGCCATTGAGCAAGTCTTTGAGCAAAGAGGCATTCCCTATGAGGAAGTTATGACCTGGACGACAGATGGTTTTTACCGAGAGACAGCTGAAAAGGTTGCCTATCGTAAGGAAGAAGGCTGTGCTGTTGTGGAGATGGAGTGCTCTGCTCTTGCGGCAGTAGCTCAACTACGTGGGGTTGTCTGGGGAGAACTGCTCTTTACCGCAGATTCCTTGGCAGATCTGGACAACTACGACAGTCGCGACTGGGGTTCTGAAGCTTTTGATAAGGCACTCGAACTCTGTCTTGCCATTGTGCACTACATGTGAGTGCTCTTACTGTTTTTATGGTACAATGTAGCTATGTTATTCAAATCTTTTTTGGAAAAAATCAAGACGACGCTGGTTCGATTATCGCCAGCTCGTCGCATCTTTTTAAGTTTTGCCTTAGTTATCTTCTTGGGCTCGCTCCTTTTAAGCCTACCCTGGGTTCAAGCAGCAACGTCACAAGCGACCTACTTTGACCATCTCTTTACGACTGTGTCCATGGTCTGTGTGACAGGGCTCTTCACCCAGCCGGTGGCCTCTACTTACAATATCTGGGGCCAGTTGATTTGCATGCTGTTAATCCAGATCGGTGGTTTGGGGCTTATGACCTTTATCGGAATCTTTTATATCCAAGGGAAACAAAAGCTCAGTCTTCGTAGCCGTGAGACTATTCAAGAAAGTTTTAGTTATGGGGAAACCCAGTCTCTAAAGGACTTCATCCGCTCAATCTTTCTGACGACTTTTCTGGTGGAAGGGATTGGTGCCTTTCTCTTGAGTTTTCGCTTTATTCCGGAATTTGGCTGGGGGCGAGGGATATTAACCTCTATCTTTTTGGCTGTTTCAGCCTTCTGTAATGCTGGATTTGATAATTTTGGAAGTACGAGTTTGGTAGCCTTTCAAACGGATCCCTTAATCAATCTAGTGATTGCAGGATTGATTATCACAGGTGGTCTAGGATTTATGGTCTGGTTTGACCTAGCGACCCAGTTTGGGAAGAAGAAAAAACGACGCCTTCGCTTTCATACCAAGCTGGTTCTCTTTTTAACGGTGGGAATTTTGCTCTTTGGAACAGTATCGACTCTCTTAATTGAGTGGAACAATACTGGGACGATTGGAAATCTCAGCGCTCCAGAGAAACTACTGGTTAGTTTCTTCCAGACCGTCAGCATGAGAACGGCAGGCTTTGCTTCAATTGACTACACTCAGGCTCGACCGGTGACCTTGTTCATCTATATCCTGCAGATGTTTCTGGGAGGGGCACCTGGAGGGACAGCAGGGGGGCTCAAGATTACGACCTTCTTTGTCTTGTTGGTCTTTGCTCGCAGTGAATTATTGGGCTTGCCTCATGCCAATGTGGCTCGGAGGACCATTGAACCCCGAACCGTGCAAAAATCTTTCAGTGTCTTTATTATCTTCTTGCTAACTTTCTTGCTGGGCTTGATCCTGCTAGGAATAACAGCAGAGGGTAATCCGCGCTTTATCTACCTCATGTTTGAGACCATTTCAGCCCTTGCAACTGTTGGAGTAACGGCAAATTTAACGCCAGAGTTAGGTAAGTTAGCCCTCAGCATCGTTATGTTGTTGATGTTTATCGGCCGTATTGGTCCCTTGACACTACTGGTCAGTGTAGCGGAATACCAGCCAGACAAGAAAGACACGATTCACTATATGAAAGCAGATATCACTATCGGATAAGAAAGGAAAAACGATGTCAGATCGGACAATTGGAATTTTAGGCTTGGGAATTTTTGGGAGCAGTGTTTTGGCTGCCCTAGCCAAGCATGACATGAATATCATTGCTATTGATGACCACGAGGAACGCATTAATCAATTTGAACCTGTGCTGGCGCGAGGGGTAGTTGGAGATATCACGGATGAAGAGCTCCTTCTATCAGCGGGGATTGACACCTGCGATACCGTAGTTGTCGCAACGGGGGAAAATCTGGAGTCCAGTGTTCTCGCGGTTATGCACTGCAAGAGTCTAGGAGTGCCGACCGTCATTGCCAAAGTCAAAAGCCATACAGCTAAAAAGGTTCTAGAAAAAATCGGGGCAGACGCAGTCATCTCACCAGAGTTTGAAATGGGGCGCTCATTGGCACAGACCATCCTCTTTCATAACAGCGTAGACGTCTTTCAGCTGGATAAGAATGTATCGATTGTCGAGATGAAAATCCCTCAATCATGGGTAGGTAAAAGCCTCAGTCAGTTAGATTTACGTGGGCGATACAACCTCAACGTACTTGGCTTTCGTTCCTACGAAAATGCTCCTCTGGATGTCCAATTCGGACCCAATGACCTCTTGCAGGCAGATGCCTACATCATGGCCGTCATTAATAACCAACATTTGGACACCCTAGCTGAACTGAGTGAGTAGGAGAGGAAGGATACTCTCTATCCCAATAATTAACGAGTCAATATAAGTATTTTATAAGAGGGATTTAAGAAAAATTTTAACTTTTTCTTAATCCTTTTTAATTTTAGGAGATTATACTAGAGTCATCAAAAAAAGAAAACTCTAAGGAGAATCCTATGAAATTCAATCCAAATCAGAGATATACTCGTTGGTCTATTCGCCGTCTCAGTGTCGGTGTTGCTTCAGTTGTTGTAGCTAGTGGCTTCTTTGTCCTAGTCGGTCAACCAAGTTCTGCACGTGCTGATATCGTCAATCCGACTCCTGCCCAAGTCGTGCCAGACGCAACTTCGGTGAGTGAAAAGAGCGACTTACCAGCAGAGGCTCTCAAAAAAGCAGTCGATGTAGCTCTTCCTTCAGAACAGTCTGTTCCAACACCTAAAGTAAGTGTGGATACGACAAGCTCTTCAGAAAAAGCGGACGCAACTGCTAAAGAGCCGGCAGTAGCGCCAAAAAAAGAAGTGCAAGCACAACCTGACTCTAAGAAACAAACAGAAGATGCAGTTAAACCTGTGGAAAGTCCTGCGTCTACAGTTTCTGGACAAGACCGTGAAGCCAGTGAAGCGCAACCAGCGACTACTCCAGCTGAAGTGCAAAAAGGTGTAGCTGACAACACCAAAGATACAGTAGATGTCCCAGCCACTTACTTGGACAAGGCTAACTTCCCAGGCCCATTTACAGCTGGTGTCAACCAAGTCATTCCATACGAATTCTTCGCTGGAGATGGCATGTTGACTCGTCTGATCTTGAAAGCCTCTGATAAGGCTCCATGGTCAGACAATGGTTCAGCTAAAAATCCAGCTCTCCCACCAGTAGAGAAATTGGGCAAAGGTCTTTACTTCTACGAAGTAGACTTGGCTGGAACCCAAGGCAAATCTGACAAAGAGTTGCTTGACCTTTTGAAGCAAAACGGCACTCAAAGTTATAAGGCAACCATCAAAGTGTACGGTGCAAAAGACGGCAAGCCTGACTTAACTAACCTCGTAGCGACTAAGGATTTAAATGTCAACTTGAATGGTTTGACCACACCAGCTGAAGTGCAAAAAGGTGTGGCTGACAACACCAAAGACACAGTAGATGTCCCAGCTTCTTATTTGGATAGAGCTAATTTCCCAGGTCCATTCACAGCTGGTGTTAATCAAGTTATTCCATATGAATTCTTCGCTGGAGATGGTATGTTAACTCGTCTGATCTTGAAAGCATCTGATAAGGCTCCATGGTCAGACAACGGAACAGCTAAAAATCCAGCTCTTCCACCAGTAGAAAAATTGGGCAAAGGCCTTTACTTCTACGAAGTGGACTTGGCTGGCACCCAAGGCAAATCAGATAAAGAGTTGCTTGACCTCTTGAAACAAAACGGTACACAAAGCTATAAGGCAACCATCAAAGTGTACGGTGCGAAAGACGGCAAACCTGACTTGACTAATCTGGTAGCGACTAAAGATTTGACTGTTAATTTGAATGGCTTGACCACTCCAAATCAGGTCAAAGAGTCTGTTGTTAACAATGTCAAAGACATGATTGATGTTCCAGCTAGCTACCTTGATAAGGCTAAGGTTCCTGGACCTTTCTTGGCTGGTGTCAACCAAGTTATTCCATACGAAGCTTTTGGTGGAGATGGTATGTTGACTCGCCTCTTGTTAAAAGCCTCAGACAAAGCCCCATGGTCAGACAATGGAACGGCTAAAAATCCCGCTCTATTGCCGCTTGAAGGCTTGGCTAAAGGCCAATATTTCTACGAAGTGGATTTGAATGGCAATACGGTTGGCAAAGATGGTCAGGCCTTGCTGGATCAACTTCGAGCTAACGGAAGCCAAACATACCTAGCTACCATAAAGGTGTACGGTGCTAAAGATGGCAAACCTGATTTGACCAATCTGATTGCTACTCGTCAAGTAACGATTCAGATTCGTGGAAAAGAAATGGCGACAATACCATCTCAACAAGGTCAGATGAATACGAAGCCTTCTGAAACAGGCTCTACAGGTACGACTGAGGGTATGATGGGTACAAATCACCATATGTCAGATATGAAAGTAGATCAACCAGCTTCTAGCCCAATGGCTAATATGATGAAAAAAGATGATAAAGCGATGTTACCAAATACTGGGGAAGCTAAAACGGCTACAGCTGGCCTTGGTATCTTTGGTCTAGCCTTGGCAGGGCTTGTTGGACTTTTGGGTTTGACAAGCAAACGAGAAGATTAAGATTCAAATCACTTAAACATTAGAGAAAATAGTGTTATACTAAAGCAAGTATAACACTGTTTTTATCGAAGGAGTGTCAGATGAAAAAGACAATTTTGCTGGTTGATGATGAGATAGATATTCTAGATATTCAAAACCGCTATCTTATACAGGCAGGTTACGATGTTTTGGTCGCCCATGATGGTAAGGAGGGATTAGAACTTTTCAGAAAAAAATCTATCGACCTCATTATCACAGATATCATGATGCCCAATATGGATGGCTATGATTTTATCAGTGAAGTTCAGTATATCGCTCCGGATCAACCCTTCCTCTTTACAACTGCTAAGACAAGCGAACAGGATAAGATTTATGGATTAAGTTTGGGGGCAGATGATTTTATAGTCAAACCCTTTAGTCCACGCGAATTGGTTTTAAGAGTGAATAATATCTTGCGTCGCCTTAGCCGTGGAGGAGAGACAGAACAGATCGAGTTTGGTGACTTGGTAATCAACCATGTGACTCATGAGGTTCGCATTGGGGATCAACCTTTGGAATTGACAGTAAAATCCTTTGAACTTCTATGGATATTAGCCAGCAATCCCGAGAGAGTCTTTTCAAAGACGGAACTTTACGAGAAGGTATGGCAAGAGGACTATGTGGATGATACCAATACACTCAATGTTCATATCCATGCTTTGAGGCAAGAGTTGACCAAGTATACGAATTCCAATGCTCCTGCTATCAAAACTGTCTGGGGTTTGGGCTATAAGATGGAAAGACCAAGAGGTAGAAAATGAAATTAAAAAACTATATTCTAGTGGGGTATCTAGTGTCGACTCTACTAACTATTTTGGTCGTTTTCTGGGCAGTCCAACGAATGTTGATCGAGAAAAGTGAAGTTTACTTTCTAGTTGGAATGACCTTGATTGCTAGTTTCATTGGCGCTGCAGTGAGCATCTTTCTTTTGTCGCCTGTTTTCTCTTCTCTGAAACATTTGAAAAAACAAGCTCAGGATATAGCAAGCAAGGATTTCAGCACAGAAATTGAAACCAAAGGCCCATTAGAATTTCAAGAGCTGGGCCAGGCTTTTAATGACATGTCCCACAATTTGCAAGCTACCTTTCAATCACTTGATGAGAGCGAGCAAGAAAAGAGAATGATGATTGCGCAGCTCTCTCACGATATTAAAACTCCCATTACCTCCATTCAGGTTACTGTTGAGGGAATTCTAGATGGAGTGATCAAGGAAGAGGAGCGACTCCACTACTTAGCCACGATTGGTCGTCAAACTGAGCGTCTAAACAAGCTAGTGGAGGAATTGGATGTTTTGACTCTGAACACACAACCTCAAGATACTGCTGATGAAGAAGTCGAAGAGGTCTTTTTGGATCAGCTGTTGATTGAGTCAATGAGTGAATTTCAACTCCAGATTGAACAAGAGGAGCGGGATGTTTACATTCAAGTGTCACCTGAGTCGGCGAAAATCAAGAGCCATTCTGACAAACTTTCTCGCATTCTGGTCAATTTGTTAAACAATGCCTTTAAATATTCAGAACCAGGAACCAGAATCGAGGTTCTTGCCCAATTAACAGAACAAGAGCTAACAATCAGTGTGAAAGACGAGGGGCAGGGGATCCTTCCTGAAGATTTGGAAAAGATCTTTAAACGACTTTATCGTGTGGAAACTTCGCGCAATATGAAGACGGGTGGACATGGATTAGGACTTGCGATTGCACGCGAACTAGCCCATCAGCTTGGTGGTGAAATCACAGCAGAAAGTCAGTATGGCTTAGGAAGTAAGTTTACATTCAGCCTCAATTTGAAATAAAACCGTAGTAAGTGTCTAGTGTTTTGAGGTAAATAGAAAATATTGAGTTAACGGAAAATTCCGTTAGCTCTTTTTTGTGTTTTGGGAGAAAAAATGTCAGATAATATTGAAATTGTAATGGATATGTCTAGGTAGGAAGGAGTAAAGCGTGGAAACTGGAATTTGTAGACGATGTTCTTGCAACTGGGTTACACCTTGCATCAATGAAAAGTATGGTACTTGCTGGTGGGTAGATAAAAATAGAACGCTGTGTAGTCACTGTTTTTATGGATTTAATGATGACTCTTGTCAGACAAAAGTTTATTACAGACCAGGGCATGATTGGCTTGAGAGAGATTGGGAATTTGCTTGGGAAATACTGACAAATTCAAAAAGTCATTGGGTATATGATATGGAACATGATGTGTTGTGTGTGGTTGGTTTAGGAGATCATATTGGAGCCGTTAGATTTATTGTAAGGAATTTTTATGGACTTAATCGTATTTATCGTGAGGAGATTCCTAAATGGCAAGACATTATTGGGAATAATATGATTTTTTATAATGCAAAGGTCAATGATTCAGAACATTACGCTAGTTCTTTACCTAGAAAATATAAACATGTGGATTGATATGGATAATAAAATTATTGAGAAGATACAAAATCTTTTAGAATTAGCTTACGATGCACCAAACGATGAAGAGGGGCAGACTGCACTTCTGATGGCTCAAAGACTTATGGTGAAGCATAATCTTTCTATGAATGATTTAACGAATAGTAAAACTCAGAAAGATATTGGTGAAACAATAGGAACATGGGAATATAGACTTCCATGGTGGCAAGAAAAGTTGGCAGGTATTTTAGGTGAAAATTTTAGATGTAAAACGATAAGAAGACGACTTCCTGAAGACGGCATCACACAGATAATTTTCTTTGGATATCAATCTGATGCTGAATTTTGTAGCAAGGTTTACGAAGGTGCGCTCTTATACCTTAAATATCGGCTGAAACGACTTTTCCCTACAGTATCAAGAGCAAGATGGAAAGACTATAAGAAATCGTACTTACTAGGTTTCTTAAACGGAATAGATCAACGTTTTCAGGACCAGGCTCAATCATCAGAAGAATTTGGTTTGATGGTAAAAATCCCAGCAGAAGTTTTGGAAGAACAACATCGTCGCATGGGAAGTTTAAATAATAGAACCATTAATGTTAAAGTTGACGTTGATTATGAGGCCTATATTGCTGGTTTTGAAAACGCAAAAGAGACTAGCTTGCTATCAGAAGAATTACTACAAGTATGAATATAAAGTGGCTTACTTAAAGAAAGGATCACATATGAAGCAACACCAAACAAAGGTCTCCAAGTTGACTAGAGACGTAATGATTTTCGATTTGATGAATACAATGGGATGGACTAGAAGTCGTGCTATTGCAGCTATTGAAGAGTTAGAACAAACTCATCTTGTCTATTTTCCTGAAGCTGGAGGCTTGAGATTACAAGTTGTAGGAGGCTACTAATGGCGGATATCACGATTGATCAACTAGCTACTCTAACCTTTTATCAAATTCCAGAAATATTTTTTACTCGTATTCAACACAATGAGAAAGGCTATGTCAAATTGACTAGTTCCTATACGAGTCTTTCATCTGATGCTAAGTTAGCTTATGGCGCTCTTTATAATCGTTGTAAATTAAGTATCAGTTCATTCCAGAAGGGGAATAGAGATTACGTTGATGAAAATGGAGCGGTTTTTCTAATTTTTACAGTTTCTGATCTGATGTTACTACTTGATAAGGGAAAGATGAAAGTTACTAAAATTAAGAAAGAGCTACAAGAACATGGTCTCTTACGAGAGGTTAGGCAGGGACTCAATAAGCCAAATAGACTTTATCTTCAGCTAGTGGATGCTAATTTAGAAATAGTGGAGCACTATTCAATCGATGGTGAGTTGTTAAAGAGGATAGATGCTTTTGGTAAAGTTCTCTATGAAAAAGAGTGTGATATAGAAAAAACACCAAAACCCCTCGGTAATAGCGGAAGTCCACAAAACGGACGTCCACAAAATGGACTTCAAAACGTCCATAAAACGGACGGAATAAATACAGAGAGGAGTCAGACAGAGTCCTCATACGATACTAATCGATACGAGGGCGAGTCATCTTTATCTGGTTTATCAATTTCTGAAGCATTTAAAATGGGGCAACATGGTTTTCTTTCTCCTCAACTAGTTCAGAAACTCAGTTTGTTTGGAAAAGATGCAAAAATTCTTGAAAATAAAATCTATCAATCAAAACGTCAAGTTGAGAAGAATTACAACAACCTCTTAGCTAATCAGGAAATTTATGGAGAGATTTGGTTACAGGATCTTGAACGTGAGCTTGATAAATTGATTTTCAAAATTAAAACAGGAGAGGCTGAAGGAAAACCAATCCAGAATATCCCAGCCTATTTCTACAAAATGATGATTCGTTTTTGGAAGATGGCTTTACTCATTGAAAAAGAACAGGGCTTTATGGAGGTATCAGGACAAAGTGAGTATGCTAGAAAATCCCCTGCTGAGTGTCCTAGTCTTATTACATACTATTATCCAGATAAACTATCAGAGACGAAACTGAATAGCTATTTATCAGAATTGTCTAAGGGAGTTGAAACATGTTAAAAGATGAATTTAGACCAATTGATGGTAAAGTGCTAACGATAGGTCGTAGCCCGAAGGAGAAAATCTACACGATTCCTAAAGCTGTTTTTGATTTACCGAAAAAAGAAAGAGCTGAGAAACTCAACCAAATTTTCTCATCATGGCAACAGAAAGAGGATTGATTTTATGGGATTGTTTAATAACCAAGAGAGAATTAACGGAGGGCAAGCTATGAAAGCTAGATCTTCCCAATCAGTTCAAGAAATCGAAATGATTGTAGAGTATTTTGATAAAACGGTAGACAGTATTTCTGTCACTTCCAACTTAGAGGAACTAGAAAAATTGGTATCAAGTTCATTTGGAACAGGAGCGAGTATGAATTTTCCATCAGCGACTCCACCGTTTTCTATCAACCCTCGATGGGTGAAGAAGGTAACTTATCGGACAAAATAAGGATAGGAGATTACCATGCTAGTAGATTGTCCAATGTGTGATACAGAGTTCGATTCTGCTGAGGAGTGCGGATTCTGTCCGTGTTGTGGAGAAGATTACGATTCTTTAGTAGGTGAAGACTGGAATTAAGATAGCTCCATATTTCTAAAATACTTGACCTGAGCAAGTCATAAAACTACTTTTGACCTTTGAAAATTGAATATCCCCACTGTCCCGATTAGCGCAGTCTAGGCATAAAAAGAAGAATAGGGGCGGTGTGTAGCTAGAAAGTATATCTAGTGCTGACTGCATTATGTAAAGTCACGGTTGACTTGTCCCGTAAGACGAAAGAGTTTGCGATTTCTAAACTATAAATCGTGCGTAAAAAACACAGTAGAGATGTACAGCATCGACTCGGCATGGCTGTAAATCAGCCTTTGATTCAAAAAGGAGGACAATATGAATCAAATAAAATCGACTAGTGAGGTTACACTCACTGACTTAAGACGACTAGGTTTGCAAGGTGATGCAACCGCACGGCTTGCAAGTGGTGAAGAACTGAAATTAACTAGTAAGTATGGTCTTATTCCTAAAAAAGGATATGTGGCAGGAAAACTTCAAACCGTTGAAATGATTGCAGAATACTCTAAAATCTATAGAGATATACGCACCATTAAACGTGGAGATATTTTAGTTGCCAGACGAATTAAACAAGGAAATAAATCAATCTTACAGCTAACCGGTAAAGGTTATCACCGACCTAGCGGTAAAATTTAACAGATAGAGTCCTCATCTATCTGTTTTGGGGAGCAAGGAACTGTTTCTTTGTTGCTGAAAGCAGATAGGTGATGTTATGAACAGGTGAAGAAATGAGTATTATACAGATAATATTTACAGTTATTCTTTTAGCCTCAGGGATTCTAGTATTTATGACTTTTATCCCAAATAAATTGTCTGATAAAATCTCACGAGAACTAAAAGACTATTCAAATAAGCATTATTTTAAGTAATATCAAAAAGGAGAAATCAAATGGAAATGATGAACGAAGTTAAGAAATTTATGTTGGCTAGCGCAATTGCAACCGTAGCGGTTGGAGTAACGACTCAGGCTTCCGCAGAAGAAGTAAAGCCTGCAGAGCCAATTTCAGGGAGCCAACAGAAGACAGCAACTCAAAAAACAATTACAGAAACCGATATCGTTATCTCCAAAGCAAATGTGGAACAGGCAAACTTAGTCGTACAAAACCAGGAGGAGATTGTAAACTCTAATCAAAACGAGGTCAACGATGCAGAGAAAGTAGTAGAAGAAGCTACAGAAGCTGTTACTCAAGCGGAGAAAGCTGTCCACGAAGCTACTCCTAAAAATATCCAGGATGCAAAAGAAGATGTCTCTGCAAAAGAGGCTGCTGAGAAGAAGGCTCAAGAAGAACTGTCCTCTGCTGAAGAGGAACAAAAGCTAGCTAAAAAGAATGTTACTGATCAGGAAGCAAATGTTACAGAAGCTACGAGAAAGCTTGCTGACAAAACAAAAGAAGTTACAAATGCAGAACAAATTGTAGCTGAAAAACAGGCTATTTTAGACGGAACTGGAGTTGCAGGCATTGTTGCCAACGCTGAAGCAGCTGAGCGAAACTTAGAAAGGAGCGAAAAAGCTGAATCACAAGCTCGACAAGATTTGCTACTCGCTAAAGAAGCAGATGATCAACGTGCTTCTAAACTGAAACAGGCAGAAGATGAAGTAACGACTACAGAAGCAACTAGATTAGTGAAAGCGGAGGAACTAGATCAAGCAACCACTCACGCTACTAACGTTGAAAATCAGTATCGAGTAGCTAAAGAGAATCTATCTAAGGCTCAAAGTATCCTGGATAGTTTGACAACGACCTCTATCACTTATCCTGCTGGCTATGTAGAAGCTTTAAAGGCTTACTTCAATAACCCCACTGAAGAAAATTCAAATAAGTTACAAGAAATTGCCAAGAAAGGAATGACTGCTGCTGGATTTAGTTCGCCAGATGGTGGTGAGACTTATTACGGCAATCCAACTTCTCCATTTAAGCAGAGTGAAGCAGATAAAAAGACTGTGATTACTGATGTCAATCATTTATCTGCTGAAGTTCAAGATGAACTTGCTGCTTTCAATGCGCATCTGATCAATGATTTTCGTAGATTGATGGGAACAGATGATATTCCAGTTTTAGTGAATCGTGATATGCAGAAAGTGGCACAGAAAGCAACTCAACTATCTACTAATCAGTACGGCCATGACCTAGATGCTTTGAATACTGTTGCGAAAGAAGTTGGTTTGAATCAAGGTAATCAAGGTCTGCTTGCTGAAAACATAGGCTTTCAAAATGCAGATGATGTAGTAACATTAGCTGATCTGAAACAACAGGCATACAACAACATGATTATGATGCTGTTTTATGATAAACATGCTGATTGGGGTCATGCTTTAAACTTTGCAGGACTGGATCGTAAGTCAGTCACGCTACAATATATCGGTGTAGCAACCCGAAAGACAGACCTTGGTTTGATTGCGATGCATTATGTTGGAACAGATTCTAAAACAATTGATTTGCTGAAAAATGGTTTCCATCAAAATGTTAAAATTGATACGAAGAACAATCTTGCTAGTCTTCGGGAAAGAATTCAAGTAGCTAGAAATTCTGTGGCACAGGCTCAGGATACCTATGATACTGCGAAAACGAATCATAAGAATGCACAAGCTAGAAAAGAACAAGCACAGACAGAATATACTCAAGCAGAAGTTGCTGCGCAAAATGCGGTGACTAATCGTAAAGCCATTCAGAATATTGCTTTAAAAACTCCTGAAGCAGACGCTAAGTTGAAGCAGGCAGAAGCAAACCTTGAAAAAGCTAGTTTAGAAAATAAACAAGCGCAAGAGGCTTTGGAACAGTTGAATGCGGACGTACAAAACAAACGTGAAGTACTTGCGTTAGCTAAAGCTAAACTAGCTGAAAAACAAACTGAATGGGAATCACTGAATGAAGCTTTGACTGCTGAGAAAGAGGCATTGTTTGCTAAACAAGGTGAACTTACTCGAATTAAAGAACTTGTCCTCAGTCGTCAAGCCTTACTTTCAGAATCAACTGAAGCCTTGAAAGCATCAAAAGAGCGAGTGGAAGTTTTGCAAAATGCCCCACAACTCTTAGAAAAGGCAAAAGTGAATCTTGAATCTGCTCAAGAAGTTTTGAAAGAAAAGAAATCAGTTCTTGAGTTAGCACTGGCAAAACTAGAAACTGCGAAAGCAGACCAAAGAAAGGTATTGGAGGCTCATAAAGAGTTGTTGTCGGCTTATCGTGATTATCTGGAAGCACAACTGGAAATCGATCGTCAAGAAAAATTGGCTGCTCAGAAAGCTAGTATTGAACTAGCTGGAGGTCATCCGATTCCAGTATTTCAAAATGGTAAGATTGTGAAGTATGTGCAAGATCAAGTTGAAAACCAAGCATCAGAAGTGAAAAATCCAGTCTATCAAGCACCTGCTGCAACATACGAATTACCTAAAACAGGGGAAAAAACTTCTAGTCTTTGGTTCTTGGGGATGGTAACTATTTCACTTTTAAGTTTGTTGAAAATCAAACGAGAATCTAAGGAAAACTAAATTAATTAAAGTCATCAAGATTTCTTGGTGACTTTTTGATTGGAGGAAAAATGATAATTGTATATTTTAGAGCAAGAGATCCATCAACTATATCCGAAAGAAAATATTCCAATGAACAATTAGAAAGGCGATACTATGAAAAAAACATTTAGCTATAGAAAATATGGAAAACGTCTATGTTCTGTAGCACTAGGACTAGTTGCAGTTGGGGTTGTCGGTTCGGCAATAGCTCAAGCAGATGAATCTAAAAATGATTCTTCAGTTAAATCAGCTGTAACTGAAAAAACAGAGCAGAAGGATCCAGAATCCTCTGGGGTGGACGAAAAACAGGTTAACAATAATAAATCCGACAAATTCAAGGATTTGGAAAAGACCAAAATCGAAATTGAAAAGATCAAGAAAGATGCGCCTAAGGTTAAAAATCCTAATCCAGAACCAGTTGATCCTAAACAACCTGATTTTTCTCCAGAACTAAAAACTACTGAAAATACAGTAGTAACTGGTGAAGATAAAGCAGGATCTAATGAGCTTCAGTTTAAGACAAAAGCTCCTACAAATACGAGCACAATAAATGAAATTGCTCCACTTACAACAGTTCACGTGTATGACTATTCGAGTTCTTATGCAGGTAAAGTAAAGGATTCCTTACGTCTAAGTAAGAAAATTATTGAAGCAAACAAAAACCCAAATAGTCGTCATATTCTTCAACTTTACCCAGATAACTACAGTCAAACATCTTACCATGCAAGTACTAAAAAGGTGCTAAATGACGTTAAAGGTATTTCTTCAACTCTTCTAACGAAACAAGAGGCTCTTGAAATTATTGATAACTTATTAAAAATTAACTCTCTAACAGATAACGCTCCGGTTTACCAAAATTACGGTGCTTATTTCAGAGGATTGGCAGAGGCTCTAGGTACGCATCGTTACCTAGATGAATCTGTAGATGTTGTTGTTCCATTTGAAGATATTGTTGAAAAAATTACAAAACCTTCTGATACAATTTCAGTTATTCAATACACTGATGGTTGGTTGGATCAAGGTAAACCAGAGGAGATGGATAAGTCATTTGCTGAGTGGGCAAAAAGACGTGCTAAGACTTTCATGTCTGTTGTAAACCGGAATCAAGTAACCGAAAATGACACTAACTCTATGCGTTCAATTGAGCAAATGAAAGAATTAGGTCATCCCAATATTTACGACATGACTGGTAAAGAAAAGTCAGTCGTAGATGCTGAAGTGGTTAAACAGTTTATGGAAACTGCTACTGTTAAGGTACAAACCTCTAAGGGTGCAGATCAAACAGCTCAAGTTGCCATTGGTGGAGATGGAATAAAAATCACTAAGGCTTTGTTAAAAGGTGGAAAAGTCAATAAAGAATTACCGATCAAAGATGGGAAGGTTGATTTTTCAGAAAAACTACCTGATGGTGATTACACAATCGTTTATAGCTTTACTGGAGAAGGTACTGCAACTGGTTCAGTGTCCCTAGATGGAAAAGAAGTTGCTAAGAAATCTGACTCTATCAAAAACAAAGGTGGAGCTGTTACTGCTGATTTCCGAACAGCGGATGGAAAAGAAATTCCTGGACAAAGCGATATCACAATTATCGAAGCTGGTAAGGAGATTGGTAGTGAATGGAAGGCAACTGAAGTTAAGAAGGAATTGACTGTTGATGGTGAAACCTATGTATTGACTGGAGAACCTAAAGAATCTTCTGGAAAAGTTACTAAGGATACTGTTAAACTACATTATCTGTATGAAAAGAAACCAGCAGATAAAAAGGTTTATTCTTTAACTTTCAAGGTTCTGAATGCTTTAACGAATGAGCAGATTGATCAGGATATTCTTGTAGCTAAAGGGTTCTCGGGGGATGATTATGATATCAAAGCTCCGACTGTAGATGGATTTGAAGTCACCCTTAAAGAAGGCGAAGAGAAAGGGAAGTTTGCTGAAAATGACCTTTTGCTGACTTACTTGGCACATGAAAAGGGTGAGGAAGTTAAAGCTATCTTTGTCAACGAAAAGGGCGAGGAAATCAAGAACCCTGAAGTTATTTCTAAAACTGGAGAGCTTGTAGGTAAAGACTGGAAATTTGATCGTGATGTTGAAACAGAAATCACAGTTAAAGATACAACTTATGTTTTGAAGGCAGTTCCGGAAGAATTGGAAGGTAAGGTTTCTTCAGATAAACAGACACTTAAGTTTGTTTATAAGGAAAAAGAGAAACCGGTTGAACCAAAGAAAACGGAAGAGAAACCGGTTGAACCAAAGAAAACGGAAGAAAAAGCTGCTGAACCAAAGAAGGAAGAGCCTAAAAAACTTCCTAAAACTAGTGCTGTAAAGGATGTATTGAATGGATAATAAAAAAGGAGAATAAATGAAATTTAATAATGAGACACGAGCTTTCGGTTCAATCCGAAAAACAAGACGATGGGGAACGTGTGGAGTAATTCTTGGTCTAGCTGCCTTAGGTTTGATGACTAGTCCAGTTGGAGCAAATGAACGAACTGAAAATCCAGCCACAAATGCTCCCTATGCACAGACGAATCCAAGTAGTATTTCTACAGATAACCAAGGAAAGAGTGAAGAAAAAACAGGTTCATTAGAAGTTTCTATTTCACATTCAGGTTTAGATGAATCTGTTAAAAGGGCACAGGAAGCTGGGGTGAATGTAGAATTCGATTCTGTAGTGGACAAAGGTACAGCGAGTTCGGCTTCTGAGTTGGATCAAAAGCAAAAGGAAGTCGAAAGCGATTATCGAACACAAGCGGATAGTATTGCGGAAACTACTGAAAAATATCTCGAAGATAAAAAACAGAATCAAGCGGAACGAAAGAAAATCCAAGAAGAAAATGCTGCAAAGAAAGATCAATATCAAAAGGATTTAGCTTCTTATCAATCTGAAGTTGAGCGTATCAATCAGAATAATTCGAAAATACGTGAAGAGAATGAAAAAAATCAGCAGGCTAATCAGGCAGAAATTGATCGTATCAGTAAAGAAAATGCAGAAATCCGAAAACGAAACACAGCTAAGAAAGAAGCTTATGAAACTTCTTTGACAGAGTATAAAAATAAGCTAGCAACTGTTAAAGCTGAGAAAGAGGCAATTCAATCAAGCAAACCTTTATTCGGTTCTGATACAGGTTTTAAAGTCTATGGAGGCTTTAACCCATCTGGTCGTGGTAGCTTGGCATATTATAATGACTTTACAGTAGTACCAGATGATGATCTCAGGGTAGAAAATATGGAAGGATTTTTAGGATATCATGCAGATACTTATGTAACAGGAGATACTGGAACTCGAGTTACTAAAGATGGTGCAGGAGAGTTTGATGTGATCCAAAATCCTACTGTTGGAGCTACATTTTATATTCATAATATTGGCACACTCACAGATGGTAGAAAAATTATGGCAAAAGTTAGGGTTTCTGATTTAGGCGATTACCAAGGTGAGGTGCGAAATGGTATTCCTGTAACAGATCCAAATATCTACCTTAAGAGTGGAGATGGTGGCAGTTTTTATGTAAAATATAACAATCATACCCGTCTGGGGTTGACTTATGATTTTTATGTAGAGGGAACATCAACTCCGATTTCTCTCTTAATCGGAACAGTTATTACAGATGTAGATTGGGGACAAGGTTCAAATCTTAGTTATGGTTCATCTGGTCGAGGGGTAGTCATTAATTCAAGAGATTCTGGGCTTAATTCTGATGGTCGAGTTATGAAAGGAGTAGAAGATGCAGTTGATGCTTCGTCAGATATTCCAAGAGGATCTTTTGCTTCAGTAGGATATGGCTCTAGTATGACCTACCTCCATACTTCTTCTCCGGGCTCAACAGAGGGAAGAACACCATACGAATGGGATCAGGTGAATGCAAGTGGAAATAATCAGAGTGTTGTTTTTACTATTCTGGGAGAAGGAACAGAGTTAAAAAAGATTTCTCTATTACCAAAACCTGCTGCCGTAACATACGAGAAGGAAACTCCTCTACCAAGTTCCCCAAAAGGGAAAGTAGAGGAAGCACTACCACCAAAACCTGAGGAGCCAAAGGAAAAAGAGCTCCCGTCTTCGTTGCCAGCTCCAACTGTTAGAGTTAGATATGCTCGTTTACAGGCAGTACCTAACCTAGAAAAGTTTGTAAAGAATTCTGCAGGAGAATCTATCGATAAAAGCTATGTACCTAAGCTTTCAACAGTTCAGTGGGAATTAACAACTAAGCCTCTTCCAGCTAATCGTGAAGCTATTACAGACTTTGAAATTGTAGATGCATTGCCTTCAGGTTTTGTACTAGATGTAGAAGCTTCAAAGAAGGCTAGCTCAGATTTTGAATTAACTTATGACGAATCGAGCCATGTTGTTCGCATGAAAGGCTTAGAAAGTTTGAAATCTAAGCTTAATCAAGATTTAAGTAAAGAAGTGCTAGTTCCAGCTCCAATTTTAGTAGGTAAGGTTACGAATGATGGTGCAACTTATAAGAATAACTTCCAATTAAAGATCAACAATAAGTACGAAAGTTATTCAAATATTGTTCAGGTTTCAACACCTGGTAAACCGAATGATCCTGACAATCCAAATAACAACTTAATCAAGCCTCTCAAACACAATCATAATAAGGATGGTGTTATCATTGATGGTAAAACAGTTCTAGCTGGTTCAACAAATTACTATCATATAACCTTGGATTATGATCAGTATAAGGGAATAAAGGCAGATCCAAATGCTATTCTAAAAGGCTTTGGAGCAATTGATGATTATCCAGAAGAAGCAGTGACTATTAATCAATCAGATATTCGTTATATTGATAGTGAAGGAAAAGAAGTTTCTGGTATTTCAGTGTATCAGTACGATTCTATTGAATCTGTTGATAATGATAAGGTTAAAGCCTTTCTAGATAGTTCTGAAATTAAGCCTAAGGGAGCTTTCCAAGTATTTTTAGTGGATGATCCAGAAGCCTATTTTAACCAATATATCAAAACAGGAAAATCCGTTACAATTATTGATCCAATGGTAACTAAGGAAGAACTGCGAAATACAGGAAAATCATTTGAGAATACGGCTTACCAAGTTGATTTCGGTAACGGATATCAAACTGATACAGTTGTCAATAATGTTCCTACTGTTAAACCAACCAAGAAGAATCTGAACAAGGCGGGTGTCGACATCGATGGGAAACAAGTCTTGGCAGGATCTGTAAACTACTACAAGGTAACTGCAGATTATAGCCAATACAAGGGTATTGAAGTAGATAAAGATCGTATTGGTAAAGGCTTCTACATCGTTGATGATTATCCAGAAGGAGCTGTTACGATCAATCAAGATGGTGTTCAAGTAACTGATTCTAAAGGTCAAGTGGTTAAAGGTTTGAAAATGGCTCTTTATGAAAGTCTAGAAAAAGCTCCATCAGGTGTACAAGAAGCCTTGAAGTCTAGCAATTTCACTCCGAAAGGAGCGATTCAAGTATTTGAGGCAGAGAATCCAGAGGAATTCTACAAGACCTACGTTCAAACTGGTGAAGTTTTGACGATTACTAATCCAATGACTGTTAAGAAGGAATTGGGTCAAACAGGTGGTAAGTATGAAAATACAGCCTACCAAATTGATTTTGGGATGGCCTATGTAACTGAAACAGTAGTCAATAATGTTCCAAAGATTGAACCGAAGAAAGATGTAGTGATCGACCATTTAAGCAAGGAAAGTTTAGATGGAAAAGAGGTCAAGATGAATCAAACATTTAATTATAAATTAGTTGGTTCCTTGATTCCAAAAGTTCGCTCAGAACAGTTGTTTGAGTATAAATTTAGCGATGATTACGATGAAACACATGATGATTATAAGAGTGTTTATCAAGTGTTTGCTGCTGTAGATTTTGAAACAAGTGACGGTCAAAAATTCAAAGCTGGTGATGAATTAACTAAGTTCACAAGTCAAGTAGTAGACAAGGCTAAAGGTAAAGTAGATATTAGTTTTGATGATACTTTCTTGAAGTCAATTTTAGAGACATCAGAGTTTCAAGCCGAAGTATATCTACAAATGACACGCATTCAATCAGGAACAGTAGAAAATACTTACTATCATACTGTTAACGGTGTGGAAGTTGTTTCCAATACGGTTGTGACTCATACTCCAGAAGAACCAAAACCAGAGCAACCGAAAAAGGAAGAACCAAAGCCAGAACCAAAACCGGAACCAAAACCGGAACCAAAACCAGAGCCAAAAACTCCTGAAGAACATCCGCAGCAACCAGTAACTCAACCAGAACGAAGCTTGCCTTCAACAGGGGAGAAGGATTCTGCAGATTTACTATTGGCTGCTCTAGCAATGGGAAGTATTGCTACAGGCTTGCTCTACAGCAAGCGCAAGAAAAAAGAGGCTTAGAATACTCTAGGAACCTTTGAAATAAGCTATTTTTATGATATAATAACGGTAAATCGTGGAGGAGTAGGATTATGAAATTTGGGAATGATCTTTCCTGGTTATGGGTAGCTATCATTAGAATTTTTACAGCTCCCTTTTATATCGTTCTTTGGTGTATTAATGTTGTAAAATCCACTATTGGTATGTTTATTCTGTGGGTTATAGCTAAAATATGTATAACAATCGTATTGATTGGGGGAATGGCAATCATTCATCATCTATTCAATTTCCCAAGCGAAAACATAATTGATAATATTTTTGGATGGTATACACCGCATATTTTAGGAATGTCCCATGATTCACTTATTACTGCTGGTCAAGTGGTTGATGCACCAAAAGGAGGAGGGTTATTTTTCCCATATCCGAATTTTGAAGTTCCAATTATTATTGGCCTCAGTATTCTAGTAGCTACTGTTCGGACGATTTATCGTGAAGAATTTGAAGAATTATAAAAATAGTATTGTGTTTGGCACTGTAGAAATCTCTGCAGTGCCTTTTGTTATAAAAAAATGAAATTAAAAGAGGTAAAACAAAATGGAAATCATTACAAAAATTATTACAGGTCTTGGTGTAGTTGGAACAATCACAGGTCTTATCTGGATCTGGAATGGTGCGGTCGATTATATTCAAGGAAGAAAGAACAAAGATAAGCAAAGGCAAGATGATGGGTCTGATTCTATGATTAATGGTGCATTTTTGGCCGTAGCTTCTGCAGGAATTGCCGCAGCAGTCGTCGCATCGCTATCCCAACTAAAATTTTAGGAGTAGCCTATGAATTTAGATATTAGAGAGCTAACAAGCTCTCTTTCTAGTTATAGCTCTGCGACAAACCAAGCTGTAAACATAATGGCTGATGCAGTCCGACCTATTGGGTATATCCTTTTAGGTCTTTTTTTCTGGTTTGAAATGGCATCGTGGTCACAAATGGTCAAGTCGAGGGGAGGTGCATTAACACAGAAGATTTGGTTAGAGGCTTTAATGAAATATTTATTTGCTTTCATTATGATCTCTGCTTCATCTCAGATTTGTGATGCCATTCTGGAATTACTTAATATTGTTGTGAAAGTGATTGCTCATGTAACACCTACCGTTAAAACAACCATTGATTCTAATATTTCTGGTGGGAAAGGAATGATTGAAAAAACTATCATTACCTTAGTCGGAAAAGCTGTAAGTGGAGTGGCTAACATAATTTTAGGGATTATTGTTTTCCTACGTTACCTGGATTTGTATATGCTTAAAGCTATAGCTCCATTGTTAGTAGCGTTCTTTATGATGGACTCGTTACGATCTGTTACGATTAATTTCTTGAAATACTTTGCGGCCTCTGCCCTTATTGGTGTCATCCTAATTATTGTTTCTGTTGTATATGATTCGATTGTTGCAGCAGATATCCTTAAGGTTACGACTGGTTCCAGTGATTCATGGGGAACAGCCTTTGCTTCAATTGCTAAGGGGGTTATCTATATCTTTGTAATGGTTGGATCTAGTCGAAAAGCTAAGCAACTTTTAGGAGTGTAATCCATGTCTAGAATAATTAGAATTGATCGATCTTATTTTATATGAAAGGAAAATAATTGAAAAAAATTGGATCAGAATTTTTAAGAGAATTTGAAACTGAGGACAAGCCTATTCTATTTGGCTTAACTACTAGAATGATTGTTCTATATGTGTGTTTAGTAATAGCTGTCTCAGGGACAATTACTATTTATTTCTTTGGTTTACCTGATTGGTACATTTATCTTTGGGATGCTCTATTTGTTGTTCCTGGTGCAATGTACGGTACGGGTATGACTAAGCGAATGCGGATTAAAGAAAAAATCAATTTCTTTTTCCGAATCCAACAAAGAAGCTATGAGACAGAGTTTGGAAAGGTAGGAATTTATACGAAAGATGAGTTTATTCAAAAGCAAAAGAGAAAAACTAGAAAACGCAGAAAAGAAAAGAATTGAGCGCTTGCGTCGTCAGATGAAACCTACGACACAAAATACCATCAATTATACGCTGCTCCATGAAGATGGATTAATGCACATTGCACGTGAGAAGTATTCTCGTAGTTTCATGCTGGGGGATGCTTCTTACTCAACTGCTCAACAAGATGAAAAAGAGAGCATCATCGATACAACAATGGATGCTCTTAATTCACTGGATGAGGGCAGTAACTATCAACTCTTAGTAATTAACCGTAGAGTATCGGATAACTCCTTACAGAATATCTTGTTTGAAGAAACAAACGATGGCTACGATGACTATCGTGAAGAGCTAAATGAGATGATCAAGGAGCGATTTACGACACACGCTAATAACTTCGAGGTACATAAGTATGTGACCATTTCAACGAACGCTGATGATCGAAAACAGGCTCAGTTGTTACTACAAGATATTGGAGTTTCCCTGGGAACACAATTTCAGGAATCCGATATTACATTTAAGGAAATGAATGGTCTGGATCGTCTGAAGGTCTTCTCAGAACTATTACGAGGAAACCCGTATGTCAACTTTGATTATCGAGAAATTGCCCTATCTGGGTTATCAACGAAATCATTTATTGCTCCAAACCGAATTGAGTTTCAAGAAAAACGGATGATTATTGATGATAGCTGGGCCAAGGTACTCTATGCTCACCGCTATCCTAACTGGATGTCTGATCGTCTCATTCGTGATTTAACGACACTTGGATTTGAATTGGCTATTACTATTCATGCAGAACCCTATGAGAATGTTGAAATCTTAGAGAAGATTGACGATGCAGAAACAGATGCTGAAATTGGGAAGCTACGTTCTAAACGTAAGGCTGCTCAATCTGGAATCTTCGATGATGCGGTGGTTGCTGGTCGTGACCAAGAAATCTCAGAAGCTACCAAGAAGTGGCGAGATGAGATTACTGAGTATGATCAGAAAATCTTTTCTGGCTTAATTGCAGTGTATTTTAAGGCAGATAGCCAGGAAGAACTACAACGTAATGAGCAGAAGATTAAGCGTGCTGGACGGAAGCTAGGGGTAGAATTTGAAGACCTCTATTATTACCAGGAAGAGGCTTTAAATACGATTCTACCTATCGGTGAGTGCTTCGTAAATGTGAAGAAGAATTTCATGAGAAAGATGACTACAGCTAATATAGCTACACAAGTCCCTTTTACTAACGTGGATTTGAAGTCTGACAGCTCACTTGCTCGCTACTATGGACAAAATCAGTTATCGAATAATATCATTACACTGGATCGAAAACGTGATCTGAATACGGGTTCAGGTGTTGTGCTCGGTTCCTCTGGATCTGGTAAATCTACTACGATTAAGGGTGGAGAGGTTATTCCAACTTTGCTGAAATATCCAGAAGATCGAGTAATCATTGTGGATCCCGAAGATGAATATTCTGATATTGGCCGTGCTTTCGGTGCTCAGATGGTGGATATTTCGATTGGATCTAAAACACATATCAATCTCTTAGATCTACCGGATCTAGATCGTTTGGACGATGAGGATGACGATCCGATCGGAGATAAGGCAAACTTGTTGATGGGATTGTTTGAATCAATTCTATCTGAGGTGACAGATGCACAGATTGGGATTATTGACCGGGTAACAGGTGTGACTTACGAGCGTTATTTGACAGAGGATTTCACTCCAACGTTAAAAGAGTGGCATCAGGTATTGAAGGAACAACCAGAGCCAGAAGCTCAAGATTTAGCTTTGGCGGTAGAAACCTATACAAATGGTTCTCAAGATATTTTTGCTCACAATACAAACGTGGATCTTAATCATCGCTTTGTTATCTTTAATCTGAAGAAGTTGTCGCACAAATTGAAGCCGTTCGCTTTGATGGTTATTCAGGATTATATCTGGAATCAAATTGTAGAGAATCAAGGAAAATGTACTACATGGGTTTACTTTGATGAGATGCAGATTCTATTTAAAAATAAGGCTCAAGCAGACTTCTTTACTACGTTATATTCACGTATTCGGAAATACGGTGCGATTCCAACAGGAATTACCCAGAACGTAGAAACTCTAGCTGCTGTTGAAGAAGGTCGAAAATTGCTCTCAAATAGCGAGTTCATGATTTTACTTAAACAAAAACCCCAGGATTTGGCTATCTTAAAAGAGATTGTTAACTTGACTGACAAACAGATTCGCTACTTGGCTCGACCAAAAGCTAAAGGTACTGGCTTAATTGTAGCAGGGCCAGTTGTAGTGCCATTTGAAAATCCAATACCTAAGAATACTAAGTTATATAACTTAGTCGCAACAGACGCTTAGGAGTCTCACTATGGATCAGGAGAAAGGCAGACCAAAAACAATCGGTCATAAGATAGATCAGAAGCTGGAAAAAGTCCGGAAGAATTACCGCACTGTTCAACAAGATAGTGCTATGCGAATGAAAGAGCTAAAGTCACAATCACGTTCTACGAATCGCATCGTTAAGAATAGTCATAAACAATTTAGAGCTTCAAGAGCCAAAGTCAAAAAAATCCAAAAAGAGTATAAGAATATCCAGAAACAGGGAAGAGAGCTTCGGAAAGAAGGGAAGGCCCTTCGTCCAGAAGAAATCAAGAAGCAGGCTTTTCTTAAGCAGGAATTGGATAAGAACAATAAAAAACAAGCCTTCCTTAAGCAGGAATTAGATAAGGCGAAACTGGAGAAAAAAACTTCTAAAAGAACTTTTAAAGTCGCTCAAGAGGCTAACGGTGGATCACGGAAGAAGAAGTTTCTTCGTGCGGCCAAACAATCTGTAGAACGAGTTGCTAATCAACAGGCTAGTTCTACAGCTCATCAGGATGATACCCTTTCAGATATAGCACGAACTAAGAATCAGTATCAAGATATACAGATTCAAGGAAAACGTATTAAAACGATTGGGAAGTATAGCGGTAAGCTTGGCCAAGGAGTAGTTAAATCAAGCTATGGTCTAGGAAATAGATTCTACAATAAGGCTAAAGGGAGAGGCTTCACTCGAACCCCAAGAGAATTTTCTTGGGAAGGGAAGTTATCTCGACAGATACAGGCTTATAGAAAACGCTTAGCTGCATCTAAGACAGGGAAGGCTGCTAAGAAGGCTAGAAAGGTCTATCGTTTTGGATCTAAACCGATTAAAGCTATTATCAAAAATCCGTTTGGTTTTAAGGCTTATCTGATTGCTTTTGGTCTGCTTTTGTTTCTGGCAATACTTGGTATTGGTAGTTCAGGAATTACCCGTCAAGATGAGTTTGATATGAATGATACCTGGTTGTATCTTTCAAAATTGGATCGTGAAAAATCTAATGATAAGGTAGATTATTGGACAAAAATTGATGATCCGCTTTTGTACTTGAATTATAAGTATGATGATATTTCAGATAAACTTCGTATAGATGGGAACAAGTATTTTTCTCAAAATACTCGTGGGAAACTATACTTAGATACCTTATGGAAGAATTTGAATGGGGATAAAGATAATCTTAAAACAATGGAAGATCTTTATACTAAAAATGACCTTTACAAGTTGAGTGAGGATGAGTTAGAAGAGTATAAAGAACTCTTAGAAATTGCTCGAGATAGCGGAAAATATATGTTGCTACAAGAGCTAGATAATCCATTTTATACAGAAGATCAACCTGAATCAGAAGCTCCTCTTCAGATTATTGAGCGTTTTGGTTATAAAACTAAGACGGAAATCTTTAATGGTTCTGTTTTGCAAGCCACAGGTGGGCAAACTCTATTAGCAGTTCTAGATGGGAAAGTTGAAGTAAATGGTAATGATTTAGAAATCAGTGATGAGAATTCCAAGTTTCTGTATAAGAACGTAGATACGATTCGTTACAAAACAGGAGATCATGTTAAATCTGGAGATATCATTGGAAAGGTCGCATCTGAAGGAAATCAAACGGTCTATTATCAAAAACTAGAACCTGATCGTTCAAATAAGAAAGATAAAGATGGTAATGTTGAGAATAGTTGGACTTATGTCAATGTCGGTTTTTACTTCCAGCGTGTAGAGTATACACAAGCAACGTCTGTCGTTAGCAGCATTGAAACATCTGGAGAGAAAGGAAAACGTGCGAGAGCTTTCGCAGATGCGATTAAAAAGAATATACCGGAGGCAACTGATGAAGGGATTGCAGCCGTTTTGGGTGGATTTGATATTGAGAGTTCCATTACTTTTAAACGTTATGAGACAGACTTTCTAACCAATAATCAGTTTGATAAAGTTGCTAAAGAGCCAACTGCAGAAAATCTAGTTGGTAACTGGGATGCTTTCCAGGCTATGTATCCGAATCTACGTTTAAATAAAGGAGGATACCTGGTCAATGGTTTACACTATATCGGGATTGGGATTGGTCAATTTACTGGCCCCCGTGCTCTTGCATTGTGGAATTTTGCAAAAGATATGAATGGAGATATTTGGTCTGCGGAAATTCAAACTAAATTCCTATTAGAAGCAGATGATCCACTTAGACGAGAAGCTTTTAAAAGAATTGTAACCTCAACAGGTTCCGTAGAAGCTCTTGCGGAGGACTTCTTGAATTCTTGGTTGGGAGTACCAGGTAATAAGCTTCTAGAGCGACAAACTGCAGCTCGTCAATGGCTAAATTTCTTAAAAAATAAAGGAGGAGGTTCGACAGGAGTTTCGAGCCAACAAGTTCCAGCAGAGTATAAAGACAAACTTCCGTATGGACTCCCTACCGATCAAGCAATTCTAGAGGGTCAAGGTTATCCAGGTAATGCCTATGCACTAGGAAATTGTACTTGGTATGTCTATAACCGTTTTGCTCAGATTGGAACAGGAATTTATCCGTATTTAGGAAATGCCAATCAATGGGTTGATAGTGGTCAAGCTCAAGGATATGAAATTTCAACAACCCCTAAACCAGGTTCTGCAGTTGTATTCATGAATGGTGTAGCTGGAGCATCACCAATCTATGGTCACGTTGGATTCTGTGAGTATGTCAATAGTGATGGTAGCTTCTTAATGTCAGAAATGAACTTTGCTGGTTTATACCTAACGACTTGGCGAACCTTGACACCACAATCAGGCATCTATTTTGTTACCCCTAAATAAGAAAGGAAAAGAATGTATAATCAAAAGTTAATCAAAATGGTAAAGGGACTACTTATCGGAGTCGCTGCCGTTTTATGTATTATCCTGGGCTATTCTATTGCTCAAGTACAACAGAATTTGAGACAGAATAGTCAAGTTCAGGAAGAGGCAAAACAGAAACCAGAAGAAAAACAACAGGAACAACTATCTCTTACTGAACAGCAAGTAGAGGACTTTCTAATTGCTTACTATACCAAAAAGGATTTAGAAGAGAATCGTCCACGTTATAAGCCTTTTATGACCGATTCTATGTATCAGGAAACCATTCAAGAAGAACAAAAGCCAGTTAACCAGACCTATAAGGGGTATGTGGTTGACCAATCTTATGAATCAGGCTCTATCTACATTGATAAAACACATAAAGTTGCGTTGGCTCAGATTCAATATTCTAGCACAACCTTAGCAGAAAAAGATAATCGAGATTCTAAGGGGCTTACTGGTATCACTAAGGCTACCATTCGATTGACCTATGTAGAACAATCAGGTAAACTATTGGTCAATAAAATTGAGCCTATCGTCTTGACTGAAGCAAAGGGGCAAAGTATAGGTACCTATTCAGATACTAGCAGTTCAAGCTCGACTCCAGTATCCTCTACATCAACCACAACACCTACATCCTCTGAACAAACAACCGCAACCAGTAGTAACCAATAAGGAGAATTGAATGAATAAAAAAATAGTACAACTTGAAGGTAAGCTTGAGAAAGTCAGGAAAGAGAAGGAAAAGGCGCAACGACAAAAAGAAGCAGCAGATGAAAAAATCAAGAATTACATAAATCAAGAAAAAGATTTGGAAGCGCAGCTTTTTGTTGCTTTATCAGAAGAAAGTGGCTTATCCTACCAGGAAATGAAGGAGCTCATTCTTCCAGCGCAATCAAGTAACCAAGGAGTGAACCATGTATAAAATTATCAATCAACTGACTAATCAAGAGGAAACATTTGAGTATCGAGATGAGTTGTTATCAAGGCTAGAAATCATCAACGAGCGAATGAAGAGTAATAGAATAACCGGAACCTATCGGCTTTATTCTCTCAGTTCTGAAGGTGAAATCCTACAAGAAGAGAGACTTGAAATACCTTTTGTTGGAATCATTGATCAGTTGCTGGAAAATTTTGGTACGAGTGTTGGGAAGAAAAAGAAAGGTTTTCTTCATTTTTTAGCAAAACATAAAGAAAAAAAGTCCTCACAAGGCATACCAGAACCCCAACCACAACCCGAGTTCCAACCAGAACCAGATCCTGAACTAGAAGATCTAACGGTAAAGAAAGAGGCGAATATGGCTCGTCAAAGAATTGCTGAGCTAGTTTCTCAGAAGCCTAAAGATGGGGTTAGAGAGGAAGTGCCTTTGGAAGATAAAATTACCTATTCTTCTAGTGAATGGACTACAGATCATTTCAGTAGATTAGATGAAAATGAGGAAGAACGAGTAGAACCTTCACAAGATGAAAATACACAGGATGTAGCTACAGAAGAAGTGGCACCAGTTGTTGCTACATTTAGTCAGAAAGAGAATAAAACGCTTCCTAATCAAAAGGCTGAATCTTCCTTCTCTCTTTCTCATGCAGCTGCAGTAAATATGCCTTCAGAGGTTATTGATAGCTTTGAGGCTCAGACGGTTACTTATAAGCAATCTATTAAAAATAAAATCAAATCTAACGAAGATTTTATCAAGGAAGCAAATGCGGAAATTGCTCAGTGCCAAAATAGGATCGATGAGTTGCAACAACAGATTCTTGCGAAAGACTCTCAAGCTACTCAATTGAAAGATCTTTATTTCAAAATTGAAGAGGTGAGCTAAAATGGAACAAGAACAAGTTGTAGCCCAGTTAGGACGGGCAACTCTTGTGACAGGAGAAGTAATCTTAAAAGGACTCTTCCTGGTGAGCTCTAAAGCAGTTGAAATGTATCAAGCCAGAGGAGAGAATGTAGTCTTTACTGGTGATACAGACTGGAATAAATTCATGGCAACAGCAGATGCAAAAGAAGTCCAGCAATTACTACATAATGAAGTCAATCTCGAGGCAGTTCGAAAAGAACTGGGCCAATACGGGATTGGCTTTTCTTTTTATACTCATCCAGATGGAAAGACAACCCTTGCTTTTAATGCAAAAGATAAAGGTGTTGTCGAACAAGCCTTTAAGGATGTCCTAGAAGGCATCACAAGAGATCCTAAAGGATTCAATGAACGAAACCTTAAACATGGGAAAACGACTTCTTTTGAGGAGAAATTGCAACATTTCAAAGCAGTTGAACAAGAGAAAATCAATTCCCTCCAGGTAAACATTCATACCAAGGAGTTTGTTCTTCCGGAAAATATCGAACCACAGATTGGAGGGAAAATGAAGTGATCACAGAAAAGAAGAAACGGAGACTTAGACCATATTTGTTGTTAGGATTAGGCCTATTTTATCTCTTTCATTGGCTCTTTAAACTGTGGCTATTAGCACCAGATACCGATTCAGTAACGGATGTATTTGGACTTGGAAAGCTTAACTGGATGAGCGACCATTTGAGCGATAAATCTTGGTTTGATTTTCAATTCACACCAACTTCTTTATTGATTGGTATGAGTGGATTTCTGATTGCTTTTTTGCTGTATTTGAGAGTAACGGATACAGGTACGTACAGGTATGGAGAGGAACATGGATCAGCTCGCTTTGCAACGAAAGAAGAGTTGATGAGATTCCGAGATGAAGATCCTGAAAAGAATATGATTTTCACTCAAAATAGCCAGATGGGACTGTTTAATAACCGATTGAGCTTTGAAAATCAGATTAATAAAAATATTTTGGTGTATGGTGGTACAGGGGATTCAAAGACACGTAGTGCTGTAAAACCAAATATTTTACAAGGAAACTCTAGTTTTGTGACCACAGATACTAAAGGGATTTTGATTCATGAGACAGGGAAATCACTTGTAGAAAAAGGTTACAAGATGAAGATTTTTGATCTGATTACATTTTTAAATTCAGATGGCTTCAACGTTTTTAAATATATTCATAATGAAATGGATATAGACCGGGTAGCTGAAGCGATCACGGAATCTCTTAATAAAAATGGCCATGAGGGAGATCCTTTTTGGCCAGCAGCCAATAAACTCTTGATGCGTTCTCTAATTGGTTATCTCTATTTTGATGGTCAGCTTGATCACTATCTACCTAATTTAGGGCAGGTTACAGATATGATTCGAGAATTGAGACGGAATCATCCAGAAGCGGAGAGTCCTGTTGAATTGATGTTTGAAGACCTGGAGAGAAGAAGCCCAGGGAATTATGCTAGTAGGCAGTGGGATCTATTCAATAAAAACTTTGATGGTCAAACACGGGCTTCTGTTTATGCTATCTTTGCAACAACCTTCTCAGTATTTGATCATGAGCAACTAAGAAAGATTATTGAAAAGGATACACTTGAGATTGAAAAATGGAATATTGAGAAAACAGCCGTTTTTATTCATATTCCAGAAGTGGATCCAGCTTACCAGTTCTTATCTGCCCTTCTTTTTAGTACCATTTTTGATGTGCTAATAAAAACTGCAGATGCAGTTATATTAGGTGAGCATCCAACAAAGACCAAGGAAGATTTATTGCATCTACAGGTGTGGGCGGATGAGTTTGGTCAGATTGGGAAGATTCCTAATTTACCACCAATTATCTCAGTTATTCGTTCTCGAGAGATTTCTATCAAGATGATGGTACAATCTCAAAGTCAGATCGAAGTATTATACGGTAAAGAAAATACGAAGACGATTATTAATAACTGTGGTGCTATTCTTTATTTAGGTTCTAATGACTTAGACACGCTTAAGTACCTATCTGAGCGATCAGGGAAGCAAACTTTGAATGATCAGAATTATAGTGAGAGCAGAGGAAGAAATGCCAGCAGTTCTAAGCAGAACTCCAAAATTGGTCGAGAACTGTTGACACCGCATGAGGTGGCCACGATTGGAACAACAGAAGCCCTACTCTTCCTATCCAAACAAAATGTTTTCCGAGATCAAAAATTTAACCTGGACACTCATCCAAGAGCCTACCTCTTAAGTAATGGCCCGAACGATGAAAACTGGTATCGTTACAAGCGATATCTAAGCGATATTGATGAGTGGAAAAACCAGATTGGGGAAGAAAATGTTATTCATATTGGGATTAAGGAAGTTGAGGAAGTTCCTCTCAGAGTGAGTTAGAAAGGATAAAGAATGAATACATTACCACAAAAACAATTTAAACGAATGAAGCGTGAAGTTGAGGAAGAAACTGCTCGAGGGATTGGTTATTTTGAAGGGATTTTAGAACATATCCCTTCTTACCCTCTGTCTGAAGCAGTAAAAGAGTTAGCTTTAGCTGGCTGGATTACTCCTCATACAGATGTCATCGATGTCCAGAATATGATTGTTACAGAATCTATAAAATGGATGAATTATCAAGATTTCAAAGAAGTTGCCCCCTACTTATTTTCATATCCTCGAGAGCAACGAGAGAAAGATTTATTGGTTCGACCAGTGAAGATCTCCAGAGAGTACTTTGAGGAATTAAAGGCCAATGCAGAAGAATTATTTCACTTGAAACAAGACTTGCTTCAGGTTAATAATCAATTAGATGCTAAGATCCAGGAATTGGAGATGGATCAGCTACCGAATGGCGATCAGGTCATTGGAGTTGATCTGGAAGCTGAGGAGGTATTGTTACTACGAACTCCAGAAAATGCTCAGGTTGAGGAATGGGAGGTTCGTAAAGATGGCTTGATTACTGATTATCGTTCCAATCTTTCAGAATATGCTCAAATTGTAGATACTTTGCTTGAAATGAAGAATCCAGAGATTGATATGATTCTCTACGAAGAAGTAATCAACTATTCTAAGAAAACTTGGCCAGATTCAGAACCCATTCAACTTCCAGAAAATATCAAGGAACTGTTAAATCAAGAGGGCAAGCTTGATCCTTCATATTATCAAATAGCTCAGTTTGAAACATTAAAACAAGCTTATATTTATGGGATGATTTCACCTAGTTTTCAGGAGCGTTTCCCTCATTATTCAGATTTCGTTAGGAACTATGTAGAAGATAGAGAACAATATGAGTTTTTCAACTATCGTACAGAAGCCGTCTCACTAGCTCAGGAAATTCTAGTACCACGTTTAGGAGATATTAACCAGATTTTAGGAACGAATAATCAGGAGTTAATCGTTCAAGAAGTCACTGGATATTCTCAGGGTGAAAGCTGGGAATTAGCTTATTTACGGGATACAAAGACGGAAGATAAAGAATCCGTTCAGTTTTATCTTGAAAACGAGATTGGAGCTTGGTATAAGGGAAGTTTGACAGAGTTGGTTGTTATCCGCTTCGATGATATTGATCTAGAGAAAGGATTTAATGGCCATCAGGAAGCCGTCTATCATATCGACGAGAACTTGTTAGTTCATGATAAGCTAGAACAAGCCCAACTCTATTTTCCTGATTTAAACCGTTTTGTAGTAGCCGAAGAACTTGAGAAAGAACATACACAAGATATAGTAGCAGAAAAAGAAGGGCCAGAATTTTCATTGTAGGGAGGTAACAGATGGCATTAAGCAAAGAGGAAGCCAAAAGATTATCTATTATTTCTGTTGCAGAGCAACTAGGCATAGAGTTAAAGCGTACAGGAAGCTATAGTTATACCTGGACAGAGCACGATTCATTTGTAATCGATACAAGGAAAAATGAATTTCACTGGAATTCAAGAACTGAATTTGGGGATGTCATTCAGTTAGTTCAATCCATAAAAGGAGTTTCTTACAAAGAAGCGATGCATTTTTTGGAAACTGGAGAATTTAAACAAGTTAATTCAGAAGCTCAGATGGCTCCAAAAGAGCCATTTCACTATAATTTGGAAAGATATGAGAATCAGGATTTTAGCGCCTCTAGAAGCTATTTGAAGGCTCAGAGAGGCCTTTCAGATGATACGATTAATTTCTTTATTAGCCAGGGGAGTATGGCGGAGGCAACCCGAAAAAAAGGAGACTATTTCGAGCCTGTGATTGTCTTTAAATATAAAGACAACACGGGCTTTTTAGCTGGCGCTAGTCTCCAGGGGATAGTAGAGAATCGAGTGCACTATCCAGAACGTGGTCGCTTAAAACAAATTATGAGAAATTCAGACGGACAATTAGGATTTTCAATTGATATTGGCACCCCTAAACGTTTGGTATTTGCGGAAGCTCCAATCGATCTAATAAGCTACTATGAGCTTCATAAAGATAGGCTTCAGGATGTCCGCTTAGTAGCTATGGATGGGCTTAAAGATGGTATCATTAGTCGAAGATTTATGGAATTATATGCCGAGATGAATAGTAAATCCTATCAAGTGGATCAGAAGGCTGGAAAAGCACTAGAAACTGTTGCTAGAACAACAAATTATTTTAAAGATGGTCAGAATCAAGATATGATTACCTTAGCGGTAGATAATGATGCTGCAGGGCAGAATTTTATCACTCGATTGCAGGAGAAGGGGATTCCAGTCCAGATTGCGATTCCGCCTATCGTTCAGCTTAACCAGGAAAAGGAAGATTGGAATGATTTCCTGAAGAGGGGGAATGAAGCTCCTACGGAGCTGGCGCACGTTTACACAGCAGATGAAAAGTCCTGGCATTACCAGGGCTTTTTTGAGAAGGAAATAGCTCTTACAAAAGCGCAAGAGCTAACTGCAGATAATGTAAAAGCTTTTGTGTCAGATAGGCAATTGACAAGGGAAGAAGTCCGTCAAGAATATCAAACAATTATTAATCAAGAGAGAGGAAGAGAAAATACTATGTCAGAATTGTATGGGAATAGTAGTGATCATGAAGATGATTTAGTAAACAGTCATAAACAAGCTGATAGAGTCCTTATTCAACCGGAAACACAAGCTATAATTGATTCTGGAGAGGTCAAACAATGGGTTAAACATCCAAATATCTACTTTGTAAAAGGGCTACGTTTTGTAGCTCTAGAACTGACAGAAGAAGGAAAATTTGAACAATCATCTCAATATCTCCCTAAAACGGAGGAGGAAAAAGAGGTGGTAAACAAGTTACTGTCCAAACAAAAAAAGCAAGATGAAGTAGTTCTAGAAGATGATCAGAGTTCTGAATTGAACATAGATACTAGTAATTTATCCCCAGAAGATGCAGAATGGCTGAAGAAGAACTGGCATAATATTAGCTTTTCAGTGGAACCTAAAAAACAGATGGTCATTGATGGAGATAAAACGGTAATTTTTAAAAAGCCTTCCGCTCCTGGTGGAGATGCTTATGGAGCGCTGGAAGAAAATCAGAGCACAGAAAAAGCTCCTGAGAGTTCTCAGGAGCAAATGAATGATAGGACCAGTGGCGGCACGGGTTCTTTACAGCCTAAAGCTGAAGGCAGTACCTCACCTGTACTTGAAACAAGTACCTTTGAGCAAACTGTTACCAGTCACCCGACATCATCCTATCCTTACTTACAGTTTAGCACAAATTATGATAAAGTGCAACGGAGAATAGCGAATTATCATCCGATTACACCAGCGGATTTAAGACGCTTAAATCAATATGCGCCGTCTATCCAAAGTACAGCGTTCTGGTATTTAAATGAAGTGGCTGATAGTAAGATCAGCTTTGTTTATACGGATCATGGAGAGGAGAATGTACTTCAGGTGAATTTTCAAAAGGATAATTTTATCCATCTTTCAGGGATCAGACCTTTTGAAGAGGGAAAGGGAGCGGCAGATTTCCTAGATGATATTGCAAATGGTCAGGGACATTATGACGGTATATTGATTAGTGACGCAATTAAGAATAAATTGCAGGTTCTTCCTATGTTACGGGATATTTTAGATCCACAATCTTTTGTTTTAGATGATTTGAGAAGTGTTGAAAAACTTCACAATCTCAATATGAGTGAAGCTATTAAGGCAAAAGATGAAGATTTCTTACTACTGTTTAAAGATATTGGAGATGAAAAAATTCCAGCATCTCTTATGAAACTCAAGGGAGAGCTTGCAACTAATGTTAAATCGTTGGATGAAAAGATCATTCTCGGTGTTTATAGAGAAAGAGATGGAAACATTGAGCAACTCTCAATCAATGAGGAATATGTTCAAGATGGCGGCAAGAAAATGTTATCTGTCTTAAAAAATAAGCAGTATGAAGAACTCTCAAAAGAAAAGACGACCTACAATATCCGCCTTCAATGGGCAGAAAAGCATGATGGTGGGCCAATTTTACCTTTTAGCGAAACCGAGTTGATTGATTATCAGTCTTTTGCAACAGAGCTATATAAGCAGAATAATATCTATTACGACAAACATCATGCGAGTGTAAGTAATCAAATTAACCAAGTAGAAGGTGCTTCCTATACACCTATTACAAAGGTTCAATTTGCTTTATACAGTCCTGACGGTGAATTGATTCAGGATGGTATCCGTTACAATATAGGTGAGGAGATTAATCCAATCGCTCATAAAGAACGGCTTGGTACACGAGAGATGAGAGAGCATCCAGGTCTAATGAAGATAGATAGGGTATTATTCAATCAGTATCATCTGGAGAGATTGGCAAGTGAACTAGATATTTCTCAGTTCAGTTACGCTTTGGAAGATACTCCTTATGCCGATCAACTTTTATCCCAAGTACCTTATGGAGTGTTAGAAAACAGCCCGATTGGTTTTTCGGATAGTAGTCATGATAGTCGTCTAGGATTTATTTCTTTTGATGGAATGGATAGTGTTGAGGTTGAAAATTTATCTGCTTGGTTTGAGAAGTTTGGAGTTAGAGATTCGCCTCAAGAACAAATAGCTCTTGTAGAAAAATGGCAGAAAGAAATTAAAGATTTATCAGAAAAAGTTGAACAAACCATCGAAAATATTCGAGATGAATTTGAAAAAAAACAAGTCAAGAATTCGCAAAATACACTAGATAATCCATACGAAAAAATTTATCAGTATAACCGAAAAGATGAGAGGGATCGTGATTTGGATGGTGATGGCATTTCAAACTCCGATGAGATGTTGCAAGGAACAGATCCATACAATGCTGCTTCTAACCTTCATAAAAAGCAGGAAGATCGAGAAAGAAGGGCAGATGTTGAAGTGGCTGCAGGGGCTATTATTACCGAAGCAGTTGCTACTAAAAGTTCAGAACAAACCATTTCCCAGCTGGTCGCAAATAAAGATACAAAAGCATTAGCTGAACACTTGAAAGAGGGAATGAAGAACTATTTGGACTCAGAACAGTTTAGATCGTTCTTGGATACGATGAGTAAGTTTCACAATTACTCACTTAACAATATTCATTTGCTGAAGATGCAGAATCCCAATGTCTCCCATGTTGCAAGTTTTAATAAATGGAAAACGGATTTTGAAAGAACAGTCAAAAAGGATTCTAAGGCTCTGAAAATTTGGGTTCCGTATCAAGTGAAAACTAAAATTTCTGCTAATCAAAACGAGTTGAGTTTTTCTCCATCAGAGAATGAAATGGAAGAGAAGGAAGTCACAGTTACTCGATTCAAGTTAGGGAATGTCTTTGATGTTTCTCAAACAGAAGGAAAAGAATTACCAAAAGCAATTAATGAATTGACTGGTTCTGTCAAAGATTATGAAGATTTATATCGAGCAGCTAAAGCAGTTTCGATGGATAATCAGGTTTCTATCAATTTTGAAGAAATTAAAAGAGAGGGCGCAAATGGTTATTACTCTCCAAATGAAAATCGAATAGTCATTTCAAAGGGATTAAAGGGACAAGAACATATTCTAAAAACAATTTTTCATGAAATGGCTCACTCAGATTTACACAGAGGAACTAATGCACAATATGGGGACGACCAATATCGTAAGCAAGAATTACAAGCTGAAAGTGTAGCCTATGTCGTAGCTAATCATTTTGGTTTTGATACTAGTAGTTACAGTTTTGGATATTTAGCTATCTGGGCGAAGGATAAAAATGGATTTGAAGATATGGTTGAACAACTGCAGATTGTTCAGAAGGAAGCAAAAAGTTTGATTGATCGGATGGATGCTAAGTTAGAACTGGTGAAAAATAAAACTGTAACGAAAGATAAGTTTGCAGATAAACTGAAACAGGCAAAAGAAAAATCTGAGCAGTTAGGTAGTCAAAAGGCGGAGGCTGTAATGCAGGTGGAAGAAAAAAAGTCCCTGAGCAACCCTCAATAATGGAGGCACTAACTCGTCGGAAGAAAAACAAAAAAGGAGAAACAGAAGATGATTGAAAATCTAAGACAAGAAACTTTTGATATTTTGATGGAGATATTTTTTGAGGATGAGGCTACAGATTCGCCAAAAGTGAATGAAGTTAACCAGCATATTTCACGCAAAGAATGTCTCTACATTCTTCGTAGAGATATGCGAATTAAAACAACCTATGAACTAGAAGAAGTAGAAATGTATCCAGTTGCACTGAAAGAAATCGAGGAAATGAATGACGAAAGATTTGAGCAACTTAGAGATGAAATCTTAAAAATGAAGTTGATTGATGGGATGGATTTTCTGTTGGAAACGTTAAAAGTTTAATCAAACTTTTCTCCTCGAAATAAATAAATTCCTGCTTGCAGGGATTAGGGGATTGGGGATTTCCCCAAAAATTTAAAAAGTCAAGAATAGTCAGGTGTAGTACCCTGACTATCTTTGACCTTTTTAAAAACAGCGTTTGGGTACCCAAGTGCTATGCTTGCCAGAAGAAAAGGGGCTTAGCCCCTCAGTCAAAAAATACTAGAATAAAGGTGATGATTTTTGGAAAAAATAGAAAAACGAAAACGAATGATTCAGAAAAAAATTCGTTTGACGGAAGAAGAGGCACGGTTTATTTCAACTAAAGTTGCAGAATCTGGAATGACAAATTTTAATGCCTTTGCCCGAATTATGTTGATTATGGGCGAGGTCAAAATCTTAAATTTTGAAGAATTGAGAGAACTGCGTAAAGAAATAAATCGGATAGGGGTTAATATTAATCAGGTTGCAAAAAAGGTAAACGAAGATAATCAAGCTAGTCTCAATGAATTGAGTCAGATTCTTGAATTGCAAAAACATCTGAAAGATACCGTCAATCAATTTATCCAAAAACAGGAGAATCAAACAAAGGAACAAGAGCGATGGTTGTAACAAAAGTGTTGCAGATAAAAGGAGTGGCTTCTTTGGGTCGCTCTACAAAATATATTGAGGATGAAGCAAAGACGGTCGAGCTGACTGATACAAAAAGTTTAAATAATGCTTTACGCTATATCGAGAATCCATCTAAAACGAGTTTCTTAGGACAAGATGAACAGCTAGAATTTCCAGCAGTGGTTAAAGATGGCCGAGTAGTCAAGCAACTTGTATCTACTTATGGAATTACAGATGCTAGCACGGCGACAGAAGAATTTCTTTTGACCAAAAAGAATGCAGCTCAGCGAGCAGGAACAAAGGAATTATCGGATATTCAAAATCCGAATCGAGTTTTGGCTCATCATATCATCCAATCATTTTCGCCTGAAGATGACTTGACTCCACAAGAAATTCATGAGATTGGTCGTAAAACAATTTTAGAATTGACTGGTGGTCAACATGAATTTGTCATTGCAACACACATGGATAAGGGGCACATTCATAACCACATCATTTTCAATTCTACTAATTCTGTAACCTTAAATAAATTTCGCTGGCAGAAAGGAACGAAAAAAAGTTTAGAGAATATTTCAGATAAGTATGCGGATTTAGCTGGAGCTAAAATTCTTAAAGAGCGATTATGGACTAATCGAAAAACCTATCATGCCTATCGCAAAAAAAATTCTTTTCGCTATGAGATTAAATCTCGTTTAGATTTCCTTTTAAAACATTCAACCTCATTAGAAGATTTCAAATCGAAGGCTCAAGTATTAAATCTTGTAGTTGATACTTCAGGAAAGGAAATAAAATATCGTTTAACTGATCAGGAACAAACAAGAAATGTTAGGGATCGTACACTGTCCAAAAAAGGAAATTATTCTTTAGAGAAAATTTCTGAGAGAGTGGTTGCTAACGAGGTGACTTTTTCTGTCAATGAAATTAAATCCGAATATGAAAAAATGGTAGCAGAACGAGAAGATGATTTTGAAATGAGAATCACAGTTGAAGAATGGCAGGTGATGGAAGAAACAAAAAATGGAATCTATCTTGAAATGGAATTTGGGATTAGAAATAAGGGAACCATTCTTATTCCAGCTCATCAGATTGAAAAAGCAGAAGATGGCTCTTATGAAATTTTTATCAGAAAGAATGACTTATACTATTTTGTTAATCCTGAACACGCTGATAAGAATCGGTACATGAAGGGAGAAACAGTCGCTTCTCAGTTGTCGTATGATAACGGAGAAATGATTGTCCGGAAAAATCCGAAAATCTCCAGTTTGGATCAGCTTGTTCGTGAATATAATTATCTATCTGCTCATGGAGTGACAGAAGGACAGCAATTTGATGAATTGTTAAATCGTTTTGAAGAGGAACTGGAAGAAGTAGATAACTTGCTTGATAAACTAGATCAACGTTTGGGTGAGCTTAATAAAATTCAGTCTGCATTTCTTGCATTGGAATCAAGCGATCCTCAGGAAGTGAAACTAGCTGTTTCTATGCTGAAAGACTTGAGGGTAGATCCTAGCACTCGTAAAGCTGAGATTGATAAACTTGTTAAAGAGGCGACCTTTGAGCGCCAGGCTTTGTATCAACGAGTAGAAGCAATTACAAAAGATTATAAGTTACATCAAGACATTGAGAAAAATGTGGAGCAGCGTAAGGATAGAGAAACTTCATTGTAAAAAAATAATTATAAATATAATTATAAACATATTGACAAATATAATTATAATGGTATAATAGAAATATAGAAAAATGGATGGAGAAATAGAATGAAGATTATCACATTTGCCGCTATAAAAGGTGGTGTTGGGAAAACGACTTTAACTTTTAATTATGGGGAATGGTTGGCTAAGAAAGGTCATAAGGTTCTCTTTATAGACTTAGACCATCAGTGTAATTTGACTCAGTGTTATAATATTTATGAGAGCAAGAATACAATTGCTAATGCTTTTAAAGGTGGCGATGTGGATATTAAGCAAGTCAAGGAAAATATCAGTCTAATTCCAGGTTCAGTTCAGCTTGATACGGTGGAACGAGATCTGGAGAACAGCGATAAGAAAAATATGTTACTTTATCTTTGGCTAGAGGATAACTACGAAAAAAAGAAGTTGGATCAGTTTGACTATATCTTGATTGATTGTAGGCCAGACTTTGCGACAGCTACTAAAAATGCTGTTGCGGTCAGTCACGCTATTATTAGTCCCTTGACTCCTTCGGAGTTTGGTTATAATGCTAAATTCAATTTATCAACTCGGTTAGAAGCATTCAGAAAGGATGTGATCGACTATCGTACCAGAGAATCATACATTACTGCTGAGTTATATTTCTTAGCAAATATGATCCGACCAAACTATGGTTCATCAAGAGAATTACTGGAAGCCTTGGGACTTGAAGCAAAAGAAAAGGGAACAGATAACCTTCTAGGGATTGTACCAGCAAAAGAGTTGTTCAATCATTCCACGATTGATAAAATCTCTATTGCAGATATGGAGGAAAATCCAGAGCTTTATCAAAAACACAAAAAGTTTTTCACTGAGCTGGAGCAGACTTTTTCAAAAATTTATGATACAATATAATTATATTTATAAACACAAATACAATTATAAATATAATTAGAAGGAGATTGTTATGGCATTCACACCAAAAGAAAAAGAGATTTCACAGATTATCGAAGCAACTCATCAACCTGAGCAGATTTCAGATGTAGCCAACTTTGAAAGCTTTGAACGCAAAAAGCAATTCCAGTTTACTTTGAAACCAAGCAATCGCCAAAAATTAGATAAAATTGCTAAAGCAGCCGGCGCAAAATCTGCATCAGATTACCTTGATAAACTTATCGAAAGTTTATCGATATAATTATAAATATAATTATAATTATGATCAAAAAACCTTCCCAATAATAAGGGAAGGCTTTTATCTTTGCTGACAAAAAACATTTGAACTCTTGAACTAAAATCTTTATACTTTTTTATTATGATTTTAGTTGGGAGTGTTTTTAATTTGGATACAAAAATTATTGATGAAAGAGAATTTGTAGAGAAATTTAAAGAGAAAAATCTACAAGGATTTCATAAATTTGTAAGTGACTATGACAACTATATTGCTCCCACAATGAGAGCTAGAGGCTACAAATTTGTAAACTATGCTGAGAGAACCGTTACTTTTACGTTTGGCCAGGTAACTTTTTCAAGAAGGCGCTGGTATAAGAATGGGAAATGTAGGATTCCAGTAGATGAGAAGTTAGGTTTGGAGAAACGTATTGCCTATTCCAAAGAACTGCTGTATCAAATCACTAAACTAGCTACAATGTTACCGTATCGGAAAGTAGTGGAAGTTATTGAACTGATGTACCAGGTTTATATTACTAAAGACACGGTGTTAAAAGCGATTAAACTAGCAAGTCAATTGTTAAATGAAAAAGAAAATTATCGTTTCTATAGCGATGAAGTACCTGTCAAAAAAATTGAGGCTCCTGTTATTTATCTTGAAGGGGACGGTGTCTGGATAAAGGTCAGTGGACGTGAAAAAGAACAACAGAATAAAGAATTATCTCATTTTGTCATCCATACTGGAACGGAGGAGTACGGAAAGAGGAAAATTTTAAAAAATAAGGTGGAAATTGTGTCATCCAATAATCGAATAGCAAGGAAAAAAGTAGTAGATTATATTTATAATCACTTTAAAATTACATCAGATACTCTACTTGTGACAAATTCAGATATGGGTCATGGATATACTCCACATTTATTTAAAGAGATATCAAATGATCTAGGAATTAAGCATCATCAACATTTTTGGGATAGATACCATCTAAACAAAGAAATAAAAAAGTTGGTCAAGCCGTATTCAGAAGAGCTACTAGATCAATTTATGAAAGCTATAGATAGCCATTGCAAGCAGAAATTGAAAACAGCTATTGATACTCTAGAATCATTAGTCCTGCTTAATCGGAACGAAAAAAAGATTGATACCTTTACGGTTTTTAAGAATAGAATTCTTGGAAATTTTAAATATACGCAGCCACCTGAACAGAGGAATCTAGATACAGCAAGTTTAGGAATCATGGAAAGTCAGCATCGCAAAATAAGTTATCGGATGAAAAATAGAGGGATGTATTGGTCATTAAACCATGCCGATGCGATGTCCCATCTTATTTTGCTGTCTTACAATCAAGAACTCCGAGATTTATTTTTTGGTAATTGGAGAAATGAATATGAAAAATACCACTCAGGAGGAATGAGCAGTGCAAAAGTACGAAAAAAGATTAATCAAGCTCCAAGGAGTTTAGGAACGATTGTAAATGCTTCTTGGAAGGGGCGAAAGCAGAGAGATAAACAACGTTTTGTAGGGAAAAAAATAAATAGATAGTATGCTTCAAAACGGTTTAAACTCTTGACTTACAGGAAGAAATAGTGTATAATATTCTTATAATTAAAAAGAGGCACGCAGCAACGTACCTCTCATAAAGATAAACAATTGGTGCTTGTTTATCAGTAAGATTAATACTATCAGAAATTTTAGTAGATGTCAAGGCTGAGCAAGTAAAATTGTTTAGCCTTGTTTTGATATTTCCGTTTTTGATGTATTTTTTTACTACCTCAAAAGAATAGACACAAACAAAACCGTAAAATCTCTTTACAAATCTAGCTTTTCATGGTACAATAGCCTTTGTGTGAAATAGCAGCAGGAAAGCATGAAGCTCGTCAACAGGTGTCTTATGACAAGTAACCTTGGCTGTTTAGGCGAAGGGCATCTGCACGAATCAGGGCTTTCTAAGTGACTATTTCCACCGAAATATTATTTATATCAGGAGGACATACACATGTCACGTTATACAGGACCATCTTGGAAACAAGCTCGTCGCCTTGGCCTTTCACTTACAGGTACAGGTAAAGAATTGGCACGTCGTAACTACGTACCAGGACAACACGGACCAAACAACCGTTCTAAATTATCAGAATACGGTTTGCAATTGGCTGAAAAACAAAAACTTCGTTTCACTTACGGTGTAGGTGAAAAACAATTCCGTAACTTGTTCGTACAAGCTACAAAAATCAAAGGCGGAATCCTAGGTTTCAACTTTATGCTTCTTTTGGAACGTCGTTTGGATAACGTTGTTTACCGTCTTGGTCTTGCGACTACTCGTCGTCAAGCTCGTCAATTCGTAAACCACGGTCACATCCTTGTTGACGGAAAACGCGTTGATATCCCATCATATCGCGTAACTCCAGGTCAAGTGATCTCAGTTCGTGAAAAATCATTGAAAGTTCCAGCAATCCTTGAAGCAGTAGAAGCTACTCTTGGACGTCCAGCATTCGTATCATTCGACGCTGAAAAATTGGAAGGTTCATTGACTCGCTTGCCAGAACGCGACGAAATCAACCCAGAAATCAACGAAGCACTTGTCGTTGAATTCTACAACAAAATGCTTTAATTTTAAGAAATATCTTACAGAAAGCCTACAACAGTGGGCTTTTTGCTTTGTCTTTAAAAACTATAGAACACTTCTTAACTGTGAAGGAGGATAAAAAAGTTCCCTGCAAATTGAAATTGCAAGGAACTTTTGTTAATGGTAATGGATGAGCCAGACGGAATATTTTTTCCCGAGCCAGAGAGCAAAGAGGAGATTGATGACGACGATGCCTGAGCCAACTAGTGAAAATAGGAAAAATTCGCTAGTCGAAACCTGCCACAAATGCACGATGTCTGTAATCAAATAAGCACTGACAGGAAAACAGAGGATAGAAGTAATCAGAGCAGGGCTATACTTGTGAAGAAGGATTGATTGTCCGATATGGAGCAAGAGATGAAGTGCAAAGGCTACAAATCCTCCTAACCAAACTAATTTGAGAACTCTAGATTGAGTAAAATACGCTAATAAAGTGATGGATAAGACAAGGAAAAATTCTTCAAAAGCGGCAAGGGCAAATCCCTCTGTTGTCATTTCTTTGTGGATCTTGAGAATAGTTGGAGCCTTTTGGGTCAGTAAGGTTTCGTTGAGATGAATCCAAGGGACAAGACCGATAATTTCTTCCATATCGTGAAAGACAAAAAGTAGAGGAAACATCCAAAGATAAAATGCCATAAATCTCTCCTCAAAAGCTATAGACTGCCAGCCAATAAAGCAAAAAACGCCCAGTAAGGCGTTTTGAGTTAGGTATGCTTACTTAACTTCTGTAAACACAACGTGTTTGCGAAGTTTTGGTGAGTATTTCTTCAATTGAAGACGGTCTGGAGTGTTACGTTTGTTTTTAGAAGTAAGGTACAAGCGTTCACCAGATTCTTTGTGTTCAAGTGTAATATTTACGCGCATGGTATCTCCCTTCTATTATTCAGCTGATGCAGCTTTAGCGATTTTACGTCCTTTGTAGTATCCTTTAAGTGATACACGGTGAGAACGTGAGTAATCTCCAGTAGTTTCGTCAAAGTTTACAGATGGAGCTGTTACTTTGTAGTGTGTACGACGTTTGTTTTTCTTCGCTTTTGAAGTGCGACGTGCAGGTACTGCCATTTTGATTTCTCCTTTAGGTATTTAAATTCGATTCAATCTACTGATTTTCATCAACCATACTAGGATAACACATTTTTTTTGTAAAGTAAAGTTACTTGACAAAAAAAGATGAAAAAATTAGAAGGCTATTAATCGAAATTTTCTGAAAATTCAAGAATTTTATTCTGTTCTTCATGCGGAAATTGTGCTATAATAGTAAAAACTGAAACGGGAGGGATAAGATGACTGAATTAGATAAACGTCACCGCAGTAGCATTTATGACAGTATGGTAAAATCACCAAACCGTGCTATGCTTCGTGCGACTGGTATGACAGATAAGGACTTTGAGACACCGATTGTAGGAGTGATTTCAACTTGGGCGGAAAATACCCCATGTAACATTCATTTGCATGATTTTGGGAAATTGGCCAAAGAAGGTGTCAAATCGGCAGGTGCTTGGCCTGTTCAGTTTGGAACCATCACGGTAGCGGACGGGATTGCTATGGGAACGCCTGGTATGCGTTTCTCCCTAACATCTCGTGATATCATCGCGGACTCAATCGAGGCAGCTATGGGTGGTCACAATGTTGATGCCTTCGTCGCTATCGGTGGCTGTGACAAGAACATGCCTGGTTCCATGATTGCCATTGCCAACATGAATATCCCAGCTATTTTCGCCTATGGTGGGACTATTGCACCGGGTAATCTTGATGGCAAAGACATTGACTTGGTTTCTGTCTTTGAGGGTATCGGAAAATGGAACCACGGTGACATGACAGCTGAGGACGTGAAGCGTCTCGAATGTAATGCTTGCCCTGGCCCTGGTGGCTGTGGTGGTATGTATACAGCTAATACCATGGCGACTGCTATCGAAGTTCTCGGTATGAGTTTGCCAGGATCTTCATCTCACCCAGCTGAATCAGCTGACAAGAAAGAAGATATCGAAGCAGCAGGACGTGCTGTTGTTAAGATGCTGGAACTTGGTCTCAAACCATCAGATATCTTGACTCGTGAAGCTTTTGAAGATGCCATCACTGTAACCATGGCTCTCGGTGGGTCAACCAATGCCACTCTTCACTTGCTTGCCATTGCCCATGCGGCTAATGTTGACTTGTCACTTGAGGACTTCAATACGATCCAAGAGCGTGTGCCTCACTTGGCTGATTTGAAACCATCTGGTCAGTATGTCTTCCAAGACCTCTACGAAGTCGGTGGTGTCCCTGCGGTTATGAAATATCTCTTAGCGAATGGCTTCCTTCACGGAGACCGTATCACATGTACTGGTAAGACCGTTGCTGAAAACTTGGCTGATTTTGCAGACCTCACACCAGGTCAAAAAGTTATCATGCCACTGGAAAATCCAAAACGTGCAGATGGTCCATTGATTATCTTGAACGGGAATCTTGCCCCTGATGGAGCAGTTGCCAAGGTATCAGGTGTTAAAGTTCGTCGTCACGTTGGACCGGCTAAGGTCTTTGACTCAGAAGAAGATGCTATCAAGGCTGTCTTGACAGATGAAATCGTTGATGGCGATGTTGTCGTTGTTCGTTTCGTGGGACCTAAGGGAGGTCCTGGTATGCCTGAGATGCTCTCACTTTCATCCATGATCGTTGGTAAAGGTCAAGGAGACAAGGTTGCCCTCTTGACAGACGGACGCTTCTCTGGTGGTACTTATGGTCTGGTTGTTGGACATATCGCCCCTGAAGCTCAGGATGGTGGACCGATTGCCTACCTCCGTACAGGCGATATCGTTACAGTTGATCAAGATACTAAAGAAATTTCCATGGCCGTATCGGAAGAAGAACTTGAAAAACGCAAGGCAGAAACAACCTTGCCACCACTCTACAGCCGTGGTGTCCTCGGTAAATATGCCCATATCGTATCATCTGCTTCACGCGGAGCTGTGACAGACTTCTGGAATATGGACAAGTCAGGTAAAAAATAAACTCAAAAAGCAAGCCATCTTCGGCTTGCTTCTTTTTATCTTCAAAAGTGATTTGCCTGCTTAACGAGGTGGCAGTCCAAGGGCAATACGGCCGTAGCGACTGATTCGTGTGATTTTCCAAGCAGGCGACCAGGTAACTTCAACCTTGACATCTTCGATACCCTCGATTTGTTTCAGTCCTGCGACGATTTCGATAGGCAAGCTTTCGGCGCAATCACAGGCAGTATCGGTGAAGGTCATGACAATCTTGCAGAGACCTGTTTCATCCAGATTAATTTCATAAATCAAGCCCAGATTGTACACATCCAATTCCACATCTGTATCAAAAACCTTCTCTAGTTTTTCGATAATTTGGTCTTGTAAGGCCAAAGCGCGGTCATTGATTTTGATATCGTCTCTCATAACAGTCCCTCCACCTGATAAATATCCTCTATTTTCTCATAATTCTGACAATTTGGCAAGTTTTTGATGAATTTTCTGAAAAGACTCTCTTGAGAATTCCTACTCTCACTGTTTTAATCCCTCTATTTATGGTAAAATAAGACTATTAAGTTTAAAGAGGATTCCCTATGAAATTACAAAAACCAAAAGGAACGCAGGATATTTTACCCGCTGAGTCTGCCAAGTGGCAGTACGTTGAAGGATTTGCGCGTGAGATTTTCAAGCGCTATAACTATGCAGAAGTGCGCACGCCTATTTTTGAGCATTACGAGGTCATCAGCCGTTCTGTCGGAGACACGACTGATATCGTAACCAAGGAAATGTATGATTTCTATGACAAGGGTGACCGTCACATCACTCTCCGTCCAGAAGGAACAGCACCCGTTGTCCGTTCCTATGTGGAAAATAAACTCTTCGCCCCAGAAGTGCAAAAGCCAAGTAAGTTCTACTACATGGGTCCAATGTTTCGTTATGAGCGTCCGCAAGCAGGGCGTTTGCGCCAGTTCCACCAGATTGGTGTTGAGTGCTTTGGTTCTAGCAATCCAGCTACCGATGTAGAAACTATCGCGATGGCAGCCCATTTCTTGAAAGAAATCGGTATCCAAGGTGTGAAATTGCACCTCAACACTCTTGGCAATCCTGAGAGCCGTGTAGCCTATCGCCAAGCCTTGATCGACTATTTGACACCGCTCAAGGAAACCTTGTCTAAGGATAGCCAACGTCGCTTGGAGGAAAATCCTCTCCGTGTCTTGGACTCTAAGGAAAAAGAAGACAAGGTGGCAGTAGAGAATGCACCGTCTATCTTGGACTTCCTTGATGAAGAAAGCCAAGCTCACTTTGATGCTGTTCGGCAGATGCTTGAAACTCTCGGAGTAGACTACATCATCGATACCAATATGGTGCGTGGTTTGGACTATTACAACCACACGATTTTTGAATTTATCACAGAAATTGAGGGCAATGACTTGACGGTCTGTGCGGGTGGTCGCTACGATGGCTTGGTTGTTTACTTTGGAGGCCCAGAAACTGCTGGATTTGGTTTTGGACTTGGTGTAGAACGCCTGCTTCTCATCCTTGAAAAGCAAGGGGTGACCCTCCCTATCGAAAACGCTCTAGATGTCTATATCGCAGTCTTGGGTGAAGGAGCCAATATCAAAGCTTTAGAGTTGGTACAAGCCCTTCGCCAACAAGGTTTCAAAGCAGAGCGTGATTACCTCAACCGTAAACTCAAAGCTCAGTTCAAGTCAGCCGATGTCTTTGCGGCTAAGACCCTTATCACCCTAGGAGAGAGTGAAGTCGAAAGCGGACAAGTGACAGTCAAGAACAACCAAACTCGAGAAGAGGTGGAAGTTACGCTTGATACAATCAGCCAAAACTTCTCAGAAGTCTTTGAAAAACTAGGGTTTTAATAACAGATAAACCGGTCAGGAACCTACTCCTGACCTTTTTCTTTTGCAAAATGACAAAAATCATAAGCTTTTTGACAAATATAATTGTCAAAAAGAAAAAGATGTGTTACAATGTAAGTAAGTTAAGAAATAAAGAAATAGGAGGGAATCACATGTGGGTATGGATTTTTTTACCTTTTCTCGTCTTGATTTATAGTAGTCAATCTAAAAAAATCAAGCGGTTAGAGAAGAGGTTAAAGGTAATCGAAAGAAAAGAGAAAGGAGATATAGATATGTCGAGATTATTGCAAGAAATGATTGGAAAGAAACCAATTATAACGGGAGTGTATATTGGACCAGATAACTGGGAAGTTGTGGATGTTGACGAGGAATGGGTCAAACTACGTAGCGTTGATAAAAAGGGGAAAGAAAAATTCAAGTTGCAACGCATTGAGGATATCCAAGCCGTTGAATTTGACGGAGAGTAGGTGTGTAGCATGCAACTAAAAAACCGTCTAAAAGAGCTTCGGGCTCGCGATGGTTTGAATCAAACGGAACTGGCCAAGCTAGCTGGCGTGTCCAGACAAACCATCAGTTTGCTAGAACGGGATGAGTACACCCCGTCAGTAGTAATAGCTCTGAAGATTTCACAGATATTCAATGAACCAGTCGAGTCGGTATTTCGTATAGAGGAGGATGAGGAATGAACAAGTATAAAGTGATCTATTATGTAGTTGCCATAGCTCTAGTAGTCAGCGTGTTTCTATTGATTGGAATAGACTTAGGCTGGTTTAATCCCTATCAAAGTGACCAATTTATTTGGGCCTATTTTGCCCTCATACCAGTAATTGAATGGATTGAAAAGAAATCAAAAAATCTAGCAAGTGAATAAGGGGAATGAATATGAAAAAGAAACGTGGATTGTTATTTTTAATGTCTGTTGTCTTGGGAGCTTTCTTGGGCGTGTTTGTAGGGATGTTTAAGGCACGTGCCGAATCCCATGAAATTATTTTAGATGTAAAAGTCTTGGTGCCATGGATATCAGCTATTTGTTTACTGATAGGTTTCATTAGCATTCTTTTGACTTTCAATTTCTTAAAGAAAAGCAGAAAATTTCACTCCTTGTATCAAGAGGAAATGGATGATGATCTGAATAAAACCTATTATGTGCAAATGTATCGGAATCTCGAGTTTGGAACCATTGCTTTTAATATTGCAAACGTAGCAATTTTATTGGCTCTCTTCATTGCAGGAAGTGAAGTGATTATACTAAATGGAAGCTTTCTAACCTTATCTCTTTCTTTTTTGCTATTAGTGTTGGTTTTCAATGTTCAAAAATATCTTTATAAGACCATTGCGATTGTTCGTCAGTTTGATTTGGCATTTTTCTCTACACCAAAGGACGCCTTAGACTATTTCAATTCTTACGATGAAGGGGAGCGCAAGGCTAATTTGGAACAGAGTTTTCGGATTTTATTCCAATTAAATAACTATGTCTTGCCAGGTCTCTACTTTCTGATTGATCTCTTTTCTTTATTGACAGGAGAGATTCAGCTACTAGCCTTCTTTCTTGTCGGAGCTATCCATGTTTATATCAATGTGATGCAGTTACCTATGGTGAAACGTTATTTCAAATAGGAGATCTTTATGAAAATACTTAAAAATCTTGGCTGGTTTCTTCTAGCTGTTCTATCCTTTTTCTTTGGTTATGGTCTAGTTCAGAGTATGGCACTGTCAGCTCTTGGACTAGGGGCTTCGATCTATGGAGTCTTGCCACTTTATATCGCCCTGTCAGGAGCCTATGTTTATGGAGTTTACAAGTGGTATCAGACAGAAAAGGTTAGCATCCAGACGACTGCTTTTAATCGTTATATCTGGTTGCCTACTCTGGTTTTGCTAGTGGCGATTACAGCCCAGTTCTTTTTGCCAGATGATCCGTCGGCTAATCAACAGACTGTATCACAATTGACATTGGCTCAGCCTGTCTTTGGTTTCTTTATGGTGGTGGTCTTTGCTCCTCTGACAGAAGAACTCATTTTTAGAGGGATGTTAGCGCGCTATCTCTTTCCTAAACAGAACAACAGCAAACAGACAGCTCTGTTTCTCCTCGTATCAAGTGTGCTTTTTGCCTTGATTCATTTTCCAGGAACTTTGCAACAGTTTTTAGTTTATGCCAGTCTGGGATTGAGTTTGGGACTGGCTTATGTGAACCGAAAAGGTCTTCTTTATAGCATTTCTTTACACGCTTTGAATAATTTAATCGGCTTTTTGATGATACTCATGCTATAATAGAGTCAGGAGGTCACATGAAACGAGTAATTTTATTAGCAGTGATACAGGCGGTCGTTCTCTTCTTTATCATCGGGGCACTTGCCTATGCCTTTAAAGGCGACTTCTTTTACAACTATCTAGCAGTTGTCTTTGCGCCTATTGCAGGAATCTTACGTTTTGCGACAGCTTATGCGACGGAGATTGTTCTACCTAAAAAGGCAGCTGAGATTGCTGAAAAGCGTAAAAAAGGTTAAGAATCATAATCAGAGAATCCGATGACGTTTTCATCGGATTTTTTGTCTGTTCGTTTTGATTTCTAAGGACAATCAAACTTTTCTGCTGATTTTCATGAAGAGCCTGCGCTTTTATGGTAAAATAGTAACAGAATAAAAGAGGAGAGAAAACATGAAACGTAGTATGTATGCTGGTCGTGTTCGTGAGGAACACATCGGACAAGAAATGACCTTGAAAGGATGGGTTGGCCGTCGTCGTGACCTTGGTGGTTTGATCTTCATCGACCTTCGTGACCGTGAAGGGATCATGCAGTTGGTTATCAACCCTGAAAAAGTATCTGCAGAAGTCATGGTAACAGCTGAAAGCCTTCGTAGCGAATTTGTCATCGAGGTGACTGGACAAGTCGTTGCGCGTGAACAAGCCAATGATAAGTTGCCGACTGGTGCGGTTGAGTTGAACGTGACAGCTTTGACGGTGCTTAATACAGCTAAAACAACACCTTTTGAGATTAAAGATGGGATTGAGGCCAATGACGATACACGTTTGCGTTACCGTTACCTTGACCTTCGTCGTCCAGAAATGCTAGAAAACCTTAAGCTTCGTGCTAAGGTGACCCACTCTATCCGCAACTACTTGGATGAGTTGGAATTTATCGATGTGGAGACGCCATTCCTTTCTAAGTCAACGCCAGAAGGGGCGCGTGACTATTTGGTACCATCTCGTGTCAATAAAGGGCATTTCTACGCGCTTCCTCAAAGTCCACAAATCACGAAACAGCTCTTGATGAATGCTGGATTTGACCGCTATTACCAAATCGTTAAATGCTTCCGTGACGAGGACTTGCGTGGGGATCGTCAGCCTGAGTTCACCCAGGTCGACTTGGAAACGTCTTTCCTTACGGAGCAAGAGATCCAAGATATCACAGAAGGATTGATTGCGCGCGTGATGAAAGAAACCAAAGGCATCGAAGTAACGCTTCCATTTCCTCGTATGAAGTACGATGATGCGATGGCTCTTTATGGTTCTGACAAACCTGATACCCGTTTTGACATGTTGCTTCAGGACTTGACAGAAGTTGTCAAGGGTGTTGATTTCAAAGTCTTCTCAGAAGCAGCTGCCGTTAAAGCCATTGTGGTCAAAGGCGCTGCGGATAACTACTCACGTAAAGACATCGACAAGATGACCGAAGTAGCCAAGCAGTACGGGGCCAAAGGTCTTACTTGGGTCAAGGTTGTGGATGGAGAATTAAACGGACCAGTTGCCAAGTTCTTGACTGGTATCCAAGCAGAATTGACAGCAGCGCTTGCTCTTGAAGACAAGGACTTGGTTCTCTTTGTGGCAGATACGCTTGAAGTGGCTAATGCAACCCTTGGTGCTCTTCGTGGACGTATTGCTAAAGAGCTTGGCTTGATTGATAACGATAAATTCAACTTCCTTTGGGTAGTTGACTGGCCAATGTTTGAATGGTCTGAAGAAGAAGGCCGCTACATGAGCGCCCACCATCCATTTACCCTTCCACAGGAAGAAACAGCTCACGAATTAGAAGGTGATTTGGCTAAAGTTCGTGCCATTGCTTACGATATCGTCTTGAACGGTTATGAGCTTGGTGGTGGTAGCCTTCGTATCAACCAAAAAGACCTTCAAGAACGCATGTTCAAGGCGCTTGGTTTCTCAGCTGAGGAAGCTAATGATCAGTTTGGATTCCTTCTGGAAGCCATGGACTATGGATTCCCACCACACGGAGGTTTGGCTATCGGACTTGACCGCTTTGTCATGCTCTTAGCAGGAGAAGAAAACATCCGTGAAGTCATTGCTTTTCCTAAGAACAACAAGGCGACGGATCCAATGACACAAGCCCCATCAACAGTCGCTCTCAAACAACTAGAAGAACTCAGTCTACAAGTAGAACAAGATGAAACAAGCGAAACGAACTAAGCGGTGGCGCTATTATCTGCGCCGCTTTGCTTATCAGATAAAAATCTTACGAGTTTTACAAAGTATCTCTCGGGAAAAATATGATGAGAAAATCTCGGCTTCTCTGGTTTATGGCTTTTTGTCAGCAGTAGCGGTCAATTTCTTTTTTCAACCAGGACACGTTTATTCGAGTGGTGCGACGGGTCTGGCACAGATTATCTCTGCCTTGAGTCATCACTGGTTTGGTTTTTACATTCCGATATCGCTGACCTTTTATGCCATCAATTTTCCGTTGATGATTTTGGCTTGGTATCAGATTGGACATAAGTTTACGGTCTTTACCTTTATCACGGTATCCATGAGTTCCCTCTTTATCCAGTTTGTGCCCGTTGTGACGCTGACAGAGGATCCCATTATCAATGCTCTCTTTGGGGGTGTTGTCATGGGCTTGGGGATTGGTTTTGCGCTCCGTAACAATATTTCTAGCGGAGGTACAGATATCGTCAGTCTGACCATTCGCAAGAAAACGGGGAAGAATGTCGGTAGTATTTCTTTCCTGGTAAATGGAACCATCATGCTGATAGCAGGTTTGACCTTTGGTTGGAAATACGCCCTCTACTCCATGATTACTATTTTTGTATCCAGTCGTGTGACAGATGCGGTCTTTACCAAGCAAAAACGCATGCAGGCTATGATTGTGACCAATCATCCAGACAAGGTAATTGAAAAAATCCATAAAAAATTGCACCGCGGAGCAACCATGATCCACGATGCAGAAGGAACCTATAATCATGAGAGAAAAGCAGTCTTGATTACTGTTATCACACGAGCAGAGTTTAATGATTTTAAACACATCATGAAACAGGTTGATCCGACAGCCTTTGTCTCTGTATCTGAAAATGTCCACATCCTAGGACGATTCGTAGAAACGGACAATTAGACATGCAAAAACCAGCTCTGTGTACTGACCCCAAAAAGTTAGAT
>NZ_KQ969039.1:53836-54408 GCF_001578705.1 Streptococcus oralis | reverse complement strand
TTCTAACATCGTTTGTATTAGGCGAACAAGAAAGATTAAAAGCAATAATTTCGCTGTTAAAGCCATCTAAAACTGGTGATAAGTAAAGCTTTTGAGTACTTGCTGGAATGACAAACTCAGTCACATCCGTATAGCACTTTTCCATTGGTTTGGCTGCTTCAAATTGGCGCTGAATAAGATTCTCTGCTTTATTGCCAATCTCTCCTTGGTAGGAAGAATACTTCCGTTTCCGACGAATTCGAGCACTTAAACCAAGGACCTTCATCAGACGTTGAACTTTCTTATGATTCACTGTAAAACCACGATTTCTTAGTTCAAGAGTAATTCTACGATAGCCATAATTTCCTTTATAGTCATTATAAATGGCTTGAATTTCATCCTTTAGCTCTTTATCCTTATCTGGTTGATCCAGCTGTCTCAATTGATAATAGTAAGTTGAGCGAGGTAAACGAGCCACTTCAAGAAGTAAATCTAGTCGAAATCCTCCTGAAGCCATTTCTCTAACTGTCTCTGCTTTTCTCGCTCTAAGGCTTCGTCCCTTTCCTCTAACTCTTTTAACTTTTTTAGGTAAG
>NZ_KQ969039.1:44292-53469 GCF_001578705.1 Streptococcus oralis | reverse complement strand
TATTGTCTAGAGCGTTTTTGTGTTGTTTAAGAAAATTAGATGTTGGTTTTAGATAACTACACATTTCAGATTTTTTAAACAAGATTTAATTGTTGATAACTAGAAAGGATTATTATGTTTGCAAAAAACAAATTTCAATACTGTATTTACAATCATGAGAGACTAGAACTTCATGAGCTTCAAAAGGAATATCAAAAGGATAAAGCTGGGACAAAACTTAAGTATGAAAACCAATTGTTCGCAATCCTTCATGGATAGAGCGCAAGTTGTTCTCGATAGCTCGAAGATCAGCTTGATGTATTATTCTTTCAGCCATAATATCCCCCTTGTTAATGATTTCTAAATTAATTAGACAAAATTTGGCCATAGAATATTCTTATCTTAAAGAAGTAATTATATACTGAAAAACAGGCCGCAATTACACATGATTCAGATAAAATATACCAGAATTATTTTAGTTTCTTCTTATAGTAATAAGAAAATCATAATTGATACTTTAATTCAACATACTATGAAATGAGAATATGAAGTTTTCTATGAGGAAAATGTGCACTTGATTTGACATTTTAGGGCGTATGAAAACTTTGAATACAGGTTTCTTTCTATCTAAATGTTTTTGCAGATACTTTTTTTGTACAAATTTGTATTACGAGTGTGTAACTGATAGACAGACACTAAAATATATGATAAACTAAAGTAGGAAAAAATTTAAAAGGAGAATCCTTATGTCAGCAATTAGTTTAACTCCAGAACAGTTACAATCTCAGGCGGCAATTTATCTTAGTGCTAAAGATCAAATTGAACAAGCAGTACAAACCGTTAATCGAACAAATGGAGAAATGGCATCACAATGGAAAGGACAAGCATTTAATGCTTACCTTGAGCAATACAACCAGTTGTATACACATGTTCAAAAATTCGAGGAGCTTCTAGTGAGCATCAACCAACAATTGAACAACTATGCTCAAACAGTAGCTGAACGTGACCAACAAGATGCACAAAGCTTTGGTTTGTAGTTGATTTTGAGGAGCGTCAGGGAAACTTGACGCTTATTTTTATACCATGATGAAGAAAATTAAAAAATATCTATTAATTCTTTGTATCGTATTTCCTGTGCTAGTTTATGCAGACGATGGTAGCTTAAAACTTGATACAGATATCATTACAAATAGTACACAGGACACGGTCAAAAATAGGATAGAATCCAAATATGCTCCAAATTTATTTTTAAATCGTACCCAAAAGGTTGTGGACCAGAGAACTCAAACAACAAAAGAACTTTTACAGGGGGCAGAGCAGACTATATTTACCGATAGTGAAAAACATTCTATTTATCGTTTAGAAACTACTGTCGTTAAAACATCATTGTTTAATCAATACACTGTAGAGGAGAAACCCTCTTTTAAACAAAGTGACTATTCAATTTTTAAGGATTGGATGGGAAGTGTATTTACAAGTGTTTTCTTGCTGTTTATGGTTTTGTTGGGAGTCTATCTAGGAAGGAAATGGCATGGATTACGGAAAAATAAAGCTAACTCTAGAGTATAGAGCAAAACAAATAGATATTCGAGTTTCAAAAGCTCTTACTTGGTTAAGATTAGAGGAATTATTAAAAGATACCAAAGTTAGAGAACAGTTGAATTTACCTCTAAATAGTTCGTTTTGTTTCAAAGTTAGAAATAAACAAATTCATATCGAGACAACGGACATCTTGGCTGCTTATCCAGTTAGTGATGGGGATTATATAGAGATTGAAGATGTATCATAGGAGAAAAAAATGTTTGAAGCAGATCAACTACAATTTGTGAGAGAAGACAACCAAATATCAGTTCAAATTTCTTCATCAGGTTATCATAGAGAACAACTTGAATTGATTAAAGAATACTGTCCAGTAGAAATAGTTCAAAAAGATGGAGTTCTTTCTTTGAATTATATTATTCCCGAGTATTTTAAAACAGTTAAGGAAGAAATTTTAAATAGAAGTACGGAGCTTGAGCGTTTTAGTTTGGCACAAAACATGTCGGCATTAGTTCATTCTGAAAATGATTATAAAATTCCATATATCCATCCTGAGAACATCATTGTTTTTGGCAGTAATGTACAAATGTTACATTATGGAATCGAAAAATTACTTGCACCACAGCAGTATAGTTCGGAATTCTATTTAGAGTCTTATAAAGCTTTAATGATTTCTATTTTACTACCTAAGGTAGATTTTGACTTAGTCATCCATGGGATTGATGCAATAAAGGAAAAGGTAGCACAGGATATTATTCCCTTAGGGAGTGTAGCTGATGTTAATAAATATATTGCAGAAAAGTATGCAAAATTATCAGAAGAGAGTTCAAAAGCTAATTTGTTGGTGAACAAGAAAAAATGGAAGGCTTTGTTAATAGGGGGAGCCTTGCTTGCTACAACCACAGTGATTTTAAGTTTTGCCACTTATAAGTCTATGTTTAAAGACGGCCCCCTAAAATCATCAGTCATTATGGCCCAATCAAATTTCATGCGAAAAGACTATTCTGAAACAGTTGAATCATTAAAAAATTATGGTGCAGAATCATTGCCAAAAGAAGCTAAGTATATCTTAGCAGCAAGCTATGTCCGTTTAGATAGTTTGAGCGATAAGCAAAAGGAAGTTATTTTAAATACGATTACAGAATCAACAGATGATACAATTTTCTATTATTGGATTTATCTTGGACGTGGAAAATTTGAAAAAGCTCTAGATGTGGCACAAAATATCGGGGACACACAATTGATTTTACACGCTTATACAAATCTATATGAATCAGTTAAAGCAGATATCAATATGAACGGTTCTGAAAAACAAAAGAAACTTGAAGAATATGAAAAGAAAATAAAAGAACTTTCTGCTGAGATTGGAGAAGCGACTACAAATAGTAGTGACACAAAAGCATCTACTGAGACAACAACTCCTAAGGACAACCAAACAAAAGAAAAGAGTGAGCGATAAATGAAGGCAAAAAAGCTAGAATATGATCATCAACTGGGAGACCAATTAGGAGAACTTCATAAACCTATTTATACCTTGTTGATTGAACAAGAAAAATTGGAAAAAATTGATTTGTTTGAAGGACAAGAGGTAAGAGTAGGTACTAACGAGTATACAGTAGAAGGCAGAAGAGTCTATCGAAACGGTAAGGAATTAGAAAGAGGAAAATCTACCTTTGATAAAGAAACTGTAACCTTATTGGTTCCTGAAGAGGATATTTTTGTCACTTATATTTTTCCGCCACAACGATTTATTTGTAGCAAGAAAGAATCAGCTGACATTAGTTGGTCAATTTCAAACCAACTTTTTTTCTCAAATAATCAAGTACAGGTTACACTTGGGGAATCTCCGGTTTATCTAAATAACCGTCTTATCAAAGAGGAAGGGCTTTATCCGTTTGAAGTGGGAAACCGAATGAAGGTTTCTAACTATTTTATAGAAAAAAGAAAGAACCAGTGGAAGATTGGATGTCTTTTTGAAGAACCACAATTGAATAAGAGTCAAATTCTGATACAAGAAAAAAATAATGAATATCCGTTGGATTTTCCAGAGTATAGAAGGAGTCCAAGAGTTAACCCGATTATCCATAGTGGGAAAATCATTATCAATCAACCTCCACAGCCGATAAAACCACCTAAAAACTCGCTCATTCGAGCAATTGTTCCAGCTTTAGGGATGTTTACTTTAACTGCATTTAGTTCAATTTGGACGAAAGGGAATCCTGTAATGATGCTAGGGATGGGTGGTTTTAGTCTCCTGACTGCAGCGACAACTATGAGTCAGTATTTTGAGGAGAGAAAGGATACCAAAGAGCAGGAAAAAAATCGTATTCAAGACTACGAAGCATATTTATTAAAACAAGTATCCGACTTAGAAAGATACTACAAAGAAGAAACTAAGATTTTACATTACAATCAACCGTCAATATCGACCATTACTGAACTGATTGCAGATTATGATTCTAGAATTTATGAGCGGATGGACTATAATGAAGATTTCTTACAGGTGTCCTTAGGATTAGGAGATAAGTTAAGTCAGCTAGAGTTGCAAACAAATTTTGATGAGCAAAGTAAAGATGAAATATCGCAGTTTGCTCGAACAGTCTTGCAAGACTACAGTTTGCAAAAGAAGGTTCCAATTACTGTTAATATCTTTGAAGCGACAGTTGGTCTTGTTGGAAACAGTGAAGTAACTAGGACAGCTGTGTATAATATGCTCTTACAGATGGCAATGTTCCATAGCTACTTAGATGTTAATTTTATCAATCTTGTTCAAGAACTGAGATATGAGAAGGATTGGTCTGAGTGGCGCTTTCTCCCACATTTTAATATGCAGGAGCGAAATATTCGTGGTTTTGTCCATGATGCCAGAAGTCGTGATGCTGTTCTAAATTCGTTTTATCGTATCATTCAAAAACGTTCTCAAATCAAACGTGAAATGGGGGAAAAAGATGCGCGCTTTAAACCTCATTATGTCTTAACGATTATGGATGACTCCCATTTACTTGGCCATAGTTTGAATGAGTATCTAGCCAAGGATTTGACAGAGTTAGGTGTGACTGTTATTTGGGTGAAAGAGGCGCGTCGTCTTTTGCCAGAAACTATCACAACTCTGATTGAATATAAGAATCAAAATCTAGGTCAAATCATTAATGATGAAGGATCCTATAGTGCACAAACCTTTATTCCCTACCCGCTGTTGGATTGCTATGAAGATTCTATCCGTACTTTAGCAAATCTAAAACATATGGAAGTAGAGAAGAATACGATTCCAAAATCCGTTACTTTTTTGGAACTCTATCAAGTCAGAGAAGTTGAAGAGTTACAGGTTGCTACTAGATGGTCCAAAGCGGATACTTTTAAAACGTTAGCAGTGCCATTAGGATTGCGTGGGAAAGATGACCAGGTGGAACTCAACTTACATGAACGTGCACATGGACCGCATGGTCTTGTAGCAGGAACTACTGGTTCAGGTAAATCGGAGATTCTTCAGTCGTATATATTATCCATGGCTGTAAATTTTAGTCCAGAGGATGTTGGATTTCTTACGATTGACTTCAAGGGTGGTGGGATGGCGAATCTTTTTAAAGATCTACCACATATGCTTGGGTCTATTACTAACTTAGATGGCGCGGCTAGTGCGCGTGCCTTAGCTTCTATCAAAGCAGAGTTACAAAAACGCCAACGACTATTTAATCAATTTGGTGTCAACCATATTAATGGATACACTAAATTATATAAGGAAGGGCAAAAATCTACTGACAAATCAGGCTATCCAGACAAACCATTACCTCATCTGTTCCTGATTAGTGATGAGTTTGCTGAATTGAAAGAACATGAACCAGAATTTATGACAGAGCTGGTTTCGACAGCCCGTATCGGACGTTCGCTTGGGGTCCATCTAATTCTTGCTACACAAAAGCCATCAGGTGTCGTGAATGATCAAATATGGTCAAACTCTCGTTTCAAACTAGCTTTGAAAGTGTCAGATGAGTCTGATTCAAATGAAATTATCAAAACACCAGATGCAGCGAGTATTACTGAACCAGGGCGTGCCTACTTACAAGTAGGAAATAACGAAATCTATGAGTTGTTCCAGTCTGCTTGGAGTGGTGCACATTATGCCCCGCAAACAGAGGGAGTTCAAGAAGTTGTTGATGAACGAATCTGGTTGATAAATGACCTAGGACAATATGAATTGCTATCTGATGACCTATCTAAGGATGAAAATTATACTGCTGATCAGACGGAAGAAATCACGGAACTCTCAGCTGTTGTAAACTATATAGCAAGAGTGAGCAAGACTGTACCTCTCAACCTGCCAGATAAACCGTGGTTAGAACCACTAGAGACAGCCATCATATCCCCTCAAACAGATATTCACTGGACCGACGAAAAAGTATTGGCCGTTCCCTTTGCTCGAATGGATATTCCGACAGAGCAACGTCAGAAGGATTATCATTTTGATTTGGAAAAAATGGGACATACAGTTTTCTATGGTTCACCTGGTTTTGGGAAATCCCTAGCTCTTCAAACTCTAGTGCTGAATCTCGCTCGTTTGAATACTCCAGAGCAAGTACAAATCAATTTATTTGACTTTGGGACAAACGGCCTCTTGCCACTAAAAGATTTACCTCATGTAGTTGATTTGACAAGGTTTGATGAAGAAGAAAAACTGCTTAAGTTTTTAAAACGTATTGACCAAGAGTTGAAGATTCGCAAGGAGAAGTTTGCCCTCTATAATGTAGCAAGTCTTTCCCAATACGAACAAAAATCAGGTGAGAAACTCCCTGCTATCCTTACTATTTTTGACGGCTTTGATACTATAAAAGACACACCACTAGAAGAAGCCATTGAAAGTATGATTAACCGCCTCCTACGTGAGGGAGCGAGTCTTGGATGCTATGTGATTTTGACAGCACTTCGTTCAAATAGCCTTAAAATCAGTATGTCAAGTAATATCACCTCGCGCTTGGCCTTTTACCTGGTTGATGAAGGAGCTTCTAAGGAAATTATCGGACGCGATGCTTTAATTCAACAAGAAATTTTTGGTCGTGCCCAGTTGAAAGAAGATATCCCTTATGCCATTCAGGTTTATCTCCCAATAAGTGGAGAAGGGGACATTGAGCGCCTGTATAACTTGGAAGAAGAAGTCAAGTTGATTGCAAGAAGCTGGACAGGAGTTTGCCCAGAACCAATCCCAATGTTGCCAAATGAAGTGACGCTTACACACTTTAGTAATCATCCTAAAGTAATTGAGATGTGGTCAAGGGGTGAATTACCGATAGGGTTTGATAAAGAAACTACGGATCCTCAAGGGTTTGTTCCTGATAGAGATGGGTATTTTGAATTCTTATATGATACTCCGCAACAACTGGAATATTGTGAAAATAGTTTGATACCAGGTCTGAACAAATTAGTAAATATTGAAAAAATATTATTAAATACCAACAATAGTTACAAAAAAACAGAAGTATTTGATAAAATTATTGATAGAGATAATATACCTAGTTTCTTTAACGATATTCAAGGAGAAATTGAAAGCCGTCACAATGGTAAAGAGGCTTCAATGATGTACGTATTTATCCCAGAAGCGCATATGTTGGGGACTTTATTAAATATGAAAGTAACCGAGGATGCATTTAAAAAGATTGTTAGAAATAGCGGAAAAGTTCACATTCATTTTGTATTTATGGGAGAACAACAAGCTATTAGTGTAGGCTACTTAGATGTTGACAAGGTCTTAAAGAGCAATGTTCCTGCTGGATGTGTTGGAACAAGGTTCAAAGATCAAAATATTTCAAAAGTACAAACGAGCTTCAGTGAGCCAGTTGTAGCAGAGGATGAGACAAACTTTTTTGTGGGTAGAATAGGTTATCGTTTACGATTGGTTACAGATAATGGATAGAATCTTTAACATAAGTTGATAAAAAACAAAGGAGATATAGCTATGTCTCGTGATTACAGTTATGAGATTTACTCTTTACGACAACAGATTTCAACAATGTCTAGTGAAAGAGCAGATATATTAAATAAAATAAGTATTCTAAAACAGAATAAGAGTAAAATACAGAGTAAGAAAAGCGCAATTTCAGAACAATTGTCTCAATACGATTTGATAAAGGCAAAAGCTACTTCTAATTTTGCTGGAAATAGAAGAGATGACTTTAATAATAAAATAGAGACGCTAAAAGGATCGATTTCCCAATGGTTGGAGAATACCCAGAATAATATTGATTTGATTGACCAAAAAATCTCAACCTATACGGCTGAAGCTTCTAATTTAGCAATTGGTATGAATTACGCTAGCCAATCACTAAATACTTATATTTATCTTCAAAGTCAAAATGAAGATTAAGGGGGAGAGTTATGGGAGAAATAAAATTAGATTATAATATTTGGTCTGTTGATGTTGTTTCATATTCTTCATCAATTGATGCTTTGTCCGATCTTTCAAAACCTACCTTGAGCGAGAATGACTTACAACCTTTCCTTAAAATTAATACGATGATAGATGAGTTAAACAGTTCGATAAAAACATTTAAAAGCAATTCAATAGATCAGACACGAAACATGTCTAGGGCTGTAGCGAATAAAGTGTCTGATGATGCTGCTGGGGCTGCAGGTTTTAGAGGAGGATAAGATGATTTCACAAGAGATGTTATGGGCGCAGTATTTTACAGAGTCCTATCTTGGTTTTAAGCCAAATTCACTCATCGATCAAATCGCCAAAGCTATTATTTATAGACCGGATTTATTTAGAACATTAGTTTTAAATTTGTCTCAGAGTGATATGAGTTATGAGTACAATCCAACAATTGGAGCGAGTATTGATTTTCGCTTCAATAAGGGAGAGGTTATTATCACTCGTCTTGGAGAAACTCAGCTTTTTTCCACATCTGAGTTTGTGCGTTTACTTGGATTAATTGATAAAATTTATACAGAAATTCTGCCATTAGGTAGTGTTATTCAAATAAATAGAGAAAAGTTACCCAAAGATGCTCTTGAGGATTTTATTGAAGAAATGCCTATCTATGTATTAATTACAGGGCAACGGGTATCAATTGAAAACAAATTTTATCTAGATTACACAGGATATTTTTGGCCAAAAGGTTTGATTCCAAATCAAGAAACCTTAGTTATATCCGATGACATGATTGCATCCGTCCTTTTTAGGGGGCTAGAGAAGAATGATATTCAGGAACAACATGTCTTAAACCTACGTCGCCAACTACTTGCAAAGGATCTGGATTCTTATACTTTTCACAATTATCAAATGGAGGCTAGCCAATGAAATATAAGTATTCTGAATTATTGATAGCGCGCGAGGGACTTTATCGTTCAAAAAGTGGATTTGAAGATAAGATTTTAGCAGCGCTTCAAGGTACTCGAGAGTTGATTGGCACGGAAAGTTTTCGTTCTGCCACCAAAGATGCGATTAATGCAGAGCTGAGTAATTATAACCTGCCTTTATTATTTAGTTACCGTGATTTAGCCAATGGTTTATATAATGAGTGGGATCGGCTGATGTTACGCTTTCAGGAGTTGGTTGATGAGCATAGTCCTGCTGCTGTCATTGATACGTCAGAATTTTCCGGTTTAAAAAGAGCTGTGGAACAACCGACTCAAGAGATTTTGAACTTGATTGCCCATCCAGACCTT
>NZ_KQ969039.1:38308-43623 GCF_001578705.1 Streptococcus oralis | reverse complement strand
AGAACGATCTCTCTTGCTTCCCATGGGAATGGCGGTAAGAAACCTCAGGAACTGATTGATTTCTTGAAAGGGAATGAAGTTACGTTTGAGAAGGAGATAACAGTATATGACGATGGTCAGCACTATCTCAAGAGTAAAATCCAGATAAAAGGGCACTTTAAAGGGGAAAGTGCCATCACTTTTAACACTAAATATAAAGATGGTAAGTTAAGTCAAGAAGGAGAGTATAGCGTTGGAGGTTTGAGTACAGATTTCCTAGATGAAAAAGCCAATTATAAGACGAAGATAGGGCTAAAGGACTATTCTATAACGGGTGAGTTCAGTCTAGCAGACAAGATTAGTTCAAGCTACGGGAGACTCGCACCCAACCTTTCTATTGGCTTTGGCTATAAGAATCGCTCTCTTGAGGTTGGAACTAAGTCAGAGAATGGTTATCGTGTTTCCTATGTTAAAGAACATAACCAGGTCAAACAAGACTATGCGACAGTTAAGACGACCACTGAAACAGGGGTGAGAAGTGTGGATCATGGAGAACAGATATTAAAAGCGGGGAAAGTAGTAGTTGCTACAGTTTTTGTTATGGGTGCTTTAATTTATGGTGTTACAGTTAGTGCATCTACATTTGGATTTGGAGCCTCGATAGCGGCTCCAGTAATAGCGAGCGCCTTTTTATATTTAAGTTCTACAATGGAGGATAATGATGAAAGAAATATTAAATAACTATTCGTTGAAAATATCTGGATTTGAAATTCCAAAATTATATAATTTGACAAAAATAGTATACATTTGCTTATTTCCTATAGTTTGTCTAGCATTTATAGGCATGGTTGTTGAATTATTTAAAGGTGGGGAAATGAATTTTATGAAATTCATTACTTATACGGTAGTATGTTTTGGGTTTGAGACACTGCTTTCATTAAATAATAAACTGGTTAAATTAGCTGTAGATAATATCTTTTTGACGGATATTAATTTCGACAAGCACATAAGTTATTATCGTTATGTGGCTGAACACTCAGTCAAGTCTCAACAACTGTTTAATAATGCAAATTGTTTACTAGCTATTGCCCAAGCGTCATATTACCAAGGAAAGTTTGAAGAAACACTTGATAATTTGGAACGAATAAATTTTGAGGATAAAAATTTTAATAAGAAATTTGAGATCCAATTGTCCACAGCTTACTTTAAGATTCTTTCTCTAATCCATGCTGATAAAACAGAAGAAATTTCGAACCAAATTGATATGTTAGCTACATTAAAAGCTCGAACAAATTCTCAGGTTACTAGGCAGACGAATGCAATAAACATAGTAAAAGCTATAGAGGATCTTGTTTTAAATAAAATATCAAATGACTATTTCGATACCACTGAACCCGAAAATAAATTAGCTCGAATCATGTTTTCTTATTATGGAGCTCTCAACGCCCAATTAAAAGGAGATGAAGCTCGTACTCGTAGTTTGTTTGAAAGCATCGCCCATGAAAATCCAGAACTCTTTTATGTTCAGGAAGCTCAGAAATATTTAGAAGGAGAAAACTGATGTCAGAACGTACGGCTTTACCGATTGGAAGTGTTGTTCGAATGAGAGAAGGTGTGGAGCCTGTCATGATTGTTAATCATTGTCCAGTTACTGAAAAGGACGGTAAGCAAGGTTATTTTGATTTTGGAGCTGTCAGTCTTCCACTAGGACTCATTAATCAAAACATTATCTTCTTTAACAAGGAGGATATAGATGAGGTTCTATTCTTTGGCTACATCGATCGTAGATTTCAAGACTTTTTGAGTCGTTATGATGAGGAAGTTTCAAAAATCACCTATGACCACTTCACCATAGAAGACTTCAAAAAATGACATACAAATCCTAGGATTCCATTCTAGGATTTTCTATATGATGAGAAAATGTTATAATGAAGATTAAGTAGACTGGTCACTGATGTAATCTATCTGAAAAGTATCAGGAAGTATTGACAGCGGTAGCGATGACCTTATCAGGACATCCAGATGTTTTTAGAGCCTGTTATATAGCTTTTATGAATGACGAACCTAGTTATCATTATCATCCAATGATAGGTGCGCCGTTGGAGTTTTTCTATGAAAAAGAACTCGTGCGAATTCGGCGTCTCCAAGAAGAAGTCACCTTACCTCGTTCGCTTTTTATCCAGTATGCTTCCTATGTGGATCTCTGTTTAAGTCGTATCTATCCTTTAGGTAGTGTTGTCGAACTTGATCGTGAACTTCTTCCTAAGGACTTGGTTGAGTCATTTGAAAGCGAGCAGATGGACTTTTTTGTAGTTCTTTCAGGTCGTCGAGTTGATTTGGCAAATGGCCATTATGTGGACTACATCGGTCATGGCTATCCATTTGGATTACGCTTTGACACTTCACCCTTGTTTTTAAGCAATCTCTTGATTAAGAGAGTAGTATCAGAAGGGTATTCGGATACCGTGGATGAACACTACTGCCAAGAAGCTCTGCGTAAGGACTATCTAGACGCAGGATTGATTTCCAGTGTTTACGCAGAGGAGGAAGTGAATGAAGATTGATGTATCCGAAGTTCGAGTTCAAAAAGAGTTGTTAGTTATTTCGGTAAATAGTATCAAGGAACAGCTGTCTGTTTCGAGAAGCCGTCTATCAGAGGTCGTTTCAACCGATAGCCTCAAAGGAGCAGTGAAGGATGCCATTAACCAGAAGGTGACCAACTATCAGATACCACTGGTTGATAACTATGTCAATGCCCTAGATAGCATTGTCAGTCGCTATGATGGACTTGTGAAGCTCTTCCAAGACACGGTGTCAGAGACCGACAACAGTGCCATTATTAAGACAGAATACCTAGAACGCATCAAGCAACGGATGAAAGATCCGATCGAGGGATTGAAGAGCAGTTCCAGTAAGACGAAAAATATCTATGCAGGGATAAGTGATATCCTAACGTTAACGAATCCAAGCTTGGATAGTGTGAATACGAGCTATAATCAAGCAGTCAAGAGTTTAGATGATACCATAAAGAATATGGAAACTTTTAATCAACTTGTTGGAGATAGTAGCTTTACAGATTTGATAAATGTTCAAAATAAGCAATTAAAGTTTCTCGCCCTTCATTCAAGTACTCCATTTACCGAATACGCGGCAAGAACTTATTATCGTAGTACAAGTTTTAAAAACGATGTTGCAGAATATACTAAGGCCGTGCATAGTGGAGGAAAGAAAGTCGAGTTACAGAATGATTTAGCCAAACGATTAGCTGAGTCTAAGTATAGCGGAGAAAAAGTTAAGAAGCTTCCACCGGGAGTTGTGGTTGATGATGATTTTTCTGATTTAGATATGGGATTTGAAGCTTATGCTGGGAAAACTACTGCAGGTGATACGAATTTAGGCGGAGAAGTTTCGGTACTTAAGGCAGATGTTTCTGCTGGTGTAATCAAATCATTAGCTTCTGCTAAAGAAGGTAAGAAAGATGTCTCAAAAAATAAAAAAAATTCTCAAAAATATGGCATTGGAGCTAAAGCTAAAGCTAAAATTACTGGCGCTGAGGCGGAAGGGCATGCTCGCTGGGGAGATGATAGTAACGATATCCATGCAAAACTTTCTGGCTCTGCATATACAGCTTCGGCAGATGCAAGCGGAGAAATTGGTTTTTTTACTAATAGGGAAGGAAAACTAAAGGGAGGAGTCCAATTAGAGGTGGGAGCTGATGCTTATATTGTAGAAGGAGAAGCTAAAGCTGGATTTAAAATATTTGGTCTTACGATTGATGTAAGTGCTTCTGCCGGAGTGGGTGTTTCTGCTAGGGCAAAAGTGGGAGTAACAACTGAAAAAGCAGAGGCAAAAATGAAACTAGGACCATTTGGCTTGGGCTTATCAATAGGGTGGTAAAACATGGAAATACAATTACAATTACGGGGAAACTCAGAGGGATTAATTCTTCAGTCAAAACTACCTGATGAAGAACATTGGACTGAAAGGATTGAAATCGTTCAAGAAGAGGCAGGATACCGTCTATATGCAACAGATTTAGAAATTCTTGTCTTGAAAGAATCAGAATTCATTTCTCCAAAGAAAAGAATAGTCGCTAGAGGGTTAAATAAGGATTTGATTTATTCTGAAGAAGAAAGATTTGGTCACTTATGGGAACAAGCATACTGGCATGGAGTTTTTCAATCCAATTTAAATAACTATGAAATGACGTGTGTAAGTTCAGGTAGTAAAGGAGATATTCTACCTGTCACAAAAGATGGCATTCCGATTGCCGTTTATGCTGCAAGTAATATTGCCATTGCTGGAAAGAGAAATTTTTCTCTCTATACTGAAAATATTGACGAAATTGATAATTTACTGATGTTGTTTGTAGTTGATTATATTAGGGGATATGACTTTTTAGATATTGATTCTTTATCTGCAAGATATCGTTTCTTTTATCAATTCACTGATCGCTCATCTATAACGCAGGAACATTTAGATATGCTTCCAGAGGCTAGAAGACCTTCCAAGATAGAGGCGTCTATTATTTATTTTTTATCAGCCTTCCTTGTTATAGGTGTAAGCTTGGTATCATTACGACCTTTATTCTTATTTTTAGTAGTACTACTGATACATTTTATTTATAATATAATAAAGAATTGGAGAAATAGAGATGAATAAAAATTGGTTGCCACTGGGAACAACTGTTTTATTAAAGAATGGGACTCAACCTATTATGATTGTCGGGCGTTATCAACAGAATAGTGAAGGGAAAGTTTTTGATTATTCTGGGGTCCTAAACCCTCAAGGGTTTGAAGATTCTCAGTCAATGTATTTGTTTGATGCTGAGAAAATTGATCAGGTGTTATTTAAAGCTCACGTAACAGAGTTTGAGAAAGAGTTTATCACAAGATTAGAAGAGTTCATTTCTAGCGATAAATAGGTCTGGTTTTTATTAACAGCTTGTGAAAACTTTCGTTACTAAAAAAATAAATAATGAAGGAGTAGTATGAGGTTGTTTTGATAAACTGAAAAGGACGGCAAGCAAGGTTTTTTTGATTTTGGAGCGGTCAGTCTTCCACTAGGGCTTATTAATCAAAACATTATCTTCTTTAACAAAGAGGATATAGAGGAGGTTCTATTCTTTGGCTATATTGATCGTCGATTTCAAGACTTTTTGAGTCGTTATGATGAGGAAGTTTCAAAAATCACCTATGACCATTTCACCATAGAAGACTTCAAAAAATGACATACAAATCCTAGGATTCTATTCTAGGATTTTCTATATGGTGAGAAAATGTTATAATGAAGATTAGGTAGACTGGTCACTGATATAACCTGCCCATCCAGGCCTG
>NZ_KQ969039.1:36109-37635 GCF_001578705.1 Streptococcus oralis | reverse complement strand
TCGAGAATTCTAAAACTCTGCACGAAGAACTAATCCGTTATATTCGACATTATAATCCAGAAACGGCCTTTGACTTGAGTCAGATGAGTGAACAGGATCTCCAGACCTTGGGTCGTACGATCTCTCTTGCCTCCCATGGGAATGGCGGTAAGAAACCTCAGGAACTGATTGATTTCTTGAAAGGGAATGAAGTTACGTTTGAGAAGGAGATCACAGTATATGACGATGGTCAGCACTATCTCAAGAGTAAAATCCAGATAAAAGGTCACTTCAAAGGGGAAAGTGCCATCACTTTTAACACTAAATATAAAGATGGTAAGTTAAGTCAAGAAGGAGAGTATAGCGTAGGGGGACTGAGTACAGATTTCCTAGATGAAAAGCCCAATTATAAGACGAAGATAGGACTAAAGGACTATTCTATAACGGGTGAGTTCAGTCTAGCAGACAAGATTAGTTCAAGCTATAGCAAACTTGCGCCCAACCTTTCCATTGGCTTTGGCTATAAGAATCGCTCTCTTGAGGTTGGTACCAAGTCAGAGGATGGTTATCGTGTTTCCTATGTAAAAGAACATAACCAGGTCAAACAAGACTATGCGACAGTTAAGACGACTAATGAGACGGGAGTGAGAACGGTGGATCATCTCCAAAGAACATTTGACTATGTCGCAGAGCATCCAGTTGAGTCTATTTTCGCAATAGGAGTTGTTGTTGTTGCTGTAGCAGTTGCTCCTTCAGCTATCGCTGCTGCAGGAGCTGTGCTAACTGCAAAATTACTAGGAGGATTAACTAGCATCCTTATTGGAATATCTATTTTTAATAATAAAGGGGAGTAATATATGAAATTAGTAAAAAAAATAGTAAGTAGGGCGACAGAAAACACTCTTTTACAAATAGAGACTGTTATTCTAATTAGTTCAGCTGTAGCACTAGCTATTGGAGCAGTAGGAGTTTTTTTAGAACACCAACCTGAAACAAAAAGGTGGGGGTTAATACTTGCTTTACTGATGTTGTTTGTAGCTATCTGGAGTTTATATCTACGTTTTGTCCTAAACAAAGTTATTTATCTAATGTTAAACGATGCTATTAATCTTAAGCTCTATGTAGACATGTTCAGGGTTCAATCAGAAAAGTCTATTAAGCCCTTTAGGGCAACATATCGTGAGTATTACCAATTTATCCAAGGTCAAGTGGCTTATCTAAAAGGAGATTTTCAATCTGCCAAGGAAAATATGTCCAAGTATAATTTGAAAAAAATTTGGGGTAGATTAAGAGACTATACATTTTTAATATCAACCTATGAACTATTAAAAGTTTCCATCCATCTTCAAGATGAGCGAGACATTGCTTTCTTTGAGGAACAATTGTCCAAGGCGCCAGATTCGAAAGATGGTAAAGCTAAACTAGTCGCCCAAACTCAAGCCATAAAAGATATTGTGTTCAATAAAGAAGTGAACGACTACTTCGATACCACAGAACCCGAAAATAAGCTAGCTCGAATCATGTTCTCTTATTATGGAGCTCTCAAT
>NZ_KQ969039.1:33063-36040 GCF_001578705.1 Streptococcus oralis | reverse complement strand
CTCAAAAATCAGCTATGACCACTTCACCATAGAAGACTTCAAAAAATGACATACAAATCCTAGAATTTCATTCTAGGATTTTCTATATGGTGAAAAAATGAAACACCTAAAATTTAGTATATAGGTCGGTGCATAAGCAAGTTACGAATTGGTAAGTTTTATTAATAGAATAAAGATTATAAGCCCTCCTTGCCTGACTCTAGTATTCGTGGTATAATAAAGGGATAAATGAGAGAGGTTAGCTATGAAAAAAATAATTATAGGTAGTAGTGTTTTTGTAACTTTGTTGGTTGGTTCAGGAGCAACATTTATTTATTTAAAGAATCAAGAGATTTCTGTAACAAATAAGGTTAACGATCGTAAATTGAATATTGCTCTGGTAAATGAAGATGCTGGAGGCGTATTAAATGGCAACGCCTATAATCTAGGAAATGATTTCACAAATTTATTATCAAAAGAGAATACAAATCAATGGACTGTCATGACTCGTAATGTTGCTGAAAATCGATTTGAAAATGGGTCGGTTGATGTAATTGTTTATATCGAACAACAGTTTTCAGAAAAAATAGCTCAACTGGAAAGTTTTAATCCTGATAGAGCAAAGATAACATATAAAACGAAATCAAATTTAGATCCAGTTAAATCTAAGAATGTTGAGTTACGAGTAGGCGAGTACCTTAATACTATTAACCAAAATGTTATAAAAATGTATTTTTCGAGTGTTATCAACAACCTAGATGATGCTAAAAGAAATGTTGATAATATTGTAAATGAACAATCTGGCACGCATACAAAAATTTCTCAATATATCTATGGCCCGTCAAACGAAGCAAGTCAGTCTATGTTAAGCACTTTGGACTTGGCTTCAAATCTACAGAAAATGAATTCGTCTTATGAAGATTCTCAAAAGGCTTTTTCTGATTCTGTTGTTAGTCTTTTAAATAATACAGGGATAGGCTTAGACAAACAACTTACGGAAGTTAAAACTTATTTTGATTTTCAAAAGGGTATATTTGAGAAGAATGTCTTAACAACCAATAACACATTGAAAGAACAGCATGAAGAAAATTCTAAAATTATAGATGGTTTAAATAATTCGATGCTTAAATCATTGTATCAATTTGGAAATAGTACAGCTGAGGAAAAATCTGAACAAGCTAAACTAGAAGATTTAGTAGTTGATTATCATAAGGTTATTGTTGATTATCAAGGTAAAATAAAAGATAGAAAATCCGAATTTGGACGTCTCAAGACAGAATTAGAAGCAGAGAAAAAGAAAATATCACTCTTTTACTTTGGTAAAGAAGATGTTGATTTAAAATCGGACCTTACTTCGGATGCTAAAGCAACACTTGTAGATCAGATTAATAAAAGTTTGATTACTGAAAATCATTTGCCTGAAACTTATCAAACTTTAATTCGTTCAAATCTAACAGATATTAGTATTGAACCAACTGATTACCAAACTTTATTTAGTAAATTGGAGAAACTCAATGTTCTAACAGCTGATCAAGTTAAAGAATATAATGAAAAAATAGATTTACTTAAGAATTATACTAAATTTGATAAGAAGGCTACTTCTATAAGTGGATTACCTGTTTTTGAATTTTTATCGATTGAAAATGATAAGCTCGATAAAGTAACAGAAACGATGGAATTGACAGTTAAATTACCCCAATCTGAGTCTAAAACTGTCGAGGCATCTGTGACAAAACCATCCAGTAGTTCGCCTGAATCATCAACGGTAGTTGAGGCTAGCGGAGTTTCTACCAGTTCTGAAGGGACAAAATATTTATCTCCTAAAGCTAAAGTTTATGTTACAGGAGATGCTACCTTAGTTGGAGGAGAGCAAACTATAACAGATGATAAGCTTTATACTATGACGGTTGAATATACTTTAGAACCACATTATGGGAAAAATGAAATTTCATTTGAAGTACACATTGGTGAAACTACAATTCCTATCAAGAAAACTATTTATCGTAGTGATAAAGAAAAGTCAGATGTTTTAGTGAAAAAAGATTTAAAACATATTTTTGATAAATTAAGCAAAATTGATCGTACAACTGGTATGATTCAAGCAATTTATGGAAGTCCAAGTAGTTCCTCTATTAATTTTTCTGCCTTATCACCAGATTCTGTTTACCATATGTACGGCAACATCAGTCGTGATGATATAGCAACTCAGTTGTCAGAAGATCAAGTTACTAAATTTAAAGAATCAGGTATAGCTTTGTTGGAACAAATTCAAAATTCTTTGGAGTCATTAGAAAAATCAAGCGAGGCATTGCCTGAATTGGCTGAAGCTGAGTTACCGAATGATTATTTCAAAAATCAAATTACAAACTTAGCTGATTGGTATAACAGTTCGATTAAGACCTTATCAACTGAGTACGATAAGTGGAAGGAAACAAAAGCGAAACAATTGGAAGTGACGGAGACAGCTTCAGATGCTAATAGTGGAATATTAATAAATGATAGTGAATCATCAAAACGCTTATATAGTTCAATTGAATCATTAGTGTCTACTACCTCTACTGGTTCAAAAGAAACTAGTCAAAATCACGAAGCAGTTGGGACTATGAAGGATCAATTTACTCAATTTGTTGGTCAAGTTCAGACTATTAAAGATAATGTTGATAAGACTATTTCAACTACGAATGATCTGATATCTAATGAAGCAGAAGTTATTCAAGGGAATAGAGACTACGCAGAGTCCTTTAAAACTGTTATGAAGAATATTCGTGATGGTGGAACGACCAATCAAAATGTGATGAATTTTTTATCTAATCCAATTGAAACTAAAAAAGAAACATATGAAGCGCCAATTTCAGTGGATAATAACAGAGTATGGGTTATTTTAGCGATTATTTTATCAGCAATTTCATCAGCAGGAATCACATATTGGTTGACAAAAGAAAAAGGCAAATAATGTAGATAATAACTCTCAAAATGTACTGACCCCAAAAAGTTAGAC
>NZ_KQ969039.1:0-31520 GCF_001578705.1 Streptococcus oralis | reverse complement strand
CTGGAGCTGGTTTTTATTTTTCGATAATTTTGTGGGCAATCAATTGGCGGTAACAGATTTGTCTGTTGTTTTTTGCGTCATTAATGATCTGTAAAATCGTTTCAAAGGAAACGCGCCCAAGTTCCAGACTATTGATATCGACATAAGCTACGAGGTCAAGTCGAGGGTTGACAGAGTCGAAACTCAAGACAGGAACAGTTAACTGATGCTTACTGATGTAGTCACAAACTCCTTCTGCTAGGAGACTATCGGTTGTGATGATAGCGTCAATCTGCGGATCGTGATTGAACAGGAGTTCACTGAATTGATAACCTTTTTCTTCCAGAAATTCGGTCGCAAAGTAGGTTAAGTTGGTATCAATCGGAAGTTGGTATTGTTTGAGTGCAGACTCATAGCCAGTTAGACGATCTTGTGTTACGAAGAGTCGCTTTGTACCCCCGATAAAGGCAATTCGTTTGCATCCTTTTTTGATGAAATACTCGGTCGCATCAAAGCCCGCTTGTACATTGTCATTATCAACAAGAGGGATAAAGGGTGAAGTGGATTTTCCGAGAATGAGGAAAGGGAACTGCTCATCGGCTACTAGTTTGACCAGAGGGTCTTCTTCTTCAGCGTAGAGGAAAATCAAACCGTCAACACGTTTGCCATAAACCATCTGAGAAATCGCATTGAGACGTTCTTTCTCATCTTTCCCTGTTGCAATCTGAATAGCATAGTGGTTCTCAGATGCGACTTGGGCGATCCCTCGTAGGACAGATGGGAAGAAAGGATTTTGGTAGAAGGCATCCGAGTCGTCAGGCAATACCAAACCGATAACTTGAGTATAGCTGCTAACTAGACTACGAGCATTGAGATTGGGATGGTAGTTGAGTTCCTTCATAGCCTTGCGAACTCGTTTTTTGGTTTCATCGCTAATCGTTGATTTGTTTTGAATAACGCGGGTTACGGTTGAAGGTGAGACACCTGCAGCCTTGGCCACATCTTTAATCGTAACGGGCATAAAAATCTCCTATTTATGATAATCTGGATCACGGAAATGTGTTTTGTAAAAAATGGTGACCAGATAAAGAACAAAAAGAATGTTTTGTACAGTGATCAGGGTTGTCATATTTTGGCCAAAAAGTCCCAAAATAAGCGTAATCAGAGTTGGTAATCCTAAACAGTTCAAGATAAAATGGTAGCACTCTTTAAAGGTCCTAAATGAAAAGAGGCGTGATTTTTTGGTGATATAAAGGAGAAGACTAGCTCCAAGAGAGACAATGAAGAAATTCAATCCAAAGAGGAAGCTAGCACCGAGAACTAGGAAGAGACTGATATAGACCCGATTTTGTTGGTACCAGTCTTTAGAAATAGCCTGGGTCAAAGCTTCCTTACTCTGGAAACTCTCTGTTTGAATCGCGTGGTAGTGAATACGAGTCAGCTCTTTACTTTCCTTGCTGATGATGAGTTCTTCCGTATCAAAATGAAGTTGCAGATCCTTTGGCAATTCCTTGCTTTGGCTTGGACCAATCAAAAGAGAAGGCTGCTGATTTTTAGTACCTGAGTAGTTCAGCTTTCCATCTACGATTTGTGCATTCTCTGACAAGTCCATGATGGCTTCATCTGTCAGTGGAGTGTAGACATTATCGATAAAAGTATCCAGTGGATAGGTTTCCTGCGAGCTGTTTTGAATGGCAATCGGGACCATAGACAAACTGATGAGGAAAATGCTTGTAAAGAGAAGCTGAAACCAGTTGAGGCCGAAACGTTTTGATAGGGGCTTACGAAATCCCCAAATACTAGTAAAATACGAGAATGGATATGGAAGCATAGGCATCTTTCTATAAGTGTTTTCTATATGAGTAATATTATATAGAGAAATGTACTTTATTTCAAGTCTAGGAGATAAATTGCTTGTTGCAAGAATATTATTTACAGTAACAATCGCTAATACTCAATGAAAATCAAAGAGCAAACTAGGAAGCTAGCCGCAGGTTGCTCAAAGCACAGCTTTGAGGTTGGAGATAAAGCTGACGTGGTTTGAAGAGATTTTCGAAGAGTATAAAATGAAAAAGGGTGGCGGGGATAAATTATCCCTTGTCGCCACCACTTGTAAGTCCTGAAACAAAGTTCTTTTGTAGGAAGAAGAAGAGAATACAGATTGGAAGGGCGATGAGGATAGCACCTGCTGAGAAGTAGGCAATCTTCATGTTTTTCACGTTGTTAACGAAGGTTTGGAGACCGACGGCAACAGTAAAGTATTCTTTCTCACGAAGCAAGAAACTAGAGAGAATGTAGTCTCCGAAAGGTCCCATGAAGGCCCATAGAGCTTGTACAGCCACCATTGGGCGAACGAGTGGGAGAACAATTTGCCAGAAGCGGCGGAAGTGTCCAGCACCATCTAGTTTTGCAGATTCGTCTAGAGACATTGGCACGGTATCGAAGTAGCCTTTCATGAGCCAAGCATTCATCGGGATACCTCCACCGACATAGAGGAAGATGAGGAACCAGCTATGGTTAAGGGCGTTCAACATAAGTGCCATAACGAAGAAGGCTGTCAAAGCGGCCATAGTTGGCACCATTTGGATGATCAAGAAGAAGACCAAACTTTGTTTACGAGCCAAGAAGTTGTAACGACTGTAGGCGTAACCTGCAAGTACGATGATACTTGTTTGAACAGCCATTGTGATAAAGGCAATAATCAAAGTATTAAGGTACCAAGTGCCATACAAGGTTTCGGTGAAGAGCCCTTTAAAGTTATCAAAATTGAAGTCGATGTTAGTATCTAGTTTAAAGGCTGCGACGTTACCTGCTTTGAAGGCGGACATGATGGTGATCAAGAGTGGGTAGATGATCACGATTGATAGGCCAATCAAGTAGAGGTAAGTGAGGGTTTGAGTCAGTCTACGTTTGAGTTTGATTGAGTTATTCATCTTAGACGTCCTCCATATCAAATGCGTGTAGTTTCTTGAATGCGATCATAGAGATAGAGATGACAATGATTGAGATAATCAAGGTAACAGCTGCCGCCATAGAGTATTGAGGAGATGTACCTGTTGTCAAACGGTAAATCCATGAAATCAAGATATCAGTTGAACCGGCTCCGCCTCCGACAGTACCAGGACCTCCACCATTAAAGAGATACATGATAGAGAAGTTGTTAAAGTTGAAGGTGTATTGGCTGATCAATGTTGGTGCTGCAACAGCCAAGATCATTGGGAAAGTGATGTTGCGGAATTTTTGCCAAGCATTAGCACCATCGATGTAAGCCGCTTCGTAGAGGTCGTTAGGAATAGACTGCAAGATACCCAAGGTCAAAACGTAGATGTATGGGAATCCAAGCCAACCTTGCATCATAATCAAGGCAACCTTAGTCCAAGTTGGATTTGTTTTCCAAGGGATAAGAGCTCCATCTAGGAAGGGAAGGACCTTAGACAAAAGAGGCAAGACTTGGGTGTTGATGGCACCAACACTATCATTAAACATGTTTGAAAATGTCAAGATAGTGATGAAGGCTGGAACTGCCCAAGGAAGAAGGAAAATAACACCAAAGATACGTTTTCCTTTGATAAATGGTTGGTTAGCAATGATAGCGGTGAAGATACCAATGACAATCTGCAAAGTAGAAGCAGACAAGGCCCAGATAATGGTCCAAGAAAGAACCGAACCAAAGGCTGAACGGAAGGTACTCAAGCTCCAGATATTTGTGAAGTTCGTTAAACCAACCCAGTCCAACAATTTATTTGGTGGCAAGTGTTGGAAGTCATAGTTGGTAAAGGCGATCATCAAGGTTACGATAACTGGGAAGATAATCGCAAATGTCATCGCTACATACGATGGGATAATCAAAAGGTATGGGAATCCATTCTCATAAATACCTTTAATCATATCCTTGAAGGTATGAGCTACAGGAATACCGTTGTTGATACGTTTAGCAGTCGTATGTGCGTCCTTGATATTAAAGATATAAAAGAGCAGGTAGACGACAACAAAGATAGAGTGGAAGGCACCACGAATCAGCATGAAAAGTGAATTGTCACGACCAGGTTTGTCACCAAGTGTGATCAAATTGCTCAATTCAGGGCTTGCAAGTGTTAGAAAATACAGAACAAATAGAACAGTAACACCAAGAAAAATAAATCCTTTAGCTTTTTGTTTGTTATAGATTTGTCCTAAACCAGGAATGATTGACAGCAAGGCTGCTTTGCGAGGCTGTTGTTTTTCCATGATTACTCCTTTCATAGGATGCGAGATAAAACTCGGGTTCAATCGCAAGATACGCATATTTAATAAGAAACGCATCTATACATTCAAAGGGGGATTTCACTTCCACCCCCCTTGAACAAATCAATTATTCACCAAATTTTTGTTTGATTGTTTCTTTGATCAATGTTACAGCATCGTTAGCAGCTGTTTTCGCATCTTTCTTACCACTTACAGCTTCAAAGAGCATTGTTTTAGCCGGATCCCAAACAGCTGACATTTGTGAGATGTTTGGCATTGGTTGAGCGTTCTTGAACTGTTCAATCACGGCTGTTGTCAATTCATCTTTTTTGCCTTCAGCATAAGTACGAGCTTCAGTATTAGCTGGGATTTCGTTAGTAGTATCGTAGAAGGCTTTTTGTTGTTCAGTTGATACAAGGAAGTCTACAAATTTTTGAGCTCCTTCAAGGTTCTTAGTGCTTGCTGGGATAACCCAAGCCTTACCACCACCAAATGTTTCATAGTTTTTACCGTTTGGAAGAGTTGGGATAGTCGTAACACCGTAGTTTACTTTAGCATCTTTGAATGCTTGAGCTTTCCAAGGACCATCGATGATAGCAGCAGTTTTACCTTCTTGGAATTGAGTTTGGATTAAGTTTGGAGCTCCTTCAGTATCTTGCATACCTTTAGGCCATTTATCGTACCAAGTCTTAGCGTAGTTGATAGCTGTAATTGAACCTTCGTTTGCAAGTCCGATATCTTTAGGATCTTTACCGTTTTGACCAAATACATAACCACCATTACCAGCAAGGAGTCCGTATGCGTAGTAGAAGTTTGTCCAGTCAGCTAGGAAGGCAGTAGTTTTGCCATCTTCACCAGCGAAAGCGTATTTGCTGTCTTTAGCAAGGTTTTCCAAATCAGCAAATGTTTTAGGAGCTTCTTTAAGCAAATCTTTGTTATAGTACAAAACGAGTGACTCGATAACAGCTGGAGCACCATAGACTTTACCACCGACAGTTACGAGTGATTTTGTTTTATCGTCTGTCTTTGCACCGTCGCTAAGAGTAACTTCTGAAAGTTGTCCGTCAGTACCAAGGCTACCTACACGGTCGTATGGAGCCATCATAACGTCAGCAGCTTTACCAGATTGGTTGTCAAGTGAAAGGTTGTCAAGACCACCCATTTGGTCTCCTGTTTTGATGGTAACTTTTACGCCAGATTCTTTTTCGTAAGCTTTTGCAGCTGATTCAGCAAAGGCTTTATATTGATCTTCAACGTAGAAAGTGAGTTCTTTTGCCTCTGAAGAGTTAGTATCAGCCGCTTTATCAGAAGATTTACTTCCGCAAGCTACCAAGAGCAAGCTAGCAAGAGTAGCAGTTCCGAGCACAGCAGCGCTCTTCATGAATTTAGATGACATAGTGTATTCCTCCTAAAGAATAACAAAAATAATTTAATGAGAAAACGCAAACGTTTTCTTTTATGTGCCTAGTATAGCACAAACAGAAAACGGTTGCAAGTATTTTTAGAAAAAATTTTAAAAAAATTTTAAGGTTTCAAATATTTGTTAAAGCCTTTATATAAGAAAGAACTTAAAATATTTGTTTTTCTTGAATTGAAAATATATTAGGGAAACGATTGCGTAAATTTGGCTCGATTTTTCAGAAAATAGAGCATAAGTTTGGAATGAATTATCTTAAATCAAAAAAATTTTAAAAAATTTTTCGCTCATTTCATAAAATATCAATGGGAACAAGTTTTGGTTGATTAAAATAATTCAAAAAAATTTTTTAAAAACGCTTGCATTTGTGTTTAAAATGCGCTATACTTAACTTAACGCAAACGTTTGCGTCTTGATTGCGCAACGTTTTATAACAAACACATGAGGTGCTATTATGAAAAAACGTCAAAGTGGTGTGTTGATGCACATCTCTTCTCTACCAGGAGAATACGGAATTGGATCATTTGGTCAGACTGCCTATGATTTCGTTGACTTCTTGGTTCGTACCAAGCAACGTTACTGGCAAATCCTCCCTCTTGGGACAACAAGCTATGGAGATTCTCCATACCAATCATTCTCAGCCTTTGCTGGAAATACGCATTTTATCGACCTTGATATCTTGGTAGAACAAGGCTTGCTCGAAGCTAGTGACCTTGAAGGTGTTGACTTTGGTAGCGATGCATCTGAAGTTGATTATGCGAAGATTTATTACGCACGTCGTCCGCTTTTAGAAAAAGCAGTTAAACGCTTCTTGGAAGTGGGTGATGTCAAAGATTTTGAGAAATTTGCTCAAGACAACCAATCATGGCTTGAACTCTTTGCAGAGTATATGGCGATTAAAGAGCATTTTGACAATCTTGCTTGGACAGAATGGCCAGATGCAGATGCTCGTGCTCGTAAAGCTTCTGCGCTTGAAAGCTACCGTGAGAAATTGGCAGACAAGTTGGTTTACCACCGTGTGACTCAATATTTCTTCTTCCAACAATGGTTGAAATTGAAAGCCTACGCTAACGATAACCACATCGAAATCGTTGGTGACATGCCGATTTACGTCGCAGAAGATTCAAGTGACATGTGGGCAAATCCACACCTCTTCAAGACAGATGCTAGCGGCAAGGCGACTTGCATCGCTGGATGTCCACCAGATGAGTTTTCTGCCACTGGTCAACTTTGGGGTAACCCAATCTATGACTGGGAAGCAATGGACAAAGACGGTTATAAATGGTGGGTTGAACGCTTGCGTGAAAGCTTCAAAATCTACGACATTGTTCGTATCGACCACTTCCGTGGCTTTGAATCTTACTGGGAAATCCCTGCTGGTTCCGATACAGCTGCCCCTGGTAAATGGGTGAAAGGTCCAGGCTACAAACTTTTTGCAGCCGTTAAGGAAGAACTCGGTGAGCTGAACATCATCGCGGAAGACCTTGGTTTCATGACAGATGAGGTTATCGAGTTGCGCGAACGTACTGGTTTCCCAGGGATGAAGATTCTTCAATTTGCCTTCAATCCAGAAGACGAAAGCATCGATAGCCCACACTTGGCGCCGGCTAACTCTGTTATGTACACAGGAACACATGATAACAATACGGTCCTTGGTTGGTACCGTAATGAGATTGATGATCCAACTCGTGAGTACATGGCTCGCTATACTAACCGTAAAGAATACGAAACAGTGCCACACGCGATGCTTCGTACAGTCTTTTCATCAGTGAGCTTCATGGCTATTGCAACCATGCAAGATTTGCTAGAGCTAGATGAGTCAGCTCGTATGAACTTCCCATCTACTCTTGGCGGAAACTGGTCTTGGCGTATGACAGCAGACCAACTCACACCAGCTGTTGAAGAAAATTTGCTTGACTTGACTACAATTTATCGCCGAATCAATGAAAATTTGGTAGAATTAAAGAAATAAGACAATATCAGGAGACACAAAAATGTTACCATTAAAAGAATTTGTACAAAAACGTTACAATAAAACTATTGCGGAATGTAGTAACGAAGAGCTTTACCTTGCACTTCTCAACTACAGCAAGCTTGCTAGCAGCCAAAAGCCAGTTAACACTGGTAAGAAAAAAGTTTACTATATCTCAGCTGAGTTCTTGATCGGTAAACTCTTGTCAAACAACTTGATTAACCTTGGTCTTTACGACGATGTGAAAAAAGAACTCGCAGCTGCAGGTAAAGAGTTGATTGAAATCGAAGAAGTAGAATTGGAACCATCACTTGGTAACGGTGGTTTGGGACGTTTGGCAGCCTGCTTTATCGACTCAATCGCTACACTTGGTTTGAATGGTGATGGTGTTGGATTGAACTACCACTTCGGTCTTTTCCAACAAGTTCTTAAAAACAACCAACAAGAAACGATTCCTAACGCTTGGTTGACTGAGCAAAACTGGTTGGTTCGCTCAAGCCGTAGCTACCAAGTGCCATTTGCACACTTCACATTGACATCTACCCTTTACGATATCGATGTACCTGGTTACAAGACAGCTACTAAAAACCGCTTGCGTTTGTTTGACTTGGACTCAGTTGATTCTTCTATCATCGAAGATGGTATCAACTTTGACAAAACAGATATCGCTCGCAACTTGACTCTCTTCCTTTACCCAGACGACAGCGACAAACAAGGTGAATTGCTCCGTATCTTCCAACAATACTTCATGGTTTCAAACGGTGCGCAATTGATCATCGACGAAGCAATCGAAAAAGGAAGCAACTTGCATGACCTTGCGGACTACGCAGTTGTACAAATCAACGATACTCACCCATCAATGGTGATCCCTGAATTGATCCGTCTTTTGACTGCGCGTGGTATCGAGCTTGACGAAGCAATCTCTATCGTTCGTAGCATGACTGCCTACACTAACCACACCATCCTTGCTGAAGCCCTTGAAAAATGGCCTCTTGAATTCTTGGAAGAAGTGGTTCCTCACTTGGTACCAATCATCAAAGAATTGGACCGTCGTGTGAAAGCAGAATACAAAGACCCAGCTGTTCAAATCATTGATGAAAACGACCGTGTACACATGGCTCACATGGATATCCACTACGGATACAGTGTTAACGGGGTAGCAGCACTCCACACTGAAATCTTGAAGAACTCAGAGTTGAAAGCTTTCTACGACATCTACCCAGAAAAATTCAACAACAAAACAAACGGTATCACATTCCGTCGTTGGCTCATGCATGCCAACCCAAGACTGTCTCACTACTTGGATGAGATTATTGGAGAGGGTTGGCACCATGAAGCGGATGAGCTTGAAAAACTCTTGTCATACGAAGACAAGGCTGCTGTCAAAGAAAAATTGGAAAGCATCAAAGCTCACAACAAGCGCAAATTGGCTCGTCACTTGAAAGAACACCAAGGTGTGGAAATCAATACAAACTCTATCTTTGATATCCAAATCAAACGTCTTCACGAGTACAAACGCCAACAAATGAATGCTTTGTATGTGATTCACAAATACCTTGACATTAAGGCTGGTAACATTCCTGCTCGTCCAATCACAGTATTCTTTGGTGGTAAAGCAGCTCCTGCCTACACAATCGCACAAGACATCATCCACTTGATCCTTTGCTTGTCAGAAGTGATTGCAAATGACCCAGCAGTAGCTCCACACTTGCAAGTCGTAATGGTTGAAAACTACAACGTTACTGCAGCAAGCTTCCTTATCCCAGCATGTGACATCTCAGAACAAATCTCACTTGCTTCTAAAGAAGCTTCAGGTACTGGTAACATGAAATTCATGTTGAACGGAGCTTTGACTCTTGGTACTATGGACGGTGCTAACGTGGAAATCGCTGAGTTGGTTGGCGACGAAAACATCTACATCTTTGGTGAAGATTCAGAAACTGTTATCGACCTTTACGCGAAAGCAGCTTACAAATCAAGCGAATTCTATGCTCGTGAAGCTATCAAACCATTGGTTGACTTCATCGTGAGCGATGCTGTTCTTGCAGTAGGTAAGAAAGAACGCTTGGAACGTCTTTACAACGAATTGATCAACAAAGACTGGTTCATGACTCTCCTTGACTTGGAAGACTATATCAAGGTGAAAGAGCAAATGCTTGCTGACTACGAAAACCGTGACGCATGGTTGGATAAAGTCATCGTTAACATTTCTAAAGCGGGATTCTTCTCATCTGACCGTACAATCGCTCAGTACAACGAAGATATCTGGCACTTGAACTAAGATTAAATAAAAAACGCATCTTTTAAGATGCGTTTTTTCATATTTAAACTAATTTACAATACTTTCCCCACAAGAATCTCTGCTTCGATGGTAATCTCTGTCAACTGAGTCCAGTCAATCTTGGTCTGGTCAACGTGAAAGAGAAGGGGGGTCATGCTAAGTAAAGCTTGGCGTTGCTCAGCGGTGATGGACTTGGTCAGGGAGGCTGTTTGGCGAGATTGGATACTGAAGTGTTCCTGGAAATGTTCCTTGATATCTTGGTTGGAATAGTCCTTCTTTGTCAGCTGCTCTCGCACCATTTGGCGGATTTCTTTGAGGTGATTTTCGGTTGGAATGACCTTTATCAAGATACCGTTTTGGGATAAAACGCGTCGAAATTCTCCATAATTTGCAGGCGAAAAGATATCAAGTAGAATATCCATGCTGGTATCTTTTATAGGAAGACGAGCCAAGTCGCCCACAAACCAATTGACTGCCCAGTTGGCTTCGCTTTTGGCAGCGATTTGAACGGAATCTTTGGAAATATCAAAGGCGTAAAAGGTTTTATCAGAGTGACTTTCTTGGAGTTTACGAGAGTAGAAGCCTTCGCCACAACCGATATCCAAGACTGTTTTTGCGGATGGTTTAGTCGCTAGTATGTCCGAGATGCCTTTTAAGATATTCTGATAAAACCCAGCTTCTAGGATTTGCTGGCGATTTTGAAAGTTTTCTTTGTCGTAGTTGGTGGATTGCTTGATTTGCGGTGCCAGATTGACATAGCCGAATTTTGCTAAGTCAAAAGAATGACGGTTGCTACACTTGAGGCTAGTTTCGATCAAGGTCAGATTTTTTTGACAGATAGGGCAGGAAAAGGCGCTAGCAGTAGCGAAACGCTGGAGTTTGGGTTTGAGGTTTATATTCATAGTTTAAGTCTAGCAAAAGAGGCAAGCGAAAGCAAGTATAGGAGTATGTAGATATGAGATTCAATAGAAATAAATCCAATTCTTTAATCCATAGAATGGAATTGCTTTTATATCTAAATTGCTATATAATAATGATAAGGAGGAAACGACTATGTTAAAAGAAGTATTAAGCGTCGCAAAAGTTGCGAAAAAATCATCACTCTTTTTGGGTGGTGTCGCATTTGGTACCCTTGGTTTGAAAATCTTAGCAAGTAAGGAAGCTAAAAAAGGTTATTCTAAAGCCTTGGCTAAGGCTTACAAATTGAAGGACGAGCTAGATGCGTCTGTTTCTGTTGTGAAGCAACATGGAGACGATGTCTTGCAAGATGCCAAATATTTGTACGAGCAAGAGAAAAAAGAAGAGCAATTAGATAGCCTGATAGGGGAATAATATGTCTTTTAAAGTGCTACATAGAGGATACCAACATATCCGACTATCATCTTCTTTTTCACTCACCTTGGATATTCAAGACTATCTTCGTTCCTTGGCGAGAGATGAAAAGGGAATTGAGTCTATCCAGTTTTACATGGATCAACAGCACTTTACTCTACGTATAAAAGAAGGCTTTTCTGTATTAGATAATGCAGAAGCCTTTTTAAAAAGAATTGATAAAGGGAAAGTTTCTGAGTTGATGACTCTTCCCATTCGTAGAGAAGAGAGTGCTTATTCTATTGTTTCAGGTGCAGCGGTTAAGCGTGTACTTTTTCGTAGTTTTGTGCCGTCTCCTATTCGCTATATATGGACTTGTTATCAGGCTTTTGGCTATATTAGAGAAGCCTGTCAAACACTAGCGCGTAAGGAACTAACGATGGAAGTCTTGGACTGCTCGGCGATTTTATTGTCCTTGTTCATGAATCAATCCAAGACTGCTAGCAACATCATGTTTATGCTTGATTTGGGGAATCATTTAGATCAGTGGTCCTTGAAAAAAACTGCAACAGATTTAGAACAGAGTCTTCTTGCAAAAGAGAGCGATGTATTCCTAGTACAGGGCGATACGGTTGTTAGTATCAAGAGTTCCGATGTTCAAATAGGAGATGTTTTGATCTTATCTCAAGGAAATGAAATTCTGTTTGATGGACAAGTAGTTTCAGGTTTAGGTATGGTCAACGAAAGTTCCTTGACGGGAGAGAGTTTTCCAGTTGAAAAAAGAGAGTCTGATTTGGTTTGTGCAAATACAGTATTAGAAACTGGAGAGTTACGCATTCGTGTAACCGATAATCAGATGAACAGCCGGGTTTTACAACTGATTGAGTTGATGAAGAAATCTGAAGAAAACAAGAAAACGAAACAACGCTATTTCATCAAAATGGCGGACAAGGTCGTCAAATATAATTTCTTGGGGGCTGGGCTGACTTACCTATTGACAGGTTCTTTTTCTAAGGCTATTTCTTTCCTATTGGTCGATTTCTCCTGCGCTTTGAAAATCTCTACTCCTGTAGCTTATTTGACAGCTATCAAGGAGGGGTTGAACCGTGAAATGGTGATTAAGGATGGAGATGTTTTGGAGAAATATCTGGAAGTTGATACTTTCTTGTTTGATAAGACGGGAACAATCACAACTAGCTATCCGATAGTTGACAAGGTGTTACCTTTTGGGGACTATAGTGAGGAAGATATTCTCAGAATCAGTGCCTGTCTTGAGGAACACATTTATCATCCTATTGCTAATGCCATCGTCAAGCAAGCTGAGATAGAGGGGATTGAACATGAGGAAATGCATGGGAAACTCCAATATATCGCAAGCAAGGGGATCAAATCTCATATAGATGGCCAACCAGTTCTTATTGGGAATTATGTCTTGATGCAGGATGAGCAGATTCATATCAGTTCAGAACAAAATGCTTTAATTGAAGAGTACAAGAGTCACTACAATCTCTTATTCTTGGCTTATCAGAATGAATTGATTGGAATGTTCTGCATTCATACTCCTTTGAGAAAAGAAGCAAAAACAGCCTTGGATAAACTTAAGGCACAGGGGAAAAAATTGATTCTGGCAACAGGGGACACCTTGGTTAGGACAGAGGAATTAGTCAAAGATTTGCCCTTTGATCAGGTATATACAGACTTGAAACCTGATGGGAAATTTGAGTTAGTAGAGGAACTGCAGAAAGCAGGTCACACTATTTTGATGGTTGGAGATGGCTTGAATGACTCAGCGGCTCTAACCCTATCAGATATCGGTGTGGTGATGAATGAGAGTGCAGATATTTCTAAGCAGATGAGTGATATCTTATTGTTAGATAATCGTTTGGATTTCTTCCAAGAGTTGGATTCGCTATCATCATCTTTGCAAACACTCATTAAGAAGAATATTCAAGATACCGTTGTCGTAAATAGTAGTTTGATTGGCTTTGGCTTGTTTAACTGGCTCAGTCCTTCAAATCTCTCTATCTTACATAATCTAACAACCTTACGCATTGTACTGCGTAGCCTGTCTATTAAGGGATAGGTGGGGACTATTCACAGCAAAAAGGAGTTACCTTTCTCGAGGTTAACTCCTTTGTTTATAGGTAAATGTTGAACAATTTAGTAAGTCAATACAAAATATTTCTTCTTCCCACGGCGGATAACAGTCAGTTCGTTTTCGAGCTTGTCAGCGTCACTCAAGACATAGTCAAGGTCTTGGATGCGGTCGCCGTTGACGTAGATAGCTCCGTTTTGGACGTCTTCACGGGCTTGGCGTTTTGAGTTAACCACACCAGATGATACGAGAAGTTCCACGATATTGTGGTTTTCGTCTGCTTGGACTTGGTAGTTTGGTACTCCACGAAGTCCTTGTTTGAGTTCTTTGACAGAAAGGTTTTTGATGTTTCCTGCAAAGAGTTGCTCAGTGATGTTAAGGGCTTCTTTGTAAGCTTCTTCTCCGTGGACAAGTGTCACGACTTCACGAGCAAGGACTTTTTGTGCCAAGCGTTCGTGTGGAGCTGCTTCAAACTGTTTGCGGATGTCTTCGATCTCGTCGAGTGACAAAAAAGTAAAGATTTTTAAGAAGCGAACAGCGTCAGCATCCATGACGTTCATCCAGAATTGGTACATTTCGTATGGAGAAGTCTTTTCAGGGTTGAGCCAGACTGCGTTTCCTTCTGACTTACCAAACTTCTTACCAGTTGCGTCTGTGATAAGGGGAACTGTGATAACGTGGCCTGTCTTGTCAGCCTTACGACGTAGCAATTCGGTACCAGCTGTCATATTTCCCCACTGGTCAGAACCACCAATTTGCAGAGTAACATTGTAGTCTTGGTTAAGGACAAAGAAGTCGTAACCTTGCATGATTTGGTAAGCAAACTCTGTGTAAGAAATCCCTGTCTCGATCCGTTTCTTCACAGATTCCTTACTCATCATGTAGTTGACAGTGAAGTATTTTCCGACGTCACGGAGGAAGTCAATGAAGCTGATGCTGCCAAACCAGTCGTAGTTGTTGACCATGACAGCCTTATTTTCGCCATTTTCAAAGTCAAGAAAACGAGAAAGTTGTCCTTGGATAGACTTGACCCAGCCATCTACTGTGTCTTTTGTTTGGAGACTACGCTCAGCATCTTTGAAGGACGGATCTCCGATGAGACCTGTAGCACCGCCAACGAGCGCATAGGGTTTATGACCTGCTAATTGCAAACGACGACTGGTCAAGATTGCGACAAGGTGGCCGAGGTGAAGGCTGTCAGCAGTTGGGTCGTAGCCAGTATAATAAGAAACTTGACCTTCTTCTAGGGCTTTACGCAAAGCTTCTTCATCAGTCGTTTGAAAAATCAAACCACGCTCTTTTAGCTCATCAAAAATGTGCATATGTCTTTTCTCCTTTTTAAAATATTGTTTCTACCTATTGTATCACAAACTTGGGCAATAGCCTAGTGGAATAGGGAAGAAAGTGGCTATTTTATTGAAAGTTTACCTTTTATGGTATAATAGAGAAAGTGAGGACATTCATGAAAAAAAGAAACAATGAATTAAAAACAAAGTTGCTGCAATTTTTCCAGCAACTATCTGTCAAATGGAAGAAAAAACAAGCAAGTAAAAAGATCAATAAGAAAGTGGCTTCTTCTGACAAAGTCAGAAGGGTTGGGTCTATTTTGGCTAAGATTTTGAGTGCTTTTAAAGTGACCTTCAACACTCTCTTTATCCTAGGCCTTATCGGTGGCATGTTTGGCGCTGGAGTGGCTATGGGCTATGGCGTCGCTCTATTTGACAAGGCTCAAGTTCCTCAAACAGAAGAACTGGTCAAGCAAGTGAAGGATATTGCCTCTATCTCAGAAATCACTTATTCTGACGGTAGTACCATTGCTTCGATTGAGGGCGATTTGTTGCGAACTTCAGTAGCTTCGGATGCTATATCAGATAATCTTAAAAAGGCTATCATTGCGACAGAGGACGAGCATTTCAATGAGCACAAGGGAGTTGTGCCTAAGGCCGTTATTCGTGCGACCTTGGGAACCTTTGTCGGTCTAGGGTCGTCCAGCGGTGGCTCAACTTTGACACAACAGGTCATCAAACAGCAGGTGGTTGGAGATGCTCCGACTCTGGCTCGTAAGGCTACAGAGATTATTGATGCTCTAGCTTTAGAACGGGTCATGGGTAAGGATGAGATTTTGACAACCTACCTTAACATAGCTCCTTTTGGTCGCAATCATAAAGGTCAAAATATTGCAGGTGCCCAACAGGCTGCAGAAGGAATCTTTGGGGTCAATGCTTCGGATTTAACGGTCCCTCAAGCTGCCTTTATCGCAGGATTGCCACAGAGTCCAATCAGTTATTCTCCTTATGAATCTGATGGTAGCATGAAGAGTGATGAGGACATGGCTTTGGGGATTAAGCGTGCCAAGGATGTCCTCTACAACATGTACCGGACAGGGGCTCTAAGTCAGGAAGAGTACGATAAGTACAGAGATTATGACTTTAAGCAAGATTTTCTACCATCAGGTAGTGTCAACGGAAGCTCACGCGACTATCTTTACTTTGCAACCTTGGCAGAAGGTACAGATCGGATGTATGATTATCTAGTTGAGAGAGATCATGTCTCTGCTCAAGAGTTAAAGAATGAGTCCATCCAGAAAGCTTATCATGACCTAGCAACCAAGGAAATTGAGAATGGTGGGTATAAGATTACGACAACTATCAATAAAAACGTTCATACCGCAATGCAAAATGCGGTTGCGACCTACGGCTATCTGCTAGATGATTCGACAGGGCAGCCTGAGGTGGGGAATGTCCTCATGGACAACCAAACGGGAGCTATCCTTGGCTTTGTTGGTGGTCGTAATTATCAAGAAAATCAGAACAATCACGCTATTGACACCAAACGTTCTCCAGCTTCAACCACTAAGCCTATACTGGCCTATGGTATTGCGATTGACCAAGGTTTGATGGGAAGTGCAAGTATCTTATCAAACTATCCGACAAACTTTTCAAACGGCAATCCCATCATGTATGTCAATAGTCCTGGTACAGGGATGATGCCCCTGGGAGAAGCCCTCAACTATTCATGGAATATCCCAGCCTACTGGACTTATCGTACGCTTCGAGAGAAGGGTGTAGATGTCAAAGGTTATATGGAAAAAATGGGTTATGAAATCCCAGAATATGGTATCGAAAGTTTACCGATGGGTGGGGGGATTGAAGTTACAGTTGCCCAGCATACCAATGGGTATCAGACCTTGGCTAATAATGGGGTCTACCATAAGAAACATATGATTTCCAAGATTGAATCGACGACAGGACAAGTGATTTATGAATATAAAACTCAACCTGTTCAAGTTTATTCAAAAGCGACAGCGACCATCATGCAAAGTCTACTTCGTGATGTCATTTCATCTCGAGTTACGTCAAGCTTTCAGACTGATTTGGCCTCTATCAACCCAAGTCTGGCTCGTGCTGACTGGATTGGAAAGACTGGTACGACCAATGAAGATGAAAATATGTGGCTCATGCTTTCTACGCCACGCTTGACTCTAGGGGGCTGGTTAGGACACGATGACAACCGACCACTAGCCAAAGGAGCAGGTCACTACCGCAATGCCAACTATATGGCCCACTTGGTTAATGCTATCCAGCAAGCTGAACCTGGAATATGGGGGAATGAGCGCTTTAATCTGGATTCAAGTGTGACCAAGTCTCAAGTCCTCAAATCGACAGGAGAGAAACCTGGCAAGGTCACAATCAATGGCAAAGAAGTCACCGTTTCAGGTTCTACAGTAACGAGCTATTGGGCTACTAAAGAAGGGGCGCCAGTAACCACTTACCGCTTTGCCATCGGAGGGAGCGATGCCGATTATCAAAATGCTTGGAAGAGCATTTTAGGAAGTTTACCCACTCTTCCTACCCCAACTCTCCCAAGTTCAAGTGGTAGTTCGGGAACAAGCTCATCAACTCGCTCAAATCAATCAAATCGATAGAATAAAAAAGTAGCATGATTCATTCAATAATATTTTTTCATGCTACTTTTTTCTTTTTTCATTTCGTGTTACAATAGGAGAATGAATAAGTATCAAAAGAAGATTTTTAAGGGAACTCTATATTCACTGTTGTCAGGTCTGATTTGGGGAATTTGTGGTATTTTAGGAGAATATTTTTTCGCCCATTATCAGGTGTCGTCTGGCTGGATCACTTCCATGCGCTTGCTAGTGGCAGGGAGTTTGGTTTTAGTTTTATCAGCCTTTCAGTTACGCACCCAGTTATTGGATATCTGGCGGGACAAGAAAAATTATCTGCCTTTTTTAGCCTATGCTATTCTAGGTATTTTTTCTGTGCAGTTTTTCTTTTATCTCTGTGTTGAGTATTCCAATGCGACGACAGCAACGATTTTGCAATTTATCAGTCCAGTTTTTATCTTGTTTTATAATCGTATCGTCTATCAAAAGAAGGCTTCTATCACAGCCATTCTCTATGTTTTGATTGCCATGTTGGGTGTTTTTTTGATGGCCACAAAAGGAGATTTGTCCCAGTTGTCCATGACTCCCTTAGCTTTGGTCACTGGACTCCTCAGTGCTGTAGGGGTTATGTTCAACGTTATCCTGCCTCAGCGTTTTGCACGTGACTATGGTTTTGTGCCGACTGTTGGTTGGGGGATGTTGCTAGCAGGTGTTTTTAGCAATTTTCTTTATCCTATTCATCAGATTACCTTCCAACTTGATGTGACGAGCCTTTTGATTTGTTTTACTATTGCTGTGTTTGGAACGGCTTTTGCTTTTTTCCTTTCGATGAAGGCTGTGCTACTCGTCTCACCGTTAGTTGTGTCAGTTGTGAGTGCCAGTGAACCTTTATCTTCCGCATTGTTAAGTGTGCTATTTCTAGGTATGGTTTTGGATGGTTTTCTAGCTTTGGCTATGATTTTGATTATCGTTCCAATGGTTTTCTTATCAATTGAGGAAACGAAGGAAAGGTAAAATGTTCTGTTCGAGTGCTTAAGGCTTCAAATTTGAAGCCTTTTTTGGTAGAATAGGTATCATTATAAGGAACCAGGAGGCGCCTATGACTGCCACAAAAATGAATGCTCAAGAAATTATCCAATTTATCGCCAATGCTGAAAAGAAAACCAGTGTTAAAGTAACCTTTGAAGGAGAACTCGCAACTGCTGTACCTAGCTCTGTTGTCAAACTAGGAAATGTCCTATTCGGAGACTGGAAGGATGTTGCTCCGCTTCTCGAAGGTTTAGTAGAAAATCAAGACTATGTTGTCGAGCAAGATGCTCGTAATTCTGCAGTTCCTTTGCTAGATAAACGTGCTATCAACGCTCGTATCGAGCCGGGTGCTATTATCCGTGACCAGGTCGAAATTGGTGACAATGCTGTTATCATGATGGGAGCAGTTATCAATATCGGTGCTGAAATCGGTGCAGGAACCATGATTGACATGGGTGCCATCCTTGGTGGCCGTGCTATCGTTGGGAAAAACAGTCACGTTGGTGCAGGTGCAGTTTTGGCGGGTGTGATTGAGCCAGCTAGTGCTGAACCAGTCCGTGTCGGAGACAATGTTCTTATCGGTGCCAATGCAGTGGTTATTGAAGGAGTCCAAATCGGCAGTGGTTCAGTTGTTGCAGCAGGAGCTATTGTTACCCAAGATGTTCCAGAAAACGTTGTAGTAGCAGGTGTTCCAGCTCGTATCATCAAAGAAATTGATGCCCAAACCCAACAAAAAACAGCGCTTGAGGATGCGCTTCGTACCTTGTAATTGTAAAAGTAAAAAAGAGGCGGAACCCTTTTTCCAGCCTCTTTCTTCTATCAAAAGGAGGATCGATAGATGTTAGATTTGATTCAGACTAGACGAGATTTGCACCAGATTCCAGAGATTGGCTTGGAGGAATTCAAGACCCAGGCTTATTTGCTGGATGTGATTGAAAAATTGACTACGGGCAAGGATTTTGTTCAAATTCGTACTTGGCGAACAGGGATTTTGGTCTACCTGCAGGGAAGTCAGCCGGCGCAGACTATTGGTTGGCGGACAGATATTGATGGCCTGCCTATCGTCGAACAAACAGGCCTGCCTTTTGCTTCCCAGCACCAAGGTCGCATGCATGCCTGTGGCCATGATTTTCATATGACCATTGCCTTGGGCTGTCTCGAACGCGCCCTGGAGGAACAACCCAAGAATAATCTGCTCTTTCTATTTCAGCCTGCTGAAGAAAATGAAGCTGGTGGGATGCTCATGTATGAGGACAGCGCTTTTGGGGACTGGCTACCAGACCAATTCTATGGCCTTCATGTTCGTCCGGAACTGAAGGTCGGACAGATTGCGACCAATACACACACTCTCTTTGCAGGGACCTGTGAGGTGAAAATTCGTTTCAAAGGAAAAGGAGGACACGCAGCTTTTCCGCATGAAGCTAATGACGCCTTGGTGGCTGCTAGTTACTTTGTGACCCAAGTACAGTCAGTTGTCAGCCGCAATGTCAACCCAATCGAGGGGGCGGTGGTGACTTTTGGTCTTTTCCAAGCTGGAACAACCAACAATGTCATCACAGACACAGCTTTTTTACATGGAACCATTCGGGCCTTGACACAGGACATGAGTCTCTTGGTACAAAAAAGAGTCAAAACAGTCGCAGAGGGAGTTGCGGCAGCCTTTGGTATGGAAGTCGAAGTGGAACTCAAGCAAGGAGGCTACCTACCTGTTGAGAACAATCCAGTCTTGGCGCGTGAACTAATGACATTCTTTGAAGAGAAAGATGGAATCGAGTTGATTGATATCGAGCCTGCTATGACAGGTGAAGACTTTGGTTATCTCCTTTCGAAGGTTGATGGCGTTATGTTCTGGCTGGGTATCGATAGTCCCTACGCCCTTCATCACCCTCAGATGAGCCCTAAGGAAGATGCCTTAGCTATTGGGGTTGATGCGGTCTCTAGTTTCCTGAAAAAGAAGGCGGCAGAGTAGAGGTATTATCTATGAAAGCAGAACTACGCAAGAAAATTTTGCAAGAAATGAAGGCTCTATCTCAGGAGCAAAAACAGGCTATGGATCGAGCTTTAACAGAGCGATTTTTAAAGCATCCTTTTTACCAAGAAGCTAAGGTCATCGCAACCTATCTCTCCTTCCCTCATGAATTTCAAACGCAAGGATTGATCAAGCAGGCGCTGAAGGAGGGCAAAAAGGTTCTGATACCCAAAACCTATCCCAAGGGGCGCATGGAGTTTGTGGTCTATGATCCGCAGCAGTTGGCAAAAACGTCCTTTGGTTTACTGGAACCGCAAGGAGACTTGGAAGTGGTGGAACCGTCTCAGATTGATTTAATTCATGTTCCGGGCTTGGCTTTTACAACAGAGGGTTATCGGATCGGATATGGTGGAGGTTATTATGACCGCTATCTGGAACATTTTACTGGTCATACTTTGAGTACGGTTTATCCTTGTCAAATTCAGGAGTTTAACTTGGAAAACCATGATATTCCCGTCCAGGAGGTGCTAATAGATGAAGGAAATCTTTGATAAACGTTACCCTGTGACGAGTTTCTTTCTCCTAGTAACAGCATTGGTATTTCTCTTGATGCTGATTACTACGGGTATCAACTTTGATCAAGCAAAAACTCTTTTTCAGTTTGGAGCTATGTATGGACCGATCATTCGCCTGTTCCCTGAGCAGATTTGGCGCCTATTTTCGGCTATATTTGTGCACATTGGATGGGAGCATTTCATTGTCAATATGATTTCACTCTACTTTCTTGGACAACAGGTGGAGGAGATTTTCGGCTCTAAGCAATTTTTCCTTCTTTATCTCTTATCAGGAATGATGGGCAATCTCTTTGTTTTTGCTTTCACACCGAAAGTCCTAGCAGCAGGTGCCTCCACTTCTCTCTATGGATTATTTGCTGCGATTATCGTTTTGCGCTATGCGACTCGCAGCCCCTATATCCAGCAGTTGGGGCAATCCTACCTGACGCTTTTCGTGATCAATATCATTGGAAGTATTCTGATTCCAGGAATCAGCCTAGCAGGGCATATTGGTGGTGCAATAGGCGGTGCCTTTCTAGCAGTCATCTTTCCAGTCAAATGGGAAAAAAGGATGTATAGCTCTGGGCAGCGAATCGGAGCAACCCTACTTTTTGTCGCACTAGCTGTTTTCCTTTTCTACAAAGGGATGAGATAAGTGCAAATAAAAGAAGAACTAGGATAGTTAACCATCCTAGTTCTTCTTTTGTTATAGATTATTTTTTTAATTTCTCTCCAGCTAACTCTTTTCCAAGTTGGATGAGGTAGTCTTTCAAATCATCTTTGACTTGAGGGTGTCTCAGAGCGTAGTCGATGGATGTTTTCATAAAGCCAAACTTGTCTCCGACATCGTAACGAGCTCCCTTGAACTCACGAGCAAATACACGTTGTGTTTTATTGAGGGTGTCAATCGCATCCGTCAACTGGATTTCATTTCCAGCACCTGGAGCTTGGTTTTCCAGAATTTGGAAAATCTCAGGTGTGAGGAGGTAGCGTCCGATGATAGCGAGATCGCTAGGAGCATCCTCTGGAGCTGGTTTTTCAACGAAGGTTTCAACGCTGTAAAGGCCGTCTTTTCCTTCGCCTTGCGGAGCAATAACTCCATAGGCAGATACTTCATCGTGAGGGACTGGCATGACAGCGATAGTAGACGCGTGAGTACGCTCGTAGTCATCCATGAGTTGTTTGGTAAGTGGAACTGCCTTTTCATTGGTGATATCCATCAAGTCATCACCAAGCATCACGACAAAAGGTTCATTTCCAACGAAAGCTTTGGCCTGCAAAACAGCATCTCCAAGACCACGTGGATGTGTTTGACGGATAAAATGCAGACGCATGCCAGTTGTTTCATCAACTAGCTTCAAAAGATCTGTTTTCCCTTTTTCTTTGAGGTTGTATTCCAATTCGAAGTTTGAGTCAAAGTGGTCCTCGATGGAACGTTTTGACTTACCTGTAACAACCAAGATATCTTCGATTCCAGATTTGAGGGCTTCTTCAACGATAAATTGGATGGTTGGTTTGTCTACGATTGGCAACATTTCCTTGGCCAAGGCCTTAGTTGCAGGGAGGAAACGAGTTCCCAATCCAGCGGCAGGGATGACTGCTTTTCTGACTTTTTGTTTCATAATGTTCCTTTCTATAAGGGTCTAAGACCATTCGTTTTCTGCTTTAAATTCATTACTCATGATGTCGTTGATTGCTTCTTTGATATTGACACCTTCATAAATAACTCGGTAAATAGCCTGCGTGATTGGCATGTAGACACCCAATTCCTGAGCCAGTTCGTAAGCTGCTCGAGTCGTTGAAATTCCTTCAATGACCATGCCCATGTTAGCTTCGATGTCTGCGAGGGATTCTCCACGACCGAGGGCATCACCGGCCCTCCAGTTACGAGAGTGGACAGATGTCCCTGTTACGATCAAATCTCCAACTCCAGAAAGACCGCTATAAGTCAGAGGATTAGCTCCAAGAGCGACACCTAGACGGGTGATTTCAGCCAAGCCGCGGGCAATGATGGCTGCCTTGGCATTGTCACCAAATCCTAGGCCATGTAATGCACCCGCACCAACTGCAATGATGTTTTTAAGAGCACCAGCGGTTTCAACCCCGATAACATCCGTATTGGTATAGAGGCGGAAGTAGTGATTGCTAAAGAGATTTTGAACGTACTGGGCAGTTTCAAGGTCTTTAGAGGCTGCAGTGATCAAGGTAATGTCCCGTACAATAGTTTCCTCAGCGTGGCTAGGTCCTGAAACAACGACGATATCACTACGGAGATTGGCTGGAATTTCCTCTTCAAGAATAGTTGATAGGCGTTTGTGACTATCTGGTTCCAAGCCTTTGGAGGCATGCATGATGACAACCTTGTGATCGAGTACCTTTGCTACTTGTTGGGCAACCAGTCTCGTTACTTTTGTTGGGACAACAAATAAAACAGCGTCTACATTTTTCAATGTTTCTCCTAAGTCATGGTAGGCCTTGATGTTTTCGTCGAGTAGGATGTCTTTAAAGTAGCGTTTGTTTGTATGTTGACTATTGATTTCATCGATCTGGTCGGGAATATTTCCCCAAATCCGAACCTCGTGTCCATTGTCGTTTAGAACCTGCGAAAGGGCAGTTCCCCAAGAGCCAGGACCCAAGACAGCGATGGTTTGTTTCTTCATCTTCTCCTCCTTTTAAGAGTTCTCCTTTCATTTTATCATAAAAAGCCTTTTCATGCACCTACTTATAGGCAAAGATAGGATTTTAAGATAAAATACTTCTTTGACAAGATTCCTCTTTTTTGCTAGAATAGCATCAACATGAAAGAATGAGAGGAGCTGGCGAATTTCGTCACTCCCTTTTGTCTATCTGATTAGGAGGAAGTATGCTGATTGAAAAAATTAAAGCCTATAAATGGCAAGCCTTGGCATCCTTTGTGATGACAGGCTTGATGGTTGCGAGCTCGCTCTTGCAACCTCGCTATTTGCAGGAGGTTTTAGATGCTCTACTGGCTGGCCAACATGAGGCTATTTATAGTATTGGGGCATGGTTGATAGGAGTAGCCCTCGTGGGTCTGGTTGCAGGTGGTGTCAATGTTATTCTTGCAGCCTATATCGCTCAGGGAGTATCTTCGGATCTTCGGGAAGATGCTTTTCGTAAGATCCAAACCTTTTCTTATGCCAACATTGAGCGGTTTAATGCTGGGAATTTAGTTGTCCGCATGACCAACGATATCAACCAAATTCAGAACATGGTGATGATGGTTTTCCAAATCCTCTTCCGTCTCCCTCTTCTCTTTATCGGTTCCTTTATCTTGGCAGTTCACACTCTTCCATCACTTTGGTGGGTGATTGTCCTCATGGTAGTGCTGATTTTTGCGCTTACAGGTATCATGATGGGAATGATGGGGCCGCGCTTCGCCAAGTTTCAAACTCTTCTTGAACGAATTAATGCCATCGCCAAGGAAAATCTACGTGGTGTGCGTGTGGTCAAATCCTTTGTGCAGGAAAAAGAGCAATTTGACAAGTTTACTGAGGTCTCAGATGAGCTTCTGGGACAAAATATTTATATTGGCTATGCCTTTTCAGTAGTGGAACCTTTTATGATGCTCATTGGGTACGGAGCGGTTTTCCTCTCCATCTGGTTGGTTGCGGGAATGGCTCAGTCGGATCCGTCAGTCGTTGGTTCTATTGCTTCCTTTGTTAACTATCTCAGTCAGATTATCTTTACAATCGTCATGGTTGGATTTTTAGGGAATTCTGTCAGTCGGGCTATGATTTCGATGATGCGTATCCGTGAGGTTCTAGATACCGAGCCAGCGATGACTTTTAAGGATCTTCCAGATGAGGATCTAGAAGGAAGTCTCTCTTTTGAAAATGTGACCTTCACTTATCCTACCGATGAAGAGCCCATGCTTAAGAATGTAAGCTTTGAAGTTGCACCAGGTCAGATGGTCGGTGTGGTGGGGGCGACTGGGGCAGGTAAGTCCACCCTTGCCCAGCTAATTCCACGACTTTTTGATCCACAGGAGGGCTCTATCAAGATTGGTGGCAAGGACATTCGAGATGTCAGCGAGGGAACCTTGCGTAAAACGGTCTCCATCGTCTTGCAAAGAGCCATTCTCTTTAGTGGGACTATTGCAGATAATCTCCGTCAAGGAAAAGGAAATGCCAGCGTATCCGAGCTTGAACGTGCGGCGCGTATCGCCCAAGCCAGTGAATTTATTGGACGCATGGAAAACAAATTTGAGAGTCAGGTCGAAGAACGTGGCACCAACTTTTCTGGTGGACAAAAACAACGGATGTCGATTGCCCGTGGGATTGTCAGCAATCCCCGTATCCTGATTTTTGACGATTCGACTTCAGCCTTGGATGCCAAGTCAGAGAGACTCGTTCAGGAGGCTTTGAACAAAGACCTGAAAGGGACAACAACGATTATCATCGCTCAAAAAATCAGTTCAGTCGTCCATGCAGACAAGATTTTGGTCTTGGACCAAGGGCGCTTGATTGGAGAAGGACGGCATGCAGACTTGGTAGCTAACAATGCCATCTACCGTGAAATCTACGAAACACAAAAGGGAAAGGAGGAATAAAATGAAAACTGTTCGATTTTTCTGGAATTATTTTAAAGTTTACAAGTTCTCCTTTGCCATTGTGATTCTGATGGTTGCGATTGCGACAATTGCCCAAGCCCTCTTTCCTGTTTTTTCAGGTCAAGCAGTGACGGAGCTCGCTAATCTGGTTCTAGCTTATCAAAATGGGACTTCCGAACTAGCCTGGCAAAGTTTGTCAGCTCTGATGCTGAATCTAGCCCTGGTTGTGCTGGTTTTGGTAGTGTCCAGTTTGATTTACATGGCCTTGATGACCCGTGTAATTGCTGAGTCAACTAATGAGATGCGTAAGGGCCTCTTTGGCAAACTTTCTCGTTTGACGGTTTCTTTCTTTGACCGCCATCAGGATGGCGATATCCTTTCTCGCTTCACTAGTGACTTAGACAATATCCTTCAAGCCTTCAATGAAAGTCTAGTTCAGGTTATGAGCAATATTGCTCTTTACATCGGTTTGATTTTTGTCATGTTTTCAAAAAATATGACGCTAGCCCTGATAACAGTAGCCAGCACTCCAGTGGCCTTTCTCATGTTGGTCTTCATTGTGAAAATGGCCCGCAAATACACCAATCTCCAGCAAAAAGAGGTTGGGAAACTCAACGCCTACATGGATGAAAGTATTTCAGGGCAGAAAGCTGTTATTGTACAAGGAATTCAAAACGACATCGTAGCAGGCTTTGTGGAGCGAAATGAGCGCGTGCGCAAGGCAACCTTTAAAGGGAGAATGTTCTCAGGAATCCTCTTTCCTGTTATGAATGGGATGAGTTTGGTTAATACAGCCATCGTTATTTTTGCAGGTTCTGCGGTCTTGCTGAACGATCCAAGTATCGAAACAACGACAGCCCTAGGTTTGATCGTCATGTTTACCCAATTTTCTCAGCAGTACTACCAGCCGATTATCCAGGTGGCTGCGAGTTGGGGGAGCCTCCAGTTGGCCTTTACTGGGGCGGATCGTATCCAAGAAATGTTTGATGCAGAAGAAGAGATTCGCCCGCAAAATGCACCAGCATTTACGGAATTACGAGAAGGTGTTGAAATCAGTCATATTGATTTCTCTTATGTGCCTGACAAGCCGATTTTGAAAGATGTTAGCATTTCAGCTCCTAAGGGGCAGATGGTAGCAGTTGTCGGTCCGACTGGTTCAGGGAAAACGACCATCATGAACCTCATCAATCGCTTCTACGATGTGGATGCAGGTAGCATTTCCTTTGATGGCAAAGATATCCGAGACTACGACTTGGACAGCCTGCGGAGCAAGGTCGGGATTGTCCTGCAGGATTCGGTCTTGTTTAGTGGAACAATCCGAGACAATATCCGCTTTGGTGTGCCAGATGCCAGTCAGGAAATGGTCGAAGCAGCTGCTAAGGCAACTCATATTCATGACTACATCGAAAGCTTGCCTGATAAGTATGATACCCTTATTGATGATGAGCAAAACATCTTCTCAACTGGTCAGAAACAATTGATTTCCATTGCTCGGACCTTGATGACAGATCCCCAAGTTTTAATCTTAGATGAAGCGACTTCCAATGTGGATACCGTAACAGAAAGCAAGATTCAACATGCCATGGAGGCGGTTGTGGCAGGACGAACCAGTTTTGTCATTGCCCATCGTTTAAAGACCATCCTCAATGCCGATCAGATTATTGTCCTCAAAGATGGAGAGGTCATTGAACGTGGAAATCATCACGAGTTGCTCAAGCTCGGCGGCTTCTACTCAGAACTGTATCACAATCAATTTGTCTTCGAATAAGAAAGAAGTTGTCCTCTTGGGCAACTTCTTTCTTATCCATAAAAAATACTTATCACGGTCTTTAAAAAAACATATTAGACAGCAGAGAGCTTGAATGATAAGATAGGACTATCGTTAGAAAATTGAAAGGAGACACATCATGGCTAGAACGGTTGTAGGAGTTGCTGCAAATCTATGTCCTGTAGATGCAGAAGGGAAAAACATCCACTCATCTGTATCCTGTAAATTCGCAGAGAGCATTCGTCAAGTCGGCGGTCTCCCTTTAGTGATTCCTGTAGGAGATGAGTCCATTGTTCGCGATTATGTGGAAATGATCGACAAACTCATCTTGACAGGTGGGCAAAATGTCCATCCTCAGTTTTATGGAGAGAAAAAGACCATTGAGAGCGACGATTACAACCTAGTCCGTGATGAATTTGAATTGGCACTCTTGAGAGAAGCACTTCATCAGAATAAGCCCATTTTGGCAATCTGCCGTGGGGTTCAGCTGGTCAATGTTGCTTTTGGTGGCACTCTTCACCAAGAAATTGAAGGTCACTGGCAAGGTTTGCCTTTTGGAACCTCTCATTCTATTGAGACAGTAGAAGGAAGCGTGGTGGCTAAGTTGTTCGGAAAAGAAAGTCAGGTCAACTCAGTCCATCGTCAAAGTATTAAAGATCTGGCGCCTAATTTCCGTGTGACAGCGGTGGATCCTCGAGACCAGACTATTGAAGCGATTGAGTCTATCGACGAGCACCGTATCATCGGTTTGCAGTGGCATCCAGAGTTTCTGGTCAATGAAGAAGATGGCAATTTAGAACTATTTGAGTATTTATTAAATGAATTGTAACGGTTAGAGACTCTAGCCGTTTTTATTCGTCCTTTCAGATTTTTTATATTTTAGCAAATTTACGCAAACGTTTGAATTCTGATAAAAATTGGGCAAATTCAATAAAAAAGCTTGAAAAAATCGAAGGTAAGCGTTATGATAGAAAAGAAGAAATTTTGGAGGATTATCATGTCACATATTAAATTTGATTATTCAAAAGTTTTAGACAAATTTGTTGCCCCACATGAAGTGGAATACATGCAAGCACAAGTAACAGCTGCAGCCGATTTGATTCGTAAAGGAACTGGTGCTGGTAGCGACTTTTTGGGTTGGTTGGACCTTCCTGAAAATTATGACCGCGAAGAATTCGACCGCATCTTGAAAGCTGCTGAGCAAATCAAATCAGACAGCGATGTTTTGGTTGTGATCGGTATCGGTGGATCTTACCTTGGTGCCAAAGCAGCCATCGACTTCTTGAACCACCACTTTGCTAACTTGCAAACAAAAGAAGAACGCAAAGCTCCACAAATCCTTTATGCTGGGAACTCAATCTCATCTACTTACCTTGCTGACTTGGTAGAGTACGTAGCTGACAAAGACTTCTCAGTAAACGTGATTTCTAAATCAGGTACAACAACAGAACCAGCAATTGCTTTCCGTGTCTTCAAAGAACTCTTGGTTAAGAAATACGGTCAAGAAGAAGCTAACAAACGTATCTACGCTACAACTGACCGCCAAAAAGGTGCTGTTAAGGTTGAAGCAGATGCCAACGGTTGGGAAACATTTGTGGTTCCAGATGACATCGGTGGACGCTTCTCAGTATTGACAGCAGTTGGATTGCTTCCAATCGCTGCATCAGGTGCTGACATTAAAGCCCTTATGGAAGGTGCGAACGCAGCTCGTAAAGACTACACTTCAGATAAACTTTCAGAAAATGAAGCTTACCAATACGCAGCAGTTCGTAACATCCTTTACCGCAAAGGCTATGCGACTGAAATCTTGGTAAACTACGAGCCATCGCTTCAATACTTCTCAGAATGGTGGAAACAATTGGCTGGTGAGTCAGAAGGGAAAGACCAAAAAGGTATTTACCCAACTTCAGCCAACTTCTCAACTGACTTGCACTCACTTGGTCAATTTATCCAAGAAGGAACTCGCATCATGTTTGAAACAGTTGTCCGTGTTGACAAACCACGTAAGAACGTGATCATTCCTACTTTGGAAGAAGATCTTGATGGACTTGGTTACCTTCAAGGAAAAGACGTTGACTTTGTAAACAAAAAAGCAACTGATGGTGTTCTTCTTGCCCACACAGATGGTGATGTACCAAACATGTACGTGACTCTTCCAGAGCAAGACGCTTTCACTCTTGGTTACACTATCTACTTCTTCGAATTGGCTATCGCCCTTTCAGGTTACTTGAATGCCATCAACCCATTTGACCAACCAGGTGTTGAAGCTTACAAACGTAACATGTTTGCCCTTCTTGGAAAACCAGGATTTGAAGAATTGAGTAAAGAACTTAACGCACGTCTATAATAGAAGAAAAGAGTGGTTTGTCCACTCTTTTTACTCTCTTTATTCGTAGACATTGGACTCAGGCGAGACTTGTGATATAATATAGAAAGCAAAAAGGCAGACGCCTAGAGACTTTATAGGAGAAACTATGTCAAAAGATATCCGCGTACGCTACGCACCAAGTCCAACAGGACTACTACACATCGGAAATGCCCGTACAGCATTGTTTAACTACCTTTACGCACGCCATCATGGCGGAACTTTTATCATTCGTATCGAAGATACTGACCGTAAACGTCATGTTGAGGATGGTGAACGTTCACAGCTTGAAAACCTTTGTTGGTTAGGCATGGATTGGGATGAAAGCCCAGAGACACATGAAAACTATCGCCAATCAGAGCGTTTGGAACTCTATCAAAAATACATCGACCAATTGTTAGCTGAAGGAAAAGCTTACAAATCATACGTTACAGAAGAAGAGTTGGCGGCTGAACGTGAACGCCAAGAAGCAGCTGGCGAAACACCACGCTACATCAATGAATATCTCGGCATGAGCGAAGAAGAAAAAGCAGCTTATATCGCAGAACGTGAAGAAGCAGGAATCATCCCAACGGTTCGTTTGGCTGTTAATGAGTCTGGTATCTACAAATGGCATGATATGGTCAAAGGTGATATCGAGTTTGAAGGTGGCAATATCGGTGGTGACTGGGTTATCCAAAAGAAAGATGGCTACCCAACTTACAACTTTGCTGTTGTTATTGATGACCATGATATGCAAATTTCTCATGTTATCCGTGGAGATGACCACATTGCCAATACTCCAAAACAACTCATGGTCTATGAAGCCCTTGGTTGGGAAGCCCCAGAATTCGGTCACATGACTTTGATTATCAACTCTGAAACGGGTAAAAAATTGTCTAAACGGGACACCAATACCCTTCAGTTTATTGAAGACTACCGTAAGAAAGGCTATCTTCCAGAAGCTGTCTTTAACTTTATCGCCCTTCTTGGCTGGAACCCTGGTGGGGAAGACGAAATCTTCTCTCGTGAGGAATTGATTAAACTCTTTGATGAAAACCGCCTCAGCAAGTCTCCTGCAGCCTTCGATCAGAAGAAACTAGACTGGATGAGCAACGACTACATCAAGAGAGCAGAACTTGCTACTATCTTTGAAATGGCCAAACCATACTTAGAAGAAGCAGGACGTTTGACTGACAAATCTGAAAAAATGGTAGAACTCTACAAACCACAAATGAAGTCAGTGGACGAAATCGTCCCGTTGACAGATCTTTTCTTCTCAGATTTCCCTGAGCTGACAGACGCTGAGCGCGAGGTCATGGCAGGAGAAACCGTTCCGGTTGTTCTGGAAGCCTTCAAAGCGAAACTAGAAGCAATGACAGATGAAGAATTTGTGACAGAAAACATCTTCCCACAAATCAAAGCAGTTCAAAAAGAAACGGGTATTAAAGGGAAAAACCTCTTCATGCCGATTCGTATTGCCGTTTCAGGTGAAATGCATGGACCAGAATTACCAGACACCATTTTCTTACTCGGACGTGAAAAGTCAATCCAGCATATTGAAAACATGCTGAAAGAGATTTCTAAATAAAAAGGACTTCCGATGGGCACATGGGAAAAAATGTATGAAGAAGCACGAGCCTTATACAATCCTCATGAAGTTTCTGACTTTGTTTATGCTAACCATGTTGTTGCCGCGGTAGAAGCAGAAGATGGACAGATCTTCACAGGATTTTGTATGGAGGGCACTTGTGGCGTTTTTCATCTCTGTGCAGAACGAGCAGCTCTCTTCAATATGTATCAATTTTCAGGACAAACTAAAGTTAAGAAAGTCCTTGCCTTTCGAGATAAACCTCCCTACGGCGAAGGATCAGGTATGCCCTGTGGCGCCTGCAGAGAATTTCTCTTAGAACTAAATGCTGAAAATAAAGAAGCAGAGTTCATGATGGACTACGAAACAAGAAAAACAATTAAGGTTGCCGAATTGATCCCTTACTGGTGGGGAGAGGAACGCGCGACTAATTGGCAAATAAAATAGAGAGAGTCAGTTAAACTGGCTCTTTTCTATTATCATAGAAAAATTTGTATAGGAGATTAAAAAAGATC
>NZ_KQ969038.1:303689-454074 GCF_001578705.1 Streptococcus oralis | reverse complement strand
GGGATTTTTTGACTATTTTCAGTTTTACCTAAAATCACTGAACACGATGCTTAATTCTCTCAGAAGGTTCTTTCTACCTTTGAAGCATTCTCCTCCCATCAGACGATCAAGTTGTTCTTGTTTTTCTTTAACCTGACTTGCTCTGTAATTCTTTAGAAGCTCATGAAAGAGATAATAATCATCCAGCCTAAGACCTTTTTCTCCTAGACGATGACTGATTTCACTTACCTCTTCATAGGGCTCTTTATCGAAACGGCGCTTATGACTTTCCTGTTTGCGGATGTAGTCCAAGATACGATTTCGGAATTTGGTTTTAAAGCAGACATATAGTCGATGGCGCTCACCCTCTAGTAACTCTGGATGGTGATCCACTAGCTCATACAGGCACATCATTCCCTCCTGGTCCCAGTCCTCTTTCTCCCACAGATGTAAATGGTATTCTTTGCGGCACTTGTTTACAATCCCTTTACTTTCTTCATACAACTCTTTCAGATTCATAGACCTCTCCTTTCTACCTTTAGTCTAGCAGAAAGCATCCAGCCTTTGATCTTCTTCTCCTCTTCTGTTCCCTTTCCACTCTCAACTGCACACAAAAAGAGAGGCATGGCCTCTCTGGGGTTATTTTTCTTCACTCATTTTTGATTTTACTTCATCATAAGATAGTGCATGAGATTCCTCTTCTACAGTCTCAGGCATTTTTCCTGTTTCGTAAAGAGATTTAATCTGTGTACTATCCAATGTTTCGTATTTCAACAAGGCTTCTGCAATCAACTTGTGGGTTTCACGATTTGATTGAATAATTTCAGCTGCTTTGTTTCGTGCTTCATTTAATAATGAACGCACTTCCTCATCAATCTCATAGGCTGTTTGCTCTGAAATTGATTTTTGAGGACTTTGTGCACCAAACATAGCATGATTTCCTTCGTATTGAACTGGGCCAAGTTTTTCACTCATACCATATTCAGTGACCATTGCACGCGCCATCTGAGTAGCTTGTTCAAAGTCATTTGAAGCTCCTGTAGTTTGGACATTAAAGATAATCTCTTCAGCTACACGACCACCCATCAAACCTGCCAATTGCTCTTTCATATCTTCTTTAGAAAGAAGCATTTGATCTTCTTTAGGAAGTGCAATCATGTATCCGCCTGCACGTCCACGTGGCACGATGGTCACTTTATGAACAACACGAGCATTTGACAAGACTAAACCAACAATTGTATGTCCAGCCTCGTGGTAGGCAACCAATTCACGTTCTCTTTGTGATACTGTTTTATCTTTCTTAGATGGACCAGCAATCACTCTGTCCTCTGCCTCATCAATATCTGAAGCATCAATGACTGACTTGTTGCGACGGGCTGCAACCAAGGCGGCCTCGTTTAGAACATTTTCCAAGTCAGCACCAACAAAACCTGGGGTTTGTTGAGCCACTAATTTCAAATCAACATCATCTGCTAGAGGTTTGTTTTTAGCGTGAACTTTCAAAATTGCCTCACGACCTTTAACATCAGGGCGACCAACCAAGACTTTTCTATCGAAACGTCCTGGACGGAGAAGAGCTGGATCTAGAACATCTGAACGGTTTGTCGCAGCGATAACGATAATTCCTTCATTGCCCTCAAAACCATCCATTTCAATCAAGAGTTGGTTCAAGGTTTGTTCACGTTCATCATTTCCTCCACCGAGGCCGACACCACGTTGGCGACCAACAGCATCAATTTCATCGATAAAGATGATAGCTGGCGCTGCTTTTTTTGCATCCTCAAAAAGGGAACGAACACGACTTGCACCAACTCCGACAAACATTTCTACAAAGTCAGAACCTGAGATGCTAAAGAATGGAACTCCTGCTTCCCCAGCAACTGCCTTAGCAAGTAAAGTCTTACCTGTCCCGGGAGGTCCCTCCAAAAGAACACCCGCAGGAATACGCGCACCAAGCTTTGTAAATCGTTTTGGATCTTTTAGGAATTCAACAACTTCGACTAATTCTTGTTTTTCTTCCTCGGCACCTGCAACATCTGAGAATCGTACCTTGATATCTTCTTTGTTAGCAGCTTTGGCCTTGCTACGTCCAAAACTCATTGGATTTCGACTATTATTTCCTCCCATATTTCCCATCATAGAAAATAGGAAGAAGAAGAGAATAGCAAATGGCACAACAGAGACAAGGATATTGATCCACATACCACTTGAACTCTCATGTTTAACCGTTACCTCAGCCTGATGTTCAGAAGCAAGTTTTTGCAATTCTGAAACTGTTGAATCCGACGGAAGAATGGTACTTGAGAATCTTTCTACTTTTGTAGCAGTAGGAGTGAAAAATTGAATCCCTGTTTCTTCTTTACTAGTCTTAGGATTTTTATAAACACCAGACACCTCAATGATGCTACCATTTGGCTGATAGGTCAATTCTTTTACATTGTCTGCTGTAATTTCTTTTACCAATTCTGTATAGTTAATTTTTTCGCTTCGTCCAGCAGTATTTCCAGAGTAAAAATACTGGAACCCTGTCACAAGGAAGAAGATAATTAACAAGTATAGAAATGGATTTCTAACTAAACCATTATTTTGTTTTTTCATTAAAGAATGCTCTTTCTAATTTGAATAAACTTCCTCTTTCAACACTCCAACATAAGGAAGATTACGATAATTTTCTTTGTAGTCCAAACCATATCCTACAACAAACTCATTTGGAATAGTAAAGCAAGTATAATCCGCTTCAATTTCAACAACACGTCCCTCTGGTTTGTCCAACAAAGTCGCAATTTTAACCGAAGCTGCCTCTCTTGCAATAAACATATCTTTCAAATTCTTCAAAGTTTGACCTGTATCGATGATATCTTCTACAAATAGAATATGTCTTCCCTTGATATCTTGAGTCACGTCTTGCTTGATATTGATCACACCACTACTTGCTGTTCCACCATGGTAGCTAGATACCATCATGAAGTCCATCTCAATATGCGTATCAATATGTTTGACCAATTCAGCCATAAAAGGAATCGATCCTTTCAAAATTCCAACAAGAATTGGATTTTTCCCCTCATATTCTTTTGTTAGTTGCGCACCTAGCTTTTTAGCTGCTTCTGTAATTTCATCATGTGAAACGAGGATTTTTTTAATATCGTGTTCTAACATCTTTTTACCTATCTATTTTTTCTATATAAAGTACAGTGTTCATTATATCATTTTTCGTGTTTTTACTCAAATCACTGATAGCAATTCCTAAAATTGAGACAATTTCTCCAAATTGCTCAATAATAGGGGTTGTTTTTCGTTTTTCAATAGGGATTTTCAAATCTATAAATAAACGTCTCAGTTTCTTTCGATGCCCATTCAGAATAAGAACATCGCCAGATTTTCGACATCTAATATATACAGGTGTTTCCCGTGAAACTATTATTTTTTGAACAGCGTCCCCTTCAATAGGAATGCCAAAGGAAAATAAATGACCCATATATCGAACTTGATTTTGATAGTGTAACACAAGTTCATCTTCCTTTTCATCAGCCTGTGGACTGATTTTGCAAACTCGAAAATATTGATACTCTTTTATCAATTCATAGCCATTTTTAAGAGAATGACGATACTGACTTTTCGTTGCTAAAATCTGTCGAACTTCAGCAAACTGAGCCTTCGTCAGATTTAAGTCTGGAAATTGATTAAGATAGTTCTGGAGCAAGACTCCTTGAGTTTGTTGTGAGAATGAAAAGAGCTCATTCAAATCTTCCACATCAATCTGTTTAGAAAGCTCCGTTATGGCTACTTGGTAATCTGAAATCTCCCTTCCTAAATCTAAAAGGGCGGATTTAAGACGAGGATTTTCTTTTTCAAGTTCTGGTAAATACCTATTCCGAATGCGATTGCGAAAATAGGTATTTTCCTGATTTGTTTGATCTTCGAAATGAACAATTGGTGGAAAATCCTTTTTATGAAAATGCAACAAGGGACGGAGGATTTCAATATCATCAACTACTTGACTTTCTTTTATTCCTGTCAAATGACGTAGCCTACTTCCGCGAATGAACCGCATCAAAATCGTTTCAACCTGATCATCTGCATGGTGGGCAGTGACCAAGGCAGTCGCTCCAACCTCTTTCATGATTTTTCTAAAAAAATCATAGCGAAACTCTCGAGCACGCGCTTCTGAAAAGTCTCCTGAAAAACTTGTGATATAAATAGGAAGTTCAGCTGCATCAGCTAACTTCCTTAGTTCATTTTCCTCCCAGTCAGACTCACTTCTCTGCTTGTGATTGACATGTGCTACAATCAGCTCAATTTCCAACTCATTTTGATAAGTAGACAATAGATGGAATAAAAACATCGAATCCAATCCACCAGACAGAGCTAATACGACCTTAGAATGTTTTTTGAAATACTCTTTTTGGAGAAAATGATTTAAAAAATCCTGCTCCCTCATTTTAGAACCTCATAGACATCCTTGGCTATCTTAGCAATGGTGTCATAATCAGAATTTTTAGTGAAAATAGAGAGAACGAAAGGTGAGTCTGTAAAGACAATGGCAGTATCATGTTTGAACTCGTCAGCATCTCCAATTTTATGAGCTACCTTAACCGAAACACCTTTCGCAATTCGTTGGTTATCAAAATTCGTCTTGCTTAGAGACTCTAGTACAAAGCCATTCTGATTATAAATAGCTTCCATGACCTTTCCAGCCATTTTTGAAGAAGTCAATTTATCATTCACATCCCAATCTTCACCCATAATGGTAGACATTTTTTCTTTAAAAGCCCCGTCAGATTGATTGGTCACATAATAACCCAAAATATTATGAGCAACATTGTCAGACTCCTTTGTTACCTTAGTAATTAATTGTTGGAGGCTGTAGTCTTTGTTGTCTCCTGTTTTAGGTAAACTACCGCTACCTTCTGGTTTATAGGATCCGGGAAAGCTATTTACCTCTGGGATATACTTGAAGTTACTGTTCAGCGTATATTCCCCTTGATTTATCTTATCTTGAGCGTAATAAAGATAGGCTAGCTTCAAGATGCTGGCCGCATAGAGTTTGCTGTCTTCATTCACCCCAGCTTCTTTTCCTGTACTCAGCTGTTTAACATAAATAGAATAATTTTCATTCTGATAGTTGTTTGATAAAACTTCTTGAACCTTCTGGATACGATTGTCTTCTTCTGAGACGAACTCTTTGGATACCCACCCAACTTGATCAATATGAAGAAATTCTTGTCCCTCAGCAAAGAGGGTTCTATCCACTGTTACGCGTTGATAGGGAGAGAGGGATGAAGAAATTTCTTTAGCAACATAAGGACTGTTATAGATGACAAAACCCGGGTCCAACCATACTTGTCTATTTTGAGTTTGAACTTGACTTTGATCATAGACTAAGCGCTTATCTGCAAGGATAAACTGGTGATTGTCTAATTTAAAAACAGGAATACCTTGTCTATTCAAACGCCATTCTACGATTTTAAAGGTTGTTCCAGGAGTCAATTTACCAGACTCCTTTACAAGATCTTCATTAGAATAGACAGCTGTTTCTCCATAAACCATTGGCGATTCAAGGGCTTCTTTATAGTAAAATCCATGATCAGACTCAGTTAGATAATAAATTTCTTGTGAAGAGTAAGGAAGCTGTTTTTCCGTGCTAACTACTCTTGAAGTTATGATAAAAACAGATAGTAGTGATAACACTACTAAGAACTTACGCATTCTTCCCTTCCCTTTCTTCTTGTACTCGTAATAAATGATTTTTAGTTGCTAATTCCTCTAATTTTTCATCTGATAAACTTAAAAACTGCTCAACAACTTCTAATAAATTTTCCATGACTTTACCTCGGAAGCAAATCAGGAATTGTATAAATTGCTTCTCGTTTCTTTGAGTAATAGTACTTGGCGCGTGCATATTTTGCTACATAGTCTTCATCTTTCAACTTTGCAGCAAAAGCAGATTCCTTATCCTTTTCATCACTAAGAGTTTTGTACTGCTCTTTCAACTCTGTCAATTGCTGACGACGTTGTAATAACTGATTATAGCTTTGGGCCAAGTTATAAGTTGGTAAAATAAACAACAAAATCATCAAAATAAGAACCCAACCCATAAAGCGATTCCTCTTTTGTCTTTCCTTCATCAGGTAACGACGACGTTGGTGCTCATTTTGAATAAAAGGATTGTTCATCTGTACAATATTTTTAGACATTTTCTTCTACCCGTGTTTCACTGATAATTTCATACATGCCTGCTGCATCTTCTTTTTTCGTACTATCTTTCATCTCTAGTACTTTAACAAGCAACAACTTATTTCCAAAGCGAATTTCAACTTGGTCATCAACTTTCAAATCCGTTGAACTTTTGGCCAAGATTCCATTCACCTTGATTCTACCTTTATCTGCTACTTCTTTTGCGACTGTGCGGCGCTTAATAATTCGTGATACTTTTAAATACTTGTCTAATCTCATTTTTATTACCTCAAATTATTATTGTACCATTTTTATCCTTTTTATAGAAGAAAAATGTCAAATAAGATTTGCTTCCTTTGATTCTTTTATCTCTAATAAACTTTCTCCAAAAATCAGCAAACCTTCTAAAATTTCATAATCCTTCTTGTTTCGGACATCGAATACGACTTCCATTAATCCCTTATTCTCAGCTATAGCTGCCTTTAAGTTCGTTGCGGATAAGGCTTTAAAATAATCTTGAGCCAAGAATAGTCGTTGAGTGACTTTTTCAAATTGAACTGTAATCTTATTTTCCTTTCTTTCCACACGTTCTACAAATACCTTGTCAAAATATGACTTGACCAAACCAATCTCTAAAAGATATGCTACTACATCTGGGTATTCTCCAAAGCGATCCATCAATTCTTCTTGTAGTTCTTCGTAGTTGACACGATTGTCAATTTGACGAATTTTTTTGTAAATTTCAATCTTATGTCGTTGATCAGAAATATATGTGTCAGGAAGATAAGCATTAATTTGTAAAATCAACTCAGCATTTCCTTTGGTTCTTTTGTTCCCATTGGCGTTACGTTTAGCAATAGCTTCCTCTAGTAACTGCGAATACAATTCAAAACCAACAGAATCAATGAAACCAGACTGGGACTTTCCTAGGAGATTCCCTGCTCCGCGAATAGAAAGATCTCGCATCGCAATCTTAAATCCTGACCCTAATTCTGTAAATCCCTTAATCGCTTCTAATCTCTTCTCAGATACTTCACTGATTGATTTTTCTGGACGATACATAAGATAGGCATAAGCAATACGATTACTACGACCGACTCTTCCTCTTAATTGATACAAGGTTGACAAGCCCATATGGTCTGCATTTTCAATAAATAAGGTATTGGCGTTCGGAATGTCGACTCCTGTTTCAATAATAGTAGTTGTCACCAAAATATCATATTGTCCTTCAATAAAGTCCAATAAAGTGTTTTCCAACTGAATTTCACTCATTTGTCCATGAACATACCCAATCGAAGCCTCTGGAATCAACTCCTGTAACTCTGAAACCTTCTGGTCAATCGTGTCAACTTTATTGTAAAGATAGTAAACTTGACCTCCACGCTCCATTTCACGCAAGACAGCATCACGAACCACACTATCATTCTTTTCTAAAACATAAGTTTGCACTGGATAGCGATTGGTTGGAGGAGTTTCAATAACAGACAAATCTCGGATGCCCAGCATAGACATGTGGAGAGTACGAGGAATTGGCGTTGCTGTCAAGGTTAGAACATCTACTTGTTTTTTCAGTTCTTTCAAAGTTTCCTTATGCTTGACACCAAATCGTTGTTCCTCATCAATAATCATCAATCCCAAATCTGAAAACACAACATCTTTTGATAAAACACGATGCGTTCCAATCAAAATATCGACTTGACCATTTTTTAATTTTTCAAGTGTCTCTGCCTGCTCTTTTTTACTTCTAAAGCGACTCAACACATCAATATTAACTGCAAAATTTTGGAATCGTTCCTTAAAATTGGTATAGTGCTGTTGAGCTAAAACCGTCGTCGGAACTAGAACGACCACCTGTTTGTGATCATTGACAGCCTTAAATGCTGCACGCATTGCAACCTCAGTCTTCCCAAAACCAACATCCCCAACTAAAAGTCGATCCATGGGATGAGAATCCTGCATATCTCTCTTAATTTCCTCAATACTACGAAGTTGATCATCCGTTTCAACATAAGGGAAGGCATCATCAAAAGCATGTTGATCATCATCATCAGCTGAGAAAGCAAAACCCTTCAACTGACTACGCTCAGAATAGAGTTTAATTAAATCGTCAGCTATATCCTCTACCTGGTTCTTAACTTTTTGCTTGACCTTTTTGAAATGACCATCATTTAATTTATTAAGTTTTGGCGCTTTACCATCACTTGAAACGTATTTAGACAATAGATGAATCTGTTCTACTGGGATGGAGATTTGATCCCCATTTTGGTATTGAACACTGACATAATCACGGTGGATCCCTTTGATTTCAATTGTTTCAATCCCTAGATATTGACCAATTCCATGGATATGGTGAACAACGTAGTCCCCTTTTTCAAGTTCATTATAATCTTTTAATCGCTCTGCATTTGACGTATGTTGTCTTCGAAAACGACGTTTTAATTTCTTTTGAAAAATCTCATGTTCAGTAATCAAGAGAATTTTTTCATCTACAAAATGAAAACCATGTCTTAGATTACCCTCAATCAAGTTTACAGATTCTTTACAGATACTTGACTTATCTCTAGAATCCAATTTGATCTGGTATTCCTCTAAAACATCCTCCAATGTTTTACTTCCCATTGAATTGCTAGACTGCAAAACAATGGTGTAGTCCATTTTTTTGTATCGCTCAATTTCTTCTTTAAGAAAAGAGAACTGATTGAAAAATTCTTGCATAGGGTATTGATTAAATTGATAAATGTGATCAAACTTGAGATTCCCTAAACCCTTTTGAAGATTAGAAAAAAAGGTCACTGGACTTCGTTTTTTATAGGTTTGCTCTGTATCTGCAAAATACTGCATCTCAGAAAATGATTTACCATTCTGTAAATCTTCTGTAAAGTATTGCGCTAATTCTCTTTCAAGGGCTTCATACTGATTCATCAATTTTTGATAGTCATCAAAGAATACTGGTGTATCTTTTTCAATATAATCAAATACAGTCCATGTTTTATCATAACATAAGGACAAAAACTTTCGACTATCTGAATGTACTTGTTTTTGATGAAAACTTGACAAAATTTCTTCTAAATAGGATTTCAAAATCGGCGATTGAGTCTTCGAAATTTGCTTTTCTAAAGCTGACTGACCTCGTTGATAATCCTTTTCTCTCAAAAGCATATCACTAGCTGGAAAGATGGCAAGTTCTGTTTGATTTTCCTTCGATAATTGTGTCTCGACTTCAAAAGTACGAATACCATCTACTTCATCACCAAAAAACTCAATTCGGAAAGGTTCTAACTGAGACATCTCAAAAATATCTAAAATATCTCCTCGAATACTAAACTCCCCTTGAGTCTGTACTTGAGTAACTTTTCGATAACCGATTTCCTTTAATTTGTGAATAAGGTCATGTTGGTCAGATTCTTCACCAACTGCAATTTTTATAATACTTTCTTTAAATCTAGTCGGAGAAGGTAAAATCAATCGACTCGCTGCGATATTACAAACTAAAATCCCTTTCTTAGACGGATCACTAAAAAAACGCAAAGCTTCAACCCGTGAGATGATTTTTTCTTGTGAAGACATCAAAAACTCTACCATAGGAGAGTCATCTACCAAAAATGGATAGACTAATTCCTCTCCTAAGATAGAAAGAAGATCACTGATAATTCGTTCCGCTTCTCCATAAGTCGATGTCAATAACACAATCTTATTTTCTTTTTTTAGACTACTTGCAATTGCAAGAGCCTTGGTAGAAGTTGACAGACCTAGTATTAGTTGTCTTTTCTTATCTGTAAGATTTTGATGCCATTTTTTTATCTGATTATTTTCTGAGAATAAATCTAATAAAGTCACCATTTAGCCATTATACCTCTGCATTGTTTTCTCAAAGTTTTTCTCTTGTAAATAGTAATTTACAGCATCGTCAACCTTGTCAATTGACTGTAAAATACCTACATAGTCATCCTGATCAAACTTACTTAAAACATGGTGAACAACTGACATACCTTTTTTAGGTCTTCCAATACCTATTTTAACACGGTTGAAGACCTGAGTACCTATATGTTGAATAATAGACTTGATACCATTATGGCCACCTGCTGAGCCCTTTGATCTTAAACGAATTTTCCCAACTTCCATGTCAAGATCATCGTAAATGACGAGTAAATCTTCAATATCCAAACCATAGTAAGTCAATAAAGCATGAACAGCTTTCCCGCTTTCATTCATAAACGTCGTTGGTTTGACAAGATAAATTTTTTCGCCATTAAGGAAAAAAGATGCTAGGTCAGCTTGAAATATCTTGTCGTGTGTAAAGGTGACATTTTGTTTTTTAGCTAGTTGGTCAATCAACATAAAGCCAACATTGTGTTTGGTTTCAAAATATTTATCCCCTGGATTTCCCAATCCTACAAGTAATTTGGTCATTTATTTTTCCTTTCAAAAGCCAAAAGGGTTGGAATTTTTTTCCAACCTAATTGACACTATTTGTTAAATGTTATTAGACATTAAAGCGGAATTCCATGATATCGCCATCTTGAACGATATATTCTTTTCCTTCTTCACGCAAGCGTCCAGCTTCCTTTACAGCTTTTTCAGATCCGTATTTCACTAGATCCTCATATGACATGGTTACTGCACGAATAAAGCCTTTTTCAAAGTCTGAGTGGATAATACCAGCTGCTTGAGGAGCTTTCATGCCACGCTTAAAGGTCCAAGCGCGAACTTCTTTTTCACCAGCTGTGAAGTAAGTTCCCAGTCCAAGTAAGTGGTAAGCTGCACGAGTCAACTTGTCAACGCCTGATTCTGTCAAGCCAAGTGCTTCAAGAAACTCTTGCTTATCTTCATCGTCTAACTCAGAAATTTCTTCCTCAGCACGCGCGGAAATAACAACTACCTCTGCATTTTCTGTCGCTGCAAATTCACGAATTTGTTTGACATAGTCGATAGAGTCTGGATCTGAAACCACATCCTCATCCACATTGGCAACATAAAGAACTGGTTTAGTGGTTAAAAGGAAGAGGCCTTTAACAACCTTTTGTTCCTCATCTGTGAACTCAATGGTACGAGCTGATTTTCCATCTTCAAGAACAGGCTTAATCTTTTGAAGGACGTTGAATTCTGCCACAGATTCCTTATCTTTTTGCGTGCGTGCCATCTTTTCTACACGCGCATAGCGTTTATTAACTGATTCTAAGTCAGCAAGAATCAACTCCAGGTTAATGGTATCAATATCTGCAAGTGGATCCACAAAGGCGTCTTCACGTCCTTGCTCGCGCATAACATTTTCATCATCAAAAGCACGAACTACGTGAACAATCGCGTCCACTTCACGGATATTGGCCAAGAATTTATTTCCTAAACCTTCTCCTTTTGATGCGCCTTTTACAATCCCTGCAATATCTGTAAATTCAAAAGTTGTTGGAACTGTCTTTTTAGGAGTAATCATTTCCGTTAGTTTTTGTAGGCGTTCATCTGGAACTTCTACCATCCCAACATTTGGATCAATAGTCGCAAATGGGTAGTTTGCTGCCTCTGCTCCTGCTTTTGTAATTGCATTAAAAAGGGTTGATTTACCAACGTTTGGCAAACCAACGATACCTGCTGTTAAAGCCATAGTTTCTCATTCTCCGTTCTCATTTCAATCCCTAACATTATAACACAAAAAGGGAAAACTTGCTAACTCTCTAACTAAGGGTTCTTAGTCAATAATCTTATTCATTTTTCGTTCAAAATCATGGCGACTCATCATGACAAGGTGGTCACAATTACTACATTTGATTTTGATATCTGCCCCTACACGTGTAATTTCCCAACGATTGGCTTTTTTACCTGTTGACTTAATTGTACAAGCATGTGGTTTTTTCATCTCAACAAAATTTCCAACTTGATACATACTACTCTCCTTTTCTTTTTCGATTATATCATAAAAGAGGCGAGCTAGGCTCAACCTCTTTCACTTAATTTGTTCGAACTGGTGTGATAAGCTGCATGAAATCTTCGTCAGTATCTGCTGGTACAAGAGTAAATGGACGAACAGCTGAGATAAAGCTAATAGTCACCTTTTCGCTATTTAAAGCCTTGAGAGAATCAATCAAGTAAGTCGGGTTGAAACTAATGGTCAAATCATCCCCAGTCACCTGCTCCGTATCGATTTCTTCGTTTACTTTACCAACTTCTGGAGAGTGAACATGGGCACTAACAACTCCACCTTTAATTTCAAGCTTCACAGTACCATTTTGAGTCGCACTTGATAAAAGACGAGCACGCTCCATTGACTGACGCAAGTTTACCACATCAAAAGTAATTGTTGTGTTAAAGTCTGTTGGAATCAAACGATCCGTATCAGGATAGTTTCCTTCTAGGAGACGAGTGTAGAAGCTAATATTTTCGCTTCTAAAGAGGATTTGATTATTGGCAAAGAAAATCTCCACAGTTTCAATATCATCCGTGAATACAGCTGAAAATTCGCGTAGAGAGCGACTAGGAATCACCACATCGAAATCATCGCCATTTTTTTCAAGAGTCAATTTTTTCTGGCTAAGGCGATGAGAGTCTGTTGCAACTGTTTTTAGTTCCTTGTGTTGGCTCAATACGAAGTGAACACCTGTTAAAATTGGACGACTTTCTTGCGTACTTGCAGCAAAAGCTGTTTCATTGATAATTTTCTTGAGTAGTTTGGTTTCAAGAACCAAAGGAGTGCTTGCTGAAATTTCTTGGATTCGTGGATATTGTTCGCTATCTTTTCCTTTTAGGGTGATTTCTGATTTTCCACTTGTTAAGACAATTTGTTTTTGTTCAATTTCTTTGAAATCTAGCGTTATATCTGGAAGACTAGATACAACATTGATAAAGAAAGAAGCTTCAAGAAGAATCGAACCTAAGGAAGTAATCAAAAGACCTGCATCTTCATTCTTTTGAGAAATGAAATTTTCAATGGAAATTTGACCATTTGATCCAATTAAAGTAATTCCTTCATTGGTAACATCAATTTTGATGGTTGATAAAATTGGAATAGCATTTTTGGAGCTAATTGCTCGTTTTGTGGTATTTAAGGCTTGTAGAAATAAATTTTTATTAATTGAAAAATGAATCATGGATTCTCCTTTATTTATTTTTAGTATTAGAAGGATAATAGAAATAATAGGGTGTGTGAATTCTGTGGAAAACTGATTTCTATTTAATGACTTCAAGCTTTTTAGCTTGTTTAAAAAATGTGGATAAAAAAGATAAGAAAGGAAAAGTTATCCACAAGCTACTTAATTTTCTTTTTGATTGCTTCTATTTCTAAACGTAAATTATCGTCTTCGTCAATCAAGGATTTAATTTTAGCATGGGCATGAATAACGGTGGTGTGATCCTTTCCTCCGAATTCTTTTCCGATTTTTGGAAGACTATTATCTGTCAGTTCTCTAGCTAGATACATAGCAACTTGACGCGCCAAAACTATGTTTTGAACTCGTCTCGTCCCCTTCATTTCTTTGACACTCACTCCATAAAAATTACCAACTTCAGTTTGGATTTTGTCAATTGGAATGACTAGCAGTTGGCTAACATCTTGTTTGCGAGCTCTGATAGCTTCAGCAGCGATATCAATAGTGATGTCTTTAATCTTCTTTACTCTGGCAATTAAAGTGATATCGTTGATTGCTCCTTCAAGTTCTCGAACATTTGAATCGAATTGACCAGCTAGGTATTCTAGTGTATCGCTTTGAAAATTATAGTCCAAATGTTCCGTTTTACTTTGAAGAATGGCGATACGTGTCTCAAAGTCAGGTGGTGTGATATTTTGAGTCAAGCCCCAGCTAAAGCGCGTGACAAGTCTTTCCTCAAGGCCCTCTAAATGTTTAGGACTTCGGTCACTAGTCAGAACGATTTGTTTTTGATTGCTATGAAGAGCATTGAAGGTATTGAAAAATTCTTCTTGAGTTGCAACCTTTTTACCACTGAGAGATTGGATATCATCAATTAGTAAGAGATCAAGGCTTCGGTAAGTTTTTTTAAATTTTTCCATTTCCCCAAGTCTCAGGTGTTCAAGAAAATCATTGATAAAACTTTCAGCAGGAATATACTTAACCCGAGCTTCAGGAATATTTTTTAGAATTTCATTTCCGATAGCATTCAGTAAGTGGGTTTTCCCTAGTCCAGGACCACCATAAATGAAAAGGGGATTATAAGTCAAGGCGAGGTCTTCGGAAACAGCCAGAGCAGCAGACTTAGCCCAGATATTCCCATCTCCTTGAATAAAGTTATCAAAGGTATATTTTTCCTTCAATCCTGTTTCAGAATATGGAATAGCAAGATTGGTCTGTGAAGCAACATAATGATTGCTATTTTCAGAATCCATGACATAGGTTGAAGATTCTTCCTCAGGCTTTGTTAAGACAAATTGAGTTTTTATTTCAGTATCATAAACTTCAAAACCAGCAGCTACAATGATATCTTTGAGTTGTTTTTTCCAAACCATTTCCATTTCAGGTCTAGGTAAAAAGATAGTAGCTACATTTCCCTCCACTTTTATGAGTTCAGCAGGTGTGGCGTAGAAATCGTACATAGAACGTGTCAATCTTTCTTGAGCTAATTCCAAGATTTGATTCCAAAATTGTTTTTCTTTCACCGATTATCCCCTCCTTTGCTATATTTGATGTAAAAAGGTTTACTGTTAGACTTATTTTACCATAGATGCTACCATTTTTCCACAATCTGTGGAAAAGAATCCACAATGTTTATATTTTTTATCCACAGATTGGGGATAAATAGCAAAAACCTTGATTTAGTAAGTCTTTTGCTAAAAAAATTAGTGGATAAAATTGTTGATTAAGAAAATAAAAGAACAGCCTTATTGCAGGCTGTTGATAATTCTGTCATATTCTTCTTGACTTGAAAAAGAAATAACAATCTTTCCAGTATCTTTTGTAGAAAGTTTAATTTCTACATTCAATCCAAGTTGTTTTTTTAATTTATCTTCCTCATCTTTAATGAAAGAATCAATTTTTTTCTGCTTCTTTTGTTTTTTCTCTGTAAGAAGTGCTTCTAACTTTCTCACAGAGATATCTTCATTTTTGATTAGTTGAAAGAAATATTCCTGTCGCTCTTTATCCAAACCAACTAGTGAACGTGCATGAGCTTGAGAAATTTTTCCATTTTCTACTTCAGATAAGATATGCTCTGGTAGGGAAAGCAAACGAATAAAATTAGTGATATAAGGACGAGATTTTCCCATTTTATCCGCTATCTCAGTGTGAGTAAATCCTTTTTCTACCAAAGATTCGTAGGCGCGTGCCTCTTCAACCGGATTCAAGTTTTCTCTCTGTAAATTCTCAATGATAGACTGAATCATCATTTCCTGATCTGAGAGGTGTTTCACAACGGCTGGAATAGAAGTCAGACCAGCCAAGAGAGAAGCCCGATATCGTCTCTCTCCTGCAAGGATTTCATAACCAATTACAGGAGATTGACGAACGATGATGGGTTGGATGACCCCATTTTCTTTGATTGACTCAGCCAATTCCCTTAGTTTATCTGCATTAAATTCTTTTCGAGGTTGATAGGGATTTTTTTGTATTTCCGAGATAGAAATCATTTCAAATTTTTCCATGATTCTACACTAACATATCTTTTATTATATGTAAAGTTTTCTTTACACTGATGTCAATTAAGATTCTAAATCACTTGTACTTTTATCTAGTTTAACAGTTGTAGTCTCCTCTTTCCCATTCCGATAGTAGGTGATTTTAATGGTGTCTCCGATAGAATGGTTGTAAAGAGCACTCTGTAAATCTGTTGACGAAGAAATCTCCTTGTCGTCAACTTTGGTAATAACGTCGTATTTTTCAAGGTGACCAGATGCAGGCATATTACTTTGAACAGATTTTACCACTACACCAGAAGTTACGCTACTTGGAATATTGAGTTTTCTAAGATCACTAGCTCCAATATTAGCTAAATTAACCATTTGAATTCCAAGAGCAGGGCGAGTCACTTTACCGTCACTTTCAAGCTGTTTAATAATATTTTGAGCATCATTTGATGGGATTGCAAAACCAAGACCTTCGACAGAGGTTCCACCATTACTTGCAATTTTACTTGATGTAATCCCGATAACTTGGCCCTGAATGTTTACAAGTGGACCACCAGAGTTACCAGGGTTAATAGCAGTATCTGTCTGAATAGCTTTTGTAGAAATCGCTTGACCATCTTGAGATTTTAGAGAGACATTTCGATTGAGACTTGAAATGATTCCTTGGGTAACTGTATTGGCATATTCTGAGCCCAGAGGACTACCAATTGCGATTGCAGTTTCTCCGACATTAAGCTTGCTAGAATCTCCAAATTCTGCTACGGTTGTGACTTTTTCTGAAGAAATTTTTACGACAGCAATATCAGAGAACGTATCAGAACCGACAATTTCACCAGGAACTTTTGTACCGTCTGCTAAACGGATATCAACTTTTGAAGCTCCTTTAATAACGTGGGTATTTGTCACAAGGTAGGCATCTTTCCCATTCTTTTTGTAAATAACACCAGAACCTTCACTTGCTACCTGTTGAGAGTCGGTATCCGTATCTGTCTCGTCATTTCCAAAAACACTATTTTGTCGATTTGATGAATAAGTGATGACCGACACAACGGCATCTTTTACCTTATTAACGGCCTGAGTTGTTGCATTTTCATTTTTGTAGGAAGTCTGAGTAACAGTGTTTGTAGTGTTATTTGTGGCTTGACTTACTTGTTTTTGATAAAGTTGCAGTGTCACAAAACTTCCTAGGGCACCACTCAAAAATCCTATCAGAATGATGATAAGAAAGGTAACTCCTTTTTTGTAAAATTTTTGTAAGTGTTTCATAAACGCCTCCGTTTGTTTTTTATTTGATTAAAGTATAAATCTATTAACTTAATTCAAGCTTAAAGGTAGAAGTTTTACACAAGTTGTGGATAACTCGCTTTTTTCTGTGAATTTGCTAGTTTTACTAGATAATTCTTTGTGAATAAGATGTGAAATAAAGTGTGAATATGTTAGAATAGAAGAATGAAAATAAAAATTGTAACAGTTGGAAAACTGAAGGAAAAATATCTTAAAGATGGCATTGCTGAATATAGTAAACGTATATCTCGTTTTGCCACTGTAGAAATCATTGAGTTAGCTGATGAAAAAACTCCAGATAAGGCAAGTGAGTCAGAAAATTACAAAATATTAGAAATAGAGGGAAATCGAATTCTTTCTAAAGTTGGAGAAAGAGATTTTGTCGTTGTGTTAGCAATTGAAGGAAAAACTCTCTCTTCAGAGGAATTCAGTAAGCAGTTAGAACAAGCTCCCATAAAGGGATTTTCTACCCTTACATTTATTATTGGTGGGAGTCTGGGACTATTCCCTGCTGTGAAGCATCGTGCTAATCTCTCTGTTAGCTTTGGACGTTTGACCTTGCCACATCAGTTAATGAGATTAGTTCTTGTTGAACAAATTTATCGTGCTTTTACCATTCAGCAGGGATCCCCTTATCATAAATAGAAGATTGACTTACCTCTTATTTTTTGATAGAATGGTCATGTTAGGTCTCATAGCTCAGCTGGATAGAGCATTCGCCTTCTAAGCGAACGGTCGCAGGTTCGAATCCTGCTGGGATCAGTACATTAGAGAAAAAGCTGGGATTACTCCCAGCTTTTTTCTTAAAAAAGTGCATTTCAGGTACAAAACAGTGCAGTTGAGAAGAAATTTTTCTTAAATAATTTTCATTTTGTATAATAGGTTTGTAAGTTAATTTACAAGAAAAACAATACAGGAGATTTTATTATGAAAAACACAGTTAAATTGGAACAATTTAAAGAAGTAACAGAGGCAGAATTGCAGGAGATTCGGGGTGGAGATAAAAGAGGATTAATGGATCTTTTCAAGCAAATTCCTATTTTTAGGAGAAAATAAAGGAGTAGAAAATGGATATTATGGTAGGAATATTAGATGCATTCTTAACTTGTGTTATAATCAGTAAAATTTATAGTCGAATTTGTGAAATTTCTAAAAAAGAAAGATATATTTTTGGTTTTATATTCTTTATATTTCAATTAATTTATGCTTTTATATTCTCTTTTATAGATTCTGATAAATTAATACTGATTTTACATTATACTTTAAAGAATTTTTATCCAATTCTATTCTATTGCTATTTTAAATTTATTAAAAAGTATGATTCCTCAAAAAATATATTTTTAAGTTTAATATTTTCACTATTGTATCAAAGTGCTCATACTTTTTTTTCCGTTACTATATCATCTATTACAGGTGACTTACTTGTAGAACAACATGAAAGATTATTCTTTTTCATAATTAATTTAATTACCTATCTTGTAATAGACAAAATTATTACCTATTTTAATCTAGAACTTAAATATTTTGACAAAGATTATCTCTATCCTTTTTTAAAAAAAGTTATAGTTGCTTTCTTCACTTTACATATTGTACTGTTTATTTCAGATATTGTTAGTACTTTTCCTCATTTAAATAGCTTTGGGAGTATTTTAGCAGCAATTATTTTTATATGTATGTTATTGTGCTTCTTTGCAATGAACTCTCATAAAGTTCAAGTTGAAAAAGAGATTGCTCTAAAACAAAAGAAATTTGAACAAAAATATTTACAGAATTATACAGATGAAATTGTGGGCTTGTATAATGAAATTCGAGGTTTTCGTCATGACTATGCAGGAATGCTTGTCAGCATGCAAATGGCGATTGACAGTGGAGATTTACAAGAAATTAACAGGGTTTACAATGAAGTCTTAGTAAAAGCAAATCAAAAATTGAGGTCAGAAAAGTATACTTACTTTGATTTAAACAGTATAGAGGACTCAGCTTTACGAAGTGTGATTGCTCAATCAATTGTATATGCACGAAATAATGATGTAGAGTTTACATTGGAAGTAAAAGATGTTATTACTAGATTGTCAATGGATTTACTTGATCTTGTTCGCATCATGAGTATTCTATTAAATAATGCTGTTGAAGGTGCTGCGGATAGTTATTTGAAACAAATGGAAGTTGCAGTCATTAAAATGGATTTTGAGACAGTTATAGTCATCCAGAATTCATGTAAAATCACTATGACACCTTCAGAGGACTTATTTGCCTTAGGTTTCTCTACCAAGGGAAGAAATAGAGGTCTAGGGCTTAATAATGTCAAAGAGATTTTAGATAAGTATGACAACATTATTTTGGAAACAGAGATGGAAGACAACACATTTAGACAAATTATTAGATTTAAGAGGGAATTTGAATGAAAGTACTAATTTTAGAAGATGTTATTGAGCATCAAGTGAGACTTGAGAGAATATTGAATGAAATCTCTGAGGAATCAAATATTCCTATTTCTTACAAGACAACAGGAAAAGTTCGTGAGTTTAAGGAATATATCGAAAATGATGAAGTAAATCAGCTTTATTTCCTAGATATCGATATTCACGGGATTGAGAAAAAGGGATTTGAAGTGGCTCAGTTTATCCGTCATCACAATCCTTATGCTATTATTGTTTTTATTACCAGTCGATCTGAATTTGCTACCTTAACGTACAAATACCAGGTATCAGCTCTAGATTTTGTAGACAAAGACATCAATGATGAATTGTTCAAAAAACGTATCGAGCAGAGTATTTTTTACACTAAGAGTATGCTGCTTGAAAACGAAGATGTTGTAGACTATTTTGATTACAACTATAAGGGAAATGATTTGAAAATCCCTTACCATGATATTTTGTATATCGAAACAACAGGTGTTTCTCATAAGTTGCGGATTATTGGTAAGAATTTTGCCAAAGAGTTCTATGGAACCATGACAGATATTCAGGAAAAGGACAAACATACCCAGCGATTTTATTCTCCTCATAAATCTTTCCTAATCAATATTGGAAATGTTAGAGAAATTGATCGAAAGAATCTAGAAGTTGTCTTTTATGAAGATCATCGCTGTCCCATCACTCGTTTGAAAGTTCGTAAACTAAAAGATATTCTAGAGAAAAAATCTAAAAAGTGATTGACAATCAGTAAGAAATTGATATAATGGTTATATCTGCTACAGATAGATGGTCCGTTGGTCAAGGGGTTAAGACACCGCCTTTTCACGGCGGTAACACGGGTTCGAATCCCGTACGGACTATTTTATCCGCCATAGCTCAGTTGGTAGTAGCGCATGACTGTTAATCATGATGTCGTAGGTTCGAGTCCTACTGGCGGAGTCAGATAAAAAGAACACTACCCGGTGTTCTTTTTTAGTTGACATCACCTAACATTTTCATAAGGAAGTCTGTCATTTCTTGCGGACTTTCTTTTTTTCCATGGGCAATCCAAGTCTGGCAAACACCAAATAGGGCATTTGTTAGATAAATGCTACTATATTCGAGTTCAATTGGATTTAGTTGTAGTTGCATAAAACGTTTCTGAAGATCAGTGCTAAGCATAATATGCAGTTTATTTCTCAAGAAATTTTGAATTTCTTTTGTCCCATTTTCAGATAAGAGTGCAGCCAAGAGTGGTTCAGACTCTAAATATTCAAATACTTCTAAAATAGCATCTCTTTTATGATGGGCATGTTTTTGGAAAATATACTCAAAGGTATGAAAGAGCTTACTTTGGTAATGTTCAATCATATCATACTTATCCTTGTAGTGAGTGTAAAAGCTGGAACGACTGATTTCGGCTTTTTCTGCTAGCTTGACAGTAGAAATTTGATCAAAGGGGTGGTCCATCAATAATTGAACCATGGCATTTTCGATAATTCGCTTTGTTTTTAAACGTTTATTACTTTCTTTCATAATTCCTCCTTGTATACAAAAATAGACGATATGTCTAAAAAAATGATTTTCCACCTTGTAATTTTGATTTTTTGATGTATAATCTATTATATCAAAATTTTAGACAATATGTTTAAAAAAGGAGAAAATATGTTTAAAGAATGGAAAGCAATATTTAAAAAACCGACCTTTATCATTGTAATGATAGGGATTTCTCTCATCCCAGCTCTATACAACATCATATTTTTATCATCTATGTGGGATCCGTATGGGAAATTATCAGAGCTACCTGTGGCAGTTGTCAATAAAGATAAGGAAGCTTCTTATAATGGACAGACAATGACAATAGGTGAAGACATGGTGTCCAATTTAAAAGAAAATAAAAGCTTAGATTTTCATTTCGTAGATGAAGATGAAGGAAAGAAGGGATTGGAAGATGGCAATTACTATATGGTAGTGACTTTACCAAGTGATTTATCTGAAAAAGCAGCTTCTATTTTAACGAATCATCCAGAGCAAATGCAAATCGATTATCAGACTTCAAGTGGTCATAGTTTTATTGCTAGCAAGATGAGCGATTCTGCGATGACACAATTGAAGCAGAATGTTTCTACAAATGTAACTGAGACCTATACTAAAGCTTTATTTAACAAGATGGTCGAATTAAAGGATGGTATGAGTCAAGCAGCTTCTGGTAGTGAAAAATTAACTGATGGAGCGAATCAGTTAGTGACAGGAAGTCAAACATTGACTACTAACCTACACTCTTTAGCAGATTCAAGTTTAACATTTTCAAATGGAACGGAGCAGTTTACCAAAGGATTATCTGCTTATGTTTCTGGTGTTGAACAACTTCATCTTGGCTTAGGGACTTTTAATAGTGGTTTAGTTACATATACTGGTGCAGTAAGTAAATTAGATAGCGGATTAGGTCAATTAGCTTCTAAAAGTCCTGAATTAGTAGGAGGAATCAATCAGTTATATACTGGTGTAGAGGCCTATACTGGCGGTGTTTCTCAGCTCAATACTGGTCTTAATCAATTTTCATCTGGTGTTAGTGCCTATACAAATGGAGTGGGAAATCTTGCAACAGGTGCGAATCAGTTATCTAGTCAATCAGCTACACTTCGAATGGGTGTGGAGCAATTAAGTGAAGGGATTCAACAACTTTCTAGCAAGTTAGATGCTTCGTCTGAGCAAAAAGATCAAATTGCTCAATTATCTTCTGGTCTGAATCAGTTAAATCAAGCTATTCAAAATATTGATGTTGGAGATACAAAACAATTAGATTCTGTTTTATCAAGTATAGTATCTCTTTCTAATCAAATGCTAGTAAGTGCTCAGTCTGAAAAAGCAGCTACATTAGCAAATATTCAATCGACAGCAGCTTATCAATCATTGACAAGTGAGCAACAAGCTGAGATAAGCGCTTCTGTATCTCAAAATTCGACTGATAGTATTCAATCGGCTCAGTCAATTATAGCTTTAGTACAAGGTTTACAGGGAAGTTTAGAAAACTTACAAAATCAATCTTCAAATCTTTCGACATTAAAAAATCAAGCCAATCAAGTATTACCTATTGCTTCTACTTCTTTGACAGGATTGTCAAGTGGATTAACAGAAATACAGGGAGCAGTGACGAGTAAATTAGTTCCTGCTAGTCAGTCGATTACATCAGGTGTAAATGCATATACTGCAGGTGTTGATAAAGTTTCTCAGGGCGCAAGTCAACTAAGTGAAAAAAACTCCACCTTGACAGGTAGTTTGGATCAACTAGTTTCAGGCTCAAATACCTTGACACAAAAATCGTCTAGCTTGACAGCAGGAGTTGGTCAATTAGTTGAAAAAACTCCAGAATTAGTATCTGGCATTGAAAAATTATCAACTGGCTCCAATCAATTGAATCAAAAGAGTCAAGAATTGATAGCAGGAGTTGATAAATTACAATCCGGATCTGGGCAATTAGCAGACAAATCCAGTCAGTTACTTTCAGGTGCTTCTCAATTAGAGAATGGAGCTAATAAATTGGCAGATGGTGCTGGAAAATTAGCAGAAGGTGGAACAACCTTAACCTCTAGTCTTGAAGATTTACAGACGGGAGTTGATTCATTAGGACAAGGATTAGGCAATGCTAATAATCAACTCAAATCAGCTTCAACAGAATCTAAAAATGCAGAAACATTATCTGAACCTCTACTTCTCTCAAAAACAGATAATGACCAAGTTCCTGTAAATGGGATTGCTATGGCTCCTTATATGATATCAGTTGCTCTTTTTGTTGCTGCTATATCTACCAATATGATTTTTGCTAAGTTGCCTTCTGGACGTCATCCAGAGAGTCGTTGGGCTTGGTTGAAGTCTCGCTCTGAAATAAATGGTATTATAGCTGTCTTAGCAGGTGTTTTAGTTTATGGAGGTGTCCATCTTATTGGATTGACTGCGAACCATGAGATGAGGACTTTGATTCTAATTATAATCACAAGTTTAGCTTTCATGTCTATGGTGACAGCTTTAACAACTTGGAATAGCCGTATTGGAGCTTTCTTCTCTCTTATTTTACTTTTATTACAGTTAGCATCAAGTGCAGGGACCTATCCCCTTGCTTTGACAAATGATTTCTTCAAAGGTGTCAATCCTTGGTTACCAATGAGTTATTCTGTATCAGGCTTACGACAAACAATCTCTATGACAGGAAATATTCATCATCAAGTGATTTTCCTTATTATAACTCTAGCTTTCTTTACTGCTTTAGGTATGCTAGCTTATCAACCTAAGAAAATGGAAGAAGATTAAAAAGATTGGCCAAGGAATTGGTCAATCTTTTTCTGTCTTAGATAAATTTCGTCTGTGATTATAGATCCCAAAAAGAAGAAGGGCAGTTAGTGAGCAGGCTGCTCCAATAACAAAACCATTGGGGATAAAGGAAAGTGTAATGGTGCCTTTTCCTTTTGGAACATCAACTTTCATAAAACCAGTCTGAGCCTGCTTGATTTCAAGTTTTTTCCCATCTTGGTATGCAGACCAACCTTTGTCATAAGGAATAGTGAAGAAAATAGAGGTATCTTGTTTAACTTCGTATGTAGCAAAGACTTTATTTTTAGAGGTGGATACTTCTACAGGTTGTTCTTTAATTTTTTGGATTGCTTCAGTAAGAGCCTGAGTATCTAAACGATAGAAGGTCGGTGATTCAAATGATACTTGAGAATTTCCAGGAAAACTAACACTGATATCGAAAGTTTTTTGTTCTTCAGTATAACCCAAATTAAAGAAATTAAATGCATTGTCAGTTGTAAAAGTCTTTTTTTCTCCATTGACAATGATGTCAACTTTCTTTTGCTTATCGTTTGTAAAATGAAGATTTGAAAAAGAGAGATAGACTTGACTATTTTGAGGAACCTCAATTTGATAATCAATCTTTGCATCTTCATTCGCAGAACCTGTGATGCTGGTTAAACCATCTGAAGTATCTGTTTTATCATATGCTATTTGGGAGAAGTAATCCAAGTTGAGATTAGCAAGCTGGTTTATAAATAAAGCCTGATTATCTAGAGTGTGATTGTTAAAGTTTACATCTGTGTAAATAGATTGAGTGGCAAAGGCAATGGGTAAAGAGAGTTGATTTTTATATAAGGTTAAATGATCCTTTTGATAAATCTCTTGAAAGCCATACTTATCAAGCGAAGTTTCAGAAATATTGTACTGGATTCCAAATAAACTATCTGCTAAAAGACTATTATTTGCATAACGGAGATTGAGGTTGGTTCCAGAAGATTTGAATCCAAGTTTGTCCAAACTAGTGCTAGCTGAACGATTTCGTACAGATGAGAATTGAGAGATTCCATTGTAGTTAAATTTCATACTGTCATTCCCAGTCTGAATTTGCAGTTTTTCAGTACGTGTAAATGGATTGTCAATTTGGTTTAGAATGGATTCCATAGCAGTGATATCTCTATTATAGGCGCTACGAGAAGCAAAGGCCCATTCTTTAGCTATTCCTTCCATTTGAGATGAAGCATTTAAGCTTATCTCAGCTGTTATAAATAAAGACAAAAGAATTGCAAATAGATTTACAGAGATAAATTTTCTAATGACTGCAAGAAGTAAAAGAGCATAAACCAGGAGAAATTCAAGGGTGAGTAGGATATTCAAATCTGTTAAAAAAGAATAATGTGATTTAAAGTATACAGTAGCCAAAAACCCTGTCAGTACAAGAAAAAGTGAGACAAATAGATTCCAGAGCTTCAGTTCTTTCAGACGATTTAAGACTTCTGCTGCAGTATAAATTAACAGAGTGGAAAAAATCCAAGCATAGCGATGCAAAAACATATTTGGGGTATGCATCCCTTGCCAAAACAAATCAAGTGCCTCTATGTAAAAGCTTGATATTAAAAAAATAAAGAAAATTACATAGGTAAGTTTCACGTGAAACCTTATGGATTTTATTGTGAAAAATAGAATGGTTAAAATAAAAGGAAGCAATCCAACAAAAATCATTGGTATAGCTCCATACTTAGTTGTATCAAAAGATCCAATGAATTGTTTTGCGAAAATATCCAGATACCAGCTACTGTCTGTCTTTAATTTTGTGATGGCAGTTAACTTCTCCCCATGAGTTTGTAAATCAAACAATGTAGGAAGAGTCATGATCAAACTAGCCATTCCTGCTAAAAAGGAGGTAATAACAAAATCAAGAAAAGATGATTTTCGAGTTTTAAAGTCCCAAGAAATTTGACAGAGATACCAAAAAATAAGAAACAATGCTGTCATATATCCAAAATAATAGTTTTGAATAAACAAGATTGACAGACTTGTAAAGTATAGTAGGCGCTTCTTTTCTGTTATAAGCATGTGTAAGCCAGTTATAATTAAAGGAATCAAGATGAAAACATCTAACCAGGTTTTTATCTCTAACTGACTGACAGTGAAGCTCATTAAAGCATAGGAAGTTGATAAGGCCAGTTTTAAAGGCTGAGGGATAGATTGAAATAATTTATTTAAACTAAAGTAGGTTGACAGACCAATCAATCCAAATTTTAAAAGAGTTGTCAGATAAACAGCATCTGGCATATTCGACAGATTAAAAAAGTAAACCAGAGGCGAGAGAAAACTACCCAAGTAATAACTAGATAGAGCATAGAAATTTAGTCCGAGGCCACTTGTAAAGGTGTAAAACAAACTACCATTTCCATGTAGAATATTCCGTAAAGTCACATCAAAAATAACGTATTGATGGAAACCATCTCCTAATAGTGGAGATGTATCGCTATTCCAGTAGATACCTTGAGTTAGGTATACTCCGGTCATAATTACTAAAGGAATGATGAAAGAAACAAAATAGGTCCAATATGTTTTAAAAAATGATTTCATGTTACCTCGTAGAATGATAGAAAACTCAGTTGGCTACCCCAACTGAGTTTTGAAGTCTTATTTAGTCTTTCCAAAGTTCTTTGACTTTTGCTTGTACTTCTGCATTTTCTAGGAATTCATCGTAGGTTTCATCGATACGATCGATGACGCCATTCTTAGACAAAACAATAATATGGTTTGCCAAAGTTTGAATGAACTCGTGGTCATGACTAGCAAAGATGATTGATTCTTTAAAGTTTTTCAATCCATCGTTCAAGCTTGAGATAGATTCCAAATCCAAGTGATTTGTTGGATCATCAAGTACAAGGACGTTTGATTTCAAGAGCATAAGTTTTGAAAGCATAACACGCACTTTTTCTCCCCCTGACAAGACGTTTACAGGTTTGTTAACCTCATCTCCAGAGAAGAGCATACGACCAAGGAAACCACGTAGGAAGGTATTGTCATCTTCTTCTTTACTTGCAAATTGACGCAACCAGTCAAGGATTGACTCTCCCCCTGCAAAATCAGCCGAGTTATCTTTTGGCAAGTAAGAACGGTTAGTAGTAACTCCCCACTTGACAGTTCCTTCATAGTCGATGTCACCCATGATTGCACGAATTAATGCAGTCGTTTGGATGTCATTTTGTCCAATAAGAGCTGTCTTATCACCTGGACGCAAGATGAAATTAATATTGTCTAGGATAGTTTCACCATCAATCTTTACAGTTAGATTTTCTACTGTCAAGAGATCATTACCAATCTCACGTTCTGCTTTAAAGTTGATAAATGGATATTTACGACTAGATGGCACAATCTCTTCTAATTCAATCTTGTCAAGCATTTTTTTACGAGACGTTGCTTGTCTTGACTTAGAAGCGTTGGCAGAGAAGCGAGCAACGAATTCTTGCAATTGCTTAATTTTTTCTTCTGCCTTGGCATTACGGTCTGCTAGCAATTTAGCAGCAAGCTCAGAAGATTCCTTCCAGAAGTCGTAGTTTCCGACATAGAGTTTGATTTTTCCAAAGTCAAGGTCGGCCATATGAGTACACACTTTGTTGAGGAAGTGACGGTCGTGGGATACAACGATAACGGTGTTATCAAAGTCAATCAAGAAATCTTCTAACCAAGTAATAGACTGGATATCAAGACCGTTGGTCGGCTCGTCCAAAAGAAGAACATCAGGTTTACCAAATAAGGCTTTAGCAAGGAGAACCTTCACTTTTTCACCATTGGCCAATTCGCTCATGTTTTGGTAGTGCAATTCTTCTGGAATATTTAGGTTTTGAAGTAATTGAGATGCTTCACTTTCTGCTTCCCAACCTCCAAGTTCGGCAAATTCACCTTCAAGTTCAGCTGCACGAACACCGTCCTCGTCTGAGAAATCTTCCTTCATGTAAATAGCATCTTTTTCTTTCATGATGCTATATAGTTTTTCATTTCCCATGATAACGACATCAATTGCACGTTCATCTTCATAGTCAAAGTGATTTTGACGGAGGACAGAGAGACGTTCATCTGGGCCAAGAGAGATGTGACCAGTTGTAGGTTCGATATCACCAGCCAGAATTTTTAAGAATGTAGACTTCCCAGCACCATTAGCACCAATTAATCCGTATGTATTTCCTTCTGTAAATTTGATGTTGACATCATCAAAAAGTTTGCGATCACTAAAACGTAGTGAAACATCAGATACTGTAAGCAATATTTTTCTCCTATAATATGTAATACATTTATTCTACTAGAAAAGAGAGAAATATTCAAATTTTTATCTGTCAATTTTGTGTCAATTAAGTTTACAGTTTTATTTACAATGAGTTAGTCGTTTGATTTAAATAATTTTCTGTTATTTTAACAAAAAAATGCTATAATTGAAGAGACCATTTCGAAGGAGAAAAAAATGACGAAACCCATTATTTTAACAGGAGATCGCCCAACAGGAAAATTGCATATTGGACATTATGTTGGGAGTCTTAAAAATAGAGTATTACTGCAGGAAGAAGACAAGTATGACATGTTTGTTTTTTTGGCGGACCAACAAGCGTTGACAGATCATGCCAAAGACCCTCAAACGATTGTAGAATCGATTGGGAATGTTGCCTTAGATTATCTAGCAGTTGGATTGGATCCTAGTAAATCGACTATCTTTATTCAAAGTCAAATTCCAGAGTTGGCTGAGCTGTCTATGTACTATATGAATTTGGTTTCACTAGCTCGTTTGGAACGCAATCCTACAGTGAAAACAGAGATTGCTCAGAAAGGGTTTGGAGAAAGTATTCCGACAGGATTTTTGGTTTATCCAATTGCGCAAGCAGCTGATATCACAGCTTTCAAGGCCAATTATGTTCCTGTAGGAACAGACCAAAAACCAATGATTGAGCAAACTCGCGAGATTGTTCGTTCCTTTAATAACGCATATAACTGTGATGTCTTGGTGGAACCGGAAGGTATTTATCCAGAAAATGAGAGAGCAGGGCGTTTGCCTGGTTTAGATGGAAATGCCAAGATGTCTAAATCCCTTAATAATGGTATTTATCTAGCTGATGATGCGGATACCTTGCGTAAAAAAGTCATGAGCATGTATACTGATCCAGACCATATTCGAGTCGAGGATCCAGGTAAGATTGAAGGAAATATGGTTTTCCATTATCTAGATGTTTTTGGTCGTCCTGAAGATGCTCAAGACATTGCAGAGATGAAAGAACACTATCAACGTGGTGGTCTTGGCGATGTGAAGACGAAGCGTTATCTACTTGAAATACTCGAACGTGAACTTGGTCCTATTCGTGAGCGCCGTATCGAATTTGCTAAGGATATGGGTGAAGTGTACAATATGCTTCAAAAAGGTAGTGAAAAAGCTCGTGAGGTTGCAGGGCAAACTCTATCTGAAGTTAAGGGAGCAATGGGACTAAATTATTTTAAATAATAGATAAAATATGAATCGTAAAACTATCTCTTCCATAGAATCACAGGGATAGTTTTTTTATGTTTTCTGTTATAAATATAATTGACAAATTTTCATAGAATGGTATGATAGATACAATACAAAAAGAGTCAAGCTCAAAAAGAAAGAAAAGAGGAAACTTCAATGTCTAATTGGGATACTAAATTTTTAAAAAAAGGTTTTACCTTTGATGATGTATTGCTCATTCCAGCAGAAAGTCATGTGTTGCCTAATGATGCAGATTTAACAACAAAATTGGCAGATAATCTGACTTTAAATATCCCAATTATAACAGCCGCGATGGATACAGTCACAGAAAGTCAAATGGCCATTGCTATTGCTCGTGCAGGTGGTCTTGGAGTAATCCATAAAAATATGTCTATTGCGCAACAGGCAGATGAAGTTCGCAAGGTAAAACGTTCTGAAAATGGTGTTATTATTGATCCATTCTTCTTGACTCCAGAACACACTATTGCTGAAGCGGACGAACTGATGGGACGCTACCGTATCAGTGGTGTTCCAGTTGTGGAAACACTTGAAAATCGTAAATTGGTTGGTATTTTGACAAACCGAGATCTTCGCTTTATTTCAGATTACAATCAGCCAATCTCAAACCACATGACCAGCGAAAATCTTGTTACTGCTCCTGTTGGTACAGATCTTGCAACAGCTGAAAGCATTCTTCAAGAACACCGTATTGAAAAACTTCCTTTGGTAGACGAAGAAGGTCGTCTTTCTGGCTTGATTACTATTAAAGATATTGAAAAAGTGATTGAATTTCCAAATGCAGCAAAGGATGAATTTGGCCGTCTTCTAGTTGCTGGTGCGGTAGGTGTCACTTCAGATACATTTGAACGTGCCGAAGCCCTTTTTGAAGCAGGTGCTGATGCAATTGTTATTGATACTGCGCATGGTCATTCTGCAGGTGTCTTGCGTAAAATTGCTGAGATTCGTGCTCATTTCCCAGATCGCACTTTGATTGCTGGTAATATTGCAACTGCAGAAGGTGCGCGTGCTCTTTATGATGCAGGTGTAGATGTTGTCAAAGTCGGTATCGGACCAGGTTCTATCTGTACTACTCGTGTGATTGCAGGTGTGGGTGTCCCACAAGTGACAGCAATCTATGATGCGGCAGCCGTTGCGCGCGAATATGGAAAAACAATTATTGCTGATGGTGGAATCAAGTATTCTGGAGATATTGTAAAAGCCCTTGCCGCAGGTGGAAATGCAGTTATGCTTGGATCAATGTTTGCTGGAACAGACGAAGCACCAGGTGAAACGGAAATCTTCCAAGGACGTAAATTCAAGACTTACCGTGGTATGGGGTCAATCGCTGCAATGAAGAAAGGTTCAAGTGACCGTTACTTCCAAGGTTCTGTCAATGAAGCGAACAAACTTGTTCCAGAAGGAATTGAAGGTCGCGTAGCCTATAAAGGCGCAGCAGCTGATATTGTTTTCCAAATGATTGGTGGTATTCGCTCTGGTATGGGTTACTGTGGTGCAGCTAACCTTAAAGAATTGCATGACAACGCTCAATTTATTGAAATGTCTGGGGCTGGCCTGAAAGAAAGCCATCCTCATGATGTACAAATCACTAATGAGGCGCCAAACTACTCTATGTAAGAAGTAAAAAAGAACTCCTGAATTTCAGGAGTTCTTTTTGTTTACAAAGTTGTCAATTTGGGTTTACAGATACTTTACCACTTTGGATATTGAAGATACTAAGATTTTCTGGCAAATTTTGCAAGTGGTCTAAACTTGTTGTTGTGATAAAGGTTTGGATAGATTGTGAAATCGTTTCTAATAATTTTAGTTGTCTAGTGTTGTCAAGTTCGCTCATAACATCGTCAAGTAGTAGTATCGGAGACTCGTTGGTAATACTTTCCATTAACTCTATTTCTGCTAATTTTATAGAGAGTACAAGACTACGATGTTGACCTTGACTTCCAAAACTAGCATCTATACCATTGATATAGAAAGTAATGTCATCTCGATGAGGGCCGACACCAGTATTCTTTTTATATAAATCTCTTGATCTACTTTTTTCTAAAGCCGTTTTAAAAGAATCCATTAACAGTTCTTCATTAGTAAAGTTGACAGATGATTGATAAGATATTGACAACTCTTCTAATTGATTTGAAATTTCTAAGTGTTTTTTTTGACCAAATTTTTCTAAATCTTTAATGAATTTTATCCGATGCTTTATGACGCGACAACCGTATTCTACCAACTGATCATCTAAGACTGACAGAAATGTTTCGTCAATCTTTTGACTGGATTTTAGGTAAGTATTTCTTTGCTTGAGTATATGGTTGTAGTTTGACAGGTCTGACAAGTAAATTGGTTTAATTTGTCCCAGTTCGATGTCTATAAACTTTCGACGAATGGAAGGTGCTCCTTTAATTAGCTGGAGATCTTCAGGTGCAAAGAGGACCACATTCATATGTCCAATGTAGTCTGAGAGGCGAGCTTGTTTTAAGTGATTGACTTTAGTCACACGCCCTTTTGGTGTTAAATCAATTTCTAGAGGTATAGAGCTTGTTTTTTTCTGTATTAAGCCAGAAAGATGAAGTTGCTCTTCATCAAAATGAATGAGATTTTTATCTGTCCGAGTACGATGACTACGTGTCAAAGCTAAGAAATAGATTGCTTCTAGAATATTGGTCTTTCCTTGCGCATTTTGGCCTAAAAAGACGTTTAATTTTGGATTAAAATCAATTTTTGCCTCTTTGTAATTTCGAAAGGTCTTAATTGTTAAATGTTGAAGCCACATAGTTATCTTCCTGGAAAACGTGGAGCTTGTTTGGCTTTAGGTGATGAAGTAGTTTTTTGTTTTTCTTTCTTTACACCCTTGTTCATCTCTTTGACAAGTTTAGCAATCCGCTCTTTTTCAATCTTATCTGCTTGGTATTCTTCTTGCTCTTTTAAACTTGGTTGTGTCAAGGTGATGTCAATTTTTAAATCAGGGATGTCAATCGTATCTCCAATACGGATTTTTTTCCCACGTCTACTTTCTAATTCACCATTAAAGTAAACTTGATGCTCTATTAGAAAGGATTTGATAGCACCGCCGCTGTGTATAATTCCAAGCTCTTTTAGGAGGGCTTGGAGCGTAATAAATTCTTCAAATAATTTGTATTCCATAATTCACCTCAATCTAAGGTATTATACCATATTTTCCCTGAAATAACTGAAGGAAAGTCAGTCAAAATGAAAACGATTTTACTTTTGAAAGCTATAAAGAGAACAAGAAAAATTTTGATTTTCGTGGTATAATAGAACTCTATATGTAAGGAGGTAAGGTATGGAGTTGGTGCCTGGAATTTCAGCACATTTTGTTCAATCCAAAAAGTTTAAAACAAATAAAATCACTATTCGTTTTACTGCTCCCTTATCTCTTGAGACAATAGCGGGACGCATGTTAAGTGCAAGTATGTTGGAAACTGCCAATAAAGCTTACCCAACATCTCAAGCTTTTCGCAGATATTTAGCAAGTTTGTATGGAACAGATATTTCTACGAGTGCTTATCGTAGGGGACAGGTACATATTCTTGACCTAACATTTACCTATGTGAGGGATGATTTTTTAAGTAAAAAGAATGTCTTGACTTCTCAAATTTTTGAACTGGTGAGCCAGACTTTATTTGCCCCCTTAGCTCAAGATGGTGCTTTTGAGCCAGCCTTATTTGAAATTGAAAGAAAACAGTTATTGGCTAGTTTGGCTACTGATATGGATGATTCATTTTATTTTGCTCATAAGGAGTTGGATAGCTTGTTCTTCCGTGATGAGCGTCTTCAATTGAGATACAGTGATTTACGAAATCGCATTTCAAATGAGTCTCCGGAAAGTAGCTACACTTGCTTTCAAGATGCTCTGAAAAATGATCGAATTGATTTCTTTTTCTTGGGTGATTTTAATGAAGTAGAAGTGAAGGAGTGGTTGAGGTCATTCTCCTTTACTGGGCGTCAAATCGATGTCAAGCCTCAGTACAAACAACCATATTCAAATGTCCTTCGGGAAGGAATGGTTCGTAAGAATGTGGGCCAATCTGTTTTGGAATTGGCTTACCATTGTTCTACGAGCTATGGAGACAAGCATCATTTAGCCATGGTAGTAATGAATGGTCTGTTAGGTGGTTTTGCTCACTCTAAGCTTTTTACAAATGTTCGGGAAAATGCTGGTCTAGCCTACACTATCTCCAGTCAATTGGATTTATTTAGTGGTCAATTGAGGATGTATGCTGGCATTGACCGAGAAAAGCGCAATCAAGCCAGAAAATTGATGAATCATCAATTACTTGAACTAAAAAAAGGTAATTTTACAGATTTGGAGATTGAACAGACTAAGGAGATGATTAGCAGAACCTTGTTGCTTGCGCAAGATAGTCAAAGCTCACTAATCGAGCGAGTTTACTTGAAAAGTTTGTTAGGGAAATCTACATCAGATTTTGACAATTGGATTGAAAAATTAAATCAAGTTGATAAAGAAGCTATCTGCAAAGCAGCAAATAGTGTCCGGTTACAAGCGATATACTTTATGGAAGGAATAGAATGACACCAGTTACCTTTGAAGAAAAATACTATCCTGCTGTAAAGGAGACGGTTTATCAGACTCGTCTATCAAATGGATTGATAGTTTCTCTCCTTCCTAAGAAACAATTTAATGAAGTTTACGGAGTTGTAACAGTTCGATTTGGATCAGTAGACACAAACTTTACACTATCTGAAAAAGGTTTACAGTGTTATCCAGCTGGAATTGCACATTTTCTTGAACACAAACTGTTTGAGAGAGAAAATGCTGAAGATATTATGGAGTCTTTTACACGCTTGGGAGCTGATAGCAATGCTTTTACAAGTTTTACAAAGACGAGTTATTTGTTTTCGACAATAGATCATTTATCAGAAAATTTGGATTTGCTTGAAGAATTGGTAACAGTTGCTCATTTTACAGAAGATTCAGTTGAGATGGAGAGGGAAATTATCCAACAGGAACGTGAGATGTACCAAGATGATCCAGATTCGCGTCTGTTTTTTGCAACATTAGCAAATCTTTATCCCAATACTCCTCTGGCAGCAGATATTGTTGGAAGTGAAAAGTCAATTAACAATATCCAGCTAAATGACTTAAAAAATAACTTTACAGCCTTTTACAAACCTGTAAATATGTCTTTGTTTTTAGTTGGGAATTTTGATGTAGATACAGTTGAGAACTATTTTTTGCAAAAGAAACTTAGAAACTTGGAAGAAATGGTAGTAAGGAAGGAGAAGCTTACTTTACAAGCTGTCAAAGAAACAGATAACCTTCGGATGGAAGTCTCTTCACCAAAACTTGCTGTTGGAATTAGGGGAGCAGGTGAGGTGGCAGCAGAAGATTGCTACCGTTATAATATTTTGCTAAAATTATTGTTTACGATGATGTTTGGTTGGACTTCTGAGCGATTTCAAAAGTTATATGAGAATGGGAAGTTAGATGCGTCATTGTCACTTGAGGTTGAAGTCAACAGTCGCTTTCATTTTGTGATATTGACAATGGACACGAAAGAGCCTGTTTCTCTGTCGCATCAATTTCGTAAAGCGATTCGTCAGTTTAGTAGTGATGCGGATATTACCGAGGAGCATTTAGATCTTGTTAAGAGTGAGATATTTGGTGAGTTTTTCAGTAGCATGAACTCTTTGGAATTTATTGCAACTCAATACGATCCGATGGATCGCGGAGAAACAATTTTTGATTTTCCAAAAATTTTACAGGAAATTACTTTGGAGGATGTTCTAGAAGCTGGACATCGTTTGATTGATAATGGTGATCTAGTTGATTTCACAATCTTTCCAGCTTAAAAGATGACTAATACTAGAAAGAAGGAATGGTACGTATGAGAAAAAAAACAATTGGTGAGGTTCTGCGTCTAGCCAGAATTAACCAGGGATTGAGTATAGAAGAACTGCAGGCAAAAACGGATATTCAGATGAATTTATTAGAGGCTATGGAGGCTGATGATTTTGATCAACTTCCTAGTCCATTTTATGCTCGTTCTTTTTTGAGAAAATATGCCTGGGCGGTTGAATTGGACGAGCGAATCATTTTGGATGCCTATGATTCGGGAAGCATGATTACCTACGAAGAGGTAGATGTTGATGAAGAAGACTTGTCTGGTCGTAGACGATCAAATAAGAAAAAAACGTCTTATCTCCCCTTGTTTTATTTCGTTCTATTTGCTTTGTCGATTTTAATTTTTGTGACTTATTATGTTTGGAATTATATCCAGACTCAACCAACGCGTCCTTCTTCGCCTAATTATAGTGTTGTGAGCTCAACTAGTTCCACAACCTCAACTAGTTCATCTTCTAGTAGTCAGACGTCTAGCCCATCTTCTACTACGGAATCAACTATTACAGTGTCAGGCGAAGGAAACCGCATTGAAGCTCGGTATAAAACGAGTAAGGAAACAGCTACGGTTCAGCTGGCAGTTTCGGATGTAACTAGCTGGGTTAGTGTTTCAGGAAGCGAGCTAGAGGGTGGTGTGACACTATCCGCAGACAATAAAAATGCAAAAACAACAGTTTCAACTAAGAATCCCGTTACTATCACCTTAGGTGTAGTGAAGGGAGTTACTGTGACTGTAGATAATCAAACAGTTGATACTTCCAAGTTGACGACTCAGACTGGAACTGTAACACTTACATTCACTACAGACTAAGGAAGAAACAATGAAAAAAGAACAAATCCCTAATGTATTAACAATTGGTAGAATTCTCTTTATACCTCTCTTTATTCTTATTTTGACTTTGGGCCATTCACAAGGCAGTCACTTGCTGGCAGCAATCATCTTTGCAGTTGCTAGTATAACGGATTATCTCGATGGCTATCTTGCTCGTAAATGGAATGTAGTCAGCAACTTTGGAAAGTTTGCAGATCCGATGGCGGATAAGTTGCTGGTTATGTCAGCTTTTATCATGTTGATTGAGTTAGGTATGGCTCCAGCTTGGGTTGTTGCTATTATCATCTGTCGTGAACTTGCGGTGACAGGCTTGCGTTTGTTGCTTGTTGAGACGGGAGGGACAGTTCTAGCAGCAGCGATGCCAGGGAAAATTAAGACCTTTAGTCAAATGTTTGCCATTATCTTTTTGCTCTTACATTGGAATTTAATTGGGCAACTGTTGCTTTATATAGCTTTGTTTTTCACTATCTACTCTGGTTATGATTATTTCAAGGGTAGCGCTTATGTATTCAAAGGGACATTTGGTTCGAAATGAAATCGATTATTGAAGTAAAAGATCTGTCTTTTCGTTATAAGGAAGACCAGGAACATTATGACGTTAATAATGTCTCGTTTCACGTGAAACGTGGAGAATGGCTTTCGATTGTAGGCCATAATGGGAGTGGAAAATCAACAACTATCCGTTTGATTGATGGCTTGCTTGAAGCAGAGTCTGGAGAAATCTGGATAGATGGTCAACTGCTGTCCTCTGAGAACGTTTGGGACTTGCGTCGTCAAATTGGTATGGTTTTTCAAAATCCAGATAACCAATTTGTGGGGGCGACTGTTGAAGATGATGTTGCCTTTGGCCTAGAAAATCAGGGACTTCCTCGTGAAGAAATGAAAAAGAGAGTGGCTGAATCTTTGGAGTTGGTAGGTATGCTGGACTTTAAGAAGAGAGAACCAGCTCGTTTGTCTGGTGGACAAAAACAACGGGTGGCTATTGCAGGAGTTGTTGCCTTGAGACCAGCTATTTTGATTCTGGACGAGGCTACAAGTATGTTGGATCCTGAGGGGCGCAGAGAACTGATTCAGACAGTTCAAGAGATTCGAAAATACCACCAGATGACAGTCGTCTCCATTACGCACGATTTGGAAGAAGTTGCGATGAGTGATCGTGTCTTGGTCATGAAAAAAGGCCAAGTGGAGTCAACCAGCAGTCCAAGAGAACTTTTTTCTCGGGATGACCTTGACCAGATAGGGTTAGATGAGCCTTTTACTAATCAATTGAGAGAATCTTTGAGAGAGACTGGTTATCAGTTGCCGGATGGATATTTGACAGAAGGAGAGCTAGAGGACAAGTTATGGGAATTACTCTAGAAAATGTGAGCTTTACCTATCAAGAGGGGACTCCCCTATCTTCATCAGCTTTGACTGATGTTTCCTTGACGATTGAGGATGGCTCCTATACAGCTTTAGTAGGACACACGGGTAGTGGGAAATCAACGATTTTACAGCTTTTAAATGGCCTATTAGTACCAAGTAAAGGTTCTATTCGAGTTTTCGATACCGTCATTACCCCTACATCAACCAATAAAGAAATTCGCCAGATTCGAAAGCAGGTTGGTCTAGTGTTTCAATTTGCTGAAAATCAGATTTTTGAAGAGACTGTTTTGAAAGATGTGGCGTTTGGACCGCAAAATTTTGGAGTTTCTGAGGAAGAGGCCAAGAAAATTGCGCGTGAAAAGTTAGCCTTGGTAGGCATCAATGAGTCACTTTTTGAGCGCAGTCCTTTTGAACTTTCAGGTGGTCAGATGAGACGTGTGGCTATAGCAGGTATGCTAGCCATGGAGCCAACTGTCTTGGTTTTGGATGAGCCAACAGCAGGGCTAGATCCTCTGGGCAGAAAAGAATTGATGACCCTGTTTAAAAAACTTCACCTTTCTGGAATGACAATCGTTCTGGTAACGCATTTGATGGATGATGTAGCTGAGTATGCTGATCAGGTCTATGTTATGGAAAAGGGGAGCTTAGTCAAAAGTGGTAAACCGAGCGAAGTTTTCCAAGATGTAGCCTTTATGGAAAATGTGCAGTTAGGTGTGCCTAAAATCACAGCTTTTTGTAAACGTTTGGCAGATAGGGGTGTAGCTTTTAAAAAACTGCCAATCAAGATAGAGGAGTTTAAGGAGTCGCTAAATGGATAGTATGATTTTAGGGCGTTATATACCAGGAGATTCCATTATTCATCGCTTGGATCCCCGTAGTAAATTGCTCGCTATGATCCTGTTGATTTTGATTGTATTTTGGGCCAATAATCCCCTCGCTAATCTCATTCTGTTTGTAGCGACAGGTATATTTATCGCTTTGTCGGGCGTCTCCCTCTCATTTTTCATTCAGGGATTAAAATCCATGTTCTTCCTGATTGCTTTTACAACTCTTTTTCAGCTCTTTTTCATTTCAAGTGGAAATGTTCTATTTGAGTTTTCTTTTATAAGAATAACGGATTATGCGTTGCAACAAGCGGGAATCATTTTCTGTCGTTTTGTGTTGATTATTTTCTTTTCAACCTTGCTGACATTAACGACCATGCCTTTGAGTCTGGCAGCTGCAGTTGAAGCTCTTTTAGCACCGCTGAAACGCGTGAAAGTTCCCGTTCATGAAATTGGTCTGATGTTATCAATGAGTTTGCGTTTTGTTCCAACCTTGATGGATGACACAACGCGAATTATGAATGCTCAAAAAGCTCGTGGAGTTGATTTTGGTGAGGGAAGCATCGTTCAAAAAGTAAAGGCTATGATTCCAATTTTAATTCCTCTTTTTGCGACGAGCTTAAAGCGTGCAGATTCATTGGCAATAGCCATGGAAGCGCGTGGTTATCAGGGAGGAAAGGGTAGAAGTCAGTATAGACAATTGAGATGGAGTCAAAAGGATACACTGGCAATTCTTGTGATTTTGGTACTGGGATGTTTCTTATTTTTCTTAAAATCTTAGTAGGTTTGTAGGATTGATAAGAAGCTCACAGTAGCAGGTTTTTAGTATAAAGGTAGGAATATGAACCGTTTTAAAAAATCAAAATATCTAATCATCGTTTTTGTCACAGTTTTGGCAGTTTCTGTACTATTAGTGACAACCTATTCAAGTGCTATTGTGACAAAACTAGGAGATGGCATTTCCTTAGTAGATAGAATTGTTCAAAAACCTTTTCAGTGGTTTGATGCTTTCAAATCGGATTTGGGCCATTTGACGCAGACTTACAATGAAAACGAGAGTCTAAAAAAACAACTCTATCAATTAGAGGTGGAGTCTAATCAATCAGAACGTTTAAAAACAGAAAATGAACAACTACGTCAGTTGCTAGAGATGAAATCAAAATTACAAGCTACAAAAACCCTAGCAGCAGATGTGATTATGCGTGCTCCAGTATCTTGGAAGCAAGAGTTAACAATTGATGTAGGAAGTGCAAAAGGAGCTTCTGAAAATATGTTAGTCATTGCAAACGGTGGCTTGGTTGGTAGTGTTTCAAAGGTGGAGGATCATTCAACAACTGTCAATCTTTTAACCAACGCTGAAAACACGGATAAGATCTCTGTTAAAATCCAACATGGTTCTACTGAAATTTACGGAATTATCGTTGGTTATGACAAGGAATCTGAACTGCTTAAAATCAGTCAATTAAATAGTAATAGTGACATCAGTGCTGGAGACAAGGTGACTACAGGTGGGCTAGGAAACTTTAATGTCAAAGATATTCCTGTTGGAGAGATTGTTGGTACAACGCACAGCAGTGACTATCTAACACGAGAGGTAACTGTAAAGTTAAGTGCTGATATCAAAGATCTTCATGTGGTAGAGTTAGTGGGGAATTAGCAATGAGATTGTTAAAACAAATTGGTATTTTCTTTTTACTCCCTTTTGTTGTGCTAATTGATGCTCATATTGGACAACTGGTGGGATCCTTTTTCCCCCACTTTCATTTAGCCAGTCATTTTCTATTTTTGTTTCTCTTATTTGAGACAATCGAAGTATCGGAATATCTCTACCTAGCCTATTGTTTTATAGTGGGTTTGGTTTACGATATCTATTTTTTCCACTTGATTGGAATTGCCACGCTTTTGTTTATCTTGATAGGTGCTTCGCTCCACAAGTTTAACAGCGTGATTTTGACAAATCGTTGGACAAGGATGTTGACCATTATTGTGATCAGTTTTCTGTTTGATATGGGGAGCTATCTTTTGGCTCTTGCCGTGGGACTGACTGTAGATTACATGCCGATATTCATCGTCTATAGCCTTGTCCCATCAATGATTCTGAACTTCTTATGGATTGTCATTTTTCAATTTATTTTTGAAAAAATTTATCTATAAGAAAGAAATATAAATGTAACAAAGGCGTAATATTTATTATGTCTTTTTTTGGTATACTAGTAATGTCTCAAATAGAAGGAGTATCGACAGAATATGAAGAAAAAAATCTTAGCGTCACTTTTGTTAAGTACAGTATTGGTCTCACAAACGGCAGTATTGACAACTGTTCGTGCAGAAACAACTGATGAAAAAATTGCTGCTCAAGATAATAAAATTAGCAGTTTAACAGAGCAACAACAAGAAGCTCAAAAGCAAGTGGATCAAATCCAAGGTCAAGTTTCAACAATTCAAGTAGAGCAAGCAAGCTTGCAAGCTGAAAACGAAAAATTACAAGCTGAATCTAAAAAACTTGAAGGAGAAATTACAGAGCTTTCTAAAAATATCGTGGCTCGTAATGCTTCTTTAGAAAAACAAGCACGTAGCGCACAGACAAATGGAGCTGCGACTAGCTACATTAATACAATTGTAAACTCAAAATCAATCACAGAAGCCATTTCGCGTGTTGCTGCAATGAGCGAGATTGTATCGGCTAACAACAAAATGTTGGAGCAACAAAAGGCTGATAAAAAAGCAATTTCTGATAAACAAGTAGCCAATAATGAAGCAATCAATACAGTTATTGCTAACCAACAAAAACTGGCTGATGATGCGCAGGCATTGACAACTAAGCAAGCTGAGTTGAAGGTTGCAGAGTTGAATCTTGCTGCTGAAAAAGCTACTGCAGAAGGTGAAAAAGCTAGTTTGCTAGAGAAGAAAGCAGCAGCAGAGGCAGAAGCACGTGCTGCAGCAGAGGCAGAAGCAACTTACAGAGCACGTCAAACAAGTCAACAGCAGTCAGTTGTTGCTTCTGGAAACACAAGTTTCTCAGCTCAAGTACAGGCAACATCAACAACTGACGATGAGGATTCAAGCTACACTCCAGCACCTGCGCCAGCGCCTGCTAGACAACGTCCAACTTACAGCTCAAATGCTTCAAGTTATCCAACTGGTGAATGTACTTGGGGAGCTAAAACATTGGCACCTTGGGCTGGAGATTACTGGGGAAATGGAGCTCAGTGGGCAACAAGTGCAGCCGCAGCAGGATTCCGTACAGGTTCAACTCCACAAGTTGGTGCGATTGCATGCTGGAATGATGGTGGTTATGGACACGTAGCGGTTGTTACAGCAGTTTCATCATCAACTCGTATTCAAGTATCAGAATCAAACTACGGTGGAGATCGTACAATCGGAAACAAACGTGGATGGTTCAACCCAACTACAACTTCTGAAGGTTACGTAACATACATCTATCCAAACTAATGTATAAAACGAAGAGACTCAATCGAGTCTCTTTTAATGTTTTTATCCGAAAGTCCTACTAAATAGCTTGAAAATACTGTTGAAATATGATAGAATAAAACTTGTCGTGTAAACGATAATACTCATTCTTGATGAATTGTGAAACTGTTGCCCTTGGGTCGTTTTGCAAGCTGAAATCTAGAAGAGGAAAAAACAAAAAGGAGAAATACTCATGGCAGTAATTTCAATGAAACAACTTCTTGAGGCTGGTGTACACTTTGGTCACCAAACTCGTCGCTGGAACCCTAAGATGGCTAAGTACATCTTCACTGAGCGTAACGGAATCCACGTTATCGACTTGCAACAAACTGTAAAATACGCTGATCAAGCATATGACTTTATGCGTGATGCAGCAGCTAACGATGCAGTTGTATTGTTTGTTGGTACTAAGAAACAAGCTGCTGACGCTGTTGCTGAAGAAGCTGTACGTTCAGGTCAATACTACATCAACCACCGTTGGTTGGGTGGAACTCTTACTAACTGGGGAACTATCCAAAAACGTATTGCTCGTTTGAAAGAAATCAAACGTATGGAAGAGGAAGGGATCTTCGACGTTCTTCCTAAGAAAGAAGTTGCACTTCTTAACAAACAACGTGCACGTCTTGAAAAATTCTTGGGTGGTATCGAAGACATGCCTCGTATCCCAGATGTAATGTACGTAGTTGACCCACATAAAGAGCAAATCGCTGTTAAAGAAGCTAAAAAATTGGGTATCCCAGTTGTAGCGATGGTTGACACAAACACTGATCCAGACGATATTGATGTAATCATCCCAGCTAACGATGACGCTATCCGCGCGGTTAAATTGATTACAGCTAAATTGGCTGACGCTATCATCGAAGGACGTCAAGGTGAAGATGCGGTAGCAGTTGAAGCAGAATTTGCAGCTTCAGAAGCTCAAGCAGACTCAATCGAAGAAATCGTTGAAGTTGTAGAAGGCGACAACGCTTAATTCAAATAAGTAATCATTACCTAGGAGGGCGGGGCTTAGCCCGGCTCTCCTATTTTAAAAAATATAGGAGAATCAAAATGGCAGAAATTACAGCTAAACTTGTTAAAGAGTTGCGTGAAAAATCTGGTGCTGGTGTTATGGACGCTAAGAAAGCATTGGTTGAAGTTGAAGGTGATATCGAAAAAGCGATCGAATTGCTTCGCGAAAAAGGTATGGCTAAGGCAGCTAAGAAAGCTGACCGTGTTGCAGCTGAAGGTTTGACTGGTGTATTTGTTAACGGTAACGTTGCAGCAGTAGTTGAAGTAAATGCTGAAACTGACTTCGTTGCGAAAAACGCTCAATTCGTTGACTTGGTTAATGCTACAGCTAAAGTAATTGCTGAAGGAAAACCAGCTAACAACGAAGAAGCACTTGCTTTGACAATGCCTTCAGGTGAAACTCTTGAAGCAGCTTATGTGTCTGCAACTGCAACTATCGGGGAAAAAATCTCATTCCGTCGTTTTGCTTTGATCGAAAAAACAGATGCACAACACTTTGGAGCTTACCAACACAATGGTGGTCGTATCGGTGTTATCTCAGTTATCGAAGGTGGAGACGAAGCTCTTGCTAAACAATTGTCAATGCACATCGCAGCGATGAAACCAACAGTTCTTTCATACAAAGAATTGGACGCTCAATTCGTTAAAGATGAGTTGGCACAATTGAACCACGTAATCGACCAAGATAACGAAAGCCGTGCAATGGTTAACAAACCAGCCCTTCCACACTTAAAATATGGATCGAAAGCACAATTGACTGAAGAAGTAATTGCTCAAGCTGAAGCTGACATCAAAGCTGAGTTGGCTGCAGAAGGCAAACCAGAAAAAATCTGGGACAAAATCATCCCAGGTAAAATGGATCGCTTCATGCTTGACAACACTAAAGTTGACCAAGCTTACACACTTCTTGCCCAAGTCTACATCATGGACGATAGCAAGACAGTTGAAGCATACCTTGATTCAGTTAACGCTTCAGTAGTTGAGTTCGCTCGCTTTGAAGTTGGTGAAGGAATTGAGAAAGCTGCGAACGACTTCGAAGCAGAAGTTGCAGCTACAATGGCAGCAGCCTTGAATAACTAATGATAAAAGAGGAAGCAATTTGCTTCCTTTTTCTTTTGCTGTAGGGAACTTAGATTTTTCTTTAAATTGAACAAAGAAAAAGCCCTATAATAAGGGCTAAGTGCATTTAGGAGACTACACTTCAAATTCATAGAGTGCTGTAGACAGATAACGTTCGCCGTTATCTGGTGCTAAAGCAAGGACTTTCTTACCTGTGCCTAATTTTTTGGCAACTTCGATTGCTCCATAAATGGCTGCAGCTGAGGAAATCCCAACAAGGAAGCCTTCTTTTCCACCAATCTCACGGCCAAGCGTAAGTGCATCATCTGATGTTACACGGACGATACCGTCATAGGCTTTTGTATCAAGTGTATCAGGAATAAATCCAGCTGAGATGCCTTGAATTTTGTGAGGTCCAGGTTTTTCACCAGATAAGATAGCAGACTCATCAGCTTCAACCGCAAAAACTTGAATGTTTGGATTGACAGCTTTTAGTGCATGAGAAACACCTGAGATCGTTCCACCAGTACCGACACCACCCACAAAGGCATCTAGTCCATCAGAACCGAAAGCAGCTAGTATTTCAGCTCCTGTTGTTCTTTCGTGCACTTCTGGATTAGCTGGGTTATTAAATTGGAGTGGAAGGAAGCCGTCACGTTCAGCTGCGATTTCCTGAGCTTTGGCAATAGCTCCTTTCATTCCTTCGCTACCAGGAGTAAGGACGAGTTCAGCACCATAGGCTTGGATAATCTTACGTCGTTCCACACTCATCGTTTCGGGCATGACGATAACAACTTTATATCCCTTAGCAGCACCTACCCAAGAAAGTCCGATACCAGTATTTCCACTCGTTGCCTCAACAATGGTAGCACCCGGTTTTAGAATACCATCTTGTTCCGCTTTTTCAATCATGCTAAGGGCAATACGGTCTTTTACTGACGATCCAGGGTTAAAAGCTTCAAGTTTTACATAAACATCTGCAGCCCCCTCTGGAACAATGTTGTTAAGTTTAACAATCGGTGTTTGTCCGATTAGTTCAGTGATATTGTTATAAATAGCCATAGATATACCTCTTTGTATAAGATGATACTAGTATAACGCGCTCCAGACTATTTGTAAAATATAGAAATCCTATCAAAGTGATAGGATTTTTTTATATCAAAGGTCTAAGCCATTAATTTTTAATCGATTGTGATAAGCCAATTCTAATAAATAGGTGTAAAGAGGGAGGATGTCTGTTTTTTTAGGAAATTCAAATTTATGGAAACTAAGGTGTTCATTATGTGCTTTTAGAAATACATTTTCTAAATAAGTGATTGTAATCTCACTATCATCTATACCTGCTCCAGCTGTTTCCATTTCAATGTTTACAATGTTCATCAAAAAGATTGACTTAACAGACATCTTACGACCAGTAGCACCTTGCTTATCTGTAAAAATGATACGGATATTTGTAAAGATGATTGAATCACGAATAAGTTTATATCCACTTTGAATTTCTTCATTCTCTAGTAGGTATTGGCCATATTCTTTGATAAGAGTCTCTTTGTTTTGCTCGCTAAAGTTTCCAGCAAGTCCTTGAATAAATTTCCCAAAAGCCATAATTTCTCCTTTGTTTACACTAAGTTTACAGGAACCTCAACTTCACGTAAACCTTGATCTGTTAAAGTAACCTTTCCATTAAAAAACTCAACAAGAGCAGCCTTGATATTTTCTTTCTCTTCCTTATCAACATAAATCATTGTATCAACTTGATCTGTAAAGTTTGTATCCAGCTCCATGAGATGATGTTCTTTAAGGAAGTTACTGTACTCTTGGTATTGAGCGTAGGACATCTGAATGGCTATGCCAGCTTGCTCTTTGATTTCAATAATGCCAATTTCTTTGACAGCCAAGGCCACACTACCTGCATAAGCGCGAATCAAACCGCCAGCGCCTAACTTAATTCCCCCAAAGTAGCGAGTAACCACTACGCAGACATTAGTAAGATTATGATTTTCTAAGACACCGAGCATAGGGACTCCAGCAGTACCACTAGGCTCACCATCATCACTCGTACGCTTGATTTCACTTCGTTCCCCTACAATAAAAGCTGAGCAGTTATGGGTAGCTTTGTAGTGTTCTTTTTTGATGGTCGTGATGAAATCACGAGCCTCTTCTTCACTATAGACACGCTTTACATGACAGATAAAGCGTGACTTTTTAATTTCTTCTTGGACCTGCCCGTCCTCTTTAATTGTTCTAAATTCCATGATTTTATTGTACTAAAAAAAGCTTCAAAGTGCTAGATTTTTACGAATAAAGAAGTATGAAAGTAGATCCAAATTACCTCGGTCGCTTGTTTACTGAGAAGGAATTAACTGAAGAAGAACGACAGGAAGCAGTGAGACTGCCAGCAATGAGAAAAGAGAAGGGAAAGCTGTTTTGTCAACGTTGTGACAGTCTTATTTTGGAAGAATGGTATTTGCCTATTGGTGCTTACTATTGCAGAGCGTGCTTGCTGATGAAACGAGTAAGGAGCGATCAAGCTTTATACTATTTTCCACAGGAGGATTTTCCGAAACAAGATGTTCTTAAATGGCGTGGCCAATTGACTCCTTTTCAAGAGAAGGTATCGGAGGGATTGATTCGAGCAGTCGAAAAGAAAGAACCGACCTTAGTTCATGCTGTCACAGGAGCTGGAAAGACAGAGATGATTTATCAAGTTGTAGCCAAAGTGATTGACGATGGTGGTTCGGTGTGTTTGGCTAGTCCTCGAATCGATGTATGTTTGGAATTGTATAAGCGACTGCAGAATGACTTTGCTTGTGAGATAGCACTACTTCATGGCGAATCAGAGCCCTATTTTCGAACTCCACTAGTTGTTGCAACAACTCATCAGTTATTAAAATTCTATCATGCCTTTGATTTGCTGATAGTAGATGAAGTAGATGCCTTTCCTTATGTTGACAACCCTATACTTTACTACGCTGTAAACCAATGTGTAAAGGAGGAGGGGTTAAAGATATTCCTTACAGCGACTTCTACAGATGAGTTAGATAAGAAGGTTCGCACAGGAGAATTAAAACGATTGAGCTTGCCAAGACGATTTCATGGAAATCCATTGATTATTCCAAAGCCAGTTTGGTTATCGGATTTTAATCGTTATTTAGATAAGAGTCAGTTGTCACCTAAGTTAAAGAGCTCCATTGAGAAGCAGAGAAGAACAGGTTATCCCTTGTTAATCTTTGCATCAGAAATTAAAAAAGGCGAGAAACTAAAAGAAATATTGCAGGAACAGTTTCCAAATGAAAATATCGGCTTTGTTTCCTCTGTCACAGAAAATCGATTAGAGCAGGTGCAAGCTTTTCGAGATGGAGAGTTGACGATACTGATCAGTACGACAATTTTAGAGCGTGGAGTTACCTTCCCTTGTGTGGATGTTTTCGTAGTAGAAGCTAATCATCGTCTCTTTACCAAGTCTAGCTTGATTCAGATTGGTGGGCGAGTTGGGCGTAGTATGGACAGACCAACTGGTGAGTTGCTCTTCTTTCATGATGGATTAAATACTTCCATCAAAAAGGCAATCAAGGAAATCAAGCAGATGAACAAGGAGGCGGGATTATGAATTGTTTATTATGTGGCCAGTCAACAAAGAGTGACTTGACATTTAGTCACCTCTTACTGTTTAAGAATGAGCAAAACTATCTTTGCTCAGCTTGTGATTCTACTTTTGAGAAGATTGGTGAAGACCATTGTCCAAACTGCATGAAAAGAGGGTTGTCAACAACGTGTCAAGATTGTAAACTTTGGTGTGAAGATGGGATTCAAGTTGATCATAAAGCAATCTTCACCTATAATCAAGCTATGAAAGACTTCTTTAGTCGATATAAGTTTGATGGGGATTTTCTGCTTAGAAAAGTTTTTGCTTCCGTTCTTGCTGAGGAGTTGAAAAAGTATAGAGGTTATCAATTTGTGTTGATTCCCCTAAGTCCTGAAAGATTACTTGAGAGGGGATTTAATCAGGTTGAAGGTTTGGTTGAGGCAGCCGGATTTTCTTTTCAAGACTTACTAGGGAAAAGTGAAGAGAAGGCTAGTTCTTCTAAGAATCGCTCAGAACGATTAGCTACTGAAATTCCCTTTTATATTAAAACGGAAGCCCCTCTTCCTAAGAAGATTTTGGTTATTGATGACATCTATACGACAGGGGCGACTATCAATCGTGTGAAGCGACTGTTTGAAGAAGCAGGTGTTTTGGAAGTCAAAACTTTTTCCCTTGTAAGATGAGGAAAAATTTGCAAAATGAAAATGAAAGCGTTATAATATAGTTAGAAAAATAAAAATGTTTAGAAAGAAGGTACTTATATGATTAAATATAGTATCCGTGGTGAAAACCTAGAAGTAACAGAAGCAATTCGCAATTATGTAGTTTCTAAACTCGAAAAGATCGAAAAATATTTTCAACCTGAACAAGAGTTGGATGCACGTGTCAACTTGAAAGTTTACCGTGAAAAAACAGCAAAAGTTGAAGTGACGATTCCACTTGGATCAATTACCCTTCGTGCAGAAGATATTTCTCAAGATATGTATGGTTCTATCGATCTTGTAACAGATAAAATTGAACGCCAGATTCGAAAAAATAAAACAAAAATCGAACGCAAGAATAAAAATAAGGTTGCAACAAGCCAACTCTTTACAGATGCTCTAGTTGAAGATGCAAATGTTGTGCAGCCAAAAGTGGTTCGTTCAAAACAAATTGATTTAAAACCAATGGATTTGGAAGAAGCTCTTCTTCAAATGGACTTGTTGGGGCATGATTTCTTTATCTATGTTGATGTCGAAGATCAAACAACAAATGTTTTGTATCGCCGCGAAGATGGTGAAGTTGGTTTGCTAGAAGTTAAGGAATCATAAAATCTTGACGACTATGTAAAAGTGGTTTACACAATTGTAAACCACTTTTGTATTGCATCATTATACAAGGTATAAATGGAGGTAGTTATGAAAGACGTAGTGATTGTTTCAGCAGTGCGAACTCCAATAGGCTCCTTTGGAGGAAGTTTGAAGAATGTTTCTGCTGTTGATTTGGGATCTTTGGTCATTAAGAGTGCTTTGGAAAAAGCGAATATTAAACCAGAGCAGGTAGACGAAGTGATTATGGGGAATGTCCTAGGCGCAGGTTTAGGGCAAAACGTAGCTCGTCAAATGAGTATTCATGCGGGACTTCCTGAATTTACACCAGCCTTTACTATTAATAAGGTTTGTGGTTCTGGGTTGAAGGCAGTGCAGTTGGCTGCTCAAGCGATTCAGTGTGGCGATGCAGATATTATCGTAGCTGGTGGCGCAGAAAACATGAGTCAGGCACCATATGTTTTGCCAAGCTTCCGTTGGGGTGGCCGTATGGGCGATTCGAAAGTGGTAGACACCATGATTAAGGACGGTTTGTCTGATGCTTTTAACGAATACCATATGGGGATTACAGCTGAGAATGTGGCTGAAGAATATGGTATTAGCCGGGATGAACAAGATGCTCTTGCTTTGGAATCACAAAAACGAGCAGTAGCGGCTATAGAATCTGGACGCTTTAAGGAAGAGATTGTTTCGGTGGTCATTCCTCAACGCAAAGGTTATCCTATCGTCTTTGATACAGATGAATTTCCTAGGAAAGATGCTAGCTTGGAGAGTTTATCTAAGCTAGGTCCTGTTTTCAAAAAAGACGGTTCTGTCACAGCGGGAAATGCTTCAGGTATCAATGACGGGGCAGCAGCTGTCTTGGTCATGAGTGCTGAAAAAGCTGAAGAATTAGGACTTCCAGTGATTGCTCGCATTCGTTCGTATGCAAGTGTAGGTTTGGATCCTAGGATGATGGGATGTGGACCGATTTATGCGACTCGCAAAGCTCTTGAAAAAGGCAATTTGACAGTTGATGATCTTGACTTGATCGAGTCAAATGAAGCCTTTGCTGCTCAGGCTTGTGCGGTTGGGAAAACACTTGGATTTAACACAGATATTGTCAATGTCAATGGTGGTGCGATTGCTCTTGGTCACCCAATTGGAGCTTCAGGCTGCCGTATCCTAGTGACTCTGGTACATGAGATGATGAAACGTGATGCCAAAACTGGTTTAGCAACTCTCTGTATCGGGGGAGGGATGGGAACAGCTCTCATCGTTGAACGTTAGATGGTAGTAATCTTAGTGCAGGAGGATAATGAGCTTATTCTCCTTTTTGCATTAAAACCATAAAAAAATCAATAAGGAAAAGGAGGCTTACCACTTTTTAAAGGTCGCTTTTTAAGGGCATTTGTGATATAATAATGCGCAAGAGGTTTAGAATGAAAAAAAATAATTTAACCCCGATTTCTGCGGTTCTACTAGGGATTGCAACTTTCGGAACCTTAACAATGCTGATTATTTTTTCACAAAATAATGTTGTAACAATCAGTGCCTTGTTTTTATTTGTACTTCTTTATCTGCTTTTATTCATCTGGCAAAAAAAACAGTATGAAAAAAGCGAAATTGAACAAATCCAATACGTAAACCATCAAGCGGAAGATAGCTTGAACACGTTGCTCGATCAAATGCCAGTTGGTGTTCTGAAATTAGACTTATCTAGTGGCGAAGTCGAATGGTTTAATCCTTATGCTGAGTTGATTTTGACGACTGAAGAAGGCGAAATTGATGTTGACTTGATTCAAACCATTATCAAAGCTTCTGTTGGGAATCCTGGTTCGTATGCTACCTTAGGGGAAACACGCTATGCCGTTCATCTGGACAAGGTTTCGGGTGTCCTGTATTTTTTTGACGTTTCAGGGGAATACGAAGCAACTGTCGAATTGGTAACCAGTCGACCAGTGATTGGGGTTGTCTCGGTAGACAACTACGATGATCTAGAAGATGCAACCTCTGACTCCGATATTAGTCATATCAATAGTTTTGTGGCAAATTTTGTTTCAGAATTTGCTAGTAAGTATGCTATGTTTTCTCGGCGTGTGGGGATGGACCGCTTTTATTTATTTACTGATTACACAGTTCTAGAGGGCTTGATGAATGATAAATTCTCTGTGATTGATGCCTTTCGTGAGGAGGCAAAACAGAGACAGCTGCCATTGACCTTGAGCATGGGCTTTTCTTATGGTGATGGAAATCATGATGAGATAGGGAAAGTTGCTCTAAGGAACTTAAACCTAGCTGAGGTTCGTGGTGGGGACCAAGTAGTTGTCAAGGAAAATGATGAAACCAAGAACCCAGTCTACTTTGGTGGTGGTTCCGCAGCCTCTGTTAAGAGAACAAGAACACGTACCAGAGCCATGATGACAGCTATTTCAGATAAGATTCGCAGTGTGGATCAGGTATTTGTAGTTGGTCATAAGAATCTGGATATGGATGCCTTGGGGTCTGCGGTTGGCATGCAGTTGTTTGCAAATAATATTATTGAGAACAGTTATGCTGTCTATGATGCAGACCAGATGTCAGCAGATATCGAACGTGCTATCCAGTTCTTAAAGAAAGAAGATGTCACGAAACTCTTATCTCTTACAGAAGCGATGAGGCTAGTTACAAACCGTTCACTATTGATTCTGGTGGATCATTCCAAGACGGCTTTAACCTTGTCAAAAGATTTTTATGATTTGTTCACTCAAACTATTGTTATTGACCATCATAGACGTGATCAGGATTTCCCTGAGAATGCAGTCATCACCTATATCGAAAGTGGAGCAAGTAGTGCGAGTGAGTTGGTCACAGAGTTGATTCAGTTCCAAAATTCTAAGAAGAATCGTTTGAGTCGTATGCAGGCTAGTGTTTTGATGGCTGGTATGATGCTGGATACCAAGAATTTCACATCTCGAGTAACGAGTCGAACCTTTGATGTAGCTAGCTACCTCAGAACACGTGGAAGCGATAGTATTGCCATCCAGGAGATTGCTGCGACAGATTTTGAAGAGTACCGTGAGGTAAATGAACTCATTTTACAAGGTCGTAAGTTGGGTTCAGATGTCTTAATTGCTCAAGCTAAGGACTCAACCACTTATGACACCGTTGTTATCAGTAAGGCTGCCGATGCTATGCTGGCTATGTCCGGTATTGAGGCTAGTTTCGTTCTAGCAAAAAATACACAAGGATTTATCTCAATCTCGGCTCGAAGCCGTAGTAAAATCAATGTGCAACGGATTATGGAAGAACTGGGCGGTGGTGGTCACTTTAATCTAGCTGCTGCACAAATCGAGAATATGGGTCTGTCAGAAGTTGGAGACAAATTGACTCAACTTGTCTTAGATGAACTAAAGGAAAAGGAGAAAGAAGAATGAAAGTAATCTTTTTAGCAGATGTCAAAGGAAAAGGGAAAAAAGGCGAAATCAAGGAAGTGCCAACTGGCTACGCTCAAAACTTCCTGATTAAAAAGAATTTGGCTAAGGAAGCGACTGCTCAGGCAATCGGTGAATTGCGTGGAAAACAAAAATCAGAAGAAAAGGCTCATGCAGAGATGTTAGCAGAGGCAAGAGCAATCAAAGCCAAGCTTGAAGCAGAAGAAACTGTTGTAGAGTTTGTTGAAAAGGTTGGACCAGATGGCCGTACCTTTGGCTCAATCACCAATAAGAAGATTGCAGAAGAACTGCAAAAGCAATTTGGAATTAATATTGACAAGCGTCATATTCAAGTAAAGGCACCAATTCGAGCAGTAGGTTTGATTGATGTACCAGTGAAAATCTACCAAGATGTTACAAGTGTCATCAATCTTCGTGTAAAAGAAGGGTAAGTTTACAACTTCTTGACAAGATTGTAAAAGGAAGGAAAGTCGGATGGCAGAAGTAGAGGAACTGCGAGTTCAACCTCAGGATATTTTGGCCGAACAATCTGTTTTGGGGGCTATTTTTATAGATGAGAGCAAGCTCGTTTTTGTCCGAGAATACATTGATTCTCGAGACTTCTTTAAGTATGCTCATCGGTTGATTTTCAAAGCGATGGTAGATTTGTCGGATCGTGGAGAAGCGATTGATGCGACGACGGTTCGGACAATTTTGGATAGCCAAGGGGATCTCCAAAATATTGGTGGCTTGTCTTACCTTGTCGAAATTGTTAACTCTGTACCAACTTCAGCCAACGCGGAGTATTATGCTAAAATCGTAGCTGAAAAGGCTATGCTACGTCGCTTGATTTCCAAGTTGACAGACTCTGTCAACCAAGCCTATGAAGCTTCTAAGCCTGTAGATGAAATCATCGCTCAAGCTGAAAAGGGGCTCATTGATGTTAGTGAAAACGCCAATCGTAGTGGTTTCAAGAATATCCGTGATATTTTAAATATCAACTTTGGGAACCTAGAAGTTCGGTCACAACAAACAACGGATATCACTGGTATTGCAACGGGCTACCGTGATTTGGATCATATGACGACAGGTCTCCATGAGGAGGAACTGATTATTATCGCAGCTCGTCCTGCGGTCGGTAAAACAGCCTTTGCCTTGAACATTGCTCAGAACATTGGGACTAAGTTGGACAAGACGGTAGCTATCTTTTCACTGGAAATGGGTGCGGAAAGTCTAGTAGACCGTATGTTGGCGGCCGAAGGCTTGGTGGAGTCCCATTCTATCCGTACGGGTCAATTGACCGATGAAGAATGGCAAAAGTATACCATTGCTCAAGGGAATCTAGCCAATGCGAGCATTTATATCGATGACACACCAGGAATTCGAATCACGGAAATTCGTTCGCGCTCACGCAAACTGGCTCAAGAAACAGGCAATCTAGGCTTGATTTTGATCGACTACCTACAGCTTATCACAGGGACTGGTCGTGAGAACCGCCAACAAGAAGTTTCTGAAATTTCTCGTCAGTTGAAAATTCTTGCTAAGGAATTGAAAGTTCCAGTCATTGCTCTTAGTCAGTTATCTCGTGGAGTGGAACAGCGTCAGGATAAGAGACCAGTCTTGTCTGATATTCGTGAATCGGGTTCTATCGAGCAGGATGCGGATATCGTAGCCTTTCTATACCGTGACGACTACTACGATCGTGCGGGTGAAGAAGAGGAAGAAATTCCAAATAACAAGGTAGAGGTTATCATCGAGAAAAACCGTAGTGGGGCTCGTGGAACGGTGGAATTGATTTTCCAAAAAGAATACAATAAATTTTCAAGTATCTCAAAGAGGGAGGCATAAGATGTCAGATGCATTTACAGATGTAGCCAAGATGAAAAAAATCAAAGAAGAGATTAAGGCGCATGAGGGACAAGTCGTTGAAATGACTTTGGAAAATGGCCGTAAGCGCCAAAAAAACAGACTGGGTAAGTTAATTGAGGTTTATCCATCTTTATTTATCGTTGAATTTGGGGATGTTGAGGGAGACAAACAAGCCAATGTCTATGTTGAATCCTTCACCTACTCAGATATCTTAACAGAAAAGAATTTGATTCGCTATCTAGACTAAGAATCCTAAAATGAAGTGAGCTTTGCTCACTTTTTTCTTTTTCTTTCGAATAGTATAAACGAGGGTAACCTCGGAAATTTATATTATTAAGGAGAATGAATGACGTTTTTAAAATTAGGAGTTAAGAAGAGTAGATATACTCAGTTGGGTGTGGGGCTGGTTACATTGTTTGTTACAAGCACTTTTTTGTTTGGTGGGGAATCGGTTCAGGCTGATAGTGTAGCACGTGGTGATGACTATCCGCTTCACTACAAAAATGGCAGTGTGGAAATCGACCACTGGCGAATGTATTCTCGCCAGTGTACGTCTTTCGCGGCCTTTCGTTTGAGTAGTGTAAATGGCTTTGAGATTCCGCCTGCTTATGGAAATGCAAATGAATGGGGGCATCGGGCAAGGCGAGAAGGATACCGTGTTGATAGCAAGCCAGAAGTTGGATCTATTGCTTGGTCTACAGAAGGTTACTACGGGCATGTGGCCTGGGTATCAAATGTATCAGGGGATACGATTGAGATCGAAGAGTATAATTATGGTGTTAGGGAGAAATATAATCGTCGAAGCGTAAAAGCTAGCTCTATGACAGGCTTTATCCATTTTAAGGACTTGGTAGGGAATGATGGTAGAACTGGAAGTCCTATAGGATCAGGGTTGGCGTCTAGTGGGACTCATACGTTTACTCAAAAGTCTGCCATTCGAAACCAGCCGTCAAGTACAGCACAAGTTATTGACTACTACTATCCTGGTGAAAATGTTAGCTATGACCAAATCGTAGAAAAGGACGGTTATAAATGGCTCAGCTACCTATCCTATAGTGGAACGAGAAGATACGTCCAGCATACGGAAACAGAATCGCTGGAGAATGGTTGGAAGAAGCAAAACGGTATTTGGAATTACCTTGAGAACGGGAAACTCGCAACTGGTTGGAAGAAAATAAATGGCAGTTGGTATTACTTTAAAGACAATGGGACCATGTCAACAGGTTGGGTAAAGGATAATTCGCATTGGTACTACCTAAAGGCATCGGGGGAGATGCAGACAGGATGGCTCAAGGAAGACGGGACATGGTATTATTTGGAGAGTTCAGGGGCTATGAAGTCTAGTCAGTGGTTCCAAGTAGGAGGAAAGTATTACTACGTCAATGCTTCAGGGGCTTTAGCAGTGAATACCACTGTGGATGGCTATCGAGTAGATAGTAACGGAGCTAGAATCTAGAAAGAATATAAAAAAGAGGACTTCACGACCATTTGCCTATTCTTTCCGATGGTATTTTTCCTCGCTTTCCTTTATAATGGGTGTATGGACAAGAAAAAATTATTATTGATTGATGGATCTTCTGTTGCCTTTCGAGCTTTTTTCGCGCTCTATCAGCAACTGGATCGATTTAAGAATGCTAATGGACTTCATACCAATGCAATCTATGGCTTTCAACTCATGTTGAATCATGTCTTAGAGCGGGTTGAACCTAGTCATGTTTTGGTAGCCTTTGATGCTGGTAAGACGACTTTTCGAACAGAGATGTATGCAGACTACAAGGGTGGTCGCGCGAAAACTCCAGATGAGTTTCGTGAGCAATTTCCCTTCATTCGCGAGTTGCTAGATCACCTTGGAATTCGCCATTATGAGTTGCCGCAGTATGAAGCGGATGATATCATCGGGACTCTTGGTCGCTTGGCTGAAAATGAATCTTTTGATGTAACAATCGTTAGCGGAGACAAGGACTTGATCCAGTTGACGGATGAGCGTACGGTGGTCGAGATTTCCAAGAAAGGTGTGGCTGAGTTTGAGGCCTTTACACCAGCTTACCTTATGGAAAAGATGGGACTCACACCAGCTCAGTTTATAGACCTCAAGGCCCTGATGGGGGATAAGTCTGATAATATCCCTGGCGTCACTAAGATCGGTGAAAAGACGGGTATCAAGCTCTTGCTAGAACACGGTTCGTTAGAGGGTATTTATGAAAATATCGATGGGATGAAGGCTTCTAAGATGAAGGAAAATCTCATCCATGACAAGGAACAAGCCTTTTTGTCTAAAACCTTGGCGACCATTGAGACTCAGGCACCAATTGAGATTGGACTAGATGATTTGGTCTATAATGGCCCAGATGTGGAAAATCTCGGAAAATTCTACGATGAGATGGGCTTCAAACAACTCAAGCAAGCTTTAAATGTTTCGTCGACGGATGTGGCTGAGAGGTTGGACTTCGCTATCGTTGACCAAGTGAAGGAAGATATGCTGAGTTCCGACTCCATCTTCCATTTTGAACTCTTTGGGGAGAACTACCATACAGATGACTTGGTTGGTTTTGCATGGTCTTGTGGTGATAAACTTTATGCTACAGATAAACTTGCGCTCTTGCAGGAACCGATTTTCAAGGATTTTCTAGAAAATACGCCTCTGAAAGTGTATGATTTTAAGAAAGCCAAAGTCCTCTTAAATCGTTTTGGTTTGAATTTACAGGCTCCAGCTTTTGACAGTCGCTTGGCCAAATACCTTCTCTCTACTGTCGAGAACAATGAAATTTCAACCATTGCGAATCTTTATGGTCAAACTTACATGGTCGATGATGAGACCTTCTACGGCAAGGGGGTCAAGAAGGCCATCCCTGAGAGAGAGAATTTCTTGGAGCATTTGGCTCGCAAGGTTGCTGTATTGGTTGAGACCGAACCTGTTTTACTTGAAAAACTCAGTGAACATGGACAGTTAGATCTTCTCTATGACATGGAGCAGCCTCTGGCCTTTGTCCTTGCCAAGATGGAAATCGCTGGAATTACGGTTAAGAAAGAGACCTTGCTTGAAATGCAGGCTGAAAATGAACTTGTCATTGAGAAGCTAACTCAGGAGATTTATGAGCTGGCTGGTGAGGAGTTTAATATCAACTCGCCTAAACAGTTGGGCGCGCTTCTCTTTGAAAAGCTCGGCCTTCCTCTAGAATACACCAAGAAAACCAAGACAGGTTACTCAACAGCCGTGGATGTGCTAGAGCGTCTGGCTCCTATTGCGCCAATCGTTAAGAAAATTCTAGACTACCGTCAGATTGCTAAGATTCAATCGACTTACGTGCTTGGCTTGCAGGATTGGATTTTATATGATGGCAAGATTCACACGCGCTATGTGCAGGATTTGACCCAGACAGGTCGTCTGTCTAGTGTGGATCCAAACCTCCAAAATATTCCTGTGCGTTTGGAACAAGGCCGCCTCATTCGTAAGGCTTTTGTGCCAGAGTGGGAGGATAGTGTCCTGCTTAGCTCGGACTATTCACAGATTGAGTTGCGTGTCTTAGCGCATATCTCTAAAGATGAGCACTTGATTAAGGCTTTCCAAGAGGGAGCTGATATCCATACCTCGACAGCCATGCGTGTCTTTGGAATTGAACGACCTGAGGATGTGACGCCAAACGACCGTCGCAATGCCAAGGCTGTCAACTTTGGAGTGGTTTACGGGATTTCAGATTTTGGCTTGGCAAACAATCTTGGTATTAGTCGCAAGAAGGCCAAAGCCTACATTGATACCTATTTTGAACGTTTTCCTGGAATCAAAAACTATATGGAAGAAGTGGTACGTGAGGCGCGTGATAAGGGCTATGTAGAGACCCTTTTCAAGCGTCGTCGAGAGCTACCAGATATCAATTCGCGCAACTTTAACATTCGTGGTTTTGCGGAGCGGACAGCCATTAACTCTCCTATCCAGGGATCGGCAGCAGATATTCTTAAGATTGCTATGATTCAGCTAGACAAGGCTCTAGTTGAAGGTGGCTATCAGACCAAGATGCTCTTGCAAGTGCATGATGAAATCGTCCTTGAAGTTCCTAAATCTGAACTGGCAGAGATGAAAAAGTTGGTGAAACAAACCATGGAAGAAGCTATCCAGCTCAGTGTCCCACTCATTGCTGATGAGAATGAAGGAGCAACCTGGTACGAGGCTAAATAAGAAAGTTATGAAAGAGTTTGAAGCATTTGCCTTCAAACTCTTTTTCATGGTTTTCTGTAAGCAGTTTCCTTGACTTCTTTCTTTTTTTAGGCTATCATATACCCATATAATATACGGGAGTCTGTGTACAGTCTGAGAGGAAGTGTTAAACTTCGACCGCACCTGATCTGGGTAATGCCAGCGTAGGGAAGGATACTTAGCCGAATTCTGCACCTTTTCCGTATATGGAAGGGGTTTTCTTTTTGTCAAAAGGAAGCCTGAGAAGAGGAGGTTTTTATGAAAGCAAGCATTGCCTTGCAAGTCTTGCCCCTATCACAGGGGATTGACCGGATTGCTATTATCGATCAGGTTATTGCTTATCTGCAAGCTCAGTCCGTGACCATGGTGGTGACACCCTTTGAAACGGTCTTGGAAGGAGAGTTTGATGAGCTCATGCGCATTCTCAAAGAAGCGCTAGAAGTGGCAGGGCAGGAGGCAGATAATGTCTTTGCCAATGTCAAAATAAATGTAGGAGAGATTTTAAGCATCGATGAGAAACTTGAAAAGTATGATGAGACGACACATTAGTCTTTTGGGCTTTATAGGAGTCTTGTCGGTCTGGCAGTTAGCGGGAATATTCAAACTTTTACCCAAGTTTATCCTACCAACTCCCTTTGAAATTCTCCAGGCCTTTGTTCGTGACAGAGAATTTCTCTGGCACCATAGCTGGGCGACCTTGAGAGTGGCTTTACTGGGACTAGTCTTAGGAGTCTTGATTGCCTGTCTCATGGCGGTGCTTATGGACAGTCTGGCTTGGCTCAATGACTTGATTTACCCTATGATGGTGGTTGTTCAGACCATTCCTACCATTGCTATAGCTCCTATCTTGGTCTTGTGGCTAGGCTATGGAATTTTGCCCAAGATTGTCTTGATAATCCTGACAACAACCTTTCCTATCATCGTTAGTATTTTGGATGGATTTAGGCATTGTGACAAGGATATGCTGACCCTGTTTAGTCTGATGCGTGCAAATCCTTGGCAAATTCTTTGGCATTTTAAAATCCCGGTTAGTCTGCCCTACTTTTATGCAGGTCTGAGGGTCAGTGTCTCCTACGCCTTTATCACAACAGTGGTATCTGAGTGGTTGGGAGGCTTTGAAGGACTAGGTGTCTACATGATTCAGTCCAAGAAACTGTTTCAGTATGATACTATGTTTGCCATTATTATTCTGGTGTCGATTATTAGCCTTCTGGGTATGAAGTTGGTCGATGTCAGCGAAAAATATGTGATTAAATGGAAACGTTCATAGGACAAGAACGTTTGAGAAAAAGAAAAGAGGAAATCAAAATGAAAAAAACATGGAAAGTGTTTTTAACGCTTGTAACGGCTTTTGTAGCTGTCGTACTTGTGGCTTGTGGCCAAGGGACTGCTTCTAAGGACAACAAAGAAGCAGAAGTTAAGAAGATTGACTTTATCCTAGACTGGACACCAAATACTAACCACACAGGGCTGTATGTTGCCAAGGAAAAAGGTTATTTCAAAGAAGCTGGAGTGGATGTTGACTTGAAATTGCCACCAGAAGAAAGCTCATCTGACTTGGTAATCAATGGTAAGGCACCATTTGCAGTGTATTTCCAAGACTACATGGCTAAGAAATTGGAAAAAGGGGCAGGAATCACTGCCGTTGCCGCTATCGTAGAGCACAATACATCAGGGATCATCTCACGTAAATCTGACAATGTCACCAGTCCAAAAGACTTGGTTGGCAAGAAATACGGTACTTGGAATGACCCCACTGAGCTTGCTATGTTGAAAACATTGGTAGAATCACAAGGTGGAGATTTTGAAAAGGTTGAAAAAGTACCAAACAACGACTCAAACTCCATCACACCGATTGCCAATGGCGTCTTTGACACTGCTTGGATCTACTACGGTTGGGATGGTATCCTTGCCAAATCTCAAGGCGTAGATGCTAACTTCATGTACTTAAAAGACTATGTCAAGGAGTTTGACTACTACTCACCCGTTATCATCGCAAACAACGACTATTTGAAAGACAATAAAGAAGAAGCTCGTAAAATCATCCAAGCCATCAAAAAAGGCTATCAATATGCTATGGAGCATCCAGAGGAAGCAGCCGATATTCTCATCAAGAATGCACCTGAGCTCAAAGAAAAACGTGACTTTGTCATCGAATCTCAAAAATACTTGTCAAAAGAATATGCAAGCGACAAGGAAAAATGGGGACAATTTGACGCTGACCGCTGGAATGCCTTCTACAAATGGGATAAAGAACATGGTATCCTTAAAGAAGATTTGACTGACAAGGGCTTCACTAACGAATTTGTAAAATAATGACAGAAATTAGACTAGAACACGTAAGCTATGCCTATGGCGATGAAAAGATTTTAGAAGATATCAACCTGCAGGTGACTTCGGGTGAAGTGGTTTCTATCCTAGGTCCAAGTGGTGTTGGAAAGACCACCCTCTTTAACCTAATCGCTGGGATTTTAGAAGTCCAGTCTGGGCGAATTATCCTTGATGGCGAGGAAAATCCTAAGGGGCGCGTGAGTTATATGTTGCAAAAGGATCTCCTCTTGGAGCACAAGACGGTGCTTGGCAATATCATCCTGCCTCTCTTGATTCAAAAGGTGGATAAGTCAGAGGCTATTGCCCGAGCGGATGAAATCCTTGCGACCTTCCAGCTGACAGCTATACGAGATAAGTATCCCCATGAACTCAGTGGTGGGATGCGCCAGCGTGTAGCCTTGCTCCGGACCTATCTTTTTGGACACAAGCTCTTTCTCTTGGATGAGGCCTTTAGTGCCTTGGATGAGATGACCAAGATGGAACTCCACGCTTGGTATCTGGAGATTCACAAACAGCTACAGCTGACGACCTTGATTATCACACATAGTATCGAGGAGGCCCTCAATCTCAGCGATCGCATCTATATCTTGAAAAACCGCCCCGGGCAGATTGTTTCAGAAATTAAACTAGATTGGTCTGAAGGTGAGGACAAGGAAGTCCAAAAGATTGCCTATAAGCGTCAAATCTTGGCGGAATTGGGATTAAATACTTAGAAAAATAGAGAGTTGGTGAAGTTTATTCTTTATCAGCGTCCTTTTTGTAAAGCAATAGAAAGAGTGTATGACATGTTAAGCAGACTGAAGAAATTACGGAGAGAAAATGGAACATCAGTTGTCTCCTTTGCATTTATTGCAATTGCTATAGTATCAGGATTTATAATTTACTTTAGTCCTGATATTGCAAAGTCATTAGGATTAGATGAAAAAAGATTTGAAAACGTAGTGGGAACAGTTTTAACTCCGACATTATTATTTATAGGTTATTTAATTTTTGAAAAATCTGTAGATAAATATCGAGAAGAAATTAAAGAGGAACAGAAAATACTAAAAGAAAAACAGAATGAGTTGGGAGACAATTTTAAAAGTTAAGAGAAAATTAGAGTTGTTGGTGGAATAGGTTTCCTTTACTAAGGAAAATGGAGACATAGTAAAAAGTACGTTTGACCGTGCTAGTTCTTGCCTGCTGAACTCGTCAATATTACGCCCTTTTTAGGGCTCTTTTTGTGGACTTTTTTAGGAACTTTCAAGAAAAACTAAGGCGATTTAATGCCTAAATGTTTTTAAAGAAAGTCAGTATTTTCAAGGGCTGAGCTCTAAAAATTTGACTTATAGAGTGTTAAATGATAGTATAGTCAAAGATAGTCAAGGTTCAAAGAAGGAGTTTGATTTACTATGAGATTTAAAAATACATCAGATCATATCGAAGCCTATATCAAGGCAATTTTAGACCAATCTGGTATCGTGGAATTGCAGCGGAGCCAGTTGGCGGATACCTTTCAGGTTGTGCCTAGTCAGATCAACTATGTCATCAAGACACGTTTTACTGAAAGCAGAGGTTACTTGGTTGAGAGCAAGCGTGGTGGTGGAGGCTACATTCGCATCGGACGGATTGAGTTTTCCAATCATCATGAGATGCTCCGCGATTTGCTTTACTCGATTGGTGAGCGAGTTAGTCAGGAAATCTATGAGGATATCCTGCAACTTTTGGTGGAGCAGGACTTGATGACCAAGCAGGAGATGACCTTGCTGACTTCAGTAGCAACAGATCGTGTCCTAGGGGAAGAATCCTTAGTAGTCCGTGCCAATATGCTCCGACAGCTATTACAAGAGGTAGATAGAAAAGAGAAGTAAGATGAACTATTCAAAAGCATTGAATGAATGTATCGAAAGTGCCTACATGGTTGCGGGCCATTTTGGAGCTCGATATCTAGAGTCTTGGCATTTATTGATTGCCATGTCCAATCACAGTTACAGTGTGGCAGGTGCGACTCTAAATGATTATCCTTATGAAATGGATCGTTTAGAAGAGGTTGCGTTGGAACTGACTGAAACGGACTATAGCCAAGATGAAACCTTTACGGAATTGCCCTTTTCCCATCGTTTGGAGGTTCTCTTTGCAGAAGCAGAGTATGTAGCTTCAGTGGTCCACGCAAAGGTGCTAGGGACAGAGCATGTCCTCTATGCGATTTTGCATGATGGCAATGCCTTGGCAACTCGCATCTTGGAGAGAGCAGGCTTTTCTTATGAAGACCAGAAAGATCAGGTCAGAATTGCTGCTCTTCGTCGCAATCTAGAGGAACGTGCTGGTTGGACAAGAGAAGACCTTAAGGCTTTGCGTCAGCGCCATCGCACGGTAGCAGACAAGCAAAATTCCATGGCCAATATGATGGGCATGCCTCAGAATCCAAGTGGTGGTCTAGAGGATTATACGCATGACCTGACAGATCAAGCGCGCTCTGGCAAGTTAGAGCCAGTTATCGGTCGTGACAAGGAAATCTCACGTATGATTCAGATTTTGAGTCGGAAGACCAAGAACAATCCTGTCTTGGTTGGAGATGCTGGTGTCGGGAAAACAGCTTTGGCCCTTGGACTTGCCCAGCGTATTGCTAGTGGGGATGTACCTGCGGAAATGGCTAAGATGCGCGTTTTGGAGCTTGATTTGATGAATGTTGTTGCAGGAACACGTTTCCGTGGAGATTTTGAAGAGCGCATGAACAATATCATCAAGGATATCGAGGAAGATGGCAAAGTAATCCTCTTTATCGATGAACTCCACACCATCATGGGTTCTGGTAGTGGTATTGACTCGACTCTGGATGCGGCCAATATCTTGAAGCCAGCCTTGGCACGTGGAACGTTGAGAACGGTTGGTGCAACCACTCAGGAAGAATACCAAAAACACATCGAAAAAGATGCAGCTCTTTCTCGTCGTTTTGCCAAAGTGACGATTGAAGAACCAAGTTTAGCTGACAGCATGACCATTTTGCAAGGTTTGAAGGCTACCTATGAGAAACACCACCGTGTGAAAATCACAGATGAAGCTGTCGAAACAGCTGTTAAGATGGCGCATCGCTACTTGACCAGTCGTCACTTGCCAGACTCTGCTATCGACCTCTTGGATGAGGCGGCAGCAACAGTGCAAAACAAATCCAAGCATGTGAGAATGGACGAATCCGACTTGAGTCCAGCTGACAAGGCCTTGATGGATGGCAAGTGGAAACAAGCAGGCCAGCTAATCGCAAAAGAGCAGGAAGTGCCTGTCTATAAAGACTTGGTGACAGAGTCTGATATTTTAACCACCTTGAGCCGCTTGTCAGGTATTCCAGTCCAAAAGCTGACGCAAACAGATGCTAAGAAGTACCTTAACCTCGAAGCAGAACTGCATAAACGCGTCATCGGACAAGATCAAGCTGTTTCAAGTATTAGCCGTGCCATTCGCCGCAATCAGTCAGGTATTCGCAGCCACAAGCGTCCGATTGGTTCCTTTATGTTCCTAGGGCCGACGGGTGTCGGAAAGACCGAATTGGCCAAGGCTCTGGCAGAAGTCCTCTTTGACGACGAATCAGCCCTTATCCGTTTTGATATGAGTGAGTATATGGAGAAATTCGCAGCCAGCCGTCTCAACGGAGCTCCTCCGGGCTATGTGGGCTACGAAGAAGGTGGGGAATTGACAGAGAAGGTCCGCAATAAACCTTACTCAGTGCTTCTCTTTGACGAGGTTGAAAAAGCCCACCCAGATATCTTTAATGTCCTCTTGCAAGTCTTGGATGATGGGGTTCTAACAGACAGCAAGGGTCGCAAGGTTGATTTTTCAAATACCATCATTATCATGACGTCAAACCTTGGTGCGACGGCTCTTCGTGATGACAAGACAGTCGGCTTTGGGGCCAAGGACATTCGTTTTGACCAGGAAAATATGGAAAAACGAATCTTTGAAGAGTTGAAAAAAGCTTATCGACCAGAGTTTATCAACCGTATTGATGAAAAGGTGGTCTTCCACAGTTTGGATAGCGACCACATGCAGGAAATTGTCAAGATCATGGTTAAACCATTGATTGCTAGCCTGGCAGAGAAGGGCATCGACTTGAAACTACAAGCTTCGGCATTGAAGCTACTAGCTAGTCACGGTTACAATCCAGAAATGGGAGCTCGCCCACTTCGCAGAACCCTGCAAACAGAAGTGGAAGACAAGTTGGCAGAATTCCTTCTTAAGGGAGAACTGGTAGCAGGCAAGACCCTCAAGATTGGTGTCAAAGCTGGTCAATTAAAATTTGATATTGCTTAAAAATGGAGAATCAGGAGTAGTCCTGATTCTTTTTTTGCTACTTTTTTATAAAAAATGATAAAAAACTATTGACAAAACAAAAATATAGTATATAATAAAAACATAGAAAATAAAAATATCAAAAATTATAAAAAGGCAAACGAGTATGAAAAAGAAAACAGCAGTGGTATTTGGGACCTTTGCCCCTCTCCATCAAGGGCATATCGATCTAATCCAGCGAGCGAAGCGTCAGTGTGACCAGGTCTGGGTAGTCGTTTCAGGCTACGAGGGAGACCGAGGGGAGCAGGTAGGCTTAAGTCTTCAAAAACGATTTCGCTATATCCGAGAGGCTTTTCGTGATGACGAGTTGACCTCTGTCTGCAAGCTGGATGAGACCAACCTTCCCCGTTACCCTATGGGCTGGCAGGAGTGGTTGAACCAGATGTTAGCGGAGATTTCCTATGATGAAACCCAGCAAGATTTGACTTTCTTTGTGGGAGAAGAAGAATACCAGCAAGAGCTATCTAAACGTGGATTTGGAACCGTCTTACAAGAAAGAAAGTTTGATATCTCAGCGACTATGATTCGAGAAAATCCAAGCAAATATTGGAAATATATCGCTCAACCCTTCCGTCGTCAGTTTACCAAAAAAGTGTTGATTATGGGAAGTGCTAGCAATGGGAAGACCACTCTAGCCAAGGATTTGGCAAGGTATTACGATGCGCCCGTCAGTCTGGAGTATGCGCGTGAGTACCAGATCAAAAACAATGTCCGCGACGATGAATTGACTCCAAAGGATTACTACTATCTCCTGTTGGGACAGTATGATCAGACCTCAAAACTAATCGATAGCAATGCCAATCGAGGTCTAGTGATAGCCGATACCAACTCCTTGGTAACCAAGGGTTACTATGACTATTACATGAAGACTGAGGACCAAGGGGACTTATCAGGAGAAACATTTGACAATCTCTTTGCCTCTATCTTGGCCAAGGAAAAATGGGATTTGATTCTCTTTGTGCAACCTGTCGGCTCCTATGTCAATGACGGATTTAGAGATATGACCATGGCGGAAGACCATATTCGCTACAGTTTTTCCCAGCATTTGGATCAGATGAGAGAGCAATACTTAACCAACATTCCTTTAGTTTATCTAGCAGAGGATTATCTAGGCAATTATGAAGCAGCAAAAGTGGCTATTGATGCCATTTACCAAGCAGATTAGGAGAAAAATATGAAAAAACTAACTGAAAAAATCACACAATTTATCGAAAACTTTAAAAATGTCCATGCCGAAGCCCGTAAGATTGGTTTTGCAGGGATCATGCGCCTGATCTGGAAAGATCTCTTTGTCGGCCGTAGCCTTTTCCAGTGGTTGTATCTTATCGCCTTGTCAAGTGTTCCTTTAATCTTGGAATTCACTCAAAATACGGAAAGTCATGACTGGCTGAGCTTGTTTGCATCTTGGACTGGGATTGTCTGTGTTATCTTGGTAGCAGAAGGGCGTGCGAGCAATTATCTCTTTGGGGCTATTAACTCGGCTATCTATTTGATTTTGGCCATGAATGCGACTTTTTATGGTGAAGTTTTGACGACCGTTTACTTCTTTGTCATGCAACCGATTGGTCTCTATGCTTGGTTGTCCAATCGTATCAATGACCAAGGAAAACCAGAAGAATCCCACTTTGAAGCTAAGAAATTATCTGTTATTGACTGGCTCAAGTACTTGGCCTTGACTGCCATTATCTGGATTGGTATGGGCTTGGCTTACCAAAGTATCAATAGCGCTCGCCCTTTCCGTGATAGTGTTACCGATGCGACCAATGGTGTTGGTCAGCTCTTGATGACACGTCTCTACCGTGAGCAATGGATTTTCTGGATTGCAACCAATCTCTTTAGTATCTATCTCTGGTGGGGTGAAAATATCCACATTCAAGGGATGTACTGGGTTTACACACTCAATAGTCTAGTGGGTTGGTACCAATGGACAAAGGCAGTTCGAAAGGAGGCATAAGATGGCCGATACGATGATTCCAGCAGGGATGACGGAAAAAGAATATTTTGAAATTCATGCCAGTCAGGAGGAGTTTTTAGACTGGTACTACAAGCAGGAACTCCCTCAATATGAAAAACCAAGTGTGACAGTGGATATGGTGGCCTACTGCTTTGTCGAAGGAAAAATCAAACTCCTGCTGATTCGTCGCAAGGCTCACCCTTATCAAAACTGTTTGGCCTTGGTTGGAGGATTTATGGACAAAGGAGAAGATGCTGCACATGCCTGTCAACGCGAGGTGAGAGAAGAAGTCAATCTCGATCTACCTTTAGAAAAAATCGAGCAATTGATGACCGTATCGACTCCCGGGCGTGATCCACGGGGCTGGACAGTGACTATTGCCCACTTAGTGTACTTACCTAGTCGCGCCTTAGACCTTGTTCAGGCAGGTGACGATGCCAAGGATGTCGTTTTTGTAGATGTCGACTTTCAGACAGGCAAATGCTTCCTAGAGGGAGTCGAGCTGGACGAGAGAGCCTTCGCCTTTGACCATTATGCCATTATCCAAGAATCCATCAAACGAATCCAAGGCCGTCTCGACTGGAATCCAACCTTCCTCTATCTGCTAGAGGAAGAGTTTACTGTCTACGAGGGAACTGAACTGGTCAATCTCATCAACCCAGGACGCCCAATCGTCAGCAATAACTTTCTCGTAAAATACGGCGAATATGTAGAAGAAGTTGGACTCAAACGAGTACCCAAAAAGAAACCAAGAAAAACCTATCGATTGAAATAAAAAGTGAGGTCGGGAACTTTGTCCCGGCCTCTTTATTTGCCCTTATTAAGTTACTTTGCTGTTGCGACTGTTTTTATTTTAGAACAATGCAAGCGATTATAAAAGTAGGGGTAAAAAATGACTCTAATCTAGGAAATTTTTCTATTTTTTCGTTTCGATTACGAATTGAAATAGTGGAGGGAATAATTTTTAAAATAGTTTCTCTAAATAGTTGACAGATTTAAAGTCCAATGTTACAATTATATTACAAAAAGATTTCTTAACATTTCAAAAACGTTACAAAGGAGTAGGAAAATGAAAAAGAAAACCTATATCAAATTGATGGCAGCGACTGTATTGGCTTCTACCTTGCTACTGGGAGCTTGTGGAAATAAAAACGAAACCACTCAAACCAGCAGTTCTGCAAAGACAAGCCAATCATCAAGTTCTAAAGCAGCTTCTTCTAACAAAGAAAGCAAGACTCAAAAATCTTCAAGCTCAGCTTCATCTGAAAAAGCTCAAGCATCTTCTGATCAGTCTTCTACAACAGCAGATCAGTCACAAGCGAAACCAGCACCTGAATCAAGACAAGAACAAGCAGCTCCTAGTCAACCAGCCCCTTCTCAGGCTCCGTCAACTCAGCAAGGTTCTCAAGCCCAGTCTAACCAGTCAAGCTATGATCCAACAACTGATCGCAAACTTCAAGACAAGCAAGCAGAACACAACAAACGCTACAAGGGTGTTTTAACCATGGTCGATGGTGATTTCTCAGCAGCTGCAGGCAACTGGAAGGGAGCGAATGGCGAAACCATTACGGTTTCATCAGGGGGGCAATTCACAGTAGAAACTGCAGATGGAAAGAAAGAAAACTATTCTATCAGAGGCTACTCTTACACTCTTGATGATGGCAAGTATAATGCCAAAATCGGAGGTGGAAAAATCATCCAAATTACAACAGGTGCGGATGGTAAAGTTTCAAGCGTTGCCTTGATTCAATAATAAAATTTTGTGTTTTGACTCTTACTAGAAATCGTGCTGTAAAAGAGTGAGCCAACTGTTTTTCACTTAGTTTCTCCAAGAGAAAGTGGTATAATAAAAAAACCAAAGGAAAACGAGTGATAGTACATGGCGGATAAATTAATCTTACCTCAAAACACACGATTGATGGGAGTATTTCTTGGGTTTGTAGGTGGTTCTTTGGATGTGTTTTGCCATATTCAATACCATAGTTTGGTAGCGACACAGACAGGGAATATTCTCCTACTTATATCTGATTGGCACGACTCAAATGTCATCAATACGATGTTGCGATTCTGCTCAATTATTTTCTTTTCTCTAGGATTTCTGTTTGCATTGCACATGAAAGAATACCGCAAAACGGCCTACTGGCGGGTTAAGATGTTGCTCCCCTTATTTATCGGGACCCTTATCTTGCCTTTCTTTTCACGATTTCCTCTATTAGAAGTTCCTTTCATTGCTTTTGGAACAGGAATGATGATGCTAACATTTACGGGTAGCTTGATTGAAGATCATCCCTATGTCATTTTTATGACGTCTGGAAATTACCGAAAGATGTTGACCGCTTTGTATCGCATTGCTAGAAGAGAAGGAAATATCCAAGAATACCGTCGTCAAGCCTTAAATTATGGGATTGTTGTGGGAAGTTTCATAGTGGGGGCAATCAGCTTGGCTGTATTGATGCATTTTCTTCATGAATGGTCTGTTTGGATTATCAGTCTCAATTTGTTTTTAATTATGTCCTATTATATAGCTAGAGTGAAGCAATTAGATTTACAAGATGAAAATATATAAAAACGGCAAGACTCATTTTCGAGCTTTGCCGTTTTTGTGAGTTGTAGATGTGAGACTATGCTTTGCCTAATTGCAAGAGGGCTTCAATCTCTGCTAGGGTGCTAGCTTGTGAAATGGCTCCACGAAGTTTGGCAGCGCCAGATGTTCCCCGGAGGTAGTGAGGAGCGAGGCCGCGGAATTCACGAACGGCTATGTTTTCTCCTTTGAGGTTAATCAAGCGTTTCAAATGTTCGTAGGCGATTTTCATCTTGTCTTCAAAAGTCAAGTCAGGGAGAATTTCTCCTGTTTCAAAGTAGTGGTTGATCTGGTTGAAGAGGTAGGGATTTCCCATGGCTGCTCGGCCAATCATAACTGCGTCAGCACCAACTTCTTCGATACGCTGTTTAGCGTCTTGAACCGTACGGATGTCACCGTTGGCGATAAATGGAATCTTAGTCAGTGCTTGGGCTACATCGTGCAAGGTCTCGAGGTCTGCGTGGCCTGTGTACATTTGTTCGCGGGTACGGCCGTGCATAGCAAGGGCAGAGACACCAGCAGCCTCAGCGGCGAGAGCATTCTCCACGGCTAGGGAAGGGTCAGACCAGCCTGTGCGCATTTTGACAGTTAGGGGGATATCAAGGACAGATTGGACCTTGTTGATAATAGAGTAGATCTTGTCTGGGTCCTTGAGCCACATAGCGCCAGCTTCGTTCTTCACGATTTTGTTAACTGGGCAGCCCATGTTGATATCGACGATATCGGTCTTGGTGTTTTCTTGGATGAATTCTGCTGCGCGTGCTAGGCTGTCTTCATCGCTACCAAAGAGTTGGATAGAAACGGGATTTTCGCCTTCATCGATGTGAAGCATATGCAAGGTTTTTTCATTGTTGTATTGGATTCCCTTGTCAGAGACCATTTCCATGACAACGAGTCCAGCTCCGAGCTCTTTTGCGATGGTACGAAAGGCTGAGTTGGTCACGCCAGCCATGGGCGCTAAAACAGTACGATTGGGAATCTCAACATTGCCAATCATAAAAGGTGTATTAAGATTTGTCACGAATGAGTTCCTCCAGGTCGTTTTCATCAAAGTTATAAGTTGTTTGGCAGAATTGACAAGTGATTTCTGCCCCGTGGTCTTCCTCTTTCATTTCCTCAAGGTCTGAGCTTGGAAGGCTGGCAAGAGCGTTCATAAAACGGTCTTTGCTGCAGTCGCATTGGAAACGAATTTCTTCTTCAGATAGGCGTTTGTAGGATTCGTCACCGTAGATAGCCTTGAGGAGAGATTCGATATGGTCTTCGCTTTCCAGAAGTGTTGAGATAGCTGGCATTTCTTGGATGCGTTTCTCAAAGCGAGCAATCTCTTCTTCCTTGGCTCCTGGCAAAACTTGGAGAAGAAAACCACCGGCAACTTCGACCTTGTCGTCTTTGTCTAAAAGGACATTGAGGCCGACTGCTGAAGGAGTTTGTTGGCTTTCTGTCAGGTAATAGGCCAAGTCTTCACCGATCTCCCCAGAGATGAGAGGAGTCATGGAGTTGTAAGGATTTCCAGTACCGTAGTCTGTGATAACGAGAAATTGACCGTTTCCAACAAAAGGTCCGACTAGGACTTCACCCGTTGCAGTTTTTTTGATATCTACACCGGGGTTTTGAACGTAGCCTTTGACATTTCCCTTGGTATCTGCGACAGTGATGATGGCACCGAGAGAGCTCGTTCCAAGAACTTTAACTGTTAGCTTGGTATTTCCTTTTTCATTGACTGCGAGAATTTGGCTAGCGATAAGGGTACGGCCAAGTGCAACAGTTGAACTGGCTTGGGTTTGATGTTTTTCTTGAGCAGTGCGGACGGTTTCAGTGCTATCAAGGACAAAAGCACGAAAGGCTCCGCTTTCTGATATTGTTTTAATAATTTTATCCATAGCTACTATTTTAGCATAAAAATGCTCAAAGGGGGAGCCGTGTGTTTGCTGTTTCTGTGGAATAATGACGAGGAAATCGGCTTTAAAATAAAATGAGAAACAGATTATTTCCGCATTTCTAAGATTTATGCTATGCTTGAAGGAGAAAATGAAAGGGGTAACAAATGTATTTAGGTGATTTGATGGAAAAAGCCGAATCTGGTCAATTTTTAGTCCTTTCCTTTCTATTACAAGATTCGCAGACAACAGTCAAGGAAACCATGGAAGAAACAGGTTTTTCAAAGGCGACTCTAACCAAGTACATCTCTCTGATTAACGAAAATGCCTTGGAAAGAGGGTTGGAGCTGACCATCCACTTGGAAGATGAAAATCTGCGTTTGTCGATTGGTACAGCTACCAAGGGGAGAGAGATTCGGAGCTTGTTTCTAGACAATGCCATTAAGTACCAAATTTTGGTTTACCTTCTTTATCACCAACAGTTTCTAGCTCATCAGTTGGCTCAAGAATTGATGATTAGCGAGGCCACGCTTGGTCGTCACTTAGCTAGTCTAAATCAGATTTTGTCAGAGTTTGACTTATCCATCCAAAATGGTCGTTGGCGAGGTCCAGAGCATCAGATTCGTTACTTTTATTTCTGCCTTTTCCGCAAGGTCTGGTCCAGTCAGAAGTGGGAAAGTCATATGCAGAAAGCTGAGAGAAAGCAGGATATTGCTACCCTAGAAGAAATCTGCGGTGCCAGGTTGTCTTCGGGTCAGAAATTAGACTTGGTTCTCTGGACTCACATCAGTCAACAACGCCTTCGAGCTAACGCTTGTCAATTTCAGGTTATAGAAGAAAAAATGCGGGGCTATTTTGACAATATTTTCTACCTTCGTCTACTTGGCAAGGCTTCTTCTTTTTTTGGTGGGCAGCACATTCCTCTAGGAACTGAGGATGGGGAGATGATGATTTTCTTCTCTTTCCTCTTGTCTCATCGCATTTTGCCCCTTCATACCATGGAGTACATTCTTGGATTTGGGGGAGAACTTGTGGCTTTACTGACACAAATGATCCAGGAAATGAAGAAGGAGGAGCTGCTGGGGGACTACACAGAGGACCATGTCACCTATGAACTTAGTCAGCTTTGTGGTCAAGTTTATCTATATAAGGGCTATATTTTGCAAGATCGATACAAGTATCAGATAGAGCATCGGCACCCTTATTTGCTGATGGAGCATGACTTTCGAGATCTTGCTCAGGTGATTTTTACATCCTTGCCAGCCTTTCAGCAGGGGACCGATTTGGATAAAAAAATCCTCTGGGAATGGCTCCAGTTGATCGAGTATATGGCAGAAAATGGTGGCCAACATCTGAGAATAGGGTTAGATCTAACAGCAGGCTTCCTTGTTTTTTCGAGAATGTCGGCCCTTTTAAAACGATATTTGGAGTACAATCGCTTCATTACTATTGAAGCATTTGACTCTTCTAGTCATTATGATTTGTTGATTACAAACAATCCAATTTCCAAGAAAGAACAAACACCTATCTACTACTTGAAAAATGATTTGGATATGGAAGATTTGGTAGCAATTCGTCAGATGCTCTTTGCCTAAAAGGCCTGAATTTTCAGGTCTTTTTTGTGAAATTCGCACAATCTCCTCACATTTTTTTAAAATTTTAAAAAAATTGATGAACAAGAAAGCGCTTTATTTTGTATACTAGTTACTGTAAAGAGGAACCCCCTCAAGATTTTATCAGGAGGACAGCACATGTCACAAGAAAAATACATCATGGCTATTGACCAAGGAACGACCAGTTCTCGTGCCATCATTTTTAACAAAAAAGGAGAAAAGGTCAGCTCTAGTCAAAAAGAGTTTACTCAGATTTTCCCTCAAGCAGGTTGGGTTGAGCACAATGCCAATGAAATTTGGAATTCCGTCCAGTCTGTTATTGCTGGAGCTTTCATCGAAAGTGGTGTAAAACCAAGTCAAATCGAGGCAATCGGGATTACCAACCAGCGTGAAACAACTGTCGTCTGGGATAAGAAAACAGGTCTCCCTATCTACAATGCTATCGTTTGGCAATCACGCCAGACAGCTCCTCTGGCTGAACAACTAAAAAGCCAAGGTTATGTGGAAAAATTCCACGAAAAGACTGGTTTGATCATTGACGCTTACTTCTCTGCTACCAAGGTTCGTTGGATATTGGACCATGTAGAAGGCGCTCAAGAGCGAGCAGAAAAAGGAGAATTGCTCTTTGGTACTATCGATACTTGGTTAGTTTGGAAATTGACTGACGGTGCGGCTCACGTAACGGACTACTCCAATGCGGCTCGTACCATGCTTTATAATATTAAAGAACTCAAATGGGATGATGAGATTTTGGAAATCCTCAACATTCCTAAGGCTATGCTTCCAGAAGTTCGTTCTAACTCTGAAATCTATGGTAAGACTGCTCCATTCCATTTCTACGGTGGGGAAGTGCCAATCTCAGGTATGGCTGGGGACCAACAGGCAGCCCTCTTTGGACAGTTGGCCTTTGAACCTGGTATGGTTAAGAATACTTATGGAACAGGTTCTTTCATCATCATGAACACTGGTGAAGAGATGCAGCTATCTGAAAACAACCTTTTGACAACGATTGGTTACGGAATCAACGGCAAGGTTTATTATGCTTTGGAAGGTTCTATCTTTATTGCTGGAAGTGCCATTCAGTGGCTTCGTGATGGACTTCGCATGGTTGAGAATTCACCAGAGTCTGAAAAATATGCTCTCAATTCTCACAACAATGACGAAGTCTATGTCGTACCTGCCTTTACAGGTCTAGGGGCACCATACTGGAACCAAAACGCTCGTGGCTCTGTCTTTGGTTTGACTCGTGGAACAACTAAAGAAGACTTTATCAAGGCAACTTTGCAATCTATCGCTTATCAAGTACGTGACATCATAGACACGATGCAAGTGGATGCTCAGACAGCTATCCAAGTCTTGAAGGTAGATGGTGGTGCAGCCATGAATAACTTCCTCATGCAGTTCCAGGCTGACATTTTGGGAATCGATATTGCCCGTGCTAAAAACTTGGAAACAACTGCCCTAGGTGCAGCCTTCCTAGCTGGTTTGGCAGTGGGTTACTGGAAGGATTTGGACGAGTTGAAGCTCTTGAACGAGACAGGAGAACTCTTTGAGCCATCCATGAACGAATCGCGCAAGGAACAACTCTACAAGGGCTGGAAGAAGGCTGTGAAAGCAACGCAAGTCTTTGCGGAAATCGACGACTAATACTGTTTCTTGATGCAATGATCAGCTTAAGAATGAAACGACTCAGTTAGAAAGTGTGTAAATATGGAATTTTCAAAGAAAACACGTGAATTATCAATTAAAAAAATGCAGGAACGCACCCTGGACCTTTTGATTATCGGTGGGGGGATTACAGGAGCTGGTGTAGCCTTGCAAGCGGCAGCTAGTGGTCTTGACACAGGTCTGATTGAAATGCAAGACTTCGCAGAAGGAACATCTAGCCGTTCAACAAAATTGGTTCACGGAGGTCTGCGTTACCTCAAACAATTTGACGTGGAAGTGGTGTCAGATACAGTTTCTGAACGTGCAGTAGTTCAACAAATCGCTCCACATATTCCAAAACCAGATCCAATGCTCTTGCCAGTTTACGATGAAGATGGAGCGACCTTTAGCCTCTTCCGTCTCAAAGTAGCCATGGACTTGTACGACCTTTTGGCAGGGGTTAACAATACGCCAGCTGCTAACAAGGTCTTGAGCAAGGAAGAAGTCTTGGAACGCCAGCCAAACTTGAAGAAAGAAGGTTTGGTAGGAGGTGGGGTTTACCTTGACTTCCGTAACAACGATGCGCGTCTCGTGATTGAAAATATCAAACGTGCCAACCAAGACGGTGCCCTTATTGCCAACCACGTTAAGGCAGAAGGCTTCCTCTTTGATGAAAGTGGCAAGATTACAGGTGTTGTAGCTCGTGATTTGTTGACAGACCAAGTCTTTGAAATCAAGGCGCGTCTGGTTATCAATACGACAGGTCCTTGGAGCGACAAGGTACGTAATTTGTCTAATAAGGGAACACAATTCTCACAAATGCGTCCAACTAAGGGAGTGCACTTGGTAGTGGACTCAAGCAAGATCAAGGTTTCACAGCCAGTTTACTTTGACACAGGTTTGGGAGATGGGCGTATGGTCTTTGTTCTACCACGTGAAAACAAGACTTACTTTGGTACAACGGATACTGACTACACAGGCGATTTGGAACATCCAAAAGTGACGCAGGAAGATGTAAATTATCTGCTTGGTATTGTCAACAACCGCTTTCCAGAAGCAAACATCACCATTGATGATATCGAAAGCAGCTGGGCTGGTCTTCGTCCATTGATTGCAGGCAATAGTGCTTCTGACTACAATGGAGGAAATAACGGAACCATTAGCGATGAAAGCTTCAATAGCTTGATTGCGACTGTCGAAGCTTATCTATCGAAAGAAAAAACGCGTGAAGATGTTGAATCTGCTGTCAGCAAGCTTGAAAGTAGCACATCTGAGAAACATTTGGATCCATCTGCAGTTTCTCGTGGTTCGAGCTTGGATCGTGATGACAATGGCCTCTTGACTCTTGCTGGTGGTAAAATCACAGACTACCGTAAGATGGCTGAAGGAGCTATGGAGCGCGTGGTTGACATCCTCAAAGCAGAATTTGACCGTAGTTTTAAACTCATCAACTCGAAGACTTATCCTGTTTCAGGTGGAGAATTGAACCCAGCAAATGTGGACTCAGAAATCGAAGCCTTTGCGCAACTTGGAGTTTCACGTGGCTTGGATAGCAAGGAAGCTCACTATCTAGCAAATCTTTACGGTTCAAATGCACCGAAGGTCTTTGCCCTTGCTCACAGCTTGGAACAAGCTCCGGGACTCAGCTTGGCAGATACCTTGTCCCTTCACTATGCAATGCGCAATGAGTTGGCTCTTAGCCCAGTTGACTTCCTCCTTCGTCGTACTAACCACATGCTCTTTATGCGTGATAGTTTAGATAGCATCGTTGAGCCAGTTCTGGATGAAATGGGACGATTTTATGATTGGACCGAAGAAGAAAAAGTAGCCTACCGTGCGGATGTTGAAGCAGCCCTTGCTAACAACGATCTAGCGGCATTGAAAAATTAAGAAAAACTAGAAGAGAGGGAGACAAGCCTTCCTTGCCTTCTCTCTCCTTCTTTTAAATGGAGACAAAGATATGATGAAAGAATTATTTGGAGAATTTTTGGGGACCTTAATCCTCATCCTCCTAGGAAATGGTGTTGTTGCAGGTGTGGTTCTTCCCAAAACCAAGAGCAACAATTCAGGATGGATTGTGATTACTATGGGATGGGGAATTGCTGTAGCCGTTGCGGCCTTTGTATCTGGCACGCTTAGCCCAGCCCACCTAAATCCAGCTGTGACGTTTGCGATGGCCTTAAAAGGGACGCTCTCTTGGGGTTCTGTTTTCCCTTATATCCTAGCCCAATTCGCAGGAGCGATGGTGGCTCAGATTTTGGTTTGGTTGCAATTCAAACCACACTATGAAGCGGAAGAAAATGCAGGTAATATCCTAGCGACTTTTAGTACTGGACCAGCAATCAAGAACACAGTATCGAATTTGGTTAGCGAAATCCTTGGAACCTTTGTTTTGCTCTTGACAATCTTTGCCTTGGGACTCTATGACCTTCAAGCCGGTTTAGGGACCTTTGCAGTGGGAACGTTGATTGTCGGTATCGGGCTTTCACTAGGCGGGACAACGGGTTATGCCTTGAACCCAGCTCGTGATCTTGGCCCTCGTATCATGCACAGCATCTTGCCAATTCCAAACAAGGGAGATGGGGACTGGTCTTATGCTTGGATTCCTGTTGTGGGGCCTATCCTCGGAGCGTCCCTAGCAGTTCTCGTATTTTCACTTTTCTAAGGTAAAAGAGTTATTGGCAACAGAGTTTGAGATGGAAATCTCAGGCTCTTTTTTGTCTTTATTTATAACAAAAAGATTGATATCTTAACTTATCTTAAAATAAGCTAAAACAAACTTTTGAATTATGGTAAACAGTTGAAAAAAAGGTTGATAAAATGGTAAAATGTTAGGAAGATAAGACAGTAAATGCATAGTTGCATAGCTTTTTTGAAAAATCATAGAAAATTGAACACACTAACTATGGGAAAACACAGAAAATTGTATATGTTTTTGGGACAGACCGTCCTATATTTTGTAATCTTACTTGGTTTGCTTTATTTTTTTAGTTACCTTGGTCAGAGTCAAGGAACCTTTATTTATAATGAGTTCTAGTTTGAAGGAGAAGAAAAACCGTGTCTAATAAACCGATAAAAGATATGATTGAAACGATTGAGCACTTTGCTCAAACACAGCCAACATATCCTGTCTACAATGTTTTAGGCCAAGAGCACACTTATGGTGATCTGAAGGCTGATTCAGATAGTTTAGCAGCAGCTATTGATCGACTTGGCTTGCCTGAGAAATCTCCAGTCGTCGTTTTTGGTGGTCAGGAGTATGAGATGTTGGCTACCTTTGTGGCGCTGACTAAGTCGGGGCATGCCTATATTCCAATTGACAGCCATTCGGCCTTGGAACGAGTTTCTGCTATCGTAGAAGTTGCAGAGCCAAGTTTGATTATTGCCATCTCGGATTTTCCATTAGAGCAAACTAGCACACCGATGCTGAATTTGGAGCAAGTCCATGAAGCTTTTGCTCAAGCTTCTAGCTACGAGATGACCCATCCAGTCAAGGGGGATGACAACTACTACATCATCTTTACTTCTGGTACGACTGGCAAGCCTAAGGGAGTGCAGATTTCCCATGACAATCTCCTCAGTTTTACCAACTGGATGATTACAGATGAGGAATTTGCGACGCCAAGTCGTCCGCAAATGCTGGCTCAGCCCCCTTATTCTTTTGACCTGTCTGTCATGTACTGGGCGCCAACCTTAGCACTGGGTGGTACGCTTTTCGCTCTTCCATCTGCCATTACTCAGGACTTTAAGCAACTATTTGCGACCATCTTTTCATTGCCAATCGCTATCTGGACCTCAACGCCTTCCTTTGCGGATATGGCCATGTTGTCAGAAGACTTTAACAGTGAGAAAATGCCTGGAATCACGCATTTCTACTTTGATGGTGAAGAATTGACGGTCAAAACAGCTCAAAAACTGCGTGAGCGATTCCCAAATGCCCGTATTATCAATGCCTACGGTCCAACAGAAGCAACAGTGGCTCTGTCAGCAGTTGCTGTGACAGACGAGATGTTGGTGACTCTCAAACGCCTGCCAATCGGCTATACTAAGGCGGATTCTCCGACCTTTATCATTGATGAGGAAGGTAAGAAAGTTCCAAATGGTGAACAGGGAGAAATCATTGTTTCTGGGCCAGCTGTTTCAAAAGGCTATATGAATAATCCTGAAAAAACGGCAGAAGCTTTCTTTGAGTTCGAAGGTCTTCCAGCCTACCACACAGGGGATGTAGGAACTATGACAGATGAGGGCTTGCTTCTCTACGGTGGACGTATGGATTTCCAGATTAAGTTCAATGGTTATCGCATTGAGCTTGAAGATGTCTCTCAAAACCTCAACAAATCTCGCTATATCGAGTCGGCTGTTGCTGTCCCACGTTATAACAAGGACCACAAGGTGCAAAATCTACTGGCTTATGTCATCCTAAAGGACGGTGTCCGCGAGCAGTTTGAACGTGATATCGATATTACCAAGGCTATCAAGGAAGACCTAGCAGATATCATGATGTCTTATATGATGCCATCGAAATTTCTCTATCGAGACAGTTTGCCACTAACGCCTAATGGTAAAATTGATATCAAGGGCTTGATCAACGAGGTAAACAATAGATGATGGAGCTTTACAAACAGCTACCTCATTTGGAACCTTATGGCAATCTCTATTATTTTTTATATGTGATTACTGCGACCCTACCGATATTTATCGGGCTCTTTTTCAAGAAACGTTTTGCTTGGTATGAGGTGCTGGTTAGTCTCTTCTTTATTGTCACCATGTTGGTCGGTGGAAAGACGAATCAGATAAGCGCTCTTATCCTTTATGTTATCTGGCAAGTACTGCTTGTATTTTTCTACAAAAGGTACAGGAAACGACGGGATAGTAAATGGATATTTTATCTAGTTAGCTTTTTATCCCTATTGCCTATCGTCTTTGTGAAAGTATCTCCTGCTATTCATGGACCTCAATCTTTGTTTGGCTTTTTAGGGATTTCTTACTTGACCTTTCGTGCAGTTGGGGTTATCGTTGAGTTGAGAGACGGTGTCATCAAGGATTTAACCGTCTGGCAATTCTTACGTTTTCTTCTCTTTATGCCGACTTTCTCGAGTGGTCCCATTGATCGTTTTAAACGCTTCAATGAAAATTACGAGACCATTCCTGAGCGGGATGAGCTGATGGATATGCTAGAAGAGGCTGTCAAGTATATCATGCTTGGCTTCCTCTACAAGTTTATCTTGGCGCATATTTTAGGAGAGACATTATTGCCTCCGCTGAAAAATTTGGCCTTGCAGACAGGCGGTTTCTTTAATCATTATGCTCTGGCGGTCATGTATACCTTTGGTCTAGAATTGTTCTTTGACTTTGCGGGCTACTCTATGTTTGCCTTAGCCATCTCCAATTTGATGGGGATTCATAGTCCTATCAACTTTAATAAGCCCTTTTTATCAAGGGATTTAAAAGAGTTTTGGAATCGCTGGCACATGAGTCTGTCTTTCTGGTTCCGTGACTTTGTCTTTATGAGGATGGTCATGGTGTTGACCAGAAAGAAGGTCTTTAAAAATCGTAATGTGACCTCAAGTGTAGCCTATATTCTCAATATGCTGATTATGGGATTCTGGCATGGAGTGACCTGGTACTACATCGCCTATGGACTTTTTCATGGGATTGGGCTGGTCATCAATGACGCTTGGGTTCGTAAGAAAAAAGCACTCAATAAAGAACGAAAAAAAGCTGGGAAGGGTTCCTTACCTGAGAATCGCTGGATTCAGTTGCTTGGCATGGTTGTCACCTTCCATGTCGTGATGGTTTCATTCTTAATCTTTTCTGGATTTTTGAATGATTTATGGTTTAAAAAATAAAAGGATATAAAAATGGATATCAAATCAGAAGTTATTGAAATTATTGATGAGTTGTTTATGGAAGATGTTTCTGACATGATGGATGAAGATCTTTTTGATGCCGGTGTCTTGGATAGTATGGGAACGGTTGAATTGATTGTTGAGATTGAAAACCGTTTTGATATTCGTGTTCCAGTGACAGAGTTCGGTCGTGATGACTGGAATACAGCTAATAAAATTGTAGAAGGTATTGCGGAGTTAAAGAATGCTTAAACGCTTGTGGCTGATCTTCGGGCCTATCTTCATCGCTGGATTTTTGGTTCTTCTACTCATCTTTTTTTATCCAAGTACAACAAGCCATAATCTGACGGAGGAGAAGTACTCTGCAGCTTCCATCAGTAGAGAAAGTTTTAAAGAGAGAAGTCAAAAAGTGAGGGCGCTAACGGATCCCAATATGCGTTTTGTCCCTTTTCTAGGGTCCAGTGAATGGATTCGATTTGATAGTGTCCACCCAGCTGTTTTAGCAGAAAAATACAATCGTCCCTATCGCCCTTACTTTATGGGTCAGGCAGGAGCGGCCTCGCTTAATCAATATTTCGGTTTGCAGCAGATTCTGCCAGAAATCGAGGAAAAGCAGGCGGTGTTTGTCATCTCTCCTCAGTGGTTTACAGAGACGGATTACGAGCCAGCGGCGTTTCAGAGATTCTTTAATAGCGACCAGTTGACAGCTTTTTTGGAAAATCAATCTGGGGACATTTCGGCTAAGCATGCTGCGACGCGTTTGTTAAAGCAGAATCCGAGTGTGGCATTGAAAGGCATCCTTCAAAAGCTTTCAAAAGGAGAGGACTTGTCAGATGCTGATCGACTTATCATCAACCTCTTTGCACGATTCAATGAAAAGCAGTCCTCTCTTTTTGGTCAATTTTCCATTCGGGGGAAACTCAAGTACAAAGAACATGTAGAAAACTATTTAAAAGATCTTCCTGATCAGTTTTCTTATGACGCTTTAGAAGAAATTGCCCGTAAGGATGCAGAGGCAAATACGACCAATAACGATATGGGGATGGAGAATCATTTCTACACGTATGAGGTCAAAAAAGACTTAAAAAAATGGGAAGGGTATCAAAAAAATTATAATTTCCTAAAGTCGTCTGAATACAATGATTTGCAGCTGGTTCTCAATCAATTTGCCAAATCAAAAGTCAATGTGCTCTTTGTTATCCAGCCCGTCAACAAGAAATGGATGGAATACACAGAGCTCAGTGAAGAAATGTATCAACACGCAGTGGAGAAAATTCGTTACCAGTTAGAAAGTCAAGGCTTTACCAATATTGCTGACTTTTCAAAAAACGGAGGAGAACCTTACTTTATCAAGGATACTATCCACTTAGGTTGGTTGGGCTGGTTGGCTTTTGATAAGGTTGTGAATCCCTTCTTGACGGATCCAAAACCAGCCCCAGACTACAAGATGAATGACCGTTTCTTTAGTAAGGACTGGGCGACCTATGATGGAAATATCAAAGATTTCCAATAAATTGATTAAAAAAACTTGAACTTTTTGGTTCAGGTTTTTTGGTTAAATGGCGAATATTATAGATGGAAAAAAGTCAAAAGTTTCATTTTTTTCATAAATAGCGTATAATATAAAGGAAAAAAGAAAAAGAAAAGGATTTCAAAATGAATAAACGTTTCTTATTACCTGTCTTGTCGACAGCCCTACTGGCCCCAGCTTTTTTGGCTGGACAGGTCTATGCTGAAGAAGCAGCTGCCCCTGCAGAAAGTCCAGCAGTTGTAGCAAATCCAGCTACGTCGGCGACTCCAGCTCCTGTGGAGAGCCCTGCGGTACCGGAAACTTTGGCTACTTCTGAAGTAGTTGTGCCTGCAGAAGCTCCGGTAGCTCCTGTTGAATCTACTAAAAACGAAGAAAAGGATACCGTTATTTTACACACCAATGATGTCCATGGTCGTATCGTAGAGGAAAAGGGAGTTATTGGAGATGCTAAGCTAGCGACTGTCATCGAGCAGGAACGCGCGAAATCAAATCAAACGACTCTCGTCGTAGATGCTGGAGACGCCTTCCAAGGTTTACCGATTTCCAACTCTACAAAGGGTGAAGCACGCGCCGAAATTCTCAATCAGATGCAGTATGATGCCATGGCAGTAGGAAACCATGAGTTTGACTTTGGTTTAGACGAAGCTAAAAAATACAAGGAAATCTTGAAATTCCCATTACTTAGCTCAAATACCTACGTCAATGGAGCTCGTCTCTTTGAAGCTTCTACAATTGTTGATAAAGATAAGACTGTGGAAGGTGATGAATTTGTTGTAATCGGTGTGACAACACCTGAAACTGCTACAAAAACCCACCCTAAAAACATTAAAGGGGTAACTTTTACAGATCCAATCTCTGAAGTCAATAAGGTCATCGAAGAAGTTCAAGCCAAGGCGCGTGCAGAGGGTAAAGACTACAAACACTATGTTGTGCTCGCTCACTTGGGTGTAGATACCACAACTCCAGTCGAGTGGCGTGGTTCAACCTTGGCAGAAGCCTTGTCTAAAAATCCTCGTTTGAAAGGGAAACGCGTAACAGTAATCGATGGTCACTCTCATACAGTAGAATCAACAACCTATGGAGACAATGTTACCTATAACCAGACAGGAAGCTACCTTCATAATGTAGGGAAAATCACCTACAAATCACGTCAGCTTTTGGGCAATCCAACTCAGATTCCGGCTGCGGATGCTAAAAAATTACCAGCCAATCCAACAGTTGAAAAACTAGTCAAAGACATTAAACAAAAATACGATGCTGAAAATGCGGTTGAAGTCGTTTCAAACAGCCCTGTAGAACTCAACGGCGATCGTGAAAATGTTCGGGTTCGTGAAACCAACCTCGGAAACGTCGTAGCGGACTCCCTCTATCAGTATGGTCAAACAGGATTTAGTCATCCGACAGACATCGCTGTGACAAATGGTGGTGGCTTGCGTGAAACCATTGCAAAAGGCAAACCAATCACTAAAGGAAATGTCATTGCCGTTCTTCCGTTTGGAAATACCATCTCACAAATCCAAGTGACTGGGCAACAAGTTTTGGATATGTTTGAAAAGTCACTCGGATCTATCTTGCAGGTTGATAAGGATGGCAAGAAGGTATTGGATGAGAACGGGCAACCATTGTTAGAGCCAAGTGGTGGTTTCTTGCAAGTTTCAGGTGTGAAGGTCTACTATGATACCAACCTACCATCAGGCAAACGTGTCTTGGCCATCCAGGTTAAAAACCGTGCAACTGGTCGTTATGATCTTCTAGACCTCGCAAAAACCTACTATCTTGCAACCAATGATTTCTTAGCTGCGGGTGGTGATGGCTACACTATGTTAGGTGGCGCGCGTGAAGAAGGTCCGTCTATGGATGCAGCCTTTGAAGAGTATCTGAAAACCGCTGATTTGACCCAGTATGAAAAGATTAATCCGAACTCACGGACGATTTCTGTGGATTCTAAAAACTTTAGTCTACCAGTAGAAACGCCTCAAACGAATGCAGCTGCTAGCGATGCGACTACAAATGTACCACTTACTTATGAGGTGGCAGGTCAATTTAGCAAGAAGGCGGTTGTCTCAGAAAAAGCTCTCCCAAATACAGGAAGTGAACAATCCATCTTCTTGCTCTTGATGGGAATGGTAGCTGGTCTGGCAGGTATCTTATCGAGCCGAAAACCAAAGCAAAAATAGGTTAAATTTTACATCTAGAAGAGTCTAGGGAAACGTTTTTACGCCTTTTTCCCTTGACTCTTTTTTGGTTTATGATATAATTAACCAGTAAAGAATCGGTGGCTATCTATGTTTTTTACGAAAAGATAGCTAGGGAAGGAGTAACACATGAGACAGCTTGCACAGGAAATCGATAACTTTTTAAACGAGGTGATCTTGAGATCTGAGAACCAGCATGAAATTCTGATTGGGCATTGCACGAGTGACGTTGCCTTGACCAATACTCAGGAACACATCCTCATGCTCTTGTCAGAAGAATCCTTAACCAACTCGGAGTTGGCCCGTCGCCTCAATGTCAGTCAGGCGGCAGTGACCAAGGCTATCAAGTCTTTGGTCAAAGAGGGTATGTTAGAGACATCCAGAGATCCAAAGGATGCGCGCGTGATTTTTTATCAGTTGACTGATTTGGCTCGACCGGTGGCAGAGGAACACCACCATCATCATGAACACACGCTCTTAGCCTATGAACAAGTGGCAAGTCAGTTTACTCCAAATGAACAAGAGGTTATCCAGCGGTTTTTAACTGCTTTAGTAGGAGAAATCAAATAATGCGGTATATTACAGTAGAGGACTTATCTTTCTATTATGACAAAGAACCTGTCCTCGAGCATATCAACTACAGTGTTGATAGTGGGGAGTTTGTTACCCTGACTGGTGAAAATGGGGCTGCCAAGACAACGCTCATCAAGGCGAGTCTAGGCATCTTGCAGCCAAGATTTGGCAAGGTAACCATCTCAAAGACAAATACTCATGGGAAAAAGCTTAGGATAGCTTATCTTCCCCAGCAGATAGCCAGTTTTAATGCTGGTTTTCCAAGTACAGTTTATGAATTTGTCAAGTCGGGTCGCTATCCTCGAAAGGGCTGGTTTCGTCGCTTGAATGCTCATGATGAGGAACATATCAAGGCCAGTCTAGACTCGGTTGGTATGTGGGAACACCGTGACAAACGAATTGGTTCCCTCTCGGGAGGACAAAAGCAACGAGCAGTTATTGCTCGGATGTTTGCTTCTGACCCAGATATTTTTGTCTTGGATGAGCCGACGACAGGGATGGATGCTGGAAGCAAAAATGAATTTTACGAACTCATGCACCATAGTGCCCACCATCATGGCAAGGCTGTTTTGATGATTACCCATGATCCTGAGGAGGTCAAGGACTATGCGGATCGCAATATCCATCTAGTTCGCAATCAAGACTCGCCATGGCGTTGTTTTAACGTTCACGAAAGCGACCAGGAGGTGGAACATGCTTAGTTTGTTATCTTATGACTTCATGCAGCGTGCCTTCTTGGCGGTCATTGCCATGAGTCTCTTTTCTCCGGTTCTTGGGACTTTCCTTATCTTACGTCGTCAGAGTTTGATGAGCGATACCCTCAGTCACGTTTCTCTATCAGGGGTAGCCTTTGGTCTGGTTTTGGGAATTTCTCCAACCATTTCAACCATTGCTATTGTCTTAATCGCTGCGGTCTTTCTAGAATATCTCCGGACAGTCTATAAGAACTTTATGGAAATTGGAACTGCCATCCTCATGTCAACAGGACTTGCAGTGTCTCTTATCGTGATGAGTAAGGGCAAAAGTTCGAGCTCCATGAGTTTGGACCAATATCTCTTTGGTTCGATTGTGACTATTAGCCAGGAGCAGGTGATATTCCTCTTTGCCATTGCTGCGGTCGTTTTACTCTTGACTTTCTTGTTCTTGCGCCCAATGTATATCCTGACTTTTGATGAGGATACGGCCTTTGTGGATGGCTTGCCAGTTCGTACCATGTCTATTCTTTTTAACATGGTGACAGGGGTGGCTATTGCTCTTATGATTCCAGCTGCAGGAGCTCTTCTGGTGTCAACCATTATGGTATTGCCAGCTAGTATTGCCCTGCGTCTGGGGAAAAACTTTAAATCCGTTATGTTACTAGCTAGCGCTATTGGCTTTTTAGGAATGGTGGCAGGGCTCTATATTTCCTACTATGCGGAAACCCCTGCTAGCGCTAGTATCACCATTATCTTTGTAGCCGTCTTTTTGTTAGTCAGTCTACTGAAACGTTTTATCAAATAGGAGAATGAAATGAAAAAAATTAGCTTACTGCTAGCTAGTCTATGTGCCTTGTTTTTAGTGGCTTGTTCCAATCAAAAACAGGCAGATGGGAAGCTAAATATCGTGACAACCTTTTACCCTGTCTACGAATTTACCAAGCAAGTCGCAGGAGATACTGCTAATGTAGAACTCCTCATCGGTGCTGGTACAGAACCCCACGAATACGAACCGTCTGCCAAGGCAGTTGCCAAAATCCAAGATGCAGATACCTTTGTCTATGAAAATGAAAATATGGAAACTTGGGTTCCTAAATTGCTAGAATCCTTAGATAAGAAAAAAGTGAAAACCATCAAGGCGACAGGTGATATGCTCCTCTTGCCAGGTGGTGAGGAAGAAGAGGAAGGGCATGATCATGGCGGTGAGGGTCACCATCACGACTACGATCCCCACGTTTGGCTTTCACCAGCACGCGCCATCAAACTGGTAGAGCATATCCGTGACAGCTTGTCAGCAGATTATCCTGATAAAAAAGAGACTTTTGAGAAGAATGCAGCTGCCTATATTGAAAAATTGCAGGCCTTGGACAAGGCCTACACAGAAGGCTTGTCTCAAGCTAAACAAAAGAGCTTCGTAACGCAACACGCAGCCTTTAACTATCTTGCCTTGGACTACGGTCTCAAGCAAGTATCCATCTCAGGTCTCTCACCAGATGCAGAGCCATCGGCAGCACGTTTGGCAGAATTGACAGAGTATATCAAGAAAAACAAGATTTCCTATATCTACTTTGAAGAAAATGCCTCACAAGCCCTCGCCAATACACTCTCAAAAGAAACAGGTGTCAAATTAGACGTGCTCAATCCGCTAGAAAGTCTGACAGAAGAAGCAACCAAGGCTGGTGAGGACTATATCTCCGTGATGGAGAAAAACCTCAAGGCTTTGAAACAGACAACGGACCAAGAAGGACCGGAAATCGAGCCAGAGAAGGAAGAAAATACCAAGACAGTTCAAAATGGTTACTTTGAGGATGCAGACGTCAAGGACCGCACCTTGAGTGACTATGCTGGTAACTGGCAGTCGGTCTATCCTTTCCTTGAAGATGGGACCTTTGATCAAGTCTTTGACTACAAGGCTAAGTTGACTGGTAAGATGACCAAGGATGAGTACAAGGCCTACTATAGAAAAGGTTATCAGACAGATGTGACCAAGATTAACATCACGGACAACACTATGGAATTTGTTCAAGGTGGCCGAAGCAAGAAATTCACCTATAAGTATGTCGGCAAGAAAATCTTGACTTATAAGAAAGGCAATCGTGGCGTGCGCTTCCTCTTTGAAGCGACAGATGCGGACGCTGGACAGTTCAAGTATGTTCAGTTTAGTGACCACAATATCGCCCCAGTCAAGGCAGAACATTTCCATATCTTCTTTGGAGGCACCAGCCAAGAAGCTCTCTTTGAAGAGATGGATAACTGGCCAACCTACTACCCAGATAAGCTATCTGGACAAGAAATCGCCCAAGAAATGTTGGCGCATTGATGTAAGAGAAAATCCCGCAAATCTGCGGGATTTTTTTGGTAGAAACGATCATCCAGTTAGGTTGCGAGACGGTAAACCGCCTCTGCGTAGATGTCCATAGCGCGATATAGATCGTCTAGGACAGCTGCTTCATTTGCCTGATGCTCAGTTTGTTGTGCTCCTGGGAAAAGAGCGCCAAAGGCTACACAGTTTGGCATGGTGCGGGCAAAGGTAGCACCACCTGATGAGAGAGGAGGAGTTTTATCTCCGGTTTTTTCTTGGTAGACTTGCATAAGGGCAGTAACAAGTTGGCTATCTCTTGCGACATAGAGGGGTGCTAGATAGTCAAATTCTTGGTAGTCAAGTTGGTAGTCTTTGGCGCACTGGGTGAGCTGTGCCACCAGTTTCTCCTTATCTGCTAGCACAGGTATGCGTATATCGATCCGAATCTCGGAACGATCGGGATTGATGGTCAACCCTGCAACATTAAAGGAAAGGGAACCAGACGGTTCATCAGTAACCTCTCCAAAGATTCCAAGCCCTCTACCATCTTGCCCTGCTTTGTCGGTTAGAAAATGGAGGGCAGAGTGGGGTTGGAGAGGTGCGAGTACACTAGCAAGTCGAATGACTGCATTGACACCTTGACTAGCATCTTTGGCGTGTTTAGGTACCCCGAGTACGGTCACGGTTTGGTCTGTGGTTTGGTGATCAAAATTTGCTTCCTTCAACCCCCTACAAACCGCTTCATAAAGAGGACCTTGGTAACTTGCCTTATCTGGTACGACATTAAAGGCACCTCCGACATCGAGCTTGAGATGATCAGAACCGGGGCCATGAAGCTTGACTTGAAGGAGCCCCTTTTCAGCGTATGTCAAAGGAAATGACGAATCTGGTGCAAATCCCATGCTGGCTTGTTCTTCGAGGGCGTTGTAGCGTGCCATACATCTCCAAAGAGTTTCTTCATCCGTACCAAAGATAAAACGCACGCGCTTCTTAAATTGGATGCCTTGGTCCAGCAAGCTTTTCACTGCGTAGAGAGCTGCCAGTGAAGGCCCTTTGTCGTCTTGTGCCCCTCGTCCAAAGAGTTTGCCTTCTCTGATAGTTGCTTCAAATGGAGGAGATTGCCAATCTGACAAATCTCCTGCAGGCACAACATCCAAGTGGCAGAGGATGGCAAGGAGTTCTCCCTCACCAACCTCTGCATAACCATAATAGCCCTTGGGATCAATATAAGTTTTAAAACCAAGTTCACGGCAGATTTCCAGCGTCTTTTCTAGAACGTCTTGAATAGCTTGTCCAAAAGGTGTGCCATTTTCTCCTTCTTTGAGAACAGATGGGTAGGAGATAAGAGTCTTTAAACTCTGTAAAAAGCTCTGTTTAATGGAGTCGGTGATATATGAATTCATCCGTTTTACCTCATACTTTGTTCTAAAGGAATGGCAGGAAGGTACCTAGGATAAGAAGAAGTATGCTCACAATGACAATAACGACAATGAGTTTAGTAACAAATTTCCACCAAGTTCCTAGACTGATACGGCCGAGCGCGAGAGCCCCCATAACGATACCAGAAGTTGGAGCGACAAGGTTGAGTACACCAGATGCAGATTGATAGGCAGTGATGATGAGACTAGGTTTTACATTAACGAACTCACCAAGTGGTGCCATGATTCCCATTGTAGCACTAGCAAGTCCAGATGAAGATGGGATAAGGAATGACATAGGAAGGTAGAAGAGGTAGGTCAAAACGATGAAGACCTGAGAAGAGAGACCTTGAAGTCCGACTTCACCCCAGTGTAGAATAGTTGCAGTAATCATACCGTCGTTCATGATAACTTGGATACCACGAGCTACTGCACAAATCAAGGCTACGGTGAGAAGATCTGCTGCACCAGCCATAAAGGTAGAGATAATCTTGCTTTCCTTAAGACCGTAAACAACACCAATAAGAATACCCATCACAGCAAAGAGCATCGCACCTTCTGGGAAGTACCAGCTACCGAAAGGTAAGGCAGATGAACCGATAGCTCCACCAATAACAGGGAGACCAATCAACCAATTCTTGAAGTCTTCAAATAGAGTGATGTGCAAGTCTACCCAAGGGATAAAGCTGGCAATCATGATGATGAAAGTCAAGATGAACAAGGCAAGAACATGTTTTTGTTTCTTGTTCAAGACAGATGGAGCATTTTCGTTATCAGTGACATTGAAGTGTTTAAGGTCTTCTTCACGTTGAGAGTAGACAAGTGATTTTGTAGGATCCTTTTGAATCTTTTCTGCATAGCGGTAGACAAAGTAAGTACTAATACCTGTCATAACAAACCAGAAGATGATACGAAGGATAACTCCGTCCATAGATGACACACCTGCGGTATCAGAAGCGATAACAGTAGCAAAAGGATTGAGAGTAGAGGCAAGACAGCCGACTTGTGAACCGAGTAGGATGATGGCAACGGCAGTAATGCTATCAAAACCAACAGCCATCATAACAGGGACAAGGAGTGGGTAAAATGCCATGGTTTCTTCACCCATACCATAAGTTGTTCCTCCAAGTGCAAAGAGGGGCATGAGGATGAGGATCAGCATTTTTTCGCGTCCTTTGTATTTCTTAACAATAGAGGCAATACCAACATCTAATGTGCCTGTCGCATTGACGACACCTAGAAATCCCCCAACCATGAGGATGAAGAAGGCTACGTCAATAGCGGCTTTAGTTGGTTCGTGACCGAGCATCGCCCGAATCGGAGCCATTAGAATATCGTAAATCCCTTGGGGATTAGATTCAACGGTTTGATAGGTGCCTGCAATGAGGCCACCTGCTTCGTTCGTGTCATACTTACCTGCTGGAATGATCCAAGTCAAGATTGCCATGATGGCAATAATAATGATCAAAACAGTGTAAGATGAGGGCATTTGGAACCTTTTTTTTGTTTTTTCACTCATTTGTTTTTCCTCCTAAACTATGCCACAAAGTATAAAAACGAATGATGTTGGTTTACCTAAGTATTCCTGATTAGAGCTTGTACTTGGGTTAAAATGGCTAGTCTTTAACAATAATTGTTCCGCTTTCGGACTCGATCAAGGCGCCTAGATTGCTGAGGGAAGTGATAACAGCCTTGCCTTCTGGGCGGTTGGTTACAAAATCGATAGCAGCTTCGACTTTTGGTAGCATGCTACCTGGCGCGAATTGTCCTTGCTTGATGTATTCTTTTAGTTGACTGACAGTAACGTGTTCAAGTTTTTCTTGGTCTGGTTTATTGTAGTTTACATAGACATAGTCTACGCCAGTAAGGACGATGAAGAGATCAGCTTCGACGAGTTCTGCTAGTCGTTGAGAAGCAAAGTCTTTATCAATAACGGCTTCGACTCCACTTAAGTAACCGTTTTCATTTTTGACAACAGGGATACCTCCTCCACCTGCTGCGATGACAACTTGACCATTATCAAGCAAGGTGCGGATGCTGTTGATTTCTTTGATGTCGATTGGTTTTGGTGAAGCCACCACTTTACGCCAGCCACGACCGGCATCTTCTTTGAAGGTTGCTCCTGTTTTTTCGCTCTCAGCTTTGGCATCTTCTTCTGAGTAGAATGGACCGATTGGTTTGGTAGGATTGATAAAGGCAGGGTCCGCTTTGTCTACTATAACTTGGGTAACAACAGAAGCGACATTTTTATCAAGTCCTACATCAAGCAATGCGTTATCAAGAGCACATTGTAGCCAAAAACCAATACTACCCTCGGTCATGGCAACCAAAGAATCAAGGGGGAAGGCAGGGTTTTTTTCCGAATCTGCCATCAAGTGTTGAAGCAAGAGATTACCCACCTGAGGACCATTTCCGTGAGTGATGATCAGTTCATCTCCGTTTTGAATCAACTTGACCAGATGACGAGCTGTTTCTACCAGAGCAGCTTGTTGAGCTTGGGCAGATGGATCAGTGGAGAGGATGGCATTTCCGCCTAAAGCAACGACGATTTTTCTATGAGACATGAGCTCTCCTTCCTTTAATATGGTAAACCTGACAGAACTCCAAGAGCTACAGGCAGGTATGATGATAAAATATGAAGTGGAGGTAGCGTCTTTTTAAAAGACAAATTAGTCATTACTACTAATAAAAGGGGTTGAACGCACAGCCGACGTTTATCAGAATGAGACTAGGAAGCAGGAAGATGACAAGAGTAAGGTGGCAAATCTGTCAAACGGAATCCTTGCTTTCTTTCGCTAGAACTGATAAGCTATCATAGCTTTCGTCTCAACCCCTGTGTTGTGTATACGAGTAAGTTTTATACTTTAGGAATGTAGAGATTTCCAAGAGTAGCAGCCATAACAGCTTTGATAGTGTGCATACGGTTTTCTGCTTGGTCAAAGTGACGAGCATACTTGCTGCGGAAGACTTCGTCTGTTACTTCCATTTCTTCTACGCCAAATTTTTCAGCAACATCTTTACCATAAACAGTGTGAGTGTCGTGGAATGCTGGTAAACAGTGGAGGAAGATCAAGTTTTCATTGTTTGCTTTTTTCACTAAGTCCATATTGACTTGGTAAGGTTTCAAAAGTGCAACGCGTTCTGCGAATTTGTCCTCTTCACCCATAGATACCCAAACGTCTGTGTAAAGAACGTCTGCGCCTTTAACTGCTTCGTCAGCATCTTCGGTGATGAGAACATGTGCGCCACTTTCTTTAGCAAAGCCTTCAGCCAATTCAACGATTTCTTTTTCTGGGAAGAGTTCTTTTGGTGAGAAGATGTGAACGTTAACACCAAGGATAGCACCTGTTACCAGCAAGCTATTGGCAACGTTGTTACGTCCATCACCACAGTAAACCAATGTCAAGCCTTCCAAACGACCAAAGTTTTCTTGAACTGTCAAATAGTCAGCGAGCATTTGAGTTGGGTGCCATTCGTCAGTCAGACCATTCCATACTGGAACACCGGAGAATTCTGCCAATTCTTCAACCATACGTTGGCTGAAACCACGGAATTCAATCCCGTCAAACATACGACCCAAAACTTTTGCAGTATCTTCAGTAGATTCTTTTTTACCTAACTGAATGTCATTTGCTCCGAGGTATTCTGGATGAGCACCAAGGTCAATAGCTGCAGTTGTAAAGGCTGCACGTGTACGAGTAGAAGTTTTTTCAAACAGGAGAGCGATATTTTTACCAGCAAGGTAGTGGTGTTGGATATTGCGTTTTTTCAAATCCTTCAAGTGAGCTGAAAGACCGATAAGGTATTCTAACTCTGCGCGAGTAAAGTCTTTTTCTGCTAAGAAGCTGCGTCCTTGGAATACTGAATGTGTCATTCTATTATTTCCTCTTTCTATTTTTTACATTTTTTATTGACAAATACTGAACAGCGATTATACTTCTTCACGTTCAAATGGCATAGACATACAACGAGGTCCACCACGGCCCCGAACCAATTCGCTTCCGCGAATCTTAATCAAGCGAAGCCCGTATTCTTCTAGGATCTTATTGGTAATGGTATTGCGGGCATAAACGACAACTACACCAGGTGCGATGGTCAAAGTGTTGGAGCCATCATTCCATTGTTCACGCGCAGCTGCTACGATATTGCCACCACCGCAACGGATCAAATGAACTTTTTCTACGCCGAGGTTCTTCGCAAGAAGTTCAGCTAAGTCACCTTTTTCTTCAACAATCTTGAGTTTTTCATCTTCATAAGTGACAGAGTACACACGAAGATCGCCTTCGATTTCTGGGTGAATTGTGAACTTGTCGTAGTCAACCATGGTGAAGACAGTATCCAAGTGCATGAATTTACGGTTGTTAGCAAATTCAAATGCCAATACTTTCTTGAAGCCAACATTTTTCTTGAAGATGTTCACCAAGAGTTTTTCAATCGAAGCTGCATCTGTACGTTGAGAAATACCTACTGCGAGAACGTCTTTAGAAAGAACGAGCTCATCTCCACCTTCAATACGAGTATCTTCTTCACGGTTGTAGACTAATTCTACTTTTCCACCATAGATTGGATGGTGTTTGAAAATGTATTTACCATAAAGAGTTTCACGGTTACGAGTATCTGCATACATGTGGTTAAGCGATACGGCATTACCAATAGTTGCAAATGGGTCGCGAGTGAAGTAGAGGTTTGGCATTGGGTCGATAGCAAATGGATAGTCTGACTCAACCAAGTCAGTTAAGCCTTTTGCTTCTTCAGGAATTTCCGGCAATTCAACTTTTTGAACCCCTGCCATAGTTTTTTCAACCAATTCTTGGTTGTCCTTTATACTGTGAAGCAATTCACGAATAGCCGCCTTGGTTTGACGACCACGGATGTTAGCTTCGTCTAAATATTCCTCGATAAATTGATCGCGGATTTCTGGGGAAGTCAATGATTCAGCAGCCAGTTGCTCTAGGTAAAGGACCTCAATTCCTTCATCACGAAGAGCTTGAGCAAATGCGTCATGTTCTTTTTGAGCATCTTCCAAGAATGGAATGTCATCAAAAAGAAGCCTTTCGAGATAGTCCGGCAACAAGTTTTCCAACTCTTTGCCTGGACGGTGCAACATAACTTTTTTCAGTTTCCCAATTTCTGAGAATACCTGAATTGGATGTGAAGACATGTGTTTTCCTCCTTAAAAATTTTTAACGGTGGCACCTTTTTGGTACCGCTTACATTTACGTTATATCATATTCTCAGAGGCGTGTCAATAGTAAAAAATGATTAAAAATTCGGACAAAACAAGGTTTTAGTAGTATTTTATGTTATTATACGATGGCAAAAGGAATTAGAGGAAATAAATGTATAAACTTCTACTAAAAAGAATATAATATTTTTTGAAAAAATTATGCTAAATTTCACATTTTAAGAAGAAATGTCCAGATTTTAATTCAGTTCTGACGAGGAATTGAGAGGAGCAGTGATTGAAAGTCATTTAGAAAATTATATGAAATCTATCTGAAAGCCTTTCTTTTGAATGGCATAAAATGTATATTGTACAAATTATAGAATCTTTTCTGAGTATTTAGGAAGACAGCCTTGTCTTATTGACGGTACCTAGATTTTTTGTTATAGTCAACGAGGTAAGAACTAGGAAGAAGGGTTTATTCACAAGTTGTGGATAAGTCTGGGCAGAGCAGGACATTCAGCTAATATCCTAGAGGGGTCTTGATAATAGTACCGGCAACTAGTAACTGGCCAGCTTTCTAGTAGAAATCCTAGTGCAGTGGGGATTTGAGCAGAGTTTGCTGAAGGTGATAGGTTCAAAGTCAAAGAGCTGGAGTCTAGAAAAGCTAGTTTTTAGGAATGTTTTCTTATCCACAAGTTGTGGATAACTTTGTGAACAAGAGAAAGAGATACGAGATGATGACGAAAATAAAACCACATGAACCATTGCCAAGTCAGGCCCAGCTAGCTTATTTAGAGGATGAATTAGCTGCCTTTATCCATTTTGGTCCCAATACCTTTTATGACCAGGAATGGGGAAGTGGGCAAGAGGATCCTATGCGTTTTAACCCGACCAAGTTGGCTGCGCGTGAATGGGTTCGGGTACTCAAAGAAACAGGTTTTAAAAAGCTGATTTTGGTGGTTAAGCACCACGATGGTTTTGTCCTCTACCCGACAGCCCACACAGATTATTCGGTCAAGGCTAGCCCTTGGAGGGATGGCAAGGGGGACTTGCTCCTTGAGATCTCCAAAGCTGCGACTGAGTTTGACATGGATATGGGAGTGTATTTGTCTCCTTGGGATGCTCACAGTCCCCTCTATCACGTGGACCAAGAAGCGGACTACAATGCCTACTATCTGGCTCAATTGAAGGAAATCTTGTCAAATCCTGCCTATGGGAATGCCGGTAAGTTCACTGAGGTGTGGATGGATGGTGCTCGAGGGGAAGGGGCCCAGAAGGTCAACTATGAGTTTGAGATTTGGTTTGAAACCATTCGTGGCTTGCAGGGCGATTGTTTGATTTTCTCAATTGAGGGAACTAGTATTCGCTGGATTGGAAATGAACGTGGCTATGCAGGGGATCCCTTGTGGCAAAAAGTCAAACCAGACCAGTTAGGGACTGAAGCTGCATTAGATTACCTGCAGCACGGAGACCCCTCTGGGACGCTATTTTCAATCGGTGAGGCAGATGTTTCTCTTCGCCCGGGCTGGTTTTACCATGAGGATCAGGATCCTAAGTCTCTCGAGGAATTGGTCGAGATTTATTTTCGCTCAGTAGGGCGGGGAACCCCTCTCTTGCTCAATATCCCACCGAACCAAGATGGTCTCTTTGACGAAAAGGATATCCAGCGACTCTATGAATTTGCTGCCTATCGTGATGAACTCTATAAAGAAGATTTGGCTTTGGGAGCCAAGGTATCTGGTCCGGCTCTATCACCAGACTTTGCCTGTTCTCACCTGACAGATGGGCTGGAGGCTAGTTCTTGGGCAAGTGATGCAGAGTTGCCAATCCAATTAGAGCTCGATTTAGGGGCACCTAAAACTTTTGATGTAATTGAGCTGAGGGAAGATTTGAAGCTGGGGCAACGCATCGCTGCTTTCCGTGTTCAGGTAGAGTTGGATGGTGCCTGGCAGGAGTTTGGATCTGGTTATACTGTTGGCTACAAACGTCTCTTACGAGGATCAGTCGTTGAGGCGCAGAAGATACGTGTGACCATTACAGAGGCACAGGCTTTGCCTTTGTTGACCAAGATTTCACTCTATAAAACACCTACCTTGTCGAGAAAAGAAGCTGTTCAGCAACTAGAGTTCTTAGAAAAAAGTCTAGCTGTGGCAAAGGGAGAAAATGACCACTTTACAGTGAGGCGCAGAGAATCTAGCAGTCCTTTGGAAGCTAAGATTTCGATTCAACCAGGGACGGGTGTGCATGGTGTCGCTTATCGGGACGAAATTCAAGTTCTTACGTTTCAAGTTGGCGAGACTGAAAAAAGGCTAACGCTACCAACCTTGTATTTTGCAGGAGATAAAACCTTGGACTTTTATCTGAATTTGACGGTAGATGGGCAGCTGGTTGACCAGCTTCAAGTACAAGTTTCATAAAAGAAGAACCTTTGCGCGATGCAAAGGTTCTTTTGGTTATGAGTGACTTGGCAACCAGCTAAGTGTGAAGATCAGTTGCTCAGCTTTTAAGAGGTCTTGATGTTGAATGTTAGATACTGGGGTCTTGTCCAATCGGCATTCTTTGACAAAGTTGAAATGGCTGTAGTTTTGCTCGGCATGTATATCCAGCCACTTATTTTCCTTAGCCAGGTAGATACGGAGGTGGTCAAAGAGAGGAATTCCGAGATCGTAGCTGGGCTTGCCTGGACAGGTCGGGTAGAATCCAAGAGCTGACCAGATGTACCAAGCAGAGAGACTACCATTGTCCTCATCGCCAGGATAGGCTTCCCAGCTTGGGTGAAAGGTTTTCTGACGCAAGGTTTTGATGAGTAGAGCAGTGTAGTCAGGGTAGTTGCTGTAGCGAAAGAGATAAGGGATGTGAAAGCTAGGTTGGTTGGAAATGGCAAGTTGTCCAAAGGGAGCTATTGCCATCTCGCTCATTTCATGAATCTCGTAACCATAACCAGTCGTCTCAAAGAGGGGAGCATCCTGACAGGCTTTCAAAAGATAGTTGCTAAAGGCTTTTTTTCCGCCCATGAGTTGACACAAACCTGGGATGTCGTGTAGGACACCTAAAGTCGCTTGAATAGCAGAGCATTCGGCGTAGTCGCGTCCCCAACCATAAGGAGAGAAGTCAGGGCGGAAGTTGCCTTGACTGTCTCGCGCTCGCATGTAGCCTGTCTCAGTGTCAAATAGATGGCGGTAATTTTGTGACGCAACCTTATAAGTCTCAGCGATGTCATTCTGACCAAGATTCTCGGCACAGCTAGCGATACAAAAGTCACTATAGGCATAGTCTAGGGTATGGCTGACGCTTTCGTGGTGGTCGGTAGAGAGATAGCCCAGTTCTTGGTATTGGGCTAGTCCGTGGCGACCATTGATGCCGAGAGGGTCGGATTTGCTGGCTGTTTCAAGCATAGCCTGGAGGAGTTCTTCTTCCAAGTCGGGAGCCATGTCCTTGCAGGCGCTATCTGTGATAATGCCGTCTAAAAGGGTACCAGGCATCATGCCACGTTCATCTGGGGCTAGCCATTTTGGAAGGAATCCAGTATCGCGGTAGCTATTGAGAAAGCCTTCTAAAAAGAGACGATAATGTTCTGGTATGATAAGGGCAAAGAGGGGGAAGGTGGTGCGGAAGGTATCCCAGAAGCCATTGTTGCTAAAGAGGACGCCAGGATTGACAGTACCAGTAGCTAGATCCATGTGGATGGCTTGCCCTGATTCATCAACCTCATAAAAAGTCTGAGGAAATAGGAAGAGTCTGTAAAGGCAGTGATCAAAGAAGGTTCGGTCAGCCTCTCCTGTTTCCAGCACATCAAAACGATGGAGAAGATTTTCCCAGTCTGCTTGTGCACTGGCTTTACAGCTATCAAAGTCCTTCTGAGGTAGATTAAGCAGAGCCTGAGAAGGAGAGATAAAAGAAGTTGCTAGCTGGATTTCGACGTGACTACTTGTTAAGTCAATTCGCCAGTCCCCGCCTTCTTGGCTGACAGCAAGAATATTCGTATTCATTTGTAGAGCTGTGAATAGTTTTAGCGGATTTTTGTTGGTTTCAGTTTTGCCTTCTTGTCGTAGGGAAAGAGTTCGCTTATCTACTTGCTTGACTGTCAGTTCATCTGCTGCGTGAAGGTAGAGGGAGAGGGCTTTGCCTTGCTTTTGCTCCAAACGAATAGAAGCGCCGTAGCAAGTCGGTGTGAGCTGGCTTTCAATCTGATAGCGCAGGGAGAAAATTTTCAGATAATGAGGTTGGAAAGAGGCCTTATCCATATCATAGGAGGATTGACGGTGAAAGAGGCTATCTCCACCCAGCTGGCCTGTGACAGGTGTTAGGAGGAGCCAAGAGTAGTCGCCAATCCAAGGACTGGGCTGGTGGGTTAAGCGAATTCCCTGAAAGATGGGCAGATGCGGATCGAAAAACCAAGCACCCTCCTGATCGCTGGTCTGGGGAACAAAATAATTCATCCCGAAAGGGACGCCTGTGTAGGGCAGGGTATTTCCCCGAGAAAAGGCATGCTTGCTAGCAGTCCCAAAGCGGGTATCAATGGTTTCAAGTAGTGGTTTCATAGTCTTTCCTTTAGCTGTTTTTCTACATTATATCAGAAAAATGAGGCCTTTAGATATGGGGTTCGAAAGTAAGCAATTTTGTAGAAAAATGACTATCATTTGTGTATGTATTTTCTGTCTCAAAAACTATATACTGAACATGAAACTTGTTTGAAAGAGGAAACTGCACGATGATTTATTCGAAAGAAATTGTTAGAGAATGGCTGGACGAAGTAGCGGAGCGGGCTAAGGACCATCCGGAGTGGGTAGATGTCTTTGAGCGTTGCTATACAGACACCTTGGACAATACGGTTGAAATCTTAGAAGATGGCTCAACTTTTGTCTTGACTGGGGATATTCCTGCCATGTGGCTTCGGGATTCGACAGCCCAACTCAGACCCTACCTTCATGTGGCTAAAAGAGATCCTCTCTTGCGTCAGACCATTGCTGGTTTGGTCAAGCGTCAGATGACCTTGGTGCTCAAGGATCCTTATGCCAACTCCTTTAACATTGAGGAAAACTGGAAGGGTCACCATGAGACTGACCACACAGAGCTTAATGGCTGGATTTGGGAACGTAAGTATGAGGTGGACTCGCTTTGCTATCCTTTGCAGCTGGCTTATCTCCTCTGGAAAGAAACTGGCGAGACCAGTCAGTTTGATGAGACTTTTGTCGCAGCGACCAAGGAAATTCTTTATCTGTGGACGGTGGAACAAGACCACAAGAATTCACCTTATCGTTTCGTTCGGGATACAGACCGCAAGGAAGACACTCTGATAAATGATGGTTTTGGACCTGACTTTGCAGTGACAGGTATGACCTGGTCAGCCTTCCGTCCAAGTGATGACTGCTGTCAGTATAGCTATTTGATTCCGTCAAATATGTTTGCAGTCGTTGTCTTGGGATATGTGCAAGAAATCTTTGCAGAACTGGATCTAGCTGATTGCCAAAACATCGTGGCAGACGCTGAGCGTCTCCAGTCTGAAATTCAAGAAGGCATCGAAAACTATGCCTATACGACCAACAGCAAGGGCGAAAAGATTTACGCCTTTGAAGTGGATGGTCTAGGAAATGCTAGCATCATGGATGATCCAAACGTACCAAGTCTGCTGGCGGCGCCTTATCTGGGCTATTGCGACATTGAAGACGAAGTGTATCAAGCAACTCGTCGCACCATTCTAAGCCCTGAAAATCCATATTTCTACCAAGGTGAATACGCAAGTGGCCTAGGAAGTTCTCATACCTTCTATCGCTATATCTGGCCCATTGCCCTCTCTATCCAAGGCTTGACAACAAGAGATAAGGCAGAGAAAAAATACTTGCTCGATCAGCTGGTTGCCTGCGATGGTGGCACAGGTGTCATGCATGAAAGCTTCCACGTGGACGACCCAACGCTCTACTCACGTGAATGGTTCTCTTGGGCCAACATGATGTTCTGTGAATTGGTCTTGGATTATCTAGATATCCGCTAGTCAGTTCTTTAGTTAGATAGAAATAAAAATTTAAGTTAGAATGAGGTTTTACTCATGGAAAATGTTGTTGTACATATTATCTCACACAGTCACTGGGACCGTGAGTGGTACTTGCCTTTTGAAAGCCACCGTATGCAGTTGGTGGAATTGTTTGACAATCTCTTCGATCTCTTTGAAAATGACCCTGAGTTCAAGAGTTTCCACTTGGATGGACAAACTATTGTCCTAGATGACTACTTGGAAATTCGCCCTGGAAATCGCGACAAAGTCCAAGGTTACATTGACGAAGGCAAACTCAAAATTGGTCCCTTTTACATCTTGCAGGATGATTACTTGATTTCTAGTGAAGCCAATGTTCGCAATACCTTGATTGGTCAAGCAGAATGTGCAAAATGGGGCAACTCGACCCAGATTGGTTACTTCCCAGATACCTTTGGAAATATGGGACAAGCTCCTCAAATCCTTCAAAAATCAGGCATTCACGTGGCAGCCTTTGGTCGTGGTGTGAAGCCGATTGGATTTGACAACCAAGTCCTCGAAGATGAGCAGTTCACATCCCAGTTTTCAGAAATGTACTGGCAGGGTGCAGACGGAAGTCGTGTTCTCGGTATCCTCTTTGCCAACTGGTACAGTAACGGAAATGAAATCCCAGTTGATAAGGATGAAGCCCTGGCCTTTTGGAAACAAAAACTGTCAGACGTGCGTGACTATGCTTCGACCAACCAGTGGTTAATGATGAATGGATGTGACCACCAGCCTGTACAGCGAAATCTGAGCGAAGCCATTCGTGTGGCAAATGAACTCTTCCCAGATGTGACCTTTGTGCATAGTTCATTTGACGACTATGTCCATGCAGTAGAAAGTGCTCTACCGGAGCAACTATCTACGGTTACGGGTGAGTTGACCAGTCAAGAAACAGATGGTTGGTACACGCTTGCTAACACCTCCTCATCACGGATTTACCTTAAACAAGCCTTCCAAGAAAATAGCAACCTCCTAGAACAAGTGGTGGAGCCATTAACTGTCATCACTGGCGGGCACAACCATAAGGACCAGTTGACCTATGCTTGGAAAGTTCTTCTACAAAATGCGCCCCATGACAGTATCTGTGGCTGTAGTATTGACGAAGTTCACCGTGAGATGGAGACACGTTTTGCCAAGGTCAACCAAGTTGGAAACTTCGTTAAGACGAACCTTCTCAACGAGTGGAAGGGTAAAATTGCAACCCACGAAGCCCAAAGCGACCTTCTCTTTACAGTCATCAATACAGGTTTGCATGACAAGGTCGATACTGTCAGCACCGTGATTGATGTTGCGACTTGTGACTTCAAAGAATTGCACCCAACAGAAGGCTATAAGAAGATGGACGCTCTTACCTTGCCAAGCTACCGTGTCGAAGACTTGGAAGGGCATGCTGTAGAGGCGAAAATCGAAGATTTGGGAGCTAATTTTGAGTATGATTTGCCAAAAGACAAGTTCCGTCAAGCTCGTATCGCTCGCCAAGTGCGTGTGACGGTTCCCGTTCACCTAGCGCCGCTTTCTTGGACAACTTTCCAATTGCTGGAAGGAGAACAAGAACACCGTGACGGTATTTACCAAAACGGAGTGATTGATACGCCATTTGTAACGGTCAGTGTGGATGACAGCATCACAGTCTACGACAAGACAACTCATGAAGCTTATGAGGATGTTGTTCGCTTTGAAGACCGTGGGGACATCGGGAATGAGTATATCTACTTCCAACCAAAAGGAACAGAGCCTATCTACGCCGAGCTGACAGGCTATGAAGTCTTGGAAAATACAGCTCGTTTTGCCAAGATCTTGCTCAAGCATGAATTGACAATTCCAGTAAGTGCAGACGAAAAACTGGATGCGGAACAAAGAGGCATCATTGAGTTTATGACACGTGAAGCTGGACGTTCAGAAGAATGGACAACCCTTCCTCTGGAAACAGAGATGACCATCTTTGTTGACAATCCTCAAATCCGCTTCAAGACTCGCTTTACCAACACCGCTAAGGATCACCGTATCCGTCTCTTGGTCAAGACTCATAATACGCGTCCAAGCAATGATTCGGAAAGCATTTATGAGGTGGTGACACGACCAAATAAACCAGCGCCTTCATGGGAAAATCCTGAAAATCCTCAACACCAACAAGCCTTTGTTAGTCTGTATGATGATGAAAAAGGGGTAACGGTGGCCAATAAAGGGCTGCATGAGTATGAAATCCTTGGAGATGATACCATTGCAGTGACCATTCTTCGTGCCTCAGGTGAGCTAGGTGACTGGGGTTACTTCCCGACACCAGAGGCTCAGTGCTTGCGTGAGTTTGAAGTCGAGTTTGCTCTTGAGTGCCACCAAGCAGGGGAACGCTTCTCCGCTTTCCGTCGTGCCAAAGCCTTCCAAACACCATTCACTAGTCTTCAGGTTGCTAAACAAGAAGGAAGTGTGGCAGCGACTGGTAGCCTCTTGAGCCATGCAGCGCTCAGCTTGCCACAAGTCTGCCCGACAGCCTTTAAAGTTGCTGAAAATGAAGAAGGATATGTACTTCGTTACTACAATATGAGTCAAGAAAATGTACGCATATCAGAATACCAACAAACCATTTTGGACTTGCTTGAGCGACCATATCCAGTTCATTCAGGACTCTTAGCGCCACAAGAAATTCGTACAGAATTGATCAAAAAAGAAGACATTTAACAGTTTTAAGGCGTTTGATAACTAATACTATGAGATAGAAAGGAGGGGCGAAAGAGTAAGGATTAACTACTGATTCGCCCCTTTTTATAGGAAGAACAATGACCATTGCAACTATTGATATCGGAGGGACTGGGATTAAGTTTGCCAGTCTGACTCCTGATGGGAAAACATTGGATAAGACAAGCACTCCAACGCCAGAAAGTTTGGAGGATTTGCTGGCTTGGCTAGACCAACGCTTGGCAGAACAAGATTATAGTGGGATCGCTATGAGTGTTCCAGGCGCGGTCAATCAAGAAACAGGTGTGATTGAGGGAATTAGTGCCGTACCTTATATTCACGGCTTTTCTTGGTATGAGGCACTTGCTCATCATCAACTACCTGTCCACCTGGAAAATGATGCCAACTGTGTTGGACTTAGTGAATTGCTAGCTCATCCAGAGATTGAAAATGCAGCCTGTGTCGTAATTGGGACTGGAATCGGCGGAGCCATGATTATCAATGGTAGGCTTCACCGGGGTCGACACGGCTTGGGTGGAGAGTTTGGCTACATGACAACCATTGAACCAGCAGAAAAGCTCAACAACTGGTCGCAACTAGCGTCAACTGGAAATATGGTGCGATATGTGATTGAAAAATCTGGTCAGACTGACTGGGACGGACGCAAGGTTTACCAAGAGGCCGCAGCAGGCAATGCTCTTTGTCAAGAAGCTATTTTGCGCATGAATCGCAATCTGGCTCAAGGCTTGCTCAATATCCAGTATCTCATCGACCCAGATGTCATTAGTTTGGGTGGCTCTATCAGCCAAAACCCCGACTTTATCCAAGGGGTCAAAAAAGCCGTCAATGAATTTGTCGAAATCTACGAAGAATACACGGTAGCACCTGTTATCCAGGCCTGCACCTATCATGCAGATGCCAATCTCTACGGTGCCCTTGTTAACTGGCTACAGGAGGAAAATCAGTGGTAACATTTACAGGACTTAGTCCCAAACAAGCGCAAGCTATTGAAGCATTAAAAAATCACATTTCTTTACCAGATGTGGAGGTGACAGTCGCTCAGTCTGACCAAGCCTCTATCTCTCTCAAGGGTGAAAGTGGACACTATCAACTAACCTATCGCAAACCTCACCAACTCTACCGCGCCTTGTCTTTGTTAGCAACAGCTCTAGTAGAAGCTGACAAAGTAGCGATTGAGGAGCAGGCGGCTTACGAAGACTTGGCCTACATGGCAGACTGTTCCCGAAATGCGGTGCTGAATGTGGCTTCTGCCAAGCAGATGATTGAGATCTTGGCTCTCATGGGCTACTCAACCTTTGAGCTTTACATGGAAGACACCTACCAGATTGAGGGGCAGCCTTACTTTGGCTATTTCCGTGGCGCCTATTCAGCAGAGGAGCTGCAGGAAATCGAAGCCTATGCCCAGCAGTTTGATATGACCTTTGTGCCCTGTATCCAGACCTTGGCCCACTTGTCGGCCTTTGTCAAATGGGGTGTCAAGGAAGTGCAGGAGCTTCGTGATGTAGAGGACATTCTCCTCATCGGCGAAGAAAAGGTTTATGATCTGATTGATGGCATGTTTGCCACTCTGTCTAAATTGCAAACCCGTAAGGTCAATATCGGTATGGACGAGGCCCACTTGGTTGGCTTGGGACGCTACCTCATCTTGAATGGAGTAGTGGATCGTAGTCTTCTCATGTGCCAACACTTGGAGCGCGTGCTGGATATTGCTGACAAGTATGGTTTCCACTGCCAGATGTGGAGCGATATGTTCTTTAAGCTCATGTCAGCAGATGGTCAGTACGACCGTGATGTGGAAATTCCAGAGGAAACTCGTGTCTACCTAGACCGTCTCAAAGACCGTGTAACCTTGGTTTACTGGGATTATTATCAGGATAGCGAGGAAAAATACAACCGCAATTTCCGCAACCACCACAAGATTAGCCAGGATATCGCCTTTGCAGGGGGGGCTTGGAAGTGGATTGGGTTCACACCCAACAACCATTTCAGTCGCCTCATCGCTCTTGAAGCCAATAAAGCCTGTCGTGCTAATGACATCAAAGAAGTCATTGTGACGGGTTGGGGAGACAACGGTGGCGAGACTGCCCAGTTTTCTATCCTACCCAGCTTGCAAATCTGGGCAGAACTCAGCTACCGCAATGACTTAGAGCGTTTGTCTGCTCGCTTCAAGACCAATACAGGTTTATCAGTAGAAGACTTCATGCAGATTGACCTTGCCAACCTCTTGCCAGACCTGCCAGACAATCTCAGTGGCATCAATCCCAACCGCTATGTCTTTTATCAAGATGTTCTCTGCCCAATTCTTGATAGACACATGACACCTGAACAGGACAAACCGCACTTCGCTCAGGCTGCTGAAACGCTTGCTGAAATCAAAGAAAAAGCAGGAAACTATGCCTACCTCTTTGAAACTCAGGCCCAGTTGAACCAGATTTTAAGTAGTAAAGTGGATGTGGGACGACGCATCCGTCAGGCCTACCAAGCAAACGATAAAGAAAGTCTGAAAGAAATCGCAAGACAAGAATTACCAGAACTCAGAAGCCAAATCGAACACTTCCATGCCCTCTTTAGCCGTCAATGGTTGAAAGAAAACAAGGTCTTTGGCTTGGATACGGTCGATATCCGTATGGGCGGACTCTTGCAACGTATCAAACGAGCAGAAAGCCGCATCGAGGCTTATCTGGCAGGACAGATTGACCGCATCGATGAGCTAGAAGTTGAAATCCTACCATTTACTGACTTTTACGCAGACAAGGACTTCGCAGCAACTACAGCTAATCAGTGGCATACCATTGCGACAGCTTCGACGATTTATACGACATAGGCGTTTATCACAAACAATTAAACATCTCCTTTTAAATACATGGAGATGTTTTTTGATTTGGAGATAGGAAAGGAGTATAATGAAAGTATAAGGATAGTTTGGAGGTATGACCATGAAAAAGTTACTACTGGTCCTAGGTGCTAGTATGCTAGTCTTATCTGCCTGCCACAGAGCGACAGAGGACGGCGTAACTAGTCCGTCAATACCAAGGGAGCAACAAACCAAGGAAACAACCAACTATTTTCACTATTTAGCAGATTCCTATCAAAAGGCTCTTTCGCACGAAAAAGGATCCAAGGATACAACTGTTCAGTCACCTATGGCTGCCACAGTTGCAGCCATGGAAGAACTCCAGTTATCTAATCCGACTGATCAAGCTTTGATTATGAAGAACTACTCAGATTTTCAGAAGCTAATCCAATACAACACCGAAAAGTGGGAAGAAGAGTTTGCAAGCTGGGCTTCTTCTATGGGGCAGTCCTATCATAGACTAGAGCATACAAACTTTGATGAAAAGAATGACCTCATCAAAAAATTAGAAACAACAACTGTCTCTCAGAAAAGTGTCAAATGGAATGTTTTTGGAGTATCGAGTGACAATGCCTATGATTACTTGGTTTTGGATGCCTACTATGACAATCAGGACAAACATTTCTACCTATTTACACTGAAGGATGGGCAAGCACAGGTCTTGCATACCGATAAGACACTGGAAACTATCCCTACTGCAAATTTTGAAGAGACTGAGAATACAGACTTAGCGCAACGTTTTAAGGAATTTCTATTAAAAACAAGTGTAACTACAGAGAGCGAGCCAGATACAGATAATAGTTCTTTAATAGACAAGATAAAAACAGCCATGGAATCCTATTCAGATAGTAAAGGTGAAAGATTTAAGTCAACTAACCTAGCAACATATGGTCGCTACTACGGACTTGCAGTGCCAGACCAGATAATGCAATTTGGACAAGTGGATGGAATGAACTGTACTTTTAAATGGTATGGCTATATTGCTGGTTCTGGTTCTGGGCGGTTTGATGTCCTAGCTTGCTATGTGAATGAAGCAGAGACAGAGGTGATTCTCTTTGGCTACAAGGATGGTAATCCTGCTCTTTTACACACAGAAGGAAGACCAGAGATTGATAAAAATGAATCAGAGGCTATCATAAATGCTCAGGTTCATTTTGTCGAGTTTCATCACCCAATATTAGAACAAGTTTTCAATTAGTAAAGCGGAAATACATTTATCGCATGCAGAGTGTTTCTCGTGAAACCTATTTCTTATAAAAAACTTCTCCACATAAAATAATTTGTGGAGTTTTTTCTATAATTAGTAGTTTAACCTGACCTTCAAATAGGAGTATACTAATAATGTAATCGTTATCAAACCTAAAAATTCGATGAAATCAGTTTTTAGGAATAAAAAGGGAGGAAATTATGAAAAAGTTTTCAAAGACCTTGAGAGATAACTGGATCTTTCTCTTGATGGTTTTACCAGGGGCACTCTGGTTGATTCTATTCTTTTACATTCCAGTATTTGGGAATGTGGTCGCCTTTAAAGACTACCATATGACCAGTAATGGTTTCATAGATAGTATTGTGAATAGTAAATGGGTCGGGTTAGATAATTTCAGATTCTTGTTTAGTTCAAAAGATGCCTTTATCATCACTCGTAATACCGTTCTCTACAATCTCGGCTTTATCTTTATCGGTTTGATTGTATCAGTAGGGATTGCCATTATCCTCAGCGAGCTTCGCTCTAAGAGAATGGTTAAGATTTTCCAAACGTCTATGTTGTTCCCTTACTTCCTGTCATGGGTTATCATCAGTTTCTTTACAGATGCTTTCCTAAACATCGACAAAGGGGTGATCAACCGTTTCTTGGAAACCATTGGTGTGAAGGGGATTAACTTCTATGCAGACTTAGGTATTTGGCCATATCTTCTCCTTTTCCTAGGTATCTGGAAAGGTTTTGGATATAGCAGTGTCATGTACTACGCGACGATCATGGGAATTGATCCTACCTACTACGAAGCAGCAACAGTGGACGGGGCTAGCAAGTGGCAACGGATTCGCAATGTAACGATTCCACAGTTGACACCGCTGATAACTGTTTTGACTATCCTTGCAGTCGGAAACATCTTCCGTGCAGACTTCGGTCTTTTCTACCAAATCCCTCACAATGCTGGTCAGCTCTACAATGTAACCAATGTACTAGACGTCTATGTCTATAATGGTTTGACTCAGACAGCGGACATTGGTATGGCGTCAGCAGCTGGTCTTTATCAGTCCGTTGTCGGTTTGATACTGGTTATCCTATCAAACTTGCTTGCAAGACGAGTGGATCCAAATTCAGCACTATTCTAGAAAGGAGGAAAGCATGGCAGAAAAAATTAAAAAAGCAAAAATTGATAATGTCGGCATTCACTCCTTTAGTAAGAAGGCAGATATCTTCTTCAGTATTATTTCTGGATTGATTGCTCTCTCTTGCATCTTGCCCTTTATCTTTGTCATCATGATTTCCATCACAGATGAAAAGAGCATCCTTCAACATGGATATAGCTTTTTCCCATCACAGTTTGGATTAGATGGTTTCGAGTTTTTGGCTCAGTTTAAAGATAAGATATTACAAGCGCTCTTTATCTCAGTATTTGTAACAGTAGTCGGAACCTTGACAAACGTCTTTATCACCACAACTTATGCCTACGCCATCTCACGGACAACCTTCAAGTACCGCAGATTCTTTACGATTTTCGTTCTACTTAGTATGTTGTTCAACGCTGGTTTGGTTCCAGGCTATATCGTGGTCACTCGTTTGCTTCAACTGGGTGACACAGTTTGGGCCTTGATTGTTCCAATGCTTCTCTCACCATTTAACATCATCTTGATGCGTTCCTTCTTCAAGAAGACCATTCCAGAAGCCATTCTCGAGTCCGCTCGTATCGATGGTGCTAGTGAAGCCCGGATCTTCTTCCAAATCTGTTTGCCATTGTCACTACCAGGTATCGCAACCATCACGCTTTTGACAGCTCTTGGTTTCTGGAACGACTGGTTCAACGCCCTTCTTTACATCAAGAGTGACAACTTGTATCCATTACAGTATTTGCTCATGCAAATCCAACAAAATATGGACTACATCGCCAAAGCAGTCGGCCTTTCTGGTCAACTGGGAGTCGCTCTTCCAAAGGAAACAGGACGTATGGCCATGGTTGTCGTTGCAACCCTTCCGATCGCCATTCTATATCCATTCTTCCAACGCTACTTTGTTAAAGGTTTGACGATCGGTGGTGTGAAAGAATAGCATTTGCTGAGAAATACCGTTTCTCTCTTCCCAACTTCATCTTAGTAACTGAAGTTAAAATCATTAAATCGTTTATAAGTTTAAAAATAAAAAAAGGAGTTTTTATCATGAAAAACTGGAAAAAATATGCTTTTGCATCTGCTAGCGTAGTCGCTTTGGCTGCAGGTCTTGCTGCTTGTGGAAACCTTACAGGTAATAACAAAAAAGCTGCTGACACTGCTTCAAGTGAAAAACCTGTTCTTAAAATGTACCAAATCGGTGACAAACCGGACAATCTGGATGAATTGCTAGAAAATGCAAACAAAATCATCGAAGAAAAAGTTGGTGCTAAATTGGATATCCAATACCTCGGATGGGGTGACTACAGCAAGAAAATGTCCGTTATCACATCATCTGGTGAAAACTATGATATCGCCTTTGCAGATAACTATGTTGTAAATGCTCAAAAAGGTGCTTACGCTGACTTGACTGATTTGTACAAGAAAGAAGGAGCAGAGCTTTACAAAGCACTTGACCCAGCTTACATCAAAGGGAACACTGTAAATGGTAAGATCTACGCTGTTCCAGTTGCAGCCAACGTTGCATCATCTCAAAACTTTGCCTTCAACGGCGCTCTTCTTGCCAAATATGGCATCGACATTTCAGGTGTCACTTCATACGAAACACTTGAACCAGTCTTGAAACAAATCAAAGAGAAAGCTCCAGACGTAGTACCATTTGCAGTTACGAAGAACTTTATCCCATCTGATAACTTTGACTATCCAGTACCAAACGGACTTCCATTTGTTATCGACCTTGAAGGAGATACTACTAAGATCGTAAACCGTTACGAAGTACCTCGTTTCAAAGAACACTTGAAGACTCTTCACAAATTCTATGAAGCAGGATACATTCCAAAAGACGTAGCAACAAGCGACACTTCATTTGACCTTCAACAAGATACTTGGTTCGTTCGTGAAGAAACAGTAGGACCAGCTGACTACGGTAACAGCTTGCTTTCACGTGTTGCTAACAAAGATATCCAAATCAAACCAATCACTAACTTCATCAAGAAAAACCAAACAACACAAGTTGCTAACTTTGTCATCTCAAACAACTCTAAGAACAAAGAAAAATCAATGGAAGTGTTGAACCTCTTGAACACTAACCCAGAACTCTTGAACGGTCTTGTTTACGGTCCAGAAGGCAAGAACTGGGAAAAAGTTGAAGGTAAAGAAAACCGTGTCCGCGTCCTTGATGGATATAAAGGAAACACTCACATGTCAGGTTGGAACACTGGTAACAACTGGATTCTTTACATCAACGAAAACGTTACAGACCAACAAATTGCAGATTCTAAGAAACAATTGGCAGAAGCTAAAGAATCTCCAGCGCTTGGATTCATCTTTAACACTGACAGTGTGAAATCTGAAATTTCAGCAATCTCTAACACAATGCAACAATTCGATACAGCTATCAACACTGGTACTGTAGACCCAGATAAAGCAATCCCAGAATTAATGGAAAAATTGAAATCTGAAGGTGCCTACCAAAAAGTATTGGATGAAATGCAAAAACAATACGACGAATTTTTGAAAAGCAAAAAATCATAAGACAAACTGATTTCGTGTATTCATTCCTAAAAAATGTTATCACTACCTCCTCTGGGACTCCCAGGGGAGGTAGTGATTTTTTGAAATGAAAAATAAACCAACTACTATAATTTAGGTATAGTTGGTCTTTTTTGTATAGAAGTGCTATTTTATGAGGAGTATTGGCTCTGTAATAAATCACTCTTATCCCAAGTATAGAACTTCATCACAGAGACATTCGATATCTTGCTCTATATGAGAAGCTAGAATAATGAGTTTACCCTTTTCTTTTAGGTGGAGTAATTTTTCTCGAATTTTTTGAACAGATTGCTTATCAAGTCCGTTCATTGGTTCATCTAAAAGTAATATATCTGGATTTTCCATAAAAGCCTGTGCTAGAGCTAATTTTTGTTTCATTCCTAAAGAGTAGTGCTTCACTTTTTTAGAGGAACTAGGATCGAGTCCTACATCTATCATACTCTGGATAATTTCTTTCTCGCCTATTTCATTTTTGATTAGAGCTAGTTGATGTAAGTTATCAAAACCAGAATAACCTTCCAGAAATCCTGGAGTTTCAATAATAACACCTACACTGGGTAAGAAGGGGAAATCGATTCCAAGTATGCTTCCATCTAATTCGATTTCTCCTTCAGTTATAGATTCTAATCCCGCTAAACACTTGAGTAAAACTGTTTTTCCTGAACCGTTATATCCAACAATTCCGTATATATTCCCACTGGAAAACTCAAAGGAAAGGTCTTCAAAAATTACATTGTGTTTATAGTTTTTACGAATAGACTTTAAATGTAGGTCTGTCATATCTATTGCCTCCTTATTTTTTTCATCACCACTAGGATTATGGTGAGCAAAAGGTATAAAAGTAGGATACGAGTAATTATTTCTGGTAGGGATAGTAAACCAGAATGGGCTTCGTATTTAATATAATGAAAGTCTAGCCAAGTTAAAGGAGATAAAAATTTAATCCAGAAACGTGAAGCTTCTGTAATAAATAATTCTACAATAACTAATCCACAGGCTAAGGTATTTCCTAAATTAGAATAATGACTATTGAAAACGAAAATCACTCCTCCAATCAATATGAATATAAGGAACAACAATAAGAATATTTGAAAAAAAGCTCTATAAGGAGAATAATATTGTAGTATAATTGAGCGTAAATGTGTCATGCTATCAACGCCTTCTGGAAATGAAATACGCCCTTGAGCTAGGGAAGGTAGGAGACGTCCCCAATGATTTGAAAAGTGTAGTGTAGGGAGAAAAGTGATTAAAATGCTGATGATTTGGTAAATCGAAGCGATTAAGCTCGCGATAATCAGATAAATAAACTGGCAGACCATCCACTTTTTCTGTCCGATCTTTAAGATTAACCAAAACTGGAAAGTATCTTTTAAAGGAAGGTTGCTAAATAGTAGTATGACAGATAAAATAGCAATCGCAGTGAACCATTGACTCGTGAAGAGAACGGTTACAATGCTGACAGGATAAGTTTCTTTGAAGTGATTAGCTAAATTAGAAAAAGGTAGCATTAAAATCAAAGTATAGAGGTGAAAGAAAATTAAGATAGGCAACAATCGTTTAAAGGTGAATTGTTGTTTTAAGAGAATAGTTACTACACGTATAATCTCCATAAGATTACTCCTTATCATAAAAATGCCAATGTTTTTTAAGAGCTAGTCGAATGATCTCTATTGCCAAAAGTGCCCATAGAGTTAAGAAAATATAAGGATAAAGTAACGAAAAAATATTTCGAAAGTTTTCGTCACCTACTTGGAAATATGCTAGCCCTTCTCGTAAATAATCATCTGTCGTTAAGACGATATGTGGCAGGGTAAAAAAAGGGAGCGCTCTCTCTAAACCGAATTTTGTGAGGACAAACCAGGTCATGCTTGGAAGAAGATAGACCATTAATATATTAGGGTAAAAAACGGAGAGGACTCCACCTAATAGAGTAAAGAATGCAAAATAGAGTCCAATTAGACTAATGAGAAGGAAGTAGAAAAGGAATATAAATCCTTGATTTAACAACCACTGATTGCTAAAAGTAGATAAGTAGTGAGAATTAGTGAGGGGAAAATAAAATGAGAGGAGAATTAAAAAACAGAATCCTAAGGTCAGTCCTACAAAATAAGAACGGAAAATTAACCGTTTTACGAAGGAAGAAGCGTATTGTCGCAGAGACATACGACTAAGTAAAAAAGGGAGTCTATTTTGATGGTAGTCTTGTGAAAAATCTGTTACTACAGTGGAAGCTGCTGTTAAAATATATAATGACATTGCCAGATTTCTAGAGAAAGAGAGCATGAAATAATCAAGGACTGCTAGTGAATTTCCTCCGTCTAATTTTATTGTTAGATCTGTATAGGACATCATCAATGCAACTACTAAGGAAAAGAGTAATCCAATCCAAATCCTCCAATCTTTTAGCGTATATTTAAAGGGGAGAAGTATTTTCATTTAACTTACCTCTTTCCAGTTTGCGGGATCGATAACTACTTTATCTATACGATCTTTTTCTTTGATTTTAAAGATTAGGAAGGGACGATAGAGATTTCCTCCATAGAGTTCTTTTTCTTGATTGGGAATAGGTATATACTCGATTGTAAATGACTCAATATAAATTGGACTGTCCAAAATCAAATTTTCGTATTTTTCTTTTAAAACATCTAATCCTTTTTGGACAGAAAGAGTAGCCATTTTATCTGTTTTTTGAGTTGGTAAGATAACACCAGCTAAGTCAATTCCTTGAATCCCTGTTTGGGTGATGATAAAGTTTAGGTCAGGACCATGAACAAAATTAATTTCTCCAGATGAACCTAGCTGAGTTTCGCCATCAATAACTCTTTTACTAGAAAGTTTTGGAAAAACAGTAATATAGTACATATCTGTCAGATTGTCTTTAGCTATCTTTGTTCCTTTTAATTCTTTGGCATTTCTTTCGTAGGTCGGGAGATACTCAAGGAGTGTTTCTTTTGAGATAGCGTAGATGAGATAATCATAATCGTCAAATCCTAATTGGAGGGTATTTAGAAATTGTTTAACTTTGTTAACACTGTCTTCTTTTGAAAATGGAAGTTCTTCTTTAAAGTCGGTTAGATTTAGATTATTTTCAATAGCATCTAATCGTAGGTTGTGGAAAATATGTGATAAATCTGATGTTTGGTCAGATGTTAATCGAATCCATGACCCAGTTTTATTGACTGTAATATCTGCTCTCGTCTTTCCTTTTTGGAGTCTGGTTAAAGGATTCTTATCGGCAATAATTTCACTAATTTCACTATCACTTCCCATAAAATTTTGGATAGCTGTTACCAATGTTTCTTTGTCTCCTTTTTTTGAGTTCCAAAAAGGTAATTCTTCTTCATAGGAGGTATCTATCTGGTCTGCGAGATAGATTTGCTCTGTTATCTCTTTATAACCTTCTTTTATGGGAAGATTTTCCTTATTTATCTCAGTTGTTTGCTTTTTGTTATATTGACAAGCTGTTAAAAAGATAAAGGGAAGAATAAGTAGAAATAATAGGTATTTTTTCATAGTAAAAAGCTCCTTTTAAAAAGGAGCGGAGGCATGATACTTTAAAGATAATGCCTCCACTCTTAGAAGGGGGCGTTAGGCTAGTGAGCGCTCAAATGATAAACTAGCGAATAACCCAATGTTTGCTACTTTTGTTTTGAGACGAATTAAGGGTCAAAACGTCCTGTAATATTCGAATCGAACCAACCATATTTAGAGGCGTTGAGATAATAATAGCGTCCAATTGTTCCATAACCGTAGTTATAGTGAAGATTATAACGACCATTTGAATCAGCTATTTTCATCTCAGTTGCAGGTTCATCCTCAGCAGCAGTCCAAGCGCGAATTCTGACCTTTTTTCCCCAGCCAAGACCACCTGTGATATTAGCAACAGCAGGGGAGCCGTCTGTTTTTTCAGTTTTTCGGCTACTAACGGAATAGTCTTCGCGTGTAACATGAAGATTGAAATACACCATCTCAGCAGAAACAGTCTGACTAGCTAAGGGGAGTAAGCAGGTGACTCCCAGTCCTAATACGATGCATTTTTTCAAATTTTTCATCACAATACCTCCTTTATACTTTATTGAAACTGATTTCATATATATTATACTATTTCATTTTTAGAGTGTCAACTCATAAAATAAATTTTTACTGAATTAAAAAACAATACGACGAATTTTTGAAAAGCAAAAAATCATAAGACAAACTGATTTCGTGTATTCATTCCTAAAAAATGTTATCACTACCTCCTCTGGGACTCCCGGGGGAGGTAGTGGTTTTTTTATTAGAGTAGCTAAAAGTAAAAAAATCTTGTTAAAAACTTTGTGAAATACCAGTATAAAATATAGATATCGATTAATTGGACTAATACCTCTATTAGTTTAATTAAGTAGATTTTTAGAATGAACTAGCTTATAATAAGAGTACGATGAAAGCGCTTAACATTGTGAAATTTAACTGGATTTTGATTTAAGAAGTGAACAGGATTCCTTCTTAAATGTTTCATTTATGTCTGATTTCAGTTTGTTCATATTTTGTAACTTATGAAAGATTCAAGTGAAACACAGCAAGTGAAAATCCGATAAAAAGTTGTTTGCTATCCCTTTTGGGAACAAGAAATATTACATGAGGTTATTCATATGAAAAAAACACCCAATCGATGGTTAATTTTGGCTGCGGCCATTTTAACGAATCTCTCTCTAGGTGCAGGATACGCCTGGTCGGTCTTTCAGAAGGCACTCCTAGAAACCAATGCTAGTCAAGGATGGGTTCAAGCTCAGACTTCCTTAGCCTTTAGTATTTCTTTTGCTATGGTACCTGTTGGAATGATTCTTTTCGGTCCCAAAGTAGATTCGGTTGGACCTAAAAAGTTTGTCTTTCTAGGTGGTATTCTCTTTGGTACAGGGATGTTTGCGACTGGTTTTGCGAACTCACTACCTGTGCTTTATCTAACGTACGGTGTCATCCTAGGACTTGGTATCGGCTCTGCCTATGGGGCATCTACGTCCGTTGCGACAAAGTGGTTCCCTGACAAAAAAGGCCTAGCTGGTGGATTGACAGCGGCAGGGTTTGGCTTGGGTCCACTAATTATTGGTCCGGTTGCAAAATCTTTGATTGCTTCTATGGGGATTTACTCTACCTTTAAGGTATTAGGTATTGTCCTTTTACTAGTGATCTGTACATCTTCCCTAGTTATGGCCAAAGCTCCTACTGTTGCTCCAGCAGCGGGGAATGCTCAACCAGAAGGAAAAACTTATAAAGAAATGCTCCGTGATGGAAATTACTGGCTTCTATGGTTGATTTATGTTCTTGGTGCTACAGGCGGAATGATGATTATCGGAACTGCAGCAGCAATCTCAGACCAATATCAACTTGTTGGAGAAGCGACCCTCTTTGTTATGCTGGTATCCATTGCAAATACATTTGGTCGTATCTTCTGGGGTACGGTATCTGATAAGATTGGTCGCTATCCTACCGTTATTGCCATGTTTGGAGCGGTCGCTACTGGCTTGTTGCTCACAGCCTTATTCAAAGGTCCTGGAAGCATCTTGGCCATCCTTGGAATCATGATGGTTGCCTTGTCATTTGGTGGCTTCCTCGGTTCCTTCCCAGGAATTACTGCTGAAAACTGGGGAGTGACCTACGTAGGGACAAACTATGGATGGATGTTTACTGCTTATGGAGTAGCTGCTATTGCTGGTCCTCAGTTAGGGGCACGTCTTGCACAGGCAAACCAAGGAGATTATACAATGGCCTTCTTTATCGTTATCGGTATGGCTATCATTGGTATTCTGCTCCAACTCTTCTATATGGCTAAAGCTAAAAAAATTTAAAAATGAATCCTTGGATTATCCAAGGATTTTTTAAATTGGAGTAGACATTCGTTGGGATTAGCTCCTTTTTAATTTCCGGTCAAATAAATTGCATTCGTTTTCTCAAGTGGGTATACTAGAATAGTTGAATGAAAAATTCTGAAAATTTAAGAATAGAAAAGAGAACAAATCTTATGGCAAAAGATATTCGTGTCTTACTTTACTACCTCTATACCCCAATTGAAAATGCAGAGCAATTTGCGGCAGATCACTTGGCTTTCTGTAAATCAATCGGCCTTAAAGGTCGTATCCTAGTCGCTGACGAGGGAATCAACGGAACCGTTTCAGGTGACTACGAAACAACTCAAAAATACATGGACTACGTTCACAGTCTCCCAGGCATGGAAGACCTCTGGTTCAAGATTGACGAAGAAAGTGAACAAGCCTTCAAGAAGATGTTTGTTCGCTACAAGAAAGAAATTGTCCACCTTGGGTTGGAAGACAACGACTTTGACAACGACATCAACCCGCTTGAAACAACAGGTGCTTACTTGTCTCCAAAAGAGTTCAAAGAAGCCCTTCTTGACGAAGATACCGTTGTCCTTGACACGCGTAACGATTATGAGTACGACCTAGGACATTTCCGTGGGGCTATCCGCCCAGACATCCGCAACTTCCGTGAGTTGCCACAATGGGTTCGTGACAACAAGGAAAAATTCATGGACAAGCGTGTTGTGGTTTACTGTACAGGTGGCGTTCGCTGTGAGAAATTCTCAGGCTGGATGGTCCGTGAAGGTTACAAAGATGTTGGCCAATTGCACGGAGGAATCGCAACCTACGGTAAAGACCCAGAAGTCCAAGGTGAGCTTTGGGATGGGAAAATGTACGTCTTTGACGAGCGTATTGCCGTAGATGTTAACCATGTCAACCCAACCATCGTAGGAAAAGACTGGTTTGATGGAACACCATGTGAACGCTATGTCAACTGTGGGAATCCCTTCTGTAACCGTCGTATCTTAACATCAGAAGAAAATGAAGATAAGTACCTTCGTGGATGCTCACACGAGTGTCGTGTTCACCCACGCAACCGCTATGTTTCAGAAAATGAATTGACACAAGCTGAAGTTGTTGAGCGCCTAGCAGCTATCGGTGAAAGCTTGGATCAAGTCGCTACAGTATAAAGTAAACAGCCTTCAGGGGCTGTTTTTCTATGCTTTTTATCTAAAAATCTAAAATTTGTTTCTGTATCTTTCAGGAAAATAGGGTATACTGTATGTAAACGATTTCAAAGGAGGCCAGTTATGGCGAAAACATTTTTTATCCCAAATAAAGAAAGCATTCTAGGACAACAGGAGGTCTTGACTGCCAAGTCCATCTTAGCCTTGGTAGATGGTTTGGAGTCGCATAGTTATGATGCCGTCTATCTCCGACAGCCCCTCAATCGTCTCGAATACATGGAGTGTGGGATTGTAGGCCAGTCGCAATTCCTCTTCAAGGTCAACTATGCGGATAGTCGAAAAGGTTATCAAGTGGTGATTCCAGATTTCCTTACTAGAGTGGACTGGGAGATTGTGGAGACTCTCCTCCAGGCCCTATCTGGCAAATTAGGGGAAGCGGTAGAAGGGCTAGAAGACTTTGACTTTGAAGCTTATTTCCGAGAAACGGTTAAGCAATATTTAGCGGATAAGGCGGTTCGTTTAGTATATTGCCAAGGACTCTTGTCCCCTATCTATCTCAACAAGGAATACCTCGAGAGCTTTTTAGCAGAGGATGGATTGGTACGTTTTGAAGAGCTGGTCAAGAAAGTTCAAGGCTCTGATGCCTACCTTGCCGGTGTGAAATTTTACCCAGACGCCCAAGGTAGGGTGCACGGTATCTACCACCTAGCCCAGGGAGTCAAAACGATTTTGTCAAAGGAACCCGTTGTACCAGTGCCTTATACCGAGCAGCTGGCAGGCAAGGAGCTTGTTTGGGAGATTGACCTAGTGAAGATTTCTGGTGATGGCTCAAAAGCAGAAGACTATGAAGCCATCGCTCGCTTGGATTATGAAAAATTCCTAGAGTCATTACCAAAAGCATTTTACCAGCAATTAGATGCCAATCAATTAGAAGTACAACCCATCCTAGGACAAGACTTTGAAGGATTGGCAACCATCAAGTAGACACAGTTCAAAAAAGAGTAAACATAAAAATCCCTGTCATTAATAAATGGCAGGGATTTTGGTTAAAAGAAGGTCAGGATGCGAAGGTAGTCCACTGTCAGCGCAAGCTCTGCAATGAAGAAGGGTAAGAGAATGGCGCCATCAAGTAAGACGGCTAGCAGGAAACGATAAAATGGGTCAAGGCTACTAGTATTATTAGGCTTGCTAATCACAAAGAGATTGCCAAGGGCAAAGATGGCCATGCTTAGAAGAGTGAGGATGCCAGCAAATCGTAAGCCACCAAAGAGTGCAAAGAAACTTGCTAGAGCTGTTAGGACAAGTGGGATAGCAAAGAGTCTGCTGTACCGATCGAAGGCTTCTTGGAATGTAAAGTCGCTCTCCTGGTCCAGCACACGTCGGACAGTAAAGCCTCCCAAAATGATGGAAAAGTAAAATAGAGCGCTAGCGACCAGAATCGAAAGCCCAGCAAAGAGATCCAAAGGTGGGAGCTGGTTAGGAGAACTATTAGCAATAGAAATCATATAGCCATAGTAGAGGCGCTTGATATGATAGATACTAAAGAAAAGGTTGATTGACGACAGCAAGGTGAGTAGGGCAAAGACACTATAACGATGTTTTTGATCCGTAGTCTTGCTGGCAGTTGGTTCTTGGATAGCATCCAGTAGCCAAGACCAAAATAGTGCGATTTCTTCTTTTAATCGGGCAGTTTTACGGGGGTCAATGTCTGGGATATAGGGGCTCTCTAAAGCTTTGCTGAGGATGCTTTTCTCTTTTACAGAGTTTTCTTGGTTGCGTTCCTCTTTCCCTTCTCCCTCTTCCTCGGTTTGGATTTCTTCTATCGTTTCGGGAGTTTCCTCCTCATGCGTTTCCGACTCTTTAGGTGAGACAGATGTTTCTTCGCTTACTTGTGGTTCGGTCTCCACAGTTTCTGGAGTCTCTGGTTGGTCGGGCTGTATTTCCGATTTCGTCTGAGCTGATTTCTTCTCAAGATCGGCGCTTTCAAACCATTCTTGTGTCATGGTGGAACCTCCTTTTTATGATCGTTTTCTATTTTTAGATTAGCAGATGAAAGCGTTTTTGTCAATGGTTTCTAGATGGAGAAGAGTACTCTTCTTTTGGTAGGTAGATATCTTGGTTGGCTTTTGCAATGAGTAGGTCCTTGATATCTGCTTTTTCCGTTTTATAAGGGTTGGCAAGTACATTCTCTTTTTGTCCACGATGTTCTTCTTTGGGTTGACGATAGATACCACCATGCTGAGAAGAAATTTCTAGATTGATACGGTCGGTCTCTTTCTGGGAGAGAATGAGTTGTAGAGTTGAATAAGCCTCTAGCTCGACCTTGCCGTGAACTTGGATATTTTCAGCATAGATGTGTGCTCCCTCCGTCTTGACCTGACTATCTGTCAATTCGGCATCAAAGATATTGATGATATGAGGTGCCGTTAATGTGCTGTTCTTGATAGAACTTTCTGTTAGTCTTAAGAGATAGCCTTTTGTTTTGATGGTTGCATTTTCAAGGTTGGCTTGACGAATATTAGTTTGTCCACGATTGGCTGAGACGGTGATAGCTTGCAGCTTTCTTCCTTTGGGTAGGGAGAGAACGACTTCGTCAAAACGATTAGAATAGTTGCTAGCGATACGAAGTAGGCCTTCGATTCCTGAACCGAGAAAACGATGTTGGGAGGCTTGTTTGTCAGTGACGCTCAGTGTTTTGTCACTCATGCCAGTGGTCAGATCGTGACGGCCAGACACCGAAGGATGATAGGTGATGTGGATCTTGTCATCTACAGACTCTGTGATGGTTAGGCTGTGTTCTTCAAGGGCCAGATCAAGTTTTTCCACTTCACTTCCAAAGGTCACTTCTTCGATACGATTGTCATAGACGGGGTCTTTTGACATGGCAAGCAAACTTTGAATACCATTGGACTGGGTGCCTACAATGATCATGATAAAACCGAGGATTGTGGAAACCACACCAAAGATGAGAAATCCTTTCGTCAATTTACGCATGTCTGTCACCTCTCTTTCCTTTTTTAAGAATCCATTGCACCAAGCGGACAATCAGGAGGCCAAAGAAACGAGCTACATAGGAGATGCCTAGTAGAACAAGAGAAGAAGCACCGATAGCAAGCAAACCAGCACCAAAAATCAAGATAAAGGCGGATTTGGCTTCGACTAGGACACTAAAACTCTCTACGATAAAGAGTCCGCCCAGTAGGATACCCGTCACAGAGACGGTAAAGAAGGCTAGAATGACAGCGGCCGCCGCGATAAAAAGCCCGATAATGGTTAAAATAATTGCAATTCCAACAGGAATTCCGATAGGGGCTGCTAGTAAGGCAAGTAGAGCAATGTGTAGCAGTTGACGGTCATTCTTTTGAGCTGGTGCCTCATTAACTTTTTTGTCGAGGAGGTTAGAGAGGACATCATGAGCCGCTTCTTTTGGTGTTCCTAGACTAGCAATGAGCTCCTCTTCGCCCTCTGGACCTGCATCGTCAAATAGTTCCTTAAAGTAGTTCATGGCTTCGATGCGGTCAGCTTCAGGTAGTTTATGGAGATAGGTTTCTAACTGAGTCAGATAGTCAGTTCTTGTCATGGCGGATACTCCCTTCTATGATGCCGTTGACGGTGTCGGTATAGAGCGTCCACTCTTCCTTTAGAGTAACGAGCTGCTCTACACCCCGATTGGTCAAGGAGTAGTATTTGCGCATACGCCCCTGAAACTCTCTAGAGTAGGTGGTCAGAAAGCCACTGGCTTCCAATTTTTTGAGAATGGGATAGAGCGTAGATTCTTTGATATTGGCGATGAGCTTAATGGTTTGGCTAATCTCATAACCATAAGAATCTCCCTGCTCCAGTACAGCCAAGATGAGAAACTCGATCAAGGCAGAGGATGTTGGGAAGTACATGGGAAACCTCCTTTAAATTATATAAAAATTTTATATATACTCTTTTCAAATATATTGTATCTCAAGTTGAAAGCCCTGTCAAGAAATATGTGTAAAAATTTTATATATAAAAAAACTCCTAGTAAAAACTAGAAGTTTAGAGGTTGTTGTTAGCCTTTATCTAAATTTTATCGTAGATTTCTTATAGTTAATTTCCTTATCCAAAAGTTTCAATAAAGGGGTAACGTATTCAGGATTTGGAAACTTAGGACCAAAAATGACTTCATCGATTTGAATTGAATTTTCACGTTCTACATAAAGTTTGCCTATCCCAGAGGTTTTGTCAATTTTGATTTCCTTATTACTTGGGTCTAGATTAGCATAGCGCAAGATACGCAACTCGTCCTCATATTTGTAATCTACAGATTTAAACAAGTAACGAATTTCCTCTATACAGTCAGAAATCGCTTTTTGATAAAAATCATCTCCTTTGTTCAAATCCTTATCTATTTTTTCCTTTAAAGCTTCCAAGAATTCTTCTAATTTTTTGATTTCATACTCGTTAAAGAGCTCTGTTTTTTCTATGCTAAACTTACCACCTGAGTCATTGACATAGGCTATTCGGTAGAGATAATCCACATTTCCTTTTGAAACACTATCTTTTTCTTCAGAATTCGGTTCAGTTCCTTCATCATTAACAGTATCGACGGAATTCTCACTCTCACTCCGAAAGGCAGATTTTTTAAAACCAATATTTAATTCAGATTTCATTAAATACATCTTATCAGAAAATTCTAAAGAGACTTTTTCTCGACGCCAAGAAACATCATTGAAAGATGAAAATCTAGAAAAGTCATCCTCCCGAAGTACAAGACAAACACCTTTGGCATCATCACCATACTGGGACCACATAGCTAAATCATCTGTTTTAATCGTAAAGCTCATTAAAAACCATGAGCTTGGCTCCAAAGCATCTCGTCTATCTAAGCCTAAGATCTTTTCTATGATGATACCTTCTTCAGGATCATTCATATAATTCGCATTATTCAAACGAGTTTTTCCAACTATAGAAAAGCTTGATTCCTCCCTCTGATCCTGATCCAACAAAATTTGAAGTACGCTTCCTTTAGTGTAATGACCAAACTTTATATTTTTCTTTTTATCTTCGTCTTTCAATCCCAGTTGATACTTAATTTTTTGAACATATTGATAAATCGACAGCAGATTCTTTAGTTCATCCGAGTCTTCTTTATAATGCTCTGCCCATGTTTGTAAAATAGCATATTTAGTATTCTTTAAAAGACCTTCTTTTAAGATAAAATTGAATAGCTTATATTCTTTACTATCACAAATATTATCATTATGAAAAAATAGATCATCAAAACTTTGTAACATAACTTTAGAGAATTGTTCATAAAGTTTTTTGATTGTTTCTGTTGTTTGAAGACGTTCACCTACCTTCGTTTGATGATCATATAAGCTCGCTAAGATCCCAGCATATGCGAGAGCGGTTTCTTTAGGATTTTTGAAGTTCTTCAACATTATTTTCAGTTTCTCAGCAGTAGCCTCTAGTTCTGCAACCTCTGTTTGCTCAGTTGACAAATTAAGCAAACTCATAGCATACATCTCTGTGATATCAGGTGAATCTGGGAAACACTCATGCAGGATATGCATTTTTTTTTCAGCAATCTGTCGTTCCGCAACCCCTGTTTGCTCAATTAATAAATTGTACAAAATCTTAGCATACTGGAGTCCTATGTCAGGTGAATCTGGAAAGCGTTCTTGCAAGGCAAGCAATTTCTTAGTAGTATTCTTCCTTTCCGCAACCTCTGTCTGCTTGGTTGATAAATTAACCAAAATCCTAGCAAATGGTTCTGCTATATCAGCTGAATCTGGAAAGTGTTCTTGCAAGGCCTGTAATTTCTCAACAGTAACTGCCAGTTCCTTCAACTCAGTCTGCTTGATTGATAAATTAACCAAAATCCTAGCAAATGCTTCTGCTATATCAGCTGAATCTGGAAAGTGTTCTTGCAAGGCCTGTAATTTCTCAACAGTAACTGCCAGTTCCTTCAACTCAGTCTGCTCGATTGACAAATTAACCAAAATCATAGCAAACGCTTCTGCTATATCAGCTGAATCTGGAAAGTGTTCTTGCAAGGCCTGTAATTTCTCAACAGTAACTGCCAGTTCCTTCAACTCAGTCTGCTCGATTGATAAATTAAACAAAATCTTAGCATATGCTTCTGCAATATCAGGCGAATCTAAAAAGCGCTCATGCAGGATACGTAATTCTTTAGCAATATTCTCCCTTTCTGCAACCTCTGTTTGTCTAATTGACAGATTGAACAACACCTTAGCATACGGTAATGCGATGCCTGACGAATCTGGAAAGCGCTCATGTAGAATGTGTAATTTCTCTGCAGTAGGTGCTAAAGCCGCTTCCACTGGTTGCTTAATTGATAAATTGAATAAAAGGGTAGCATAACCAAATGCAATGTTTTCTAATTCTGGGAAGTGCTCATGGATGGTTTTCAGTTTCTCTACAGTAGCCTCTATATCCTCCACAGATGGTTGCTTGAGTGATAAATTGTACAAAATTACAGCATATCTTTCTGCAATGTTTGCCGAGTCTGGAAAGCGCTTATGCAGGATACATACTTTTTCTACAGTAGCCCCTATATCCTCCATAGCCGGTTGCTTGAGTGATAAATCATACAAAATCCTAGCATACATTTCTGCGATATTTGCCGAGTCTGGGAAGTGCTTATGCAGGATATATACTTTCTCTATTGTAGTCTCTAAATCCTCCATAACCGATTGCTTGGTTGATAAATTGATCAAAATTATAGCGTACAGGAATGCGATGTCTGCCGAGTCTGAAAAGAGTTCATACAAGACATGTACTTTCTCTGCAGTAGCCTCACAGTCCTCCACAGTCGGTTGCTTAGCTGATAAATTGACCAAAACTTTAGCATATACTAACGTAATCTCTACTGAGCTGGCGTATTTTTCATAAATAGATTCCGCTTTCTCTACTATAGCTTTACAAGATGCTTCATCAGTCTGTCCTGCCAATAAGTCAACAAGGTTATTTAACTCTGCTAAACTTTGATCCAAATTGTATTTCTGTTCATCCATCCTGTGCACCTCACTTAAAATAGTAGCTATTTTATAAACCAATTTATTTTTCGCATGACAATTAGTTTCTATACATCTTATTATATCAAAAATACTATCTTTCTGCTAACAGATGGAGGGCGCTTTTTGTTGGTATAAGCACCAAAAAAACCAGATTCTGTCTGGCTTTGCATTATTTATATCTGAGAAGTATTTTAGAATAATTAAAGGATCTTATCCGCGCGATCCACCATAAAGAGTGAGATAGTCATGATGATATCAATGGCTAGAAGGGCAAGGACAGCTGGGGTCCAAGATTGGAAAAGATCAAAACTATAACCAAACAAGGTAGGACCAAAGGCCGCTAAGATGTAGCCCCCTGTTTGCGCCAGACCTGAGAGTTGCGCAGTCTTTTCAGGCGAGCTGGTCTTAAGCGAGAAGCAAACCATGAGATAAGGGAAGAGGGCGCTACATGCAGTCCCAATCAAGAGGTGGGCGACTAGCCAGTAGAGGAAGTTGTTGCTTGGATACAAGAGCATGGCAATTCCTATCATACCAGCGATAGAGATAATGGTTAGCATGATTCGACGGTGGCCGTCTGACAAACGAGTCGTCAGACTTGGGATGGTCATGGAAAAAGGAATGCTGATCAGCGAGAAGATAGAAGCCAGAAGAGCCGCATCGCTATTAGAAAGACCAGCACTAATAGCCATAGTTGGCAACCAGGTCATACTTGTATAAAAGAGTAAGGACTGAAGGCCACCAAAGACAATGATGGCCCAGACAGATTTGCTTTTTAGAATATTTTCTTTCGATTTCTTTTCTTGCTGGCCTTCTAGATAGTGGTTGTGGCGATGATTTGGCAACCAGACTAGCAGAGTGACCAAGCAGAGAAAGCTGAGAACGAGGATCAAGCCTTTCCAAGAACTAGCTTGGGTGATAGGGACTGATAGATAGGAGGCAATAGCTGTGGAAATCCCCATAGCAGTGACATAGAGTGTCGTTAGGAGACTGATTTTTTGAGGCTGATTTGCCTGAATCATACTAGGGAGAAGAACATTGAAAATAGCAATGCTCGCTCCGACAATCAAGGTCCCTAGATAGAGAAGGGGAAGATTAAAGATACGAATGACAGAGCCAATAGTTAAGAGAAGGAGACAGTAAGTAAAGAGATGCTCTAGTCCAATCTTTTGCGCCAAGCGACTCGCAAAAGCAGAGAAAAGAGCAAACATCAAGAGAGGGAGACTGGTTAAAATCCCGAGAGAGCTGACCTCGACTCCTAGCCCCTGAGCAATGTCTCCTAAAATAGTTGGAAGAGCAGTAAAAGGAGAGCGTAAAACAGTTCCGATTAAGACAATTCCTAGAACAAAAAAGAGTGATTGTTTTTTCATGAAAACCTCGATAAGATGATTTTAATAACAGCTTATTTTAAGTTTTTTTTCTTATAATGTCAAGGAGAGGACTGCTAAGAAAGCTAGAACGATTTAACTGAAAATAGAGTGAAAGGAGACGGATCTCTTTACTAGAATTTTTCTTGATTTGATATAAAAATAGGAAACTAGGAAATTTTGTGATAAAATAGTGGAAGGAAATCTATAAATTGGAGAAAAACTGTGTCTGAAAAGCAAAAAATCAGCGTCTTGATGTCGGTCTATGTAAAGGAAAATCCGACATTTTTGAGAGATGCCATCAAAAGTGTTCAAAACCAGACCTTGAAACCAAGTGAGATTGTTCTCGTAGAGGATGGGCCTCTTACACCAGAACTCTATCAGGTGATAGATGAAGTGGAAGCTCAGTCAGAGATTCCAGTTAAGCGTTGCCCCTTAGAAGAAAATCAAGGTTTAGGTTTGGCCCTTCGATACGGTGTTTTACAGTGTCAGTACGATATCATCGCTCGCATGGATACAGATGATTTAACCGTTCCGGATCGTTTTGAGAAACAGATTCAACTAATGGAGCAGGAAAATCTCGATCTCTTAGGTGGGCATATCGCAGAGTTCATTGACAATCCTGACGAGATTGTGTCTTATCGTCGTGTTCCGACTCAACATGCGGACATTGTGGTTTATCAGAGAATGAGAAGCGCCTTTAACCATATGACAGTCATGTTTAAAAAGGACATGGTCCTCAAGGCGGGCAACTACGAAGATGGGCTTTATATGGAAGATGATCTTCTCTGGCTCAATATGATTGCCGCAGGTGCCAAGACTGGAAACCTGGATCAAATCTTGTGTAAAGTTCGTGTCGGTGCAGGGATGTTTGAGCGTCGAGGTGGCTTGCGTTACCTTAAACTCTATCGCCAGGCTCGTCAGCGCATGTTTGAAAGAGGGCAAATTTCCTACATGGAATATGCGAAAAGCATTGCCATTCAGGCGGTTGTGGCACTTTGTCCAGGTTTTGTACGTCAGTTTATTTTTGTAAAATTACTAAGAAAAAATAAATAGGCTTGTAAAAGATAAAATAGCCAAAAGATGTTATAATGACAGTATATTTATTTGCATTCTTTTAAGAAAGAGTAAATTCCTATGAATAAAAAACTAACAGATTATGTGATTGATCTGGTTGAAATTTTAAATAAACAGCAAAAACAGGTGTTCTGGGGTGTATTTGATATTATTAGTATGGTGGTTTCCATCATCGTATCTTATATCTTGTTTTATGGCCTTATAAATCCTGCGCCTGTGGACTATGTTATCTATACTGGTTTGGCTTTCCTCTTCTATCAAATCATGATTGGATTTTGGGGGCTCAATGCGAGTATTAGTCGCTATAGTAAAATCACAGATTTCTTAAAAATCTTTTTTGGCGTAACCGTCAGCAGCATTGTCTCTTACGGACTTTGCTACGCCTTTCTTCCTCTATTTTCTATCCGGTTCATCATACTCTTTATCTTATTGAGTACCTTCCTGATCTTGCTCCCTCGAATCACTTGGCAGCTGATTTATTCTAAGCGCAAGCAAGGTAGTGGAGATGGAGAGCATCGTCGTACCTTCTTGATCGGTGCTGGTGATGGTGGTGCCCTCTTTATGAACAGCTACCAACATCCGACTAGCGACCTTGAGCTAGTGGGAGTTTTGGATAATGATGAAAAGAAAAAGGGGCAAAAGCTTGGTGGAATCCCAGTTTTGGGTTCTTATGACAATCTGCCTGACTTGGCTAAACGTCACCAAATCGAGCGTGTCATCGTAGCCATCCCTTCGCTTGACCCATCAGAGTACGAACGCATCTTGCAGATGTGTAATAAACTAGGTATCAAATGTTATAAGATGCCCAAGGTTGAGACCGTTGTTCAGGGACTTCATCAACCAGGTAGTGGTTTCCAGAAGATTGATATCACAGACCTTTTGGGCCGTCAAGAAATTCGTCTTGACGAATCGCGTCTTGGTGCAGAGCTTACAGGTAAGACTATCTTGGTGACAGGAGCAGGTGGTTCGATTGGTTCGGAGATTTGTCGTCAGGTCAGCCGCTTCAATCCAGAGCGCATCGTCTTGCTTGGACATGGTGAAAACTCCATCTACCTCGTTTATCATGAATTGATCCGTACATTCCAAGGAATTGATTATGTTCCTGTTATTGCAGATATTCAGGATTATGATCGTCTTTTACAAGTGTTTGAACAGTACAAACCAGCCATCGTCTACCATGCTGCAGCCCACAAACACGTTCCGATGATGGAGCGCAATCCAAAAGAAGCCTTCAAGAACAATATCCTCGGAACCTACAATGTTGCCAAGGCTGTTGATGTAGCCAAAGTACCTAAGATGGTTATGATTTCGACAGACAAGGCGGTCAATCCACCGAATGTTATGGGGGCGACTAAGCGCGTGGCGGAGTTGATTGTTACTGGCTTTAACCAACGTAGCAAATCAACCTACTGTGCAGTTCGTTTTGGGAACGTTCTCGGGAGCCGTGGTAGTGTGATTCCTGTCTTTGAACGTCAGATTGCTGAAGGTGGCCCTGTAACGGTGACAGACTTCCGTATGACACGTTACTTCATGACCATTCCAGAGGCTAGCCGTCTAGTAATCCATGCTGGCGCTTATGCCAAGGACGGAGAAGTCTTTATCCTCGATATGGGCAAACCGGTTAAGATCTATGACTTGGCTAAGAAAATGGTTCTTCTAAGTGGGCACACGGAAAGTGAAATTCCAATCGTTGAAGTCGGTATTCGTCCGGGTGAAAAACTCTATGAAGAACTCTTGGTTTCGACCGAATTGGTTGATAATCAAGTCATGGACAAGATTTTCGTTGGTAAGGTAAACGTCATGCCTCTAGAAGCTATTGATCAAAAGATTGAAGAGTTCCGTTCACTCAGTGGAGATGAGCTCAAAGAAGCCATCATTTCCTTTGCAAATGAAACAACCCATGCTGAGTAAGAGTGTCTAACAAATTAATTATAAATAAAAGGCCAAGGTTCTGTTTGTACAGGACCTTGGCCTTTTTACTCTGTAATTTCAAATTGTTGTATTATTTATAGTTGCTTAATGATATCATCAATGGTACGGGCAATCCAGTCAGGTTGATAGCTGAGCAAATCAGCCTCTTCTCCAAATCCCCAAGTAACAGCAAACTTTTTAATGCCAGTTTCTTGGGCTCCGATCATATCAAACTTAGTATCTCCGATGATGAGGACTTGGTCTGTAGGGAGTTGATGCGTTTGCAAGGCAAAACGGATGACATCTGCCTTGTGTGGCGTTTCAGGACTAGAACCGTAAATGCCATCAAAGAAATGATGGATTCCCAGATTTTTAGTCATATCATGAGCAGTAGGGGTATTCTTTGTTGTGGTGATATAGAGAGGGTAGTTTTGTGAAAGTTCTTGAAGCAATTCCGTTATTCGGGGGAAGAGTTGGGCTTCGTGGATCCCTTTTTTCTTGTAGTAAGAACGATAGATCTGCACAGCTTCCGAGATTTGCTCCTTGGGAAGACACGTTGCAAAACTACTTTCAAGTGGCGGTCCCATAAAACCACGAATGGTTTTGGCATCAGGGCTTGGAACTCCTAGCTCTTTAAAGGTATGGGTAAAAGCATTGTGGATCCCGAGGGAACTGTCAACCAAAGTTCCGTCTAGATCAAAAAAGATTGCTGAGATAGAGGACATAGTTTCTCCTAATAGATATAGATAAGCTTATTCTCCGAAGATTTCTTTTTGTAGGCGACGACCAGTCGGGGTGGCTGCGAGTCCCCCCTCGGCCGTTTCACGAAAGGCAGTTGGGAGGCTCGATCCGACTTGGTACATGGCATCGATGACTTCGTCAACAGGGATCTTAGACTCGATACCTGCCAAGGCCATATCAGCCGCGATAAAGGCAAAGCTAGCTCCCATGGCATTTCGTTTGACACAGGGAACTTCAACCAAACCAGCGACGGGGTCGCAGATGAGGCCCAGCATATTTTTAATGACAAAGGCAATGGCTTGACTGGCCTGATAGGGGGTTCCACCTGCAGCCAAGGTCAAGGCTGCAGCACTCATTGCAGAGGCAGAGCCGACTTCGGCTTGACAGCCACCTTCAGCACCTGAGATAGAGGCGTTGTTTGCGATGACTAGTCCAAAGGCACCTGCAGCAAAGAGGAAATCTAGCTGTTTTTCGTGGCTAAGGTCTAATTTTTGGATAGCAGCGGTGAGAACAGCTGGCAGACAGCCAGCACTTCCTGCGGTTGGAGTAGCGCAGACCAAGCCCATTTTCGCATTGTGTTCATTGACCGCGATGGCATTACGGGCTGCTGATAGGATGGTAAAGTCAGACAAGGCCTTGCCACTTTTGAGATGGCGGTCTAGTTTGGCTGCGTCTCCACCCGTTAGGCCACTACGGGATTTATTTTCACTGAGACCGAGCTCGACAGAGGCTTTCATGACTTCTAGATTGCGTTCCATGAGGAGGAGAACTTCTGGGCGCTCTCGACCGGTTAATTGATATTCTGTCGCAATCATGAGTTCTGCGACATTTCCTTGGAAGTCTAGATCTGCCTGCTCGACCAATTCTTTGATAGAATAAAACATGTTTCCTCCTACTTAAAGAAATTGACATTGTGGAGATGAGGGATTTTTCGGATTTCTTCAATCGCCTCTTCGCAACTTCGACTATCGACTTCGATAATCATAATGGCTTTTTCTCCAGCTTTTTCTCTAGTCACATTCATCTGAGCGATGTTGATATCGAAACGAGAGAGGGCTTCAGTAACATGGGCAATCATACCTGGAACATCCTGATGCACGATGATAATGGTTGGTGTGTTCATGTTGAGAGAGACAGCAAAGCCGTTAAGCTCCGTAACTTGGATATTTCCCCCACCAATGGAAATTCCTGTCACACTGATGGACTTGTGTTCATTCTTCACAGTAATTTTAGTGGTATTAGGATGAGGCGCGTTGCTGTCTTTCTGAATGGTCCAGACAATCTTGATGCCACGTTTATGGGCAATCTCTAGGCTATTTGGAATGTCGGGATCGTCCGTATCCATACCTAATATACCAGCGACGAGAGCAAGGTCGGTTCCATGACCACGGTAGGTTTTGGCAAATGAGTTAAATAATTGGAATTCGACTTCTGTCGGCGTATCATCAAAGATGGAAGAGACGATTTTCCCAATACGAACAGCTCCAGCAGTATGGCTACTTGATGGGCCAATCATAACTGGTCCGATAATATCAAAGACAGATTGAAAACGAAGTGAGTGCATCTGTTTCCCCTTACAAAGATTCTTGTTTCTATTATATCAAAGAATGAAGTTCTGTGCTTATTTTCCTTATAAAACTGGAAAAATGGATAAAAAGAGTATAAAATCTTGTCTTTTATGACAAAAATATCAATGTTTCAGTAAATATAAAATATTTTTGTAATATTTCTACACGAAACCGTCAAGAAACGGTAATATTCAAACGGTATGATAGAAGCATAGTAAAAAGGAGAATTTTTAGAAATGACATTAACAACTAAACAAATTAAATTAACTCTTGCAGGAGCAGCAACTTTCCTTGCTTTCCTTGCACCATCACTTGCTTTTGCAGATGAAACAATCACTTATACAGTTAAACCAGGTGACACTCTTTCAGAAATCGCTGAGAAGTACAACACCACTGTTGAAAAATTGGCTGAAAAAAACAAGATAGAGGATATTCATCTGATCTTTGTGAACCAAGTTTTGGTCATCGAAGGGACAGCTCCAGTTGCGACAACTTATGAAGCACCAGCTGCAGCAGGAGAAACAATCGAAGAGACTACGACTTACGAAGAAATAACTGAAACAACAACTTACGAAGCGCCAGCTGCTACAACAAGCACTTCTTATGAAGAAGAAAGCTACACAGCTTCAACTGTAAGTGGTTCTGAAGCAGAAGCCAAAGAATGGATCGCTCAAAAAGAATCAGGTGGTAGCTACACAGCGACAAACGGACGTTACATTGGGCGTTACCAATTGACAGATTCGTACTTGAACGGTGACTACTCGGCTGAAAACCAAGAACGTGTAGCAGATGCCTACGTTGCAGGACGTTACGGATCATGGACGGCCGCCAAGAACTTCTGGCTTAACAACGGTTGGTATTAAGATAATATAGAAAAGGAAGTCTTAATGACTTTCTTTTTTGTTTACAAAGATGTCAACTTCTCGCTCTAGCTCTGTTAGTAAGTGTTCATCTTCGACTAGTTTAGCTAAGGAGAGTCCATTTTGTATCAGCTGAGCATCATCGGTACAAATGCCGATACGAATATAGGAATATGCAAGTGTATCATACTGTTTGCTTACTTTTGCCTCCTCCAAGAGAGTATAGCAAAGTTGTTTACAAATCAGCTTTTCCCCATTGTAAAGATAAAGAGTTGAGAGGTTCAAAAGCAACATCATACGAAGTCGAAAGACAGGACTATAGTATTTATAAACCTCTAGTCGTTCGAGGATTTTTTCGGTAATCAGATGGATATACTCCATAGGAAAGGCAAAGAGAATGGTATTAAGGACTTTTAGGTCGTACTCATACCAAGTATCTTGTTTCTCTATTTTATCCCACAGTCTGTTTACAATGTTGTCAACTTTACTTGACAATTTATCTATTCCATTTTCACGGATGTAGATAACGATTTCGAGCATATCTTGTAACTGCTGGATGGGGAAGTCATGGTGTATTTTGAGATAATCCTGGCATTTTTTGAGCAATTGACTTAAGTCACTCGTACCACTAATAGAAGCCATTTTTAAAAAAGTCTGCATGATAGTTGATCGCTCACTTGGGTGGTAGAGATGGCAGATATAGTCAAACTCTTCAAAGCTCATATTGATTTGTCGGAGAAGAAACTCCATATTCTCATATTTTGGGGTTGTCTTGCCACTTTCAATCTTTGATAGACTGGTTCTTGAGAGAATATCTCCACAGACCTCCTCTTGGGTTAACCCTTTTGACTCACGGATTTCTTTATAAACATTGCCAAAATCGTAGCGCATGATTTCCTCCTTATTTGTGAAAAAAGTTAACAAAAAATAGAAATTGATTAAAAATATTGTATCATAGTAATATAAAAAGTAAAAAAGAAATCTAAAATAAATTTGTGAAAAAGGTTAACAAATTTTACGACAAGGTATATTGTATTTTATAATAAAGATGATGAAGTACTAAGGGGGTATCTTTATGAAAAAAATCAGTCATCTTTGTATGTTTCTGCTGTTGCTGTGTACCACTTTTTTTGTTTTTAATGTAAACTACACACGAGAAGTGGTTCGGATTCAGGAAATGGGAAAGACAGCGGGTTCTTTGGATGTATATTTGAAAGATGTTAATGAACCAGCAGCATCTGTTCTTCGATTTTTTGAGGATGTATCAAAGGAGTACAAAGTCTCCATCATCAAAACAGACAGCGGTGATGAGGTGATCAAGGCTGGTGTTTTTGATAAAGAGACCTTCCCCTACCAAGAGTTTGGGCTTTCTTCCCTTGATTTTAGCACAGATGGCGAGGGAGTCTATAGTAATAAAGAGACTCCCGATAAACTTGGTACGATTCCGACCTTTCTAAAAGCCAAGCCTATTCAGCTTATGACTTTTCAAACCTATATCAAGGATACATCTCGTAGTTTAAATGGTCGTTATACGATAACTTCTACACAAGAGATCGACAAGGATAGGATTGTACAGAAATGGAGCGATTTTTTCAAGATAGACCAGACTACCTTGCTAGAGCCGACCTACAAAAGTGCAGTGGAAGTTATCAATCGTGATTTGCTCTTATCTGCTATTATTTTTGTCATGGCTATTTTGCTTCTTGTCTTAGTGACGGTATATCAGCCGATGATGGAGATGAAAAGAGTGGGGGTACAAAAGTTACTTGGTTTTCAAGATCGGGCTGTTTTAGCTGATGTTGTCAAAGGCAACCTCTACCTCCTCCTAGGTGGGGCGCTTGTGATCAATCTAGGAGTGTTTTTCTTGCTTGATTACAAGCCGAAAGATTTGTTTCCTATGCTATGGTTGTCTCATTTTTTGCTTTTGCAGCTTTATCTCTTTATCAGTTGGTTGACCTATCTCTTAATCCAAAAAATGACAATCAGTTCTCTGTTGAAAGGTTTTTCATCTTTCAAATTTGTCTTGCTCTTTAATTATTTGATGAAAATTGGGACAACGATTTTGCTGACGGTCTTGCTGATTGGGGTGGGAAAAAGTTTGGAACAAGAAAACAAGGAGTTGGACTACCAGAAACAGTGGATCAGTCAGGGAAATTATCTGACCTTGGAAACTTTCCAACTCAATGATAACCTGTGGCAAGAGCAGTTGGCGGGCTCAGGGCAGGCTGTGGATTATTTCTATCGATTTTATCAAGACTTGGTAGAAAAAACGCAGGCGGGCTATGTGCAAAGTAGCAGTCTTCCTGTAAAAAATTTTGTCAAATCAGAACAGATTCAGCAATATCAGTTAACAGATACGATGGATGTTTACTATGCAAACCGTCATTTTTTAGAAAGTCAGGGATTCAAGCTACCAGATACCGGCACTAAAAAAGTTATTTTGATGCCAGCAAGTACGAAAGGTGAAGAGGAGAAAAATCAGCTCTTGGGGAAATTAATTGCCTATCTTTCTATGAAGTATGAAGAGCAGCAAAAACGAACGATAGAGGAGATGGATATCGAGATTGCTTACTATGAAGGTGATTGGTCATTCTTCCCTTATAACGAGAAACGAAAGGAAAATCTCTACAATCCAATTATTAGCTTGGTCAATGATTCCGATATGATGTGGGATGAAAAAGCCTCCCTGTCTACAACAGGTTTAAATAATCCGATTAAAATCGAAAATACGGCTCAACATCAAAAAGAGGTGACAGCGTTAGTTGAGAAATTATCAGATGGGAATTATTTAAAATTTTCATCTATTCAAGTCATTCAACAAGATAAAGTAGATTCTTATCGAGATGCTGTTCGGAATTTCAATATACTCTTTGCTTTGGTTGCTCTTCTTAGTATGATGATTTCCTACTTCTTACTAGTAACAACTTTCTTATTGAAGCGAACAGATATTATCACCAAGAAGTTTATGGGCTGGAAATTGATAGATCGGTATCGCTCCTTGCTGGGTCTTCTATTAGCTGTTTATAGCCTTCCTTTTATGGTTTTGCTATTCTTTACACAGGCACTTTTCCCGCTCCTACTTTTTGCAGGATTTACAGGCTTAGATATCCTGTTTGTGCTTTTCTTGGGTTCTAAGATGGAAAAACGAAATGTAGTGCAGTTATTGAAAGGGGATCACTTATGATAAAGTTGGAAAATGTTACGAAAACCATTGGGAAAAAAGTTATTTTGGAGAACTTATCTCTAAAAATTAACCAAGGGGATTTAGTTGCGATAGTTGGAAAGAGTGGTAGTGGCAAGTCAACCTTGTTAAATCTATTGGGTTTGATAGATGGCGATTACAGTGGACATTATGAAATTTTCGGTCAGCAAAATGTACCTGTCAACTCTGTTAAGTCGCAAGCGATTATCCGCGAACATATCTCTTATCTATTTCAAAACTTTGCTCTGATTGACAATGAAACGGTAGAGTATAATCTCATGCTTGCTCTAAAGTATGTGAAATTGTCCAAGAAAGACAAAGTCAAAAAGATAGAAGAAATTTTAGAGAGAGTGGGGTTGCCATCAACTCTACATCAAAAGGTTTCAGAGTTATCTGGAGGGGAACAGCAGCGAATCGCAGTTGCTAGAGCCATTTTAAAACCCAGCCAGCTCCTTTTAGCAGATGAACCAACCGGTTCTTTAGATCCTGAAAATCGAGATTTGGTTTTAAACTTTCTCTTAGATATGAACAAGGAAGGGAAAACGGTCATTATCGTTACCCACGATGCCTATGTGGCTCAACAATGCCATCGAGTTATTGAATTGTAAAAAATACAGAAATCTTATCAAAAATCTTTAAACTTAAGGACACCTTTAAAATTTAATTTTAAAACACTCATTTATCAACATTTTTTGATTGATAAAAATAGAAAATCGGTTGTTTTTAGGAGATTCCCTAAAATTACCTCCTAACCACACTTATTAAAAAAGATAATTCCTATGGAAATAGTTTGACTCTTAAGATTTAAATACCTTAGTTCTCGTGATTTTTGAGCTATTCTAGCTTTAGAATCCTTCAGAACGCAAAATTTTAAGCAGTCAAAGACCTAGAATACTCATAAAACATTTATTTTATAGCAGTGCTAAGCTTAGAATTGCATGGATATATATGTATTTAAGCTGTTCGATAGTTTGGACAGCTCTATTCTGAGAAATCTGAGCTATCAATGCTTTAGAATAGTATTTTGCCAATGGATTTTATTGAAGGATTGCTTATTTTATGCTACTCTAAAATAAAACTGATTTAATGGAGCAAATGGAGAATCGTTACATGAAACATTTTTTTGCAGGAATTGGTGAGATAAGATTTATTAGTTATCTATTGTCTCTATGTGTAGGACTAGCCCCTCTTTTTCATATATATATCATAGGCTCTGAAATGAGCTTTGTGAAAATAGTATTATCTATTTTGGGTATTATATTTGTTTGTATTTTAACTATTGCTCGAATTTATAGGAATTTTTTCTATAAAGAATAGTTTGGATTTGAAAAGTGTCCAGATTGAAGAAAAAGTCCATTTTGGACAATTTTCTTCAATCTTTTTCTTTGCTAGAGAAAGTAGAAAACTCTTAAAAATAGCATTATATCAGCATTCCTAAGAGTTTCTACTATATAATAGCCAACCTTCAAAAGAGCAATTTTGCAACTCTGATAGGGTTTGTCTACGTTCTGAGAGTCCTTTAGGACTCTTTTTTGTTTCGCTAGAACAAAAAGTGTAAATATCTTTTCAGGAATACTCTTTTTGTATGAATTCAATGCAATGTTTTGAATTGTTTTAAAACTCAAATAGTATAAATAAACTTATTATATGTAAAAATACATCAAATAATAAGCTTTTTTCTTGAATAAAATGAGATAAAATACAGTTTTCTCTTGACAAACGAGGGCGAGAAGTGTATTATTTATACAATTCAAAAGTATAAAAATAAGAGGAGGTTTTCTATGAATAAAGTAAAGAAGGTGCTGATGGCGATGTTTGGTTTGCTCATGTTCCCCTTATTATTTGCTTGCAGTAACAGTCAGTCTCAAGGTGTTGAAGCCATTAAAGCGAAAGGAAAATTGGTGGTAGCTCTAAATCCAGAGTTTGCTCCATTTGAATACCAGAAATTGGTTGATGGGAAAAATCAGATTGTAGGTTCAGATGTTGAGCTAGCCAAAGCCATCGCAAAGGAACTAGGTGTGGAAGTGGAGTTTTCTCCAATGAGTTTTGACAATGTACTGGCTAGTCTTGATTCGGGCAAGGCTGATCTTGCCATATCAGGTGTTTCTAAAACGGAGGAGAGAAGTCAAGTTTACGATTTTTCAATTCCCTACTACACTTCGGAAAATAAGGTTATCGTAAGAAAATCTGAATTAACGAATTACCAATCAGTCAAGGATTTGGCTCAGAAAAAGGTTGGAGCGCAGAAAGGTTCTATCCAGGAAACTTTGGTCAAAGAAACCCTGCAGAATTCTTCTCTCGTTTCACTTCCTAAAAATGGAAATTTGATAACAGACTTGAAATCAGGGCAACTGGATGCGGTTATCTTTGAGGAACCAGTGGCGAAAGGATATGTAGAGAATAATCCAGACCTGGCCATCGTTGAGTTTGATGTTGACAATGATAAAGAAGATTCCTACGCTGTTGCGATGAAAAAAGACAGTAAAGAATTGAAAGAGGCGGTTGACAAAACCATCCAGAAGTTGAAGGATTCTGGGGAATTGGACAAATTGATTGACGATGCTTTTAAAGCCTCTATCGAAAAATAGAAAGAAGGAAGAGAAATGAGTAAGGAAAAAGTTATTTTAGCCTATTCAGGTGGATTGGATACATCAGTTGCTATTACGTGGTTAAAAAAAGACTATGATGTGATTGCTGTTTGTATGGATGTGGGGGAAGGAAAAGATTTGGAGTTCATCCACGACAAAGCTCTCAAGGTTGGGGCTGTTGAGTCTTATGTCATTGATGTTAAGGACGAATTTGCTAATGACTATGTTTTAGTGGCCCTTCAGGCTCATGCCTACTACGAACAGAAGTATCCCTTGGTATCTGCTCTGAGTCGCCCTCTTATTTCAAAAAAACTTGTTGAAATAGCTCATCAGACGGGGGCAACCACAATTGCCCATGGTTGTACAGGCAAGGGAAACGACCAAGTTCGGTTTGAAGTCTCTATTGCAGCTTTGGATCCCAATCTAAAGGTAGTTGCGCCTGTTCGTGAGTGGAAATGGTCTCGTGAAGAAGAAATCCAATATGCCAAAGAAAACGGCGTCCCAGTTCCTGCTGACCTTGACAATCCTTACTCTGTCGATCAAAATCTTTGGGGACGTGCAAATGAATGTGGTGTTTTGGAAAACCCTTGGAACCAAGCGCCAGAAGAAGCATTTGGAATCACATCTTCTCCAGAAGAGGCGCCAGACAGTCCTGAATTTATTGACATTGAGTTTAGCTGCGGGGTGCCCATCTCCCTTAATGGAGAGAAGATGAAAGTAGCTGCTTTGATTCAAAAGCTAAATGAAATTGCGGGTAAACACGGTGTTGGTCGTATTGACCATGTGGAAAATCGCCTAGTCGGTATTAAGTCAAGAGAGATTTATGAGTGCCCAGGCGCTGTGACTTTATTGGCAGCTCATAAGGAGATTGAGGACTTGACTCTCGTGAGAGAAGTGGCTCATTTCAAACCTATTATCGAAAATGAGTTGTCCAATCTCATCTATAATGCCTTGTGGTTTAGCCCAGCAACTCAGGCTTTGATTGCCTATATCAAGGAGACACAGAAAGTTGTCAATGGAACTGCAAAAGTTAAACTCTATAAGGGGAACGCTCAGGTAGTGGCTCGGAAATCACCAAATTCTCTTTACGATGAAAATTTGGCGACTTATACTAGTGCGGATACTTTTGACCAAGATGCGGCTGTTGGATTTATCAAGCTTTGGGGGCTTCCGACTAAGGTTTATTCAGAAGTTCAGAAAAATGTAGAGTAGTGACGCGATAGAAAGGGACGACAGGATATGTCGAAAAATACAAAATTATGGGGCGGTCGATTTGAAGGCACTGTGGAAGATTGGGTAGAACAGTTCGGTGCGAGCATTTCCTTTGACCACCAGCTGGCAAAATTTGATTTGATGGGCTCCTTAGCTCATGTTCAAATGCTAGGACAGACTGGCATTTTGAGCTTGGAAGAGGCGGAGCAGATCCAAGATGGTCTGAAAGCTTTGTTGCGAGATTTAGAGTCAGGAGAGCTTCATTTTGATATTGCAAATGAAGATATTCATATGAATATGGAAGTGTTGCTGACAGAGAAAATCGGTCCTCTGGCTGGGAAACTACACACGGCTCGTTCTCGGAATGACCAAGTCGCAACGGATATGCACTTATATCTAAAGGAGCAGCTTGGCCATGTTTTGGATAAGTTGGCGAATCTGAACAGTGTTTTGCTGGATTTGGCTGAAAAATATGTGGAAACCATCATGCCAGGCTATACCCATTTGCAACACGCCCAACCGATTAGTTTTGCCCACCATCTCATGGCTTATTACAATATGTTTCAAAGGGACAGCGAGCGTTTTGCATTTAACCTGAAACATACGGACCTATCTCCACTGGGTGCGGCTGCTTTGGCGGGGACAACTTTTCCAATCGATCGTCAATTATCGAGTGATTTATTGGGTTTCCAACAACCCTATACCAATTCCTTGGACGCAGTGAGTGACCGTGATTTTATCTTGGAATTTCTATCAAATGCCAGCATTTTGATGATGCATATGAGCCGTTTTTGTGAGGAAATCATCAATTGGTGCAGTTTTGAGTATCAGTACATTAGCTTGTCTGATAGCTTCTCAACGGGTTCATCTATCATGCCCCAGAAGAAAAATCCTGATATGGCCGAATTGATTCGAGGGAAGACAGGACGGGTTTACGGGAACTTGCTTGGACTATTGACCGTCATGAAGTCTTTGCCTTTGGCTTACAATAAGGATTTGCAAGAGGACAAGGAAGGCCTGTTTGATACAGTAGAAACGATTTTAAATTCTCTGGATGTGTTGGCAGGTATGCTATCTAGCATGCAGGTTAATAAGATCAAAATGCAGCAATCCACAGAGAATGATTTTTCGAATGCGACCGAACTGGCAGATTATTTGGCTGAAAAAGGCCTCCCCTTTAGAGAAGCGCATGAAATAGTAGGGAAATTGGTTCTAGACTCTATCAAGAATGGTAAAAATATCCAAGATTGGGATTTGGAGGAGTTGCAAGTCTACCATCCCTTGATTGAAGAGGATATTTATATCTACTTGCGCCCAGAAACCGCTGTTCAGAGACGGAATTCCTTAGGAGGAACCGGCTTTGAGCAAGTGAAATGCCAGATAGAACAAGCGAAGAAAGAACTTAAAGGGGAAAATTGATTCGTTTTCAAAGTAAGGAAGAGAGGTTGAGATGATTTATCAGCCTCTTTCTTGTCTTCTCCAACCAAGCGTGTTATAATGAATACTGCTCAAGCGACCTTCAATCGTTAAGCACACACGACCTTCAATCGTGAATAAACGAATAGATGGGAGACTTATCATGAGTGATAACTCTAAAACACGTGTTGTCGTGGGGATGAGTGGTGGTGTTGATTCGTCGGTGACGGCTCTCTTGCTCAAGGAGCAGGGCTACGATGTGATCGGTATCTTCATGAAGAACTGGGATGACACAGATGAAAACGGCGTTTGTACGGCGACCGAAGATTACAAGGATGTGGCTGCGGTGGCAGATCAGATCGGCATTCCCTACTACTCTGTCAACTTTGAAAAAGAGTATTGGGACCGCGTTTTTGAGTATTTCCTAGCGGAATACCGTGCGGGACGCACGCCAAATCCAGACGTTATGTGTAACAAGGAAATCAAGTTCAAGGCCTTTTTGGACTATGCCATGACCTTAGGGGCAGACTATGTGGCGACTGGGCACTATGCCCGAGTGGCGCGTGATGAGGGTGGCATCGTTCACATGCTTCGTGGCGTGGACAATGGCAAGGATCAGACCTATTTCCTCAGCCAACTTTCACAGGAACAGTTGCAAAAGACTATGTTTCCGCTTGGACATTTGGAAAAGCCTGAAGTTCGCAGACTAGCAGAAGAAGCAGGCCTTGCGACGGCTAAGAAGAAAGATTCGACAGGGATTTGCTTTATCGGAGAAAAGAACTTTAAAAACTTTCTCAGCAACTATCTGCCAGCTCAGCCTGGTCGCATGATGACTGTGGATGGTCGCGATATGGGTGAGCATGCAGGTCTGATGTATTATACGATTGGTCAGCGTGGCGGTCTCGGTATCGGTGGCCAACACGGCGGTGACAATGCCCCTTGGTTTGTTGTCGGAAAAGATCTGAGCAAGAATATCCTCTATGTCGGTCAAGGCTTCTACCATGATTCGCTCATGTCAACAAGCCTAGAGGCCAGTCAAGTTCACTTTACTCGTGAGATGCCAGAGGAATTTACGCTTGAATGTACGGCTAAATTCCGCTATCGTCAGCCTGATTCTAAGGTGACAGTACATGTCAAAGGAGACAAGGCAGAGGTCGTTTTTGCAGAGCCACAACGCGCCATCACACCAGGACAGGCAGTTGTCTTTTACGATGGCGAAGAGTGTCTAGGTGGCGGTTTGATTGACAATGCCTACCGCGATGGACAAGTTTGTCAGTACATTTAGATTGACAAATTTTCTTAATTTGCTACAATAATAAAAGCAATAGAAATGATGGTCAAAGCTCATGGATGTTGCAGGCTTTTTTGTCCTGCACTCCTTACGAGTTTTGACTGTTTTTGTGTCGTTTAAGGGAAAGGAGAAAAATGACTCAACAAGACTTTCGGACAAAAGTAGGAAATACGGTTTTTGGTGTTCGGGCGACAGCCTTGATTGTTCAAAATAATCAGCTTTTGGTTACAAAAGAAGGCGATTACTTTTACACTATTGGTGGTGCGATCCAAGTCAATGAAAGTACGGAAGAAGCGGTAGTCCGTGAAGTGAGGGAAGAGCTGGGTGTCAAAGCTCAGGCTGGGCAGCTAGCTTTTGTGGTCGAAAATTGTTTTGAACAAGACGGTGTTTCCTATCACAACATCGAGTTTCATTATCTGGTGAACTTGCTTGAGGATGCACCATTGACCATGCAGGAAGACGAGAAAAAGCAGCCTTGTGAGTGGATTGATTTGGATAAGCTTGAGGAGTTCCAGCTAGTTCCAGCCTTTTTAAAAACAGCCCTACCAGAATGGGACGGCCAACTAAAACACATTCATATTGAAGAATAGGAGAGAAAATGACTTATAATTTTACGGAAGAATACGATATTATTGTAATCGGTGCGGGGCACGCGGGGGTCGAGGCTTCCTTGGCTGCAAGTCGTATGGGTTGTAAGGTCTTGCTTGCGACCATCAACATTGAAATGCTGGCTTTCATGCCTTGTAACCCTTCTATCGGTGGTTCTGCCAAGGGGATTGTCGTGCGCGAAGTCGATGCCCTCGGTGGCGAGATGGCCAAAACCATTGACAAGACTTACATCCAGATGAAGATGCTCAACACAGGGAAGGGGCCAGCTGTCCGTGCCCTTCGTGCGCAGGCTGACAAGGAGCTTTACTCTAAGGAGATGCGCAAGACAGTTGAAAATCAAGAAAATCTCACCCTTCGTCAAACCATGATTGATGAGATTTTGGTGGAAGATGGAAAGGTTGTCGGTGTGCGTACAGCCACCCATCAAGAGTATGCTGCCAAGGCTGTTATCGTGACAACAGGGACTGCCCTCCGTGGGGAAATCATTATCGGAGACCTCAAGTATTCGTCAGGTCCTAACCACAGCCTAGCTTCGATTAACCTCGCTGACAACCTCAAGGAACTGGGTCTCGAAATCGGTCGTTTCAAGACAGGAACCCCTCCACGCGTCAAGGCTTCCTCTATCAACTACGATGTGACAGAGATTCAGCCAGGAGACGAAGCGCCTAATCACTTCTCCTACACTTCACGTGATGAGGACTATGTCAAGGACCAAGTGCCATGCTGGTTGACCTATACCAACGGTACCAGTCATGAGATTATCCAAAACAACCTCCACCGTGCGCCTATGTTTACAGGTGTGGTCAAGGGAGTGGGACCTCGCTACTGTCCATCGATTGAGGACAAGATTGTGCGCTTTGCGGACAAGGAACGCCACCAACTCTTCCTTGAGCCAGAAGGGCGCAATACAGAGGAAGTCTATGTCCAAGGTCTTTCAACCAGTCTGCCTGAGGACGTCCAGCGTGAGCTGGTTCATTCCATCAAAGGTTTGGAAAATGCTGAGATGATGCGAACAGGTTATGCCATTGAGTATGACATGGTCTTGCCTCACCAGTTGCGTGCGACTTTGGAAACCAAGAAAATCTCAGGTCTCTTCACTGCTGGTCAGACAAATGGAACGTCAGGTTACGAAGAAGCTGCTGGCCAAGGGATTATCGCGGGTATCAATGCGGCTCTGAAAATCCAAGGCAAGCCTGAATTGATTTTGAAGCGCAGTGACGGTTATATCGGGGTGATGATTGACGACTTGGTGACCAAGGGCACCATTGAACCTTACCGTCTCTTGACCAGTCGTGCTGAATACCGTCTCATCCTCCGTCATGACAATGCCGATATGCGTTTGACAGAGATGGGACGCGAGATTGGGCTTGTTGACGATGAACGCTGGGCTCGTTTTGAAATCAAGAAAAATCAATTTGACAATGAGATGAAGCGTCTCGACAGCATCAAACTTAAGCCAGTTAAGGAAACCAATGCTAAGGTTGAGGAGATGGGCTTCAAGCCATTGACAGATGCAGTGACAGCCAAAGAATTTCTCCGTCGACCAGAAGTGTCTTACCAAGATGTGGTGGCCTTCATCGGACCAGCTGCTGAGGACTTGGATGACAAGATTATCGAATTGATTGAAACAGAAATCAAGTACGAAGGCTATATTTCCAAAGCCATGGATCAGGTTGCCAAGATGAAACGCATGGAAGAAAAACGCATTCCAGCCAATATCGATTGGGATGATATTGACTCCATTGCAACAGAAGCCCGTCAGAAGTTCAAACTCATCAATCCAGAAACAATCGGCCAAGCTAGCCGTATTTCGGGAGTAAACCCAGCAGATATTTCTATTTTGATGGTGTATCTTGAAGGTAAAAACCGTAGTATTTCTAAGAATCAAGAAAAGAAAGCATAGAAAAAACAGCTCCGAAGACGGGGCTGTTTTGTTGATTTATTCTTCTTCATCTGGTGTGAGGATCATAGGGATAATAATCGGTTCACGTTCTGTATTTTCATAGAGGAAGGGGCGAATAGCGTTGACAATGGCACCATTGACAGATTGCACGCTGGCATCTTTGTTCTTCAGTGCGATACGAATAGCATTGAAGAGGATGCGCTGGCTTTGGCGAATCAAGTCTCCAGATTCTCTCATGTAGACAAAGCCTCGGCTGAGAATATCTGGACCAGACAAGATCATTTTAGACTTGAAGTCAACAGTTGCGACTGCTAGAACGACACCGTCTTCAGATAGATCACGACGATCTTTGAGGACAGCAGCGCCGATTTCACCGATACGATTTCCATCGACATAGATGTCTTGAGCGTTGAAATGACCTGCGATACGGGCTGAGTTAGCAGTAAGAGCAAGCACATCACCATTGCTCATGATAAAGATATTGTCCTTCTCGACACCCGTATCCACCGCTAGTCCAGCGTGGACTTTCTGCATACGATATTCACCGTGAACAGGCATGAAGTATTTGGGCTTGATCAAGCGGAGCATGAGTTTTTGCTCTTGCTGACCACCGTGTCCAGAGGTGTGGATATTGTTAATCTTACCGTGGATAACCTCGACACCAGCTTCTGAGATGATGTTGATCAACTTGTTGACGCTAGTGGTATTTCCAGGGATTGGACTTGAAGAGAAGATAACGGTATCACCGGGTTGAAGTTGCACCTGACGGTGGGTTCCGTTAGCGATACGAGAGAGGGCCGCCATAGGCTCCCCCTGACTACCTGTACAGAGGATAAGAACCTCGCCTGCAGGGTAGTCTTTGATTTCATTTGGCTCGATAAAGGTTCCCTTAGGAGCTTTGATGTAGCCAAGCTCGATTCCGTTGACAATGGCCTTTTCCATAGAACGACCAAAGACCGCAATCTTGCGTCCAGTCTTAACAGCAGCATCTGTTGCTTGCTGGAGACGGAAGATATTTGAGGCAAAGGATGCAAAGATGATACGTCCTTCGATGCCTTGGATAATCTTCATGATGGACTGGCCAACGACTTTTTCAGAGTTGGTAAAGGTTGGCACTTCTGCATTGGTCGAGTCAGAGAGGAGGCAGAGTACGCCTTCTTCACCAAGGGCTGCCATCCGGTGCAAGTCCGCAGGTTCCCCAACTGGAGTAAAGTCGAACTTGAAGTCACCCGTACAGACGATTTTTCCTTGAGGAGTATGAATGACAATCCCCAAAGGTTCTGGAATAGAGTGAGTGGTTCTAAAGAAAGTTGCCTTAAGATTTTTAAAGGTCAACTCAGTGTTGTGGTTGATTTCGTAAAGTTTGGCGTTGCGCAAGAGACCGTGTTCTTCGAGTTTTCCACGGATCAAAGCCAGGGCAAGTGGTCCAGCGTAGATAGGGACATTTGCTTGCTTGAGCAGGAAAGGAATCCCACCGATGTGGTCCTCGTGTCCGTGTGTAATCAAAACAGCCTTGACGCGGTCAATATTGTCCACGATGTAAGAATAATCAGGAATGACGTAGTCGATACCCAGCAAGTCATCTTCTGGGAATTTAATCCCAGCATCGACGATGATAATCTCGTCTTGGTATTCAATTCCGTAAGTGTTTTTCCCGATTTCTCCCAGACCACCGATGGCAAAAACGCCGACTTCTTCAGGTTTAAGAGTGTAGGCCATATTAGAACTCCGTAATCTCGAAAGCGCCAGTTTCTTTTTCGTAATCTAGCAATTTGTCAGACAAGAGTTCGATGAACTCGATGTTGTACTCTGGGCGGTTTTCTTCGACAAGTTGGCGAGCAGCGATACGGCCCTCAAGCTCTGAGCTGGCATCGATGTCTAGGTAAAGTGAGCGTGTTGTTTCACGACGTGGGCTACGTTCTTTTGTTTCTTGATAAAAAACTTTGTAAATCATATAGTTCCTTTCTATTTACAGGTCAGCTTATTCCAAACTTTTAGCAGAGATTTGCTTGATTTCATTCCATTTTGTGTCTAGATTGACCTTGATTCGTTACAATTATTTCAATTATACCACAAAATGAAAAATTAGTAAAAGACGGAAAATGAGAAAGTCGAGAGGGAAAGAAGGAGCAAAAAGACAGGTAGGATTTGGTCGGAGAGCGCTTAGGTGTTATAATGGAAAGAGAAGTTTATGGATGGGAATATTTCCTATAGCTTTTAAACAAGGAGGATTAAGAATGTTTAGTTTGTTTGAATTTGCAGTAGGGGTTCGCCTCTTGATGTTTATAGTTTTTGTAGCCTGTGTATACGGTGGAAATCTTATTTTTACGTATCTAGAACACCGCAAAACAAAATTCCTTTGGAAGCTTGCTTTTGTGACACTCTATTCAATTTTTCTCCTTCTTGTCACCTATGTTGTCTGGCTCGTTTTTAATTTTGGTTTAAATGTTTGAGCGCAATTATTCATCTAAATATACAGAAAAACCACCTCGTCTTGATAGATGGGGCGGATTTTTCTATTTTCAGGTGATATCCTTATGTTTTCGATGATGATTTCTCGCATCGAAAATCGAGTTGAAACATAAATGCCTGATCCAAATTTTTTACGAAGATCCTTTCAATTTCCTTGTTCACTTTTCTATTCAAAAAAGCTACAACTTTTTTGAATTTTTTGTGTAGAGTTGCTTGTCTAAGTGGCAGGCCCTTTTGTTTCAAAATAAAGAAAATTCCCATGCGCTGGCTTTTGTAGTATAATAGTAAACAGACAAAAAGATAGGAATGTGTTATGAAAGTATTAGCTTTTGATACGTCCAGCAAGGCTCTATCTCTAGCCATTTTGGAGGACAAGCAGGTTCTTGCCGAGACGATGATTAATATCAAGAAAAATCACAGTATTACCCTCATGCCTGCCATCGATTTTTTGATGGCCAGTCTAGATTTGACGCCAAAGGATTTGGATCGAATCGTGGTGGCGGAAGGACCAGGTAGCTACACAGGTTTGCGAATTGCGGTAGCAACTGCTAAGACCTTGGCTCACACTCTGAACATTGAGTTAGTTGGCATGTCGAGTCTCTTGGCTCTGGTGCCACGCCAACAAGAAGGCTTATTTGTTCCCCTAATGGATGCGCGTCGCAACAATGTTTATGCAGGATTTTATGAAAATACCAAACCTGTCATGTCAGAAGCGCACCTATCCTTTGCGGAAGTGCTAGAAAAAGTCAAGGATGCTGAACAAGTGACCTTTGTTGGAGAAGTTGGCCCCTTTGTGGAGCAGATCCAAGAACAGCTACCACAAGCTAGCTACCAAGAAACCTTGCCAAATGCAGCTAATCTAGCTTTGTGGGCATGGGACAAGGAAGCAGACTCCTTGCACGACTTTGTGCCAAATTACCTCAAACGAGTTGAGGCTGAGGAAAACTGGCTCAAGAACCACATCGAGTCTGGCGAATCTTACATCAAACGCCTATGATAGAAATCGAAAGAATCCAAAGACAGCCTGACCTAGCTCAAGCCATCTACGCCGTCATGGCAGCTGTTTACCCAGTCAGTCCTTGGACGCTGGAACAAATCCAAGCAGACCTGTCCCAAGACCAAACTTGGTATGCAGTAGCTTATGGTGGAGCAGAAGTGATAGGATTTCTAGCTGTTCAGGAGAATCCATTTGAAGCAGAAGTCCTACAAATCGCTGTCAAAAACGCCTATCAGGGTCAGGGAATTGCGTCAGCCTTGTTTGCTCAATTGCCGACAGATAAGGAGCTTTTCCTCGAAGTTAGAAAGTCAAATCACCGAGCGCAAGCATTTTACAAGAAAGAACAGATGGCAGTCATCGCTGAGCGAAAGACCTATTACCATGATCCAGTCGAGGACGCCATCATCATGAAGAGAGAAGTAGATGAAGGATAGATATATTTTAGCATTTGAGACATCCTGTGATGAGACCAGTGCCGCCGTCCTGAAAAACGACGATGAGCTCTTGTCCAATGTCATTGCTAGTCAAATTGAGAGTCACAAACGTTTTGGAGGCGTAGTGCCAGAAGTAGCCAGTCGTCATCATGTCGAGGTTATTACAGCCTGTATTGAGGAGGCGCTAGCAGAAGCAGGGATTACCGAAGAGGACGTGACAGCTGTGGCGGTTACCTATGGACCGGGCTTGGTTGGAGCCTTACTAGTTGGTTTGTCAGCTGCTAAGGCCTTTGCTTGGGCTCATGGACTTCCGCTGATTCCCGTTAACCACATGGCTGGCCACCTCATGGCAGCTCAGAGCGTGGAGCCTTTGGAGTTTCCCTTGCTAGCCCTCTTGGTCAGCGGTGGGCACACGGAGTTGGTCTATGTTTCTGAGGCTGGAGATTACAAGATTGTTGGGGAAACGCGAGATGATGCGGTTGGTGAGGCCTATGATAAGGTCGGCCGTGTCATGGGATTGACCTATCCAGCAGGTCGTGAGATTGACGAGTTGGCTCATCAGGGACAGGATATTTATGATTTTCCTCGTGCCATGATCAAGGAAGATAATCTGGAGTTCTCCTTCTCAGGTTTGAAGTCTGCCTTTATCAATCTTCACCACAATGCCGAGCAAAAGGGAGAAAGCTTGTCCAAGGAAGATCTGTCAGCTTCCTTCCAAGCTGCAGTTATGGACATTCTCATGGCAAAAACCAGGAAGGCTCTAGAAAAATACCCTGTTAAAACTCTAGTTGTCGCAGGTGGTGTAGCAGCCAATAAAGGTCTCAGAGAACGCCTGGCAGCCGAAATCACAGATGTCAAGGTCATCATTCCACCCCTGCGTCTTTGTGGAGACAATGCAGGTATGATTGCTTATGCCAGCGTCAGCGAGTGGAACAAAGAAAACTTTGCAAGCTTGGACCTCAATGCCAAACCAAGTCTCGCCTTTGATACTATGGAATAGAAAGTCAGCTTGAGGCTGGCTTTTTTGCTAAAATATTTTATAATATGTTAAAAAATGAAAAGTTTTTACGAATAGAATAGTAAAGGGAGTTTGGCCATGATTGAAAAGCAAGAATTGGGAGAATTTTACAAGGAATTGCGTCTGGCGAGAAAACTCAAGCAGTCAGATGTGGCTTGTGATGGACTGACAGCGTCCCAGCTATCCAAGTTTGAACTAGGTCAGTCTATGCTGTCTGCGGATAAGTTGATTCTAGCTATCCAAGGTATAAATGTGACCTTCGATGAGTTTGGACATAAGCTCAACAACTATCAAGAATCTCCGCATATGAAATTTGGTAGAAGGGTTGTGGATCGTTTTGCCCATCAGGATATAGCGGGTTTAGAGCAATTGTTGAAGGAAGTCGAACAGGAACAGATGGCGCAGACTTATCGTCGTTTGAATGCCGTCGTGATTAAAAATGCTATTCATTCCTTGGATAAAAGCTATCTGCTCGAAGAGGAGGATCGAGAGTTTTTGACTAGCTATCTCTATGCTATCGAGTCTTGGACCTGGTTTGAACTCTATCTTTTTTGCAACACCATGCCCTTCTTGAGTAATCAAGATTTGATCTTTTTATCTACCTCTTTACTCGAAAAATCCAAGGAATTTAAAGAATTGGCACACAATAGACTGTATATGAAAAGTGGCTTTCTGAATATCGCATCAGAGCTCATGGAGCGCAAACTTTTTTCTTATATCCCAATCTTTGAAGCCGAGTTGGAGAGTATGCTTCGACCATACGATGTTTTTGAGAAATTATTGTGGCAGTTTTTAAAGAAGATGAGCATTTTCCTTCAAACTAAGGGGAGCAATCAAAAAGAGATTGAACACTTTATCCAATCTCTACAAATATTAGAGAATCCCCAATTAACAGCCCTTTTTGAACTACGATTACAGCAATACAAAGACCTGATCGATTAGTCCACAATCGCAAATGAGAGATTTCTATGAGAAAAAATGTCAAATATGCGATTTTCTAAGATAGGGTAGTTTTCGTGTTATACTGTCCTTGTAAGACATTTGAAGCAAATCCTAGGTCGCAGAAGTGGTTTACAAATAAAAATAATTGAAGGAGTGTAAATGATGTTGAATTTACAATTTGCAGAAACAATGGAACTAACAGAAGTGGAGTTGGAGACAGTTTATGGAGGAAACCTTGTGGTTAATCCAGGCAATGGTGGTGGAATTGCTTTACCGATTTGGGGAGGCGGAGGTA
>NZ_KQ969038.1:302592-303562 GCF_001578705.1 Streptococcus oralis | reverse complement strand
TACTATATTGACGTCATCATTTCTTCCACACTCTTTAGTCTCATCCATGTTTTACAATATGGATGGGTGTTAACAGACTTCATCGTTTATGCAGGAGCAGGTCTGCTACTCTGTATGCTCTTTCGTTATACACGTTCAATTTATTGGTCAATGGCACTCCACATCTTGTGGAATAGCTTTTTAATTATCGTCAGTTTACTGGTGTTTGGGTATTAGAAAGGTGATGTATGAAAAAGATAATTTCTAACTACTACTTTTTTATAGCTATTTTACTTGTCATTGCTGATCAGGAGTTCAGTGGTCTGGTTTTACGCAGCGACCTTGTTACTGGTCTATCTGACTTTGTCTATTATTTGTCGGATATGATGTTGAATTTTCTTGTGGTTCTGCTTGCTATTATTGTTATGATTTGGTCAGGGAAATGGCAGAAAATTAACAGTAGAAAATTTAAAGGTTCCTATCTTTTTTATTCCTTTTTAGCTCTGCTTGCTTTTGTTGCTTGGAATTTCGTCACATTTTTTATTTTCCCACCTACCAAAAATGAAATTGCTTATCAACTAGATGTTCCGACTTTTATAGGAGCTACTTCTTTTTTGATGTATTTTTTCTATCCTGTGATTGCAGGTCCCATTTTTGAAGAGATGATTTATCGTGGATTGGTGATGACTGCTCTGGAAAAAGGGAAGAAATGGGGACTGGATGTGCTTGGTTCTGCTGTTTTATTCGGGATATTGCATATCAGTAATCATGGTTGGGTCTTGACAGACTTTTTCTCATATATGGGTGGTGGCCTCATATTTGCAGTCTTATTTAGAGTGACAAAGTCCATTTATTGGCCTATTGGACTGCACATAGTCTACAATGGCATTGGTCAGATTCTCCCCTTGTTGTTTTAGAGTTTTTCAATAATCCTAATTAGTAAAAGAGAACACTAGCTGTGACATAAAATTCCCGAGTCAGTTTGTAGTGC
>NZ_KQ969038.1:302020-302572 GCF_001578705.1 Streptococcus oralis | reverse complement strand
TGGACCAAGCCCTTACGGAGCTTTTGATTGGATGAAAGGACTCTGGGTAGGTTTGGCTGAAAGAAGACGCAAATAAAACTTAAAAGGATCAACTATGAAAAGGAAAGAAACGAAATTTTATCTAGAGACTATTTTAGTGCTCGTGTCCTATTACTCGATTTTTAATCTTGTAGCAAAATTAGACTCAGTGAGCCAGTTATCTGATTTGGGATTTTATGGGATGCAAATTTTATTGATAGTAATTGAGGGAATTGTTGCTACTGTCATTCTTGTAAAGAGTCAACGTTGGAAAGAGTACGGTCGATTCCAGTTTCGTTGGTCCTATCTGGGTATCTTCTTTCTTTCCTTTATGTTGATGTTTTTGTGGGTAAATACAACGACTCGGATCTTTCCTAGTACGCAAAATGGGAGTGCAATTGTGAAAGAAGCAGCTAATTTGACAGGAATTAGTTACTTTATAACGCGCATTTTATATGGTAGTCTCATTGCTCCTATAGTTGAGGAGTTAGTTTTCCGTGGACTTCTGATGACAGCCCTATCTAAATTTAAAAA
>NZ_KQ969038.1:100091-302000 GCF_001578705.1 Streptococcus oralis | reverse complement strand
GCGCTATGTTGATATAATTGTTTCCTCAACTTTCTTCAGTCTTATCCATGTTTTGCAATATGGATGGGTGTTAACAGACTTCATCGTTTATGCAGGAGCAGGTCTGCTACTCTGTATGCTCTTTCGTTATACACGTTCAATTTATTGGTCAATGGCACTCCACATCTTGTGGAATAGCTTTTTAATTATCGTCAGTTTACTGGTGTTTGGGTATTAGGTTTGGCAGAATTTTTTACATCACATAGATAAGGCTGGCTTCCCAGTCTTTTTCTTATTATGACGGTTTGTTACTGACTCTTACTAAATTTAAAACAAAAAGAAGCATTTTTAAAATCCAATCACGGAATTCGATTCTATCAAAGTTTGTCAATTCTAGAGTTTTTTTGTATAGTAGAAATATGAAATTTACAAAAATAATCAGTAGTTTGCTTGCTCTTGGAGTTTTCCTCATGCTTTTAACAGCTTGCCAGAATTTTAAAAAGACACAACTGGTTTTGTTTGAATCCCTTTCATTCAATATGTCCCTTAAATCCTTTGAAGAAGTGTTTGAAGAGGCTAGCGAAGTAGTGGAGGAAACAGAGATGGCCTATCGAGATACTTGGCGTGCTGAAGACCCTTATTTCTATAAAACGGGCCGCCTTTTCTATGATTATGAAAATATTTCTTTGAATGGTTATACAGGTCGAGCAAGATTCACATTTTCAAAATCACATCGCTTGGAAAAAGCGACAGTTCATATTCCTGTAACTTCAAAGGTGGAGCAACAAGTAGTGCACAATAATCTATCCCAGACTATAAAAAAAGAAATTGAAGCTCTTCCAGATTACCAGTCCATGACAATTGATATGGTAGGACTCTATGATGACGGCTATCGCTATAAAGTCAAGCTGAAAGGGAAAAGGAAAGAACTCTGGGTTGATGTCTATCCGACAGAAGATGAGTCTGTTGAAAGCCAAGCCGATAAGTACACTATCCGAGTTGATCAGTTTAGGATGCATTAATAACACTCATGGGATTTCAGCATTTTTTGATAGCTACTAGTTTCAAACTCTAAACTTTTTTCTCTTCTTTGAATGTGTTATAATATTTCTTGCTGTGGCTGTGACCTTGAACAGCCTCAAACGAAGAGAATAAGAGGAGAGAGATGAAAGAAAAAGGATTTTGGGAAGGTGTACAGGCGGCTATGCCGACTGCCCTTGGCTATGTCAGCATTGGTCTGGCTTGTGGGATTATCGGCGCACCCTATGTGACACCTGTTGAAATGGGCTTGATGAGCCTCTTTGTTTATGCTGGGAGCGCCCAGTTTGCCATGTTGGCACTGATTGCAGTACAAGCGCCTGTGGCAGCTATTGCTATGACGGTCTTTTTGATCAACTTGCGACTCTTTTTGCTGAGCTTGCATGCATCGACCTATTTCCGTCATACTAGTCTCTGGCAAAACATCGGCATGTCCAGTCTCCTGACAGATGAGACTTACGGAGTTTTGATGGGAGAATTAGCCCATACAGACAATGTCAATCCTATGTGGATGCATGGAAACAACTTGAATAGCTATGTTGCCTGGTTTATTGGGACAGTGGCGGGGACAGCTTTAGGTGGGTTTCTTCCAAATCCTGAGGTCTTTGGATTAGACTTTGCCCTTGTTGGGATGTTTATCGGGATTTTTACTTCGCAATTCCAGATTATGCAAAGAAGGGTTCCTGTTCGCAATCTGCTGCTGATCCTAGCTGTTGTTGCGGTGTCTTTCTTTTTCCTCTTGACAGTAGTGTCCCAGTCGCTAGCTGTTCTATTTGCGACGCTACTTGGTTGTACCATGGGGGTGGTCTTAGATGGTCAGTAAGTATATTTTAATGGCAATCGTCTTTTCTGGATTGGTGACTTGGATTCCCCGTATGATTCCCTTCATCTTGGTGAAGTACAAGGGGCTGCCAGCTATCGTTGAGCGATTTTTGAAGTTTTTGCCTGTCTCCATTATCTTTGCCTTGATCCTCTCAAGCGTAGTGACTGGCAAGGTTGGCAGCCTTCCTCAAATCAAATGGCTGGACTTTTTAGCAGTCTTTCCAACGGCTTGGGTAGCCTTTCGCTACCGCAATCTAGTGGGTACGGTTCTTTTTGGAGTGGTCTTGATTGCAGTCTTGCGTCTGGTCTTTTAGTCAGCCATAAAAAAAACCTATCACCGAGATAGGTATCATATAATGGCGAAAAAATTTTTTTTCTGTTAAGATAGTACAGTATTCTATTTTGGAGGAAATGACATGAAAAAAATCGTCAAATATTCATCTCTTGCTGCTCTCGGACTTGTTGCCGCAGGTGTACTAGCAGCTTGCTCAGGCGGAGATAAGAAAGATAGCGCATCTAGTGAAGCAGCAACATCTGGTAAAAAAGAAATCGTCGTAGCAACTAACGGTTCGCCAAAGCCATTTATCTATGAAGAAAATGGTGAATTGACTGGTTACGAGATTGAAGTGGTTCGTGCTATCTTTAAAGATTCTGATAAGTATGATGTTAAGTTTGAAAAGACAGAATGGTCAGGTGTCTTTGCAGGACTTGACGCTGACCGCTACAATATGGCTGTGAACAATCTTAGTTATACTAAAGAACGTGCGGAAAAATACCTCTATGCAGCACCAATTGCCCAAAACCCTAACGTTCTCGTTGTGAAGAAAGACGACGATAGTATCAAGTCTCTCGATGATATCGGTGGAAAATCAACAGAGATTGTTCAAGCTACTACATCAGCTAAACAGTTGGAAGAATACAACAAACAACACGCAGATAACCCAACTATCCTCAACTATACTAAGGCAGATTTCCAACAAATCATGGTACGTTTGAGCGATGGTCAGTTTGACTACAAGATTTTTGATAAAATCGGTGTTGAGACAGTTATCAAGAACCAAGGTTTGGACAACTTGAAAGTGATTGAACTTCCAAGCGACCAACAACCTTACGTATACCCACTTCTTGCTAAAGGTCAAGATGAGTTGAAATCATTTGTGGACAAACGTATCCAAGAACTCTACAAAGATGGAACTCTTGAAAAATTGTCTAAACAATTCTTCGGAGACACTTACCTCCCAGCAGAAGCTGACATTAAATAGTCGTATGAAATCATCCAGTCTGAGAAAGACGGATGATTTCTCAATTTTTAGACATATAGTTTCAAACTATATGTCTGTCTATCTAATAACAATTTGCGAAATCAAATAAAGTATGAGATACTATTACGGTATTATTTTTAAAGGAGATAGAATCATGAAAATTAAAAAATGGCTCTGTGTAGCAGCGCTTGCTACAGTCGCAGGTTTGGCTCTTGCAGCTTGCGGAAATTCAGAAAAGAAAGCAGACAACGAAACAGTTGTTAAAATCGCAACAGTTAACCGCAGTGGTTCTGAAGAAAAACGTTGGGATAAAATCCAAGAATTGGTTAAAAAAGATGGCATTAAATTGGAATTCACAGAGTTCACTGACTACTCACAACCAAACAAGGCAACTGCTGATGGCGAGGTAGACTTGAACGCCTTCCAACACTACAACTTCTTGAACAACTGGAACAAAGAAAATGGGAAAGACCTTGTAGCGATTGCAGATACGTACATCTCACCAATCCGCCTTTACTCAGGTAAAAATGGGGAAGAAAACAAGTACACGAAAGTGGAAGAAATCCCAGATAAGGGTGAAATCGCTGTACCGAATGACGCTACAAACGAAAGCCGTGCGCTTTACTTGCTTCAATCAGCTGGTTTGATCAAATTGGATGTTTCTGGAACTGAACTTGCTACTATCGCAAACATCAAAGAAAATCCAAAGAACTTGAAGATTACTGAATTGGACGCTAGCCAAACAGCTCGTTCATTGTCATCAGTTGATGCTGCCGTTGTAAACAATACCTTCGTTACAGAAGCAAAATTGGACTACAAAAAAGCACTCTTCAAAGAACAAGCTGATGAAAACTCAAAACAATGGTACAACATCATCGTTGCGAAAAAAGATTGGGAATCATCACCTAAGGCTGATGCCATCAAGAAAATTATCGCAGCTTACCACACTGATGAAGTGAAAAAGGTTATCGAAGAAACATCAGACGGTTTGGACCAACCAGTTTGGTAATAAGACACAGGGAGGTGGGAGAGAGTTTCCACCTCTTACTTTTGTCTAGAGCATGGATTGTAAAGAAGACTATAGGTTCATAGAAAGGTAGAGAGAATATGGTTTTTCCTAGTGAACAAGAACAGATTGAAAAATTTGAAAAGGATCATGTAGCTCAACATTATTTTGAAGTCTTGCGCACCTTAATTTCCAAGAAATCAGTCTTTGCCCAGCAGGTTGGACTTAAGGAAGTCGCAAACTATCTGGGTGAGATTTTCAAGCGCGTAGGGGCTGAAGTGGAGATTGATGAAACTTATACGGCTCCCTTTGTCATGGCGCATTTCAAGAGTTCGCGTCCAGATGCTAAGACCTTGATCTTCTATAACCACTATGACACCGTGCCAGCGGATGGTGATCAGGTGTGGACAGAGGATCCTTTTACCCTTTCTGTACGAAATGGCTTTATGTATGGGCGTGGGGTTGACGACGACAAGGGGCATATCACGGCTCGTTTGAGTGCTTTGAGAAAATACATGCAACACCATGATGACCTACCTGTCAATATTAGCTTTATCATGGAAGGGGCAGAGGAGTCTGCTTCCGTGGATCTAGATAAGTATTTAGAGAAACACGCAGACAAACTTCGTGGGGCGGATTTGCTGGTATGGGAACAAGGGACCAAGAACGCCTTGGAGCAGTTAGAAATTTCGGGTGGTAATAAGGGTATTGTGACATTTGATGCTAAGGTAAAAAGTGCTGATGTGGATATTCACTCGAGTTATGGTGGTGTCGTGGAATCAGCTCCATGGTATCTTATCCAGGCTCTAAGTAGCCTACGTGCAGCAGATGGGCGTATCTTAGTAGAAGGCTTGTACGAGGATGTTCAAGAGCCAAATGAACGAGAACTAGCCTTGGTGGATACCTACGCCCAACGCAATCCTGAGGAAATCAGTCGCATTTATGGCTTGGAATTGCCTCTCTTACAAGAGGAACGTGCAGCCTTTCTAAAACGTTTCTTTTTCGAGCCAGCCCTTAATATCGAAGGGATTCAGTCAGGTTATCAAGGGCAAGGGGTTAAAACGATTTTGCCAGCAGAAGCCAGTGCTAAGTTAGAGGTTCGTTTGGTTCCTGGCCTAGAACCACATGATGTTCTGGAAAAAATTCGGAAACAGCTAGACAAAAATGGCTTTGATAAGGTAGAATTATACTATACCTTGGGAGAGATGAGCTATCGAAGCGATATGAGTGCGCCAGCCATTCTCAACGTAATCGAGTTGGCCAAGAAATTCTATCCACAGGGCGTATCAGTCTTGCCAACAACAGCGGGAACAGGACCGATGCATACGGTCTTTGACGCCCTGGAAGTGCCAATGGTGGCTTTCGGTCTAGGAAATGCCAATAGCCGAGACCACGGTGGAGATGAAAATGTGCGAATCGCCGATTACTACACCCATATTGAATTAGTAGAGGAGCTGATTAGAAGCTATGAGTAGAGATATTATCAAGTTAGATCAGATCGATGTGACTTTTCACCAGAAGAAGAGAACCATCACAGCGGTCAAGGATGTGACCATTCACATCCAAGAAGGGGATATCTACGGAATCGTTGGGTATTCTGGAGCGGGGAAATCCACTCTTGTACGGGTGATTAACCTCTTGCAAAAGCCATCTGCTGGGAAAATTACCATTGATAACGACGTCATTTTTGACGGCAGAGTGACCTTGACTGCAGAGCAGTTGCGTCGTAAGCGTCAGGATATCGGGATGATTTTCCAGCATTTTAACCTCATGAGTCAAAAGACAGCAGAGGAAAATGTGGCCTTTGCCCTCAAACACTCTGGACTCAGCAAGGAAGAAAAGAAAGCTAAAGTAGCTAAGTTGTTGGACTTGGTTGGCTTGGCGGATCGTGCTGAAAACTACCCTTCACAACTATCTGGAGGTCAAAAACAGCGTGTAGCCATTGCGCGTGCCTTGGCAAATGATCCAAAAATCTTGATTTCAGACGAGTCAACTTCTGCCCTTGACCCTAAGACAACCAAGCAGATTTTGGCCTTGTTGCAAGATTTGAACCAAAAATTAGGTTTGACCGTTGTCTTGATTACGCATGAAATGCAGATTGTCAAAGATATTGCCAACCGTGTGGCAGTCATGCAGGATGGCCGTTTGATTGAAGAAGGCAGTGTCCTTGAAATCTTCTCAGATCCTAAACAACCTTTGACTCAAGACTTCATCTCAACTGCCACAGGTATTGACGAAGCTATGGTCAAGATTGAGAAGCAAGAAATTGTAGAGCATTTATCTGAGAACAGTATTTTAGTGCAGCTCAAGTATGCAGGGGCTTCTACAGACGAGCCACTTTTGAATGAATTGTATAAACATTACCAAGTAACGGCCAATATCCTCTATGGGAATATCGAGATTCTCGACGGTACTCCTGTTGGAGAATTGGTTGTGGTCTTGTCAGGTGAAAAAGAAGCGCTAGCAGGCGCCCAAGAAGCTATTCGTCAAGCAGGCGTACAGCTAAAAGTATTGAAGGGAGGACAGTAAGATGGAATCATTGATTCAAACCTATTTACCAAATGTCTATAAAATGGGCTGGGCTGGTCAAGCAGGCTGGGGAACGGCTATCTACCTAACTCTTTATATGACAGTTCTTTCCTTCATCATCGGAGGGTTCTTGGGGCTAGTGGCAGGTCTTTTCCTCGTCTTGACAGCGCCAGGTGGTGTCTTGGAAAATAAGGTTGTCTTCTGGATTTTAGACAAGATTACCTCTATTTTCCGTGCGGTACCATTTATCATCCTTTTGGCGATCTTGTCTCCGCTTTCTCACTTGATTGTTAAGACTAGTATTGGGCCAAATGCAGCCCTTGTCCCACTTTCTTTTGCAGTCTTTGCCTTCTTTGCCCGTCAGGTGCAGGTTGTCTTGGCTGAGCTAGATGGCGGTGTCATTGAGGCGGCTCAAGCGAGCGGGGCGACATTCTGGGACATCGTGGGGGTTTATCTATCGGAAGGTCTTCCAGATTTGATCCGTGTGACGACTGTGACCTTGATTTCCCTTGTTGGGGAAACAGCTATGGCTGGTGCGGTCGGAGCTGGTGGTATCGGTAACGTAGCCATCGCTTATGGATTTAACCGTTTCAATCATGATGTGACAGTTCTAGCAACCATTATCATTATCTTGATTATCTTTACGATCCAGTTCTTGGGAGATTTCTTGACCAAGAAATTAAGTCATAAATAAAAAGAGCCGAAGGGCTCTTTTTGTTCTAGGGAGCTGCCAACAGGGGGCATTTAAAGTTTTTAAATTATGGTATAATAGATAAAGTTAACTCTTTCTGGTGATAGGATAGGAAAAAATTAGAAATATAAACCTTGAAGCGAGATGAGAAAATGAAAAAGGAGTTTAGCTGGTATGAATTATTTCGAGGGGAATGAGTTTTTCCTTCTCTTATTTGTAGTTTTACTGATTGGTTTTGTGGTAAACTTTTTTGAAAAACGTAAGGACTACTATATTTTGGCGCTCTCCCTCTTATTTGCAGGAGCTATCTATGGTAAGAGCCGAGCGATGATTGTCTATTTGCTCGCCTTTATCGTCTACCAATATTTTCTGTTTTTTCTAGCACAGAGGATAGAAGCAAAGCGGCTGAAACCCCTGGTTTTCCTTTCTATCCTTCCTTTGGTAATCAATAAAGTCTTTGCCTTGACTTCTCTGCATTTGTTGGCCTTTATTGGAATTTCCTACATGTCCTTTAAGACCATTCAGATCATGCTAGAAATATCGGATGGCTTGATAAAAGAAAAAATCAGTGTAAAAGATTATCTACAGTTTTTGCTCTTTTTCCCAACAGTTAGTGCTGGTCCGATTGATCGGAGTAGGAGATTTTTAAAAGAGATAAACGAGGTCATGCCCCGAAAAGAGTATCTGGAGTTAGCGGGGGACGGTGTGTATCGTATCGTTCTAGGTCTTCTTTACAAGGTTGTTTTATCAACCTATGTTTACCAGATGTTACTCGCTCTAAATAATACTGGCACAGTCGTTTACTCAATCAAGTATATGTACCTCTATACCTTGTATCTGTTCTTCGACTTTTCAGGCTATAGTCTAATGGCCGTTGGAAGTAGCAACATTCTAGGTATTCAGACACCGATGAACTTTAACAAACCTTTTTTGAGTGTCGATATCAAGGATTTCTGGACCAGATGGCATATCACCTTGTCGACCTGGTTGAGAGATTTTGTATTTTCAAGAGTATTGATGCAGGTTATCAGGAAAAAATGGTTCAAAAATAGACTACACAATGCAACCTATGCCTATATGGTCAATATGTTGGTCATGGGTTTTTGGCATGGTCTTAGTGTTAGCTACATTGTTTATGGTTTTTACCATGGTGTCTTGATGGCTGGATTTGAAGTGTATCAAAAGAAAAGCAATTTTTATAAGAAAAATAAAAACAAAAACTGGTATAAGCTACTAAGTTGGTTTGTGACCATGAATTTGGTTATGGTTGGTTTCTTTATCTTTTCAGGTGAACCCTATAAAATCTTACTGACGATTTTAAAGAGATAAGAGATTGAAAAGAAATCAGACAGATCGAAGGGATAGGATAAAACAAGATGATTAAATTAAAAGCATTTTTACTATCGCTTGTGCTCGTAATTGCGACGCTTGCCCTTTTAAATGTGACATATGTCAAGAAGATTGATGATTATTATAAAGTCAAGGATAACAGTATTCGTTATAGCACTTCGTATGAAAAGTATAAAAGTAGAGATATTTTAACAAGCAATATCACTCCCAATACACTGGTTTTATTGGGCTCGTCTGAGTTGGTTGCGACGATAAATGAAGACTATCATCCCAATAAAATTTTTAACTACAACGATTTTAATATCATGCAGATTGGGACCAGTTATTCTCAAAACATCATTCAGGCTACGACCTTGGGCTCTATTGAAGGATCTATGACTAAGCGAAAAGTGGCCATTGTCGAGTCGGTTCAATGGTTTGAAAAAGCTGGGACTCATCAAGATGCCTTTTTGAACAAGGCTTCTCAGGAACATATTTTCCATATGCTAGATAATGGCAAGATTAGTAAGGAAACGAAAGAAAAAATAATCAATCGGATTATTGAGATTACCAAAGGGAACAAGCAACAAAATGACATCTACAAAAAATATAAAAGTTATTTCATAGATGGAAAAGGAACCATTGTTGATAAAAAACTATTAGAGTTTGAGAACGCGATGTATTCCTTTAAGCTCAAACAGACTTTTTATCAAAAACATGCTAAATCAGATTATCCTTCACTAGGAGATAAAACCCCAGACTATGATTGGGAGCAGCTGACCAAGAAATTTGTAGAAGAAGTTGAAAAGAAAACAGACAACAATGACTATGCGGTGGATAATAACTACTACAATACTTACTTAAAAGATCGCTATGCATCGCTGAAAGATTCCAATAAAGATTTGAGCTATCTGGAGTCACCAGAATATTCAGATATGGAACTCTTCTTGACAGTTGCCAAAGAATTGGGCATTGAAGTTGAAGTTATTATTTTCCCGGTAAACGGGAAATGGAACGACTACACAGGTGTCTCAAGAGAGATGCGGGAAAAAACTTATAAAAAAATAGAAGATGTCGCAAAAAGCCATGGTGCAACGGTGCTAAACTATGGAAACAGAGAGTATGATGATTACTTTTTATTTGACGTGATGCACGTTGGAGTGAAAGGATGGATGGAAGTTGAAAAAGAACTTTACAAATTTGCAAACCAAGCTAACTAACACACATCGTTTAATCTTGTGGACACTATTTTTCTATACGGTTATCTTGAGCATCGTGATTTACTGTTTTGTGACAGATTTTTCGAATATTCAAGAATTTATCTATAGTGAATTCTAAGATTGTATACAAAAAGGCCCTGAAGCTAGGCATTGCTAGTCTTCAGGGCTTTTATCTTATAGTTTATCAGCTATTTTTTGACTTAGAAACTGCCCAAGCAAGGCACCAATTAAGGCAGCAAGGAGAATGCTTGCGACAAAGAGAAAAATTTTGTCTAGCTCTGGAGCGACCATGATACGGTCAATGTATTCTTGGGATTTTCCACGAGCGAGTAGAGTTGCTTCATAAGCTTTGGGACTGATCCACATGAGGAAGATAGGACCACTTGTGCTAAAAGCAAAGACGAGGAAGGAGAGGGTGTTTTTGATTCGGTCTTTGTAGTTTCCGAGACGAGCGATGGCATCTGCTGCAAGACCACAGGCGAGTCCTGGGTGAAAGGCACCAGCGCCATGCTTGCTAGCTAGGAAAAAAAGTGCCATAAAAAGTCCTAGAGTGGTGATAGCGCCAAAACGAGGGACCTTCGTCAAAAGAAGCATGTAGACACTGCCACCGACAAGGGCAGAAAAGGCAGGTGCATAGAACATATTGCCCGTTGAATCCACCAAGTGTCCAAGTACTACTCCGATTCCTAGACAGAGGAAGTAGAGAACGACGGCTAAGAGGGTAGTTAAGATATTTTTCTTCATGAGAATCTCCTTATATAAAACTGTCAAAATCAATTGTATCACGCTTTTAGAGTATTGTAAATGGGAGCTCTATGTTTTTGAAAACGTTTGAAATATGATATAATAGTTACATAGTTGTTTTAAGGAGGATATCATGGGAAAGTTTCTAGAATTCGTCTTTAATCGTTTCTTTTTAGGAATGATTGCGACGGCTTTTTTCTGGTTATTGACACTAGCAGGAGGTGTGGTCTTTGGTTTGGCACCAGCTAGTGCAACTCTTATGAGTTTATATGCGGAGCACGGTTATACTTATCGAGCTTATAGTTTGAAAGAAGCTTGGGAATTGTATAAGAGTAACTTTGTCAAGAGCAACTTAGCTTTCTATAGTTTTGTACTTGTAGATCTAGTCTTAGTCTATGGTTTGTACCTTTTGGTTCAATTGCCCCATCAGACTATCTTCCATCTCTTGGCAACCTTTCTCAATATCCTTGTTGTTGCCTTTGTTTTTTTGGCTTATACCGTTTCATTGAAACTCCAAGTTCACTATGAGCTCTCTTATCGAAATACTGTAAAACTCGCTCTTATCGGGATTTTTATGAATTTGCCGGCAATTGCCAAGGTTTTATTTGGTACGGTTATGCTTATAGGAATTGGTTACTATATGCCCGCCTTGCTTTCCTTCGTAGGAATTGGGATGTGGCATTTCTTTATCAGTGATATGTTGGAACCTGTATATGAAAGTATCCATGAAAAATTGGCGACAAAATAAAATGAAGCCGTTCTGGCTCCACTCGCTCTTGCGCATCTATACCTTGGTGATGATTGTCATCATTGCAAGTTTTGCGGTCATGCTCTCCTATGCTGACTGGAGTTCCCGTGAAAAAGAAGCCCAGCGAGTAGCTCAACGTGTAACGACTCGAACAGTGAGTGAGATTGAATATTACCACAGGGAGTCGACTCAGCTAGCGCAGGAACTGGTTGAAAATCGAGCACGGATTGAAGGGATTTACAAGTATTTTAGTCTGAGTACATCGGATTATTTTTACTGGCTGTTGCAACGTAAAGCGTCTCCCTATGTCTCAGTATCCTTGTATGAAAACATTGATGATTTGTATGTAAGAAATGACTTTGTGACAGGTGTTGCAATTGTTTTGCAAGACTACAAGGAAGTCTACGTTTCTACTAGAGAGAAACGTAGTGGGGAGAAAATTCTTGCTGAGGATTTCAAACCAGCAGCCAATAGTTTTGCCATACCAGTACTTGATCCTAACTCCGATCAGTCTCTAGGTGTTATCTACATTTCTTTATCGCAGGATGTACTTTACCAAGCAATTGATAATACTCGCGGTCTGATTCCTGTGGCCGTGACGATCACCTCCCCTTTTGATACTGAATTGTTTCATATAGGGGAAAATGTAGTAGCTGAACGGGAAAATTGGATTGTTGGTTTGACATCACATGGCTATCAAGTCCAATCAGCAGTTCCTAAGGATTTTGTCCTTAAGGGCACTTTGACCAGTTCTGCTGTCATTATTGGACTAAGTGTTCTCTTTATCATTATCTTATATACCACTTTGAGGCAGACCTTCTCCAATTACCAAAGGCAGGTCGTAGATTTAGTAGATTCTATCGAGGTGATTGCTCAAGGAGAAGAGGGACTTCGGATCGATACTTCTGAAAAAGACCAGGAATTGCTCCTCATCGCAGAAACCACCAATGATATGTTGGATCGCCTGGAAAAAAATATCCACGATATCTATCAGCTAGAGCTCAGTCAAAAAGATGCCAATATGCGAGCCCTGCAAGCTCAAATCAATCCTCACTTTATGTACAATACCTTAGAGTTTCTGCGCATGTATGCCGTCATGGAAAGCCAAGATGAACTGGCGGATATTATCTATGAATTTAGTAGTTTACTACGCAATAATATCTCCAACGAGCGGGAAACGACGCTGAAGCAAGAATTAGAATTTTGTCGCAAATACAGCTATCTCTGTATGGTGCGTTATCCAAAGTCAGTTGCCTATGGCTTTAAGATCGCGCCAGAATTAGAAAATATGAAGATTCCCAAGTTTACACTCCAACCATTGGTAGAAAACTACTTTGCCCACGGTATTGACCACCGCCGAACAGACAATGTGATCAGTATCAAGGTTTTGAAGGGCCAAGGTTTTGTTGAAATCCTAGTGGTAGACAATGGTCGCGGGATGACTGCTGAGAAACTGGCTAGCTTGCAAGAAAAACTAACTCAGAGAAGTTTTGAGCACGAGGCAAGCTATAGCGGAGAGCGACAATCAATTGGAATAGTCAATGTACACGAACGCTTTGTCCTCTATTTTGGGGATCGCTACCAAATCAGTGTAGAGTCAGCTGAGCAAGAAGGTGTTCGTTACCGTATTACTATTCAAAATGAATAGAAAGGAAGGGAAATGTATAAAGTTTTATTAGTAGACGACGAGTATATGGTGACAGAGGGGCTCAAGCGATTAATCCCCTTTGAAAAATGGGATATGCAAGTCGTCGCAACAGCTAATCACGCAGATGATGCTTTAGATTATGTCAAGGAAAATCCAGTAGATGTGATCATTTCCGATGTCAATATGCCAGATAAGACAGGACTGGAGATGATCAAGGAGATGAAGGAGCTGCTTCCAGATACCTACTATATCTTGCTGTCTGGCTATCAGGAGTTTGACTATGTCAAGAAAGCAATGAACCTAAGTGTCGTGGATTATCTAGTGAAGCCAGTGGATAAGGTGGAGTTGAGTCATCTATTAGAAAAAATTGCGAGACAGCTTCAGGAAAAGATGGAGCAAAGCCAAACTCTCAGCCAAGAATTGGATGAAGAGGGCTTTATCAACTTCTTAGCGGGTAAAGACAGCTGGTGGATAGGCCTTTCAAAGGAAAAACAAGGATCTTTCACTATTCCTTACTATGTTTTAGGTCAAGACTGGCAGATTTTTATCTCTGATCAGCCACTAGATGGAATCGTAGTAACGCCTTTTGAAGCACCCTACCAACAAGCCTTTGAAAAATGGAAGATCAATGCAGAAAAAGCCCTCTTCTACGGTTCAGTTAATCTAGAAAAATCCGAGAGTTTATTTGCTTATTACGAACCGATTTATCGCGTGATTATCCAAGGAAATATCAATCAAATCATTGAAGAATTGACCCTACTGGAGAAGGTTGTCTTAAAGAACACACCGCGCGTGGCTATCACCAAACAACTCTTTACTCAGTTTGTCATGGATGTCTTCCACTTGTTTGAGCATCTAAAAGCGGATGATATGACTGAGATTGTCAAAGCCATCCATGCTATTAACTCCTTTAAAGAATTGGTTGCCTACATCAAAGAAACCTTGACTAAGTTTTTTGGCCAGTACCGCATGAATGAAAATGTGGTGAGTGTTCTTGAAGTCATCGGGCGTGATTACCAGAAAGAGCTTTCGCTTAAGGATATCAGCAAGGATCTCTTTATCAATCCTGTCTACCTCGGTCAGCTAATCAAAAGAGAAACCAACTCAACCTTTGCGGAATTGCTCAACAAACAGCGGATTAAGGCAGCGCAACAGCTCTTGCTTTCAACCAATGATAGTATTGAAGATGTTTGCTATGCTGTTGGTTACAGCAATGTTGGATATTTCTACAAGGTTTTCCGTAAATTGTGCGGAAAATCACCAAAAGCTTACCGCAAACAAGTCGAAAGTTCCCTGTAAAGCTTGTATTTACGTGCAAAAAATGCTATAATGTCCAAAATACCTTAAGGAGGAAAAATTATGAAAAAGAAACCTATTTATCTTTGGGTTTTATTAGTCCTATCAGCATTGATTTCAGCTATGTCTTTGTTTGGAATACTAAGTCCAGTACCTAGTAAAGAAGCACTAGGTGCCAGTCAAGCACAAGCACAAGTACAAGGCATTAGCGCTCAGCAGCTGGAGGATACGATTAATTATCTACATAAGACAGCTGAATTATCGCATTCGACTGTTAACATCGTTTTGATTATTTTATCTGCGATTTTGGTAGTCGCAGGTATTGTGCTCTTGGTTCGTAATCATTTGCAATATGCAAATTATGCTTACATTGCTTATGTTTTGCTTGCCATTGTTGGTTCGATTTATACTTACATGGGTATGCAAGATGCTGTACAAGCTATCCGTGATGAAACTTTGCGACTAGGGACAGAAGTCCTTGGAAAGGGAACAACGATTTTATTTGTTGTTATCAATGTCCTCTTCCTTGCCATTGTCTTTTACAAGATGTGGCGTCAACAAAAAGATTTGTCTGAGGAAGTCGAAACAGAAGAGCTCGCATAAGAGTTGACAAAAGGGAACTATCAAGTTACAATCTTGTTAGTTCTTTTTATATCGTAAACATAAAAATCGAGGTTAACATGAAAAAAATATCCTTAGTGTATATCAGTTTGAGCGGGAATACAGAGAGTTTTGTAACTCGACTTAAGGACTATCTCTTGTCTCAGTACGAAGGGATTGAGGTCCAAAAGATTCATATCAAGGATTTGGTCAAGGAAGGCCAAGAATTCTTTGAAATGGAGCATCCCTATGTCGCTTTCTTGCCGACCTATCTGGAAGGTGGAAATGGTGTCGATAACGGCGATGTTGAGATTCTTACGACTCCAGTGGGCGACTTTATCGCCTATGGAGACAATGCTAGTAAGTGTTTTGGGGTAGTGGGATCTGGTAATCGCAATTTTAACAATCAATACTGCCTGACAGCCAAGCAGTATAGCCAGCGCTTTGGCTTCCCGGTCCTAGCAGACTTTGAAATGCGTGGTATGCTGGGAGATATTAAAAAAGTCGCAACGATTATCGCGGACTTATATGGATTGGGTTCAGAAAGTTAGAATCGTTCAAGTAGGCAGTTGGATTTTCTCAACTGCCTTTTGAATGCAGAAAAAAGCACCCAGACGAGGGTGCTGCTTTGTGAACTAACCTGCTTTTCCGATGGCAAGTGCATAGATAAAGAAGATGGCAAATCCAAAGAGGAAGATCAATCCTGCAATGGCGAGGAGTTTCAACCAAGAAGGAAGATTTTTATTTTCACCTGTGACCAAGACATAGTTCAAAAGGGCAAAGAATGGTGTTGTAAGAAAAGATCCAATCATGGCAAAGCGGAGCATGGTTGAAACTTGACCGGCAAAGAACTTGATGATGACGATACCAATGATAGCTGTGATGGTCATCCAGATGTTCAAAGATTTACGATTATCCTCTTTTTGATTTGCCAAGAGTTGAAGGGAGGCCTGATTGACACGTGAATAGCCATCGATAACGGTGATGACTGTCCCAAAGATGCAGAGGAAAGCGATGAAGGTAATCAAATAACGAGACCATTCACCAAGGACAGAGGCGTACATGCCCACAAATTGCGAGATGTATTTGGCCGAAGCGGCTTCAACCGCTTGCCCTGTAGGATACTGAATGAGTGCTCCGAGTGCCACAAAGAATACAGCGAGGATAGCCGTTCCAATGTAGCCAACGTTAAAGTCGAAAAGGGCGTCCGCTGTATTAAAGTTAACGGTTTTTTTCTTTTCGGCTGACCAGAGTGAGTTGATGGCTGAAATTTCAATAGGGGCAGGCATCCATCCTAAGAGGGAAACGATGAAAGGGAGCGCCGCCATTTGCCAAGGTGTTTTCTCGATAAAATCAGAGCTGTATTCTGGGTGCTTAACGGCAGCAATGATGACGGCAAGAACAGTTGCAATAGTCAAGGCAGACATGATCCATTTGGCCATACCGTCCAATAGTTTGTAGCCCCCAAAGAGCAACATAGCCCAAATGACCGCAACAAGGATAAGGGACCATTGAGTGATGCTAAGACCAATCATTGGAAAGGCGCTAGCAATGATGGCTGAGCAAAGGATGGCAACACCAGCAGTATTGACCAAGGCAGAAAAGACATTGAGAATAAAGAAAATCCAGAGATAGAGTTTTCCTTTTTCGGCATAACCTTCGACCAAGGTCTTTCCAGTGTCTGCTGTGTATTCAGCACCAAAACGGAAAAATGGATATTTAAAAACATTGGCTAAGATGACCAAGAGAAGCAGCGACCATCCATAAGAACCACCGGCTTGAGTGGAGGATACGATGTGAGAACCTCCGACTGCAGCGGAAGCCATTAGGATCCCGGGTCCCATTGCTTTTAGCTTGCTTGTCCAGGTAGACTGGTGTGATGAAGTAACTTGTGACATAAAAACCTCCCGTTTTTGAATTTTCAGAATAATCTGAATAGGTAGCTACTATTCTACAAGAAACTTATGAAAAATGCAAGATAATTTTTGAAAAATTTAGAAAATTTCAGAAAAATCATATGAAAGATATGATTATCACAAGGAAATGGTATTGATGGGAGTAAAAAATCCGAGAAAAAAGCTTCTCGGATTCCCTTATTTCAGTTGCTCAGTGATTTCCTTAGAAAGCAGGAGTCCCAAACGATAACCTTTATTGATGTAGTCAATCACATCATTGATATTTTCCGTTGTTTGGATCCTTTCGCGTATGTCTGTTTTGAAAGCTTCGTCCTTCAGAAGCTGTTCCTGAAGGAGTTGTTGAAGTTTTTCTTTTTCGTATTTATTGATGAGAAAAAGAACGACAAGACTGATAAGAACTAAGATATAAGCATACTGGCTCATAAAATCTCTCCTGGTTTGATAAAAAAGTTGATGGTATAAGAAAAGCGAAAGAAATTTTCGCTTTTCAACTAAGTGATTAGACTAGCGGAACAGGTATCCGACAGATAAAACAAGACGGTCTTGACCTTTAACTGAAAAGTCCGTATAGGATTTGGTGTTAGTTACTTAGATTGCTTTGCAATTAAGTGATTTAAAGATTACGACATGAACCAAATCAAATCGATTTTATTTGGTTTGGTGAATTAGTAAAGCGTTTAGGCAATTCGTACTGGTTACGACGTCATGGCCTCTAAATCGATTATATTTAGGGGTCATGACTAGTGAAGCAGTTAGCTAGTCCGCATACTAAGTGGCTAGCGTCTAACAATTAGGAACTTTAGTTCCAATTGTTAGTACTGAATCACATCTTCTCTGGTGCTTCTACTCCAAGCAAACGAAGGGCTTCTTTGAGAACAACAGCTGTTGCGTAGCTGAGGGCTAAACGGCTGTCGCGCTCTGGGCTTTCATCCAGGATACGAGTGTGGGCATAGTATTTATTGAAGGCTTGAGCCAAGCTGATTGCATACTTGGCAATGAGCGATGGATCATAGTTAACAGATGCGCGTTTGATGACACGGGCAAAGTCTTGGAGAAGTTTGATAATTTCCCAGCTTTCAGCATCATTTAGACTGTAATTTGCTTGAGCATTTGGTTGGAAGTCTGCTTTTCTAAGTAGAGACTGAATACGAGCGTAAGCGTATTGGATGTATGGACCAGTTTCTCCTTCAAAGGAAACCATAGCTTCGAGGTCAAAGTCGTAACCATTTCTGCGGTCCGTTTTGAGGTCGTAGAATTTAACAGCTCCCACTCCGACAGCTTGGGCAACCTGTTCCTTGTTTTCGAGGTCAGGATTTTTCGCTTCGATTTGTGCTTTAGCACGGCTGATAGCTTCTTGAAGAGTAGGTTCGAGCAGGATAATATTTCCTTTACGAGTAGAGAGCTTTTGACGGTTCTTGGTTACCAAACCGAAGTCTACGTGAATCATATCATCGCTCCAGTCAAATCCCATTTTTTTCAAGACGGCTTTTAACTGTTTAAAGTGGTTAGACTGCTCTTGACCAACTGCGTAGACATTTTTAACAAAATTGTAAGTACGTGCACGGTAGATAGCTGTCGCAATGTCACGTGTGATGTAGAGGGTTGCACCGTCAGATTTCTTAATCATAGCGGGTGGAAGTTCAACATCATCGAGGTTGACAATGCTAGCTCCGCGTGACTCTTCTAGCAAACCTTTTTCTTCAAGGATTTGCACGGCCTCATCCATCTTATCGTTGTAGAAGGCTTCCCCGTTTAAGCTGTCAAATTCAACGTTCAACAGTTTGTAGATACGGTTGAACTCAACCAAACTTTCATCACGGAACCATTGCCAAAGTTGAGTTGCTTCTGGATCGCCATCTTCCAATTTTTTAAACCAGCGACGTCCTTCATCATCAAGAGCTGGATCATTTTCGATTTCAGCATTGATGCGAACGTACAATTTTAACAATTCGTCAATTGGATTAGCTTCTACGGCTTCCTTACTTCCCCATTTTTTATAAGCAACCATGAGAAGACCAAACTGTTTACCCCAGTCTCCAAGGTGGTTGATTTTAATAGTGTTGTAGCCCATTTTCTTAAAGATATTAGAAAGAGCATCTCCGATAACAGTTGAACGTAAGTGACCTACTGAGAAAGGTTTTGCGATGTTTGGACTTGATAGGTCAATCGTGATATTTTGCTCTTTGCCTTCCGTTTGTTGAGCGTAGTCAGATCCTTTTTCGATGATCTCTTTGATAACTGCTCCAGAAATGGCAGATTTATCAAGGAAGAAGTTGACGTAAGGGCCAGTTGCAACAACTTTTTCAAAGGCTTGGCTGTTGATTTTTTCAGCGATTTCAGCAGCAATCATTTGAGGTGCCTTGCGTTCGACTTTTGCAAGTGAGAAAGCAGGGAAAGCGATATCTCCCATGTCAGAGTTTTTTGGTTGTTCTAGTAAATTTAAAATAGCCTCTTGATCTAGGCTATCGATGACGCTAGCCAATTCACTAGCAATCAGTTTTTTTGTGCTCATAAGTAGGCTCCTTTTGGACTTTTATTCTATTTTATCATAAATTTAGTGAAAGAAGAAAGATTTTTTTGAATTATTCAGTTTTTTTGGTATAATTATATCTAAAAATAAACCCGAAATCGGTTATAAATATTCATGTAAGAGGTTGATATGAGAAAAAAAGAACGGCACCAATTGATTAAAAAGATGATCACTGAGGAAAAACTAGCTACACAAAAGGATATCCAAGATCGCCTAGAAGTTCGGAATGTCTTTGTGACGCAAACGACCTTGTCTCGCGACCTGCGCGAGATCGGCTTGATCAAGGTTAAGAAAAATGGTATGGTATATTATGTGCTAGCGAATGAAACAGAAAAGATTGATTTGGTAGAGTTTTTGTCGCATCATCTAGAAGGGGTTGCGAGAGCAGAGTTTACTTTGGTACTTCATACCAAGTTGGGAGAAGCAGCTGTCTTAGCAAATATTGTTGATGAAAATAAGGACGAGGCGATTTTAGGGACGGTTGCTGGTGCCAATACCTTACTGGTTATTTGTCGAGACCAGCATGTTGCCAAGCTCATGGAAGAGCGTTTGCTAGATTTGATGAAGGATGAATAGGGTTTTGGGACTTGTTCCCAAGCCTTATTTTTGACAAGGAGAGAGCCAATATGACGACAGAAAAACTATCACCTGGTATGCAGCAGTATGTGGATATTAAACAGCAATATCCAGATGCTTTTTTGCTCTTTCGGATGGGTGATTTTTATGAGCTATTTTATGAAGATGCGGTCAATGCGGCGCAGATTTTAGAGATTTCACTGACCAGTCGTAATAAAAATGCAGAAAATCCGATTCCTATGGCGGGAGTTCCTTATCATTCTGCCCAACAGTATATCGATGTTCTGATTGAGCAGGGCTATAAAGTTGCCATTGCCGAGCAGATGGAAGATCCCAAGCAAGCAGTTGGAGTGGTTAAGCGCGAGGTGGTTCAGGTCATCACACCTGGAACGGTCGTCGATAGCAGTAAGCCGGATAGTCAGAACAACTTTCTGGTTGCTCTAGATCGTGACGGCAATCAATTTGGTCTAGCTTATATGGATCTGGTGACGGGTGATTTTTATGTGACGGGTCTATTGGACTTTACCCTCGTTTGTGGGGAAATCCGTAATCTCAAGGCGCGAGAAGTGGTACTGGGTTATGCCTTGTCTGAGGAAGAAGAACAAATCCTCAGCCGTCAGATGAATCTGGTACTTTCCTATGAAAAGGAAGGCTTTGAGGATGTCCATTTACTGGATCCACGTTTGCCCGCTGTGGAGCAAGCGGCAGCTAGTAAGCTCCTCCAGTATATTCATCGGACCCAGATGCGGGAATTGAACCATCTCAAACCAGTTATCCGCTATGAAATTAAAGATTTCTTACAGATGGACTATGCGACAAAGGCTAGTCTGGATTTGGTTGAGAATGCCCGTTCAGGCAAGAAACAGGGCAGTCTTTTCTGGCTTTTGGATGAAACCAAAACAGCTATGGGCATGCGCCTTTTGCGCTCTTGGATTCATCGTCCCTTGATTGATAAGGAGCGAATCATCCAACGTCAAGAGGTGGTGCAGGTCTTTCTTGACCACTTCTTTGAGCGCAGTGATTTGACAGACAGTCTCAAAGGCGTTTATGACATCGAACGTTTGGCTAGTCGAGTTTCCTTTGGTAAGACCAATCCCAAGGATCTCTTGCAGTTGGCGACCACCTTATCCAGTGTGCCACGGATTCGAGCGATTTTAGAGGCAATGGAGCAACCTGCTCTGGCCTATCTTATCGAACAATTGGATGGAATCCCTGAGTTGGAGAATTTGATTAGCGCAGCGATTGCTCCTGAAGCTCCTCATGTGATTACGGAAGGCGGCATTATCCGTACGGGATTTGATGAGACCTTGGATAAATACCGCCGAGTGCTCAGAGAAGGGACCAGTTGGATTGCTGAGATTGAGGCCAAGGAGAGAGAAAAGTCTGGCATCAGCACGCTTAAGATTGACTACAATAAGAAGGATGGTTACTATTTCCATGTGACCAATTCGCAACTGGGGAATGTGCCTGCCCACTTTTTCCGCAAGGCAACGTTGAAAAACTCAGAACGCTTTGGTACCGAAGAATTAGCTCGTATCGAGGGAGATATGCTGGAGGCGCGTGAGAAGTCAGCCAACCTAGAATATGAAATCTTTATGCGCATCCGTGAGGAAATCAGCAAGTACATCCAGCGTTTGCAGGCTCTAGCCCAAGGAATTGCAACGGTTGATGTCTTGCAAAGTCTCGCAGTTGTGGCTGAAGCCCAGCATTTGATCCGACCGGAGTTCGGAGACGATTCACAAATCGATATCCAGAAAGGGCGCCATGCTGTCGTCGAAAAGGTCATGGGAGCTCAGACCTACATTCCTAATACCATTCAGATGACAGAAGATATCAGTATTCAGCTAATCACAGGGCCAAACATGAGTGGGAAGTCTACCTACATGCGCCAGCTAGCCATGACTGCGGTTATGGCCCAGCTGGGTTCTTATGTGCCGGCAGAAAGCGCCCATTTGCCGATTTTTGATGCCATCTTTACCCGTATCGGAGCAGCCGATGATTTGGTTTCAGGCCAATCAACCTTCATGGTGGAGATGATGGAGGCCAACAATGCTATTTCGCATGCGACCAAGGATTCCTTGATTCTCTTTGATGAGTTAGGACGGGGAACTGCGACTTATGACGGGATGGCTCTTGCCCAGTCCATCATCGAATACATTCATGAACATATCGGAGCCAAGACCCTCTTTGCGACCCACTATCATGAGTTGACCAGTCTGGAGTATAGCTTGGAACACTTGGTTAATGTCCACGTGGCAACCTTAGAACAGGATGGACAAGTCACCTTCCTTCACAAGATCGAACCAGGACCTGCTGACAAATCCTACGGTATCCATGTTGCTAAGATTGCTGGCTTACCAGCAGAACTTTTAGCAAGAGCGGATAAGATTTTAACGCAACTGGAGAGTCAGGGGCAAGAAAGCCCAGCTCCGATGAGACAAACAAGTGCTGTCACAGAACAGATGTCACTCTTTGATGCGCCTGAAGAACATCCTATCCTAGCAGAATTAGCTAAACTGGATATTTACAACATGACACCTATGCAGGCTATGAATGTCTTAGTCGAGTTCAAACAAAAATTATAAAAAGAATCCCACTCATGCATTTGTGAGTGGGATTTCTCTCTATTACTTTTTATGGGCCAAGAGTTGATTGATGTGGTCTACTTTTTTAGCTTCTCTTTTATAGAGAATAACCCAGATGATGAGGTAGACGATCGCAAACTCTGGAATGAGCTGGAGATAGAAGGTCCAGTGGAAGGGGAACCAGCCTGCTAGGGTTGCTAGTGGAACAAAGCCAGCCAGCATGAGGAAGAAATGGGAAAGTGTGGCACGGAGCAAGCTCCAGTCACGGCTGAATAAGCGATTGCCAAAACTAAAGAGAACGCCGATAGCTGACCAGATAATCGTGCAGTAGAGCAAGACCAGGGCACCATGAACTTGATGTTGAACCATCGCTTGGCCTATGAGAGACTCGGGACTCAGTGGGGCATAGGTATTTGGGGCATAAATGAGTGAAAAGAGGATAGAGAGGATGAGGCCGATAAGTACACCAGCGGCTGCATCGTGAAAGATTTGTTTTTTCATAGTTCTAATTTCTCCTTGATGGTTTTTAGGTAGCGGCGTGAAGAGTAGGTGAAACTTTCGTTTTTTAAGAAAATTTCAATCAGACCGTTGGGCGTGAGCTTGAGATGAGAGATGGAGTCGATATTGACGATTTCAGATTGGGAAATTTGGATAAAAGTTGTCGGCAGAATTTCAAGAACTTGATAGAGCCGCAAATCAATGCTGTAGGTCTGGGATGCAGTTTCTGCCAGAACCTTTCGGTTTTCTATATAGAAGCGCTGAATCTTGCCAATTTCAACTAGATAGACCTGATCTTCAATCTTTCCTTTGATTGTTTCTTTTTGGTCAAGATTTTCAGCGAACTCGATGACTTTCTGGACTTTCTCGGTTGATTTAGGTGCTTGGACAATCAGCTTTTCTTCCTTGTATGTCTCCTTAATCTGTAGTTCTACTTTCATAAACTTCCCTCCTTTTCAGTTATACAAAATTGCGATCACTCCTTGTACACCTATATTAAACACTATTTTACGACCCATGACAAGAGTTTTTGCCTATGTGGAGGGATTTGATGTCTATGTGGTGCAGCTTTTCGGTCCTATCTGAAATATGGTATAATAGCACTAATCAATTTCTAGGAAAATAGATACAGAAAGGGGCTGAAAGATGTCTCATATTATTGAATTGCCAGAGGTGCTGGCAAACCAGATTGCAGCAGGGGAGGTTATCGAACGTCCTGCTAGTGTGGTCAAAGAGTTGGTAGAAAATGCCATTGACGCTGGCTCGAGCCAGATTATCATTGAGATTGAAGAAGCCGGTCTCAAGAAAATTCAAATCACAGATAATGGTCATGGAATTGTCCATGATGAGGTGGAATTGGCCTTGCGTCGACATGCGACCAGTAAGATAAAAAATCAAGCAGACCTCTTTCGGATTCGGACACTTGGTTTTCGTGGTGAAGCCCTGCCCTCTATCGCTTCTGTCAGTGTCTTGACTCTGTTGACGGCGGTGGATGGTGCGAGTCATGGGACCAAGCTCGTTGCGCGTGGGGGAGAAGTTGAGGAAGTCATCCCAGCGACTAGTCCTGTGGGAACCAAGGTTTGTGTAGAGGATCTCTTTTTCAACACGCCTGCCCGTCTCAAGTATATGAAGAGCCAGCAAGCGGAGCTGTCTCATATCATTGATATTGTCAACCGTCTGGGATTGGCTCATCCCGAGATTTCTTTTAGTTTAATCAGTGATGGCAAGGAAATGACGCGGACAGCAGGGACTGGCCAACTGCGACAAGCCATCGCAGGAATTTATGGTTTGGCGAGTGCTAAGAAGATGATTGCCATTGAGAATTCTGACTTAGATTTCGAAATTACAGGTTTTGTGTCCTTGCCTGAGTTGACTCGAGCCAACCGCAATTATATCAGTCTCTTCATCAATGGGCGTTATATCAAGAACTTCTTGCTCAACCGTGCTATTCTTGATGGTTATGGTAGCAAGCTTATGGTGGGGCGTTTTCCACTGGCTGTCATTCATATCCATATTGACCCCTATCTAGCTGATGTCAATGTGCATCCAACCAAGCAAGAGGTGCGGATTTCCAAGGAAAGAGAGCTAATGGCGTTGCTTTCAGAGGCCATTTCCAACAGTCTTAAAGAGCAAGCCTTGATCCCTGATGCCTTGGAAAATCTTGCCAAATCTACCGTGCGTAATCGTCAAAAGGTAGAGCAGACCATTCTCCCACTCAAAGAAAATACGCTTTACTATGAAAAAACAGAACTCTCAAAACCTAGTCAAGCTGAAGTAGCTGATTATCAGGTTGAATTGACTGATGAAGGACAGGACTTGACCCTGTTTGCCAAGGAAACCTTGGACCAGCTGACCAAGCCAGCAAAGCTCCATTTTGCAGAGAGAAAGCCTGCTAACTACGACCAACTAGACCATCCAGAGTTAGACTTAGCTAGTCTTGATAAGGCTTATGATAAGCTGGAGCGAGAAGAATCTTCAAGCTTCCCAGAGTTGGAATTTTTCGGGCAAATGCATGGGACCTATCTCTTTGCCCAGGGCCGAGATGGGCTCTATATCATAGACCAACATGCAGCCCAGGAACGGGTCAAGTATGAGGAGTATCGTGAAAGTATTGGCAATGTTGATCAGAGCCAGCAACAACTCCTAGTACCTTACATCTTTGAATTTCCTGCAGATGATGCCCTTCGTCTCAGGGAAAGAATGCCTCTCTTAGAGGAAGTGGGCGTCTTTCTAGCAGAGTACGGAGAAAATCAATTTATCCTACGTGAACATCCTATTTGGATGACGGAAGAAGAAATCGAATCTGGCATCTATGAAATGTGCGACATGCTCCTCTTGACCAAGGAAGTTTCGATCAAAAAATATCGAGCAGAGCTAGCTATCATGATGTCCTGCAAGCGGTCTATCAAGGCCAACCATCGTATCGATGACCACTCAGCCAGACAGCTTCTCTATCAACTTTCTCAATGTGACAATCCCTACAACTGTCCTCATGGACGTCCTGTTTTGGTGCATTTTACCAAGTCGGATATGGAAAAAATGTTCCGACGTATTCAGGAAAATCATACGAGCCTTCGTGAGTTGGGGAAATATTAAACGATGTTTGAAGTGAGATAATAGAAGATTTGCTGAGATTATTAGATATACAAAGATTGGATTTTAATTTAGCATAAAAATGAGTGACTGAACTATTCTGGAGAACAGATTATAGCAGTTACTCATTTTTGCATAGATTAATAATTATTTATCAAAGCCATTATGTTAGTTATTTTAGGTATAAATTCATTTAAAAAAGATCGATAGCCACAGAAATCATTTTTTTCATCAACGTACATTGAATTTTTCATTCGCTTACATCCACCACGACATATGTTTAGAAAAGGGCAGGATGTACATTTGGAAGGAATGTTCGATAGTGGACGAGAATATAAAAATTGTTTAGCAATTTTGCTAGAAAAGAGTTCTTTCAATCCCATTTCTTGGATGAAGCCCATTCTGTATTCATCCAAAGCGAAAAAATCGCAAGGATAGACACTTCCATCTCCTTCTATGACATATTGAATACTACAATTTCCGACAAGTCCGCAAGCGTTTACTTCTTTTCTTACAATTAAATTAAAAATATCATCAAATAATTTAATGGATATATAGTGTCCATTAGCTAATTCAGTTAGCCAAAGAGGTAAGATATCATGGTAGAATTGAAAGAATTTCTGAGGAGTAAGTGCATAAGAACTTTTTTCGCTTGGATTCAGTTCATCTAAGCAAGGGATAAATTGGACATAGTGGATATTTTCTTGTTTTAAAAAAAGAAAGATATCTTTTGCATGTTGAGCTAATTCTTGCGTTAAAACACAAAGCACATTATATTCGATTGAATAATCATCAAAAAGACGTTTTGTCTGTATTACTTTTTGGAAGGTTCCTCTCCCTCTTGGGTCAAGTCGACTCATATCATGTAGAATGGGTGTTCCATCTATTGATAAACCGACTAAGAAATTATTTTCTTTGAGAAATTCACACCATTTTTTATTGATGAGAATTCCGTTTGTTTGTATTGAATAATGTACAGAAACTTTTTTTGTCTGTTTTTGTACGCAAGTGATAAGATGCTTAAAATAAGATAATCCCGCTAAAGTAGGCTCTCCTCCTTGGAATCCTATGGACAACTCATCTCCGTCAGATAAATCTATAAATAAATGTTCAATCATTTTTTCAGTAGTCTCGGGCTTCATTTTTCCATAGGAACGAACTTCTCGTAATGAAGTTACGTCAGCATAAAAACAGTATTTACATCGAATATTACAAAGAGATGAGGATGGTTTGATTAGTACGGATATCTTTTTCATGTGTATTTCCTGCTTTAAATTTAAAAAAGAGAATCTATTGTTTTAGATGATAAAATTTTAACAAATTGAGAGTATTTCGCAATTGTTTTTTCTTCTATATTGTGGTCAGTAATCAAATAGTTAATATCTTCTAAATTGTAAAATTGATAGAAATCGATTTTATTAAACTTTGAATGATCTACTAGTAAAAACTTTTCTTGTGCTTTATTTAAGGCTGCAGTTTGTATATCCCCAGCACTTTCAGTGAATGTTGAGATGTTTGTACCATATATAGCATTACAGCTGATGAAAGCTTTAGTAAAATTCATTGATTCTAAACAATTAAATGCTGTTTTTCCGACAAATGCACCTGTTCGTTCACGATATGTTCCGCCTACTAATACTAATTCCTTAAAATTTTTTTGATTTAGTATGACGAAAACAGGCCAGCTATTGGTAACAACTCGTATATCTTCTTCATCGATTTTATATGCTAATTGTTCTAGTGTTGTTCCAGAGCCGATAAAAATAGTTTCGCCAGGTTTAATAAAATGAGAAGCGATATCTGCGATTTCTTTTTTTTCGTTCATGTATAAGGATTGTTTTTCGAATTGTGATTTTTCATTTTGAACTAATTTACTTTCTGCTCCGCCATGAACCTTTATTAATTCATCTTTTTCTTCTAGTTCAGTTAAATAGCGTCGGATTGTCATGTTGGATACATTGAGATGTTGAGCAAGTTCTTGAATTGAAACATAGCCTTTAACGTTTACTGTATCTAGGATAAATTTTATTCGCTCATTTTTTTTCATAGTAGATTCCTTCTTGTTATCTTTTAAATTTATAATATCATCAAAATGTCATTTTTTCAACAAAAAGCACAAATCAACATATAATTTTGTCAAAAAATAACAAAAATTAACATTAAATAACATAATTAACAAAAAATGAACAAAAATAGAACAAAAAGTGTTGACAAATGATTAAAAAAGATTATAATTAGAATTGTAAGCGATATCATAAATATAATTTAGGAGGGAAATGATGAGATATCTTATTATAAGTCATGGACCGATGTCAAAAGCTGCGGTAGAAAGTGCAGAAATGATTTTAGGTTCACAAAATCGTGTTAATACGTTATCAGTGACAATGGATTCGACGATAGAATCAATGTATGAAGAAATTGTGACAGTTACGTCCGTATATGCAGATGAGGAATGGGTTATCCTGACAGATATTATTGGTGGAACTCCGTTTAATGCATCCTATCGTTTTTTAGAAACTAATGGAAATGTATTGATAGTAACAGGCTTTAATTTGCCCTTGTTAATTGAATTGTTTATGCACTCGGAGTTACGCTTGTTAGAGGCAGCAGAGGTAATAAAAAATATATTACCGAATACAATGTCAATTGTTGATAAGACAATAACTTCCGAACCTATTGAGGAAGATTCATTTGATTTATAGAAGGAGACATAGAAATGGCAGTAGAACTTGTTAGAATTGATGACCGCTTGATTCATGGTCAAGTGGCAACTACTTGGACTCGTAATTATGAAATTGAACAAATCTTAATTATTAATGATGAAGCTAAAAATGATCCAGTTCAGCACAGTGTTGCGAATTTCGCTGTGCCTGCGGGTGTTAAAGTAATGATTTTTGGAGTCAAACAATTTGCAGAAGTTATGAAGAAAAGTGATATCAAAAAACGAACCATGCTATTATTTACCAACCCGATTGATATTAAATTTTTGGTAGATGAAGGATTGCAAATTAATGAAGTTAATGCTGGTGGAATGCGTTTCCGTGACGGACGTAGAAGACTAGAAAAAGCTATTTCTGTGACAGATGAAGAGCATCAAGCGTTTTTAGACTTGATGGATAAAGAGATTCACATTAATGTGCAAATGGTGCCCAAAGATCCGCGAATTGACTACAGAACCTTGATTTAGTCCTAGAAATTAATTAGATAGTTTTACAAAAAAATAGAAAAATTAGAAAGGAGAAAATCATATGATTTTCAAAGCGTTACTTGTGGCGGTTTGGGCAGGTCTTTGTGCACTTGACCAATTTGGTCCGCATCTCGGCTTTAGAAAACCATTGTTAGCTGGTGTTGTAGTCGGTATCTTGCTGGGCGATCCTGTCCAAGGCTTGATTATCGCTGGAACTCTAGAGCTGATGTGGTTAGGAACAAACAATGTTGGAGCTTATCAACCACCTGATGTTATTTCAGGAGCTGTCGTTGGTGTTGCTATCGGTATCTTATCTGGCGGCGGTGAAGCAGCTGGTGTTGCGGTTGCTATTCCAGTAGCCCTTCTTGTTCAGCAGCTAAGCATGATTATGATGACAACTAATGTTTCTTTGGTTCATAGTGCAGATAAAATCGTCCAATCAGGAGAGTTTGGAAAGATTGACAAACTACAGTATTTAGGAGGTCTTTTGTTCTTCCTAAGTAGAGCCGTACCGGTCTTTATTGCAGTTTGGTTAGGGGCTCCAGCTGTTGAAGCTGTTTTAGGTGTTATTCCTAAATTTGTTTTAACTGGATTGACGGTAGCTTCTAAACTAATTCCAGCAGTTGGTTTAGCGATGTTGCTTTCCATGATGCTCAAGAAGAATATGTGGATTTTCTTGACTCTCGGTTTTGCCTTAGCGACATTCTTGCAAATTCCAACAGTCGGTATCGCCATCTTTGCCTTGGTTGCGGCTGCACTGTATGACATCATGATGAATCGTGGTGAAACAAAAACAAAAGAAGACGATACGGAAGCAACAGTCGTTGTAGCAGATGGAGAAGGAGAGTTTGATTTATGACAAACGAAAACAAAATTACAAAAAAAGATTTGAATAAAATGTTTTGGCGTTGTCAAATGATTCAATTCTCTCATAACTACGAACGTATGCAGAGTTTGAGTACTTTGTTTGCCTTGACACCTGTTCTTTCACGTTTGTATAAAGACAAAAGCGAGGAAGAACGAATCAATGCGCAGAAACGCCACTTGGAGTTCTTTAATAGTCACCCAGTTCTCATTCCATTTATTCTTGGTGTGACAACAGCCTTGGAAGAAACGACAGCTGAAGATGAAAAAGAGTCTGTTATCGCAGTGAAAACCAGTCTGATGGGACCGCTAGCTGGGCTGGGCGATAGCCTGCTTAACTTCACTTGGTTCCCAATCGCTGGAAGTATCGGAGCTTCCTTTGCAGTTCAGGGGAATTTTATCGGACCATTCCTCATGTTCTTGATGATCAATGCCCTGTACTTCCCTCTGAAATATTATGGTATTCATTTAGGCTATCAAAAAGGAAAAGACATTTTAACTTCAGAAAATGGGAAGAAAATTCTTGACCGGATTACCACCTCTGCCAATGTTTTAGGGGTAATGGTAGCTGGAGCACTCATCACCTCAACTGTAAAACTCAATCTAGGCTTACAATTTGGTAAAGGCGATGACGCTATTAAAGTTCAAGAAATGCTGGACAAAGTTCTGCCTAATTTGTTACCATTATTATTGACATTGCTCTGTCTTTATTTGATGAAGAAGTGGAATGGCAAACACGTTGTCGCGATGATTTTTGTTATCATTGGCTTGGCAATTCTGCTGTCCTATTTTGGAATCATTGTATAATCAAGTTATGAAAGAAACGAGGTAGTTGTATGAAAGTTGTTCTCGTGTTGATGGACACCTTACGAAAGGATTTTTTGAAGGCTTATAATCAAGATAGCTTCGTTTCAACACCTAATCTGGATGCTTTTGCGAAAGATTCTACAACTTTTGATAACCACTATATCGGTTCGACCCCTTGTATGCCAGCCCGTCGTGATATTATGACGGGCCGGCTTAACTTTTTGGAGCGTTCTTGGGGACCAATCGAGCCTTATGATATTACAGTGTCAAAAGTTTTGCAAGATCATGGTATCTATTCGCATTTGACCACTGACCACACGCATTACTTTAGGCTGGGTGGTGAAGGCTATATCAACCAATTCACAACCTGGGACTTCCATCGTGGACAAGAAGGCGACCCTTGGGTATCTCGCATCAAAGATCCCGAATGGATGCCAGAACAGTATTATGGGAAATTGCGCCGTCAGTACCAAGCTAATCGCGAAAAATGGTATGAAAATGAGGATTTGTATCCTACGCCACGAACCTTCAAATCAGCTTGTGAATGGCTAGAGCTGAATAAAGATGAGGATGATTTCTTTATTCAGGTAGAGGTTTTTGATCCGCATGAGCCGTTTGATGTACCATCAAAATATATGAAGATGTATGACGATGTTTATACAGGACCTTACTTTGAAACTCCTAATTACGGAGCGGTTGATGTGCCTGAGGAAGCGGTTGATTATATCCGTAAACGTTATGCGGCCTTGATGACGATGACAGATGTTCATTTTGGTTATTTGATTGATAAGATGAAAGAGCTGAATTTATATGATGACACATTGATTATTGTGACATCAGATCATGGCTATTTCTTAGGGGAACGCGATCTATTCGGCAAGAATTATATGCATAATTTCAATGAATTAGCTGCGATTCCGCTCTTTGTCAGAGATCCAAAGCACCGGAAGATTGGTGAGCGTATTGATACCATTTCACAAAATATTGATATTATGCCAACCTTGTTAGATTATTTTGATATTGACACACCAGAAGAGGTACAAGGAAAATCTTGGCTTCCGCTGATCAAAGGTGATAAAAACGATAAAGACTATGCTGTCTATGGTGCGCATGGGATTACAGTCAATATTACAGATGGAAAATACACCTATTTCAGAGCGCCTAACAGAAAAAATGCACCTTTGTATGAGTATGCAGGAATTCCGACGACCATTCGTCATTATCTTGGAGAGCAAAATCCCGAAGACATTGAAATGGGGCGCTTTTTGAAGCGTACAGACTTCCCAGTCTATAAAGTACCGATAAAGAAAGCAGCTATTTTAGATGGTCTGGGTGATATGAGCGAGTACACCAAAGACAGCTTGCTCTTTGATTTAACAGCAGATGCCGGTCAGGAGCATCCGCTGCATGATCAAGAAAAAGAGGAGCAAATGAAGCAAGCTCTTATTGCTGAACTGGAGAAATTAGAAGCTCCAGAAGAGCAGTTTGAACGGTTAAATTTGCGTAAAAAAGACTGAAAGGACAAGAAGGATGATTCGTATACCAGCTGGAACCTATCATATTGGGACCAATGAAAAAATTGGTTTTGAATATGATTTTGAAACGCCGCGGACAGAAGTCACGATTGAGGGTTTTTACATAGATGAAACGACCGTTACAAATGAAGAATTTTTAAAATTTGTAACAGAAACTGGCTATGTTACAGAGGCTGAAAAAATCGGCTGGTCCTATGTTTTCAAATACTTCTTAGATGATTCGGAACAATATCCAATCGAGGTACATAAAACGCCTTGGTGGATAGCTGTAGAAGGCGCTTCTTGGCGTCATCCAGAAGGACCGCACTCCTCTATCGAGGACCGCTTGGATCATCCTGTAGTACATGTAACCCGAAATGATGCGGTGGCTTACTGTCAATGGGCAGGGAAACGATTGCCAACAGAAGCTGAGTGGGAAATAGCAGCACAGGGCGGAACGGATAATGAGCAGTATTATTGGGGAGACGAGTTAGTATTTGATGGCAAGCATGTCTGCAATACTTGGCAAGGGGATTTTCCAAATACCAATACATTGGATGATGGTTATGCTAGTACTGCGCCGGTTCGTACCTATCCACCAAACCCTTATGGACTGTACCAAATGATTGGGAATGTATGGGAGTGGTGTGTAAATCCAGGAAAAATTGAACTGGTATCGTTTCAAAAGGTCAGCGGAAAAGATTTTTGGCATGTTCATCAAGTACAGGATGATGAACTGTATGCGATTAAGGGAGGTTCATTCCTCTGCCATTTCTCTTACTGCAATCGCTATCGCATGTGTGCCCGCAATAGCAACACAGCCATGTCTAGCAGTCAGAATATGGGATTTCGCTGTGTAAAAGATATAGATTAGTCTGGTTTGAGGATTAGGATGCTAAAGGAAATACTTTATTTTATCGTTATTATTTTTGCCAATACGATAGGCTCCATATCTGGAATGGGTGGCGGAGTTATCATCAAGCCAGCGTTTGATTTTATTGCTCTTGACTCTGTCGCAACGATTTCCTTTTATTCTACGGTCGCAGTTTTTGTCATGTCGTCAGTATCGACTGTACGTCAAGTTCAATCTGGAGTGAAATTGGAATTTTCTAGGCTTCTCTATCTAGCTTTGGGGTCGCTCCTAGGAGGTTACCTAGGCAGTCTGCTTTTTGATGGCCTGTTAGCCTTAACAAATGATGGCACAGCTCAGTTAACACAGATTGTAATAACGATTTTGGTGTTAGTCTTTTCGTTGCTAGCCTCTAAAAATTACTTTAAATCTTATCAGCTACAAGGAATATTTTGGTATGTGACTTGCGGCATCATCTTAGGTCTGCTGTCAAGCTTTTTAGGGATTGGAGGCGGTCCAATAAATGTTTCTTTATTTATGATTTTGTTTTCTGTGCCGATTAAGTTGGCAACGGTCTATTCGATTGCCACAATTTTCTTTTCACAACTATCTAAAATTCTATCCTTGATGTTTGTAGTGCATTTTAATCATTTTGATTGGTCAGTACTAGTATTTGTAGTATGTTCGGCTATTTTAGGAGGGATTTTGGGTGCTAAATGTAGTAAAGTATTATCGGAGGATAAAGTAGTTCGTGTATTTCAGGTAGTTGTTTTAGCTGTTTTGACGTTAAATGGCTACAATTTATATACGTTAATTGTAGGTTGAGCGAGTTTATGATGATAGATTCTATCGACTGGACTTTTTAGAGGTATCCTAAATTTAAAGCAACCAAGAATCCTTGAAAATAAAAGGTTCTAGGTTGTTTTCTATTTTTACCATTTGGGCGAAAGTAGATATAGAGCAAAAATCTGGACTCGCATAGATTTTTATTAGAACCTGCATTCACAACATCATAACGTCCTTAAGATCCGACGAATGTGAGATAGTTTTACAAAAGCAACTTCAGATGATACAGATTTTTCAACATCCTTGGCTAATCTTCGCGAGTGATTCAACCATGAGAAAGTCCGCTCTACGACCCAACGCTTTGGGATGATGCGCCAACTTCCTTTGATTTTTTCAGAAATATCTACTGGACACTGAAACTCCTGTGCCATCATCTCTTCAAAACTTTTCCTATAACCAGCATCAGCTGAAAAAGCCTTGATTGTCGGGAATTGTGCCATCACTTGACGCGCTACTAAAATCCCTGATTTTGTGTCATGAAGATTAGCTGCATGAACCACAACATCAAGAAGATTCCCCATGGTATCAACCACAATGTAGCGCTTTCTCCCTTTTACTTTTTTACCGCCGTCAATACCTCGTTCCTCTGCAGCGTCCGTTGTTTTCACACTCTGAGAATCTATGATAGCATAGGTTGGAGAGACTGACCTACCAGCTTTTAGTCGCTTTTTTTAACCAGCTCTGTCAAGATGGTATCCCACAAACCACTCGCCTTAGCACGACGAAAGAAACTCCATACCGTTGGATAAGGAGGGAAGTCATGAGGGAGCATGCGCCATTGACAGCCTGTTTTAGTGATGTACAAAGTCGCATTAACAAGTTCTCGTTTCGACCATTTATAGGTGCGGTGTTTGGAGAAATAGGGTTCAATCTTAGCCCATTCTTGATCGTTTAAATCAGTATCATATGCTTTTCGTGTCATAACTTTAGTTTAACATTTTTTTGTGAATACAGGTTCTTAGTCTCTATGTTTAGTGGGACTACTTAAGAAAGAAGTCTCATCGCTAAATCGTTCGAAGTCACATTCTAGGTACAATATTAATAGCGATGATAAAAAGTGTGATATACTTAGATAAGTAAAATATTGTCTGTAAAGGAATCCTATGTACGAATATCTAAAAGGTAGCATTACCCAAATCACTGCTAAATACATTGTCCTAGAGGCGAATGGTATCGGTTATATCTTGCATGTAGCCAATCCCTATGCTTACTCAGGTCAGGTCAATCAAAAAACTCAAATTTATGTGCACCAAGTTGTCCGTGAGGACGCACATCTGCTCTATGGTTTTCGCTCAGAAGATGAGAAGAAACTCTTTCTTAGTCTGATCTCGGTCTCAGGGATTGGTCCTGTATCAGCTCTTGCTATTATCGCTGCCGATGATAATGCTGGTCTGGTTCAAGCGATTGAGACCAAGAACATCACTTACTTGACCAAGTTTCCAAAGATTGGCAAGAAAACAGCCCAGCAGATGGTGCTAGACTTGGAAGGCAAGGTAGTCGTGGCTAGTGATGATCTTCCTGCCAAGGTGGCAGTGCAAACCAGCGCTGAAAACCAAGAACTGGAAGAAGCTATGGAAGCTATGTTGGCATTGGGCTACAAGGCAACTGAGCTCAAGAAAATCAAGAAATTCTTTGAAGGAACGACGGATACAGCAGAGAACTATATCAAGTCAGCTCTCAAGATGCTGGTGAAATAGGAGAATAGACTATGAAAACCCGCTGTGGCTGGGTCAAAATGACCAATCCCCTTTATATTGCCTACCATGACGAAGAGTGGGGGCAACCTCTTCATGACGATCAAAAGTTATTTGAACTTCTTTGTATGGAAACCTATCAGGCAGGTCTATCTTGGGAAACGGTACTTAATAAGCGTCAGGCTTTCCGAGAAGCCTTTCACCAATATGATCTTCAGCGTGTCGTAGAAATGACCGACGAGGAATTGGAAACCTTGTTAGAGAATCCAGCCATCATCCGAAACCGTGCCAAGCTCTTTGCGACGCGTGCCAACGCCCATGCATTTTTACAAGTCCAGGAAACCTATGGCTCTTTTGACGCTTATCTCTGGTCTTTTGTTGAAGGAAAAACAATAGTCCATGATGTCCCTGACTACCAAGAGGTAGCGGCCAAAACAGCCTTGTCAGAGCTGGTAGCTAAGGATCTCAAAAAACAGGGCTTCAAGTTCACAGGTCCTGTGGCAGTTTTGTCATTTCTTCAGGCTGCAGGTCTGGTTGATGACCATGAGAATGATTGTGAGTGGAAGGGGAGATAAATGATGTCCAACAAACATAAGAGAATCCTTATTTTTGTGCTTCTCTATACAATTCTCTTTGTTTTTGACGGTGTTAAATGGTTAGCTTCCTTGATGCCATCTTCAATTACGAATTATCTAGTTTATGTAGTATTAGCTCTGTATGGTTCTTTTTTATTTAAGGATAGATTAATCCAACAATGGAATGAGATTAGAAAAACTAAGAGAAAATTCTTATTTGGCGTCTTAACAGGATGGCTATTTCTCATTCTGATGACTGTTTTCTTTGGCTTTATCTCGGGAATATTGAGACAGTTTTTGGGGCTAGACGGACAAGGTCTAAACCAGTCGAATATTCAAAGTACCTTTCAAGAGCAACCATTACTGATAGCTGTTTTTGCTTGTGTCATCGGACCTTTTGTGGAAGAACTCTTTTTCCGTCAAATTTTATTGAGATATTTGAGGAAAAGTCTACCAACTTTGAACTGCGCCCCCAAAGTTAGACAGAAAAAATCTAACTTTTGGGGTGTTTTATTATGAAATTGAGTTATGAAGATAAAGTTCAAATCTATGAACTAATAAAACAAGGACAAAGCTTCAAACAGCTTTCAAAAAGATTTGGTGTGGATGCTTCTAGTCTAAAGTATATGGTGAAATTAATTGACCATTACGGAATAGAAATCATCAAAAAAGGGAAGAATCGTTATTATTCTCCAGAACTAAAACAAGCAATGATAGATAAAGTTCTGCTTGGAGGTTGTTCACTTAGAAGTGTTAGTCTTGATTATGCTCTTCCAAGTAGTGGGATGCTTTCAAATTGGCTGGCACAATACAAGAAAAACGGGTATACTATTGTTGAGAAAACAAGAGGGAGAGTACCTAAAATGGGACGTAAACGGAAGAAAACTTGGGAAGAAATGACAGAACTAGAGCGACTCCAAGAGGAGAATGAACGCTTACGGACTGAGGTGGCTTACTTAAAAAAGTTAAAAGAGCTGGAAGACAGGGACGAAGCCATACAGCGAGAAAGGCAGAGACAATTAGAGAAATGGCTTCAGGAGGATTTCGACTAGATTTACTTCTTGAAGTGACTCGTTTACCTCGCTCAACTTACTACTATCAGTTGAAGGAACTAGATGGGCTTGACAAAGATAAAGATCTTAAAGCTGAAATTCAAGCTATTTTTACTGAGCACAAAGGAAATTATGGCTATCGCCGAATCCATTTAGAATTAAGGAATCGTGGTTATGCGGTCAATCATAAGAAAGTTCAACGCTTGATGAAAATCCTTGGTTTAAGTGCTCGAATTCGTCGTAAACGGAAGTATTCTTCTTATCAAGGAGAGATTGGCAAGAAAGCAGATAACCTTATTCAACGCCAATTTGAAGCATCCAAACCAATGGAAAAGTGCTACACAGATGTGACAGAATTTGCCATTCCAGCAAGTACTCAAAAGCTTTACTTATCACCAGTTTTAGATGGCTTTAACAGCGAAATTATTGCCTATAATCTTTCTACCACACCGAACTTGGAACAAATGAAAATGATGTTAGAGCAGGCCTTCACAGAAGAATACTATGAGAACACTATTCTACATAGTGATCAGGGTTGGCAATACCAACACCAGTATTATCATCGCTTTTTAGAGAGTAAAGGTATTCAGCCTTCCATGTCACGTAAGGGGAATAGTCCAGACAACGGTATGATGGAGTCCTTCTTTGGAATTCTTAAGTCTGAGATGTTTTACGGTTATGAGGAGACGTTTCAGTCAATTAAGCAATTGGAACAAGCTGTTGTAAACTATATTGATTATTACAACAACAAACGAATCAAAGTCAAACTAAAAGGACTTAGCCCTGTGCAATACAGAACTAAATCCTTTCAATAATTATTTGTCCAACTTTTGGGGGTCAGTACACTTGGCTGAGTGTCTTTTTGGTCGGCCTTGCCTTTGCATTTACTCATATGCATAATTTAAGTTTATCAGAGTGGATCAGTGCAGTTAGTTATTTGGGTGGGGGTTAGTTTTTTCGATTATTTATGTAAAAGAAAAAGAAAATATTTACTATCCCTTGCTAGTTCACATACTATGAAACAGTCTCTCTTTTATGATTTTAGTCATCAGTAATATGTGACGTTTTAGTAGTTATACAAGAGAAGAAGCTGAGAATCTGTTCTCAGCTTTTTTTGTTATAGTCAAAGTGAATGACTTGCTCCTGTGCATCTACATAGGTGTGAACGCCAAAAGGGATAATGGCTCTTGGAGTTGCGTGGCCGACATTTAGATTATAGACAATCGGGATATTGTTATCAATGATATCCAATAGTGCTTCCTTATAGTCGTCATAGAAGGTTTCATCCATTGGCTTTCCGACCAAGAGTCCACTGATGACTTCAAATACCCCAGTTTCTTTCAAAGTCTGCAATATCTTTTTGAAGTCTTCCAGATTAGGCTTTTCTTCGCTTGTTTCTAACAAGAGAATCTTTCCTTCCCAGTCTGACAAGTCAGGGAAAAGTTTGTATTTTTGGCAGAGCTCCGTGCTGTCTGCGTATCGAGAATTGTCAAAGATATCATAGAGAGACTCAAGGCAACCACCGAGAATTTCTCCCTCAAACTGAGCATTTCCTTGTAACAAGTCAAAACCGGTATTTGCATGACTGACACGAGGTGTTCCTAAAGCCTTGGGACTGAAGTCAGTTCGTTCCACATACCAAACGTCACTAGGGCGAATTTCTGAGATTTTTCCTGTCTCGATCAATTCTTTAAAGTAGTGGAGACTATAGGGCAACATCCCCTTGTCCAATTCACAAATGTCTGCTAGAAAGGATTGCCCATAAAAAGTCTTGATCCCTAGTTTGTGCAACATAAGGTGGTTCATAGTGGTATCCGAGAAGCCAAGAAAAATCTTTGGTTCGATAACCTTTTGAAGCTGGTCATTTTCAAAAAGGTAGGGCAACAAACGATAGGTGTCGTCTCCACCGATGGCACATAGGACCATGTCGATGCTATCATCAGAGAAGGCCTGCATCAAATCCTCTGCACGCGCTTCAGGATGGTTCTTGATAAAGTCTAAACCTTTTAACGAATGGGGCAAAAAGATAGGATTGAGTCCCAAGTCCTTGAGACGTTGGACACCTAAGTCCACTTCGTGTTTGACAAAATCCTCTCCGATAATGCCACTAGATAAACTCACGATACCAATAGTAGAAACCATAACTCATCCTCCCAGAAATAGATTGAGCCTATTTTATCACAAAAGGTGAGAGAAAACTATAGGAATTAGACTCAGAAGTGCTATTGAATATCAAGAAAGCAAGCAAAAAAGCAACCGCCTGAGCAGTTGCTTCTTGTTTTTCTAATCTCACTAGATATGAGTTACTTGGTCAACTCTTGATTATAGGAGAGGGCTAAATCAATCCAGTAAGGCAGTTCTTTTTGACCTTCTATATCTAGGTCTATGTAGCCATGATAAAGGCGTCCTCTCATCAATGTAGTATGAGCTCCTGTTCGGGGTAGAACTTGTTTTTCCATTTCTTTGCCAATTCTCACCATAACCAGCTCGTCCTTTCTGGAACTGACTGTAAGGACCATTTTCCCACGAATCATAAAGGCAAGGCCGCCAAACAGTTTCTTTTCTTCTAGCTCTTCTTCGAAAATTTGGGGAGGAGGTTTGAGTGCTAGAATTTTTCGAATCTGCTGAGCTAAAGATTGACTATATGCCATAGCTTTTCACTTTTCTTAATAACGTGACGGGCCCGCGCTTGCGCTTCGAATATTGAAACGTTTCTTGAGATAGAAACGAAGGGCTAGGAGAACTGCGCCGATAATAGCTAGTGGCAATGGAGCAAGTACGGGGTTAAGGCTAGCTGGTAGGAAGCTTGTTGCAAAGAAGACAACCAACCAAAGGACCATAGAGGCCAGGATGACGAGGATTGATTTCCAGAATGGAGGACGCTGGCTACGGTCTGTATCTGGTCCATAGTACTGGTAGACAAAGTAGTACATCAAGTAGAAGGCAAGTCCTCCTACAAGTCCAACCAACAAGAGGGTAATCAACCCATAGCCAATAGCCTGATCTGTAGAGAAGAACGTAGTCAGAGCGCTAACCAATGCAAAGAGACTGGTGATAAAAAGGGCTGAGTCCATAATCATGAGTTTTGGATCGTCATTTTCTTTTGGATGCTCTTTTTCATATTGCTCCTTGACAGTGAAGCTATGAGCCCAGTGGGTCGGTGCGCCATAGAGGGAACGAGCTGTCGTTCCTTTGGCTTGCTCTTCAAGGATTTGGGGAATAACTTCCTCAAAAATAGCCTTGATTTCAGCGTCTGTTTTCCCATCTTTGAGAAATTGTTGGGTAGCGATGTGGATAAACTCTTGGTTTTTCTTGGTTAGTTTTTGTAAATCAATCTGAGACATAGGGATTCCTCTTAGAACCATTTTTTATGGATGAGATAGAGAGTGAGCGAAACACTCATAGCAAAGGCGATAAAGACGATTAACCAGAAGGCGTGTGGTTCACCGTTCAAAGGGATTTCATTATCCTTGAAGTTCATCCCATAGGCTGAGAAGATCATGGTTGGGACAGACATGACAATGGTCACGAGAGCCAGGGTTTTCATGATGTTGTTCTGGTTGTTGGAAATGATAGAGGCAAAGGTCTCTGTCATAGAGTGAAGGACATTTCCATAGATATCTGCCATCTCGATGGCCTGTTGGGTTTCAATCAGAGTGTCTTCGAGTAGGTCTTCGTCTTCTAGGTATTTCTTGATATTGCTGGTTGCGCTAGTCAATTTCTTAATCACGCGCTCATTTGTCTTAAGCGAGGCCTTGAAATAGACGATGGTCTTTTCCAATTCCATGAGCTCGATCAGCTCTTCGTTTCGAGTAGACTTGTGAAGTTGACTTTCGATTTGTTCACTCTTACGGTCAATCGAACGGAGAGCTGTCAGGTAAAGCTCGGCGTTACGGTAGAGAATCTGGAAGATAAAACGTGAACGCATGAAGGTATAAAAGTTACGCAGTCTACGGTTGATAAAGACATCGAGAACTGGGAGGGCTTCCAAGCAGGTAGTGATAATGGTTTCCTCGGTGATGATAATCCCCAGCGGAATCGTTACGTAGTAGGTGCGATTGTTTCTCTCCTCTGTGATGGGAACGTCCACGATGATCAAGGTATACTCATCTTCAATGGTAATACGGGACATTTCTTCCGCATCGAGCGGTGCCCGGAGGTCGGCGATGTCGATATCGAAGGCGTTGGCGATTTCCAACGATTCATTTTGTGTAGGATTGACGAGATTGATCCAAGTACCCGGTTCAAGCGTGTCGATCTCTTTAAATTCAGTTGTTGTTGAGAGAAAAACCTGTTTCACATCCCCTATCCTTTCCTACTATTCAGTGATTCATTTTTTGCACCGTACTATTATACTATAAAAACAGCTTTTTGGGTAATAGAATTTCACATTTTTTGGTATAATGGAAAGCAATAATGGACTAGAAAGAACAAAGATGCAAGATAAAATTGTGATTCATGGGGCGCGTGCCCATAACTTAAAAAATATCGATGTGGAAATTCCACGAGACAAGCTGGTCGTCGTTACCGGTTTGTCAGGTTCAGGGAAATCCAGTCTAGCTTTTGATACCCTCTATGCTGAGGGGCAACGTCGCTATGTAGAGAGTCTATCAGCCTATGCTCGCCAGTTCTTGGGCAACATGGAGAAACCAGATGTGGATGCCATTGATGGCCTCAGCCCAGCTATTTCTATCGACCAGAAAACGACTAGCAAAAATCCTCGTTCGACCGTGGGAACCACGACTGAAATCAATGACTATCTGCGTCTCCTCTACGCACGTGTGGGGACGCCTTACTGTATCAACGGACATGGGGCTATCAAGGCCTCTTCTGTGGAGCAAATCGTGGATAAGGTCTTGGAATTGCCAGAACGCCAACGTCTGCAAATCTTAGCTCCTGTTATTCGCAAGAAAAAAGGGCAACACAAGAGTGTCATTGAAAAGGTTCAGAAAGATGGTTATGTCCGCGTCCGTGTGGATGGGGAGGTCTATGATGTGACTGAAGTTCCAGAGTTGTCCAAGAGCAAGCAACACAATATCGATGTTGTGGTCGACCGTATTGTCATCAAGGAAGGTATTCGTAGCCGTCTCTTTGATTCCATTGAGGCTGCCCTTCGTATCGCAGAAGGCTATGTGATTATCGACACTATGGACGATTCTGAGTTGCTCTTCTCTGAGCATTATGCTTGCCCAGTTTGTGGCTTTACTGTTCCAGAGTTAGAGCCTCGTCTCTTCTCCTTTAATGCCCCTTTTGGCTCTTGTAGCGAGTGTGATGGTTTAGGCATCAAGCTGGAGGTGGATACTGATTTGGTAGTTCCTGATACCAGCAAAACTTTGCGTGAGGGGGCTTTGGCTCCTTGGAATCCTATCTCATCCAACTACTATCCAAACATGCTGGAACAAGCCATGACAGCCTTTGGAGTGGATATGGATAAGCCTTTTGAGGACTTGTCAGAAGAAGATAAAAACTTGATTCTCTATGGGTCTGAGGGCAAGGAATTTCATTTCCACTATGAGAATGAATTTGGCGGTGTGCGCGATATCGACATTCCTTTTGAGGGAGTTGTCAATAATATCAAGCGTCGTTACCATGAGACTAACAGTGACTACACCCGTACCCAGATGCGACTCTACATGAATGAGCTGACTTGTGGAACCTGTCACGGCTATCGTCTCAACGATCAGGCCTTGTCTGTCCGTGTGGGTGGTGAGCAAGGGCCACATATCGGTGAAATCTCAGACCTGTCTATCGCAGACCACTTGGAGTTGGTGAGTCAGCTGACCTTGTCTGAAAATGAGGCCATCATTGCCCGTCCTATCCTCAAGGAAATCAAGGATCGCTTGACCTTCCTTAATAACGTAGGGCTTAACTATCTGACTCTATCACGTTCGGCAGGTACCCTTTCAGGTGGTGAGAGCCAGCGTATTCGCTTGGCAACCCAGATTGGGTCTAACCTATCAGGTGTCCTCTATATCCTGGATGAGCCGTCGATTGGTCTTCACCAGAGGGATAATGACCGCCTGATTGCCAGCCTGAAAAAGATGCGTGACTTGGGCAATACTCTCATCGTGGTAGAACACGACGAAGATACTATGCGTGAGGCGGATTATCTGATTGATGTCGGACCTGGTGCGGGAGTCTTTGGTGGAGAGATTGTTGCTGCAGGAACGCCCAAACAGGTGGCTCGCAACAGCAAGTCTATCACAGGTCAGTACTTGTCAGGAAAAAGAGCCATCCCAGTGCCAGCAGAGCGCCGTTCCGGAAATGGTCGCTTTATCGAAGTGACAGGAGCGCGTGAGAACAACTTGCAAAAAGTCACGGCTCGCTTTCCATTAGGGAAATTTATCGCAGTAACGGGGGTATCGGGTTCAGGGAAGTCGACCTTAATCAACAGTATCCTCAAAAAAGCCATTGCTCAAAAACTCAACCGTAACTCAGACAAACCTGGTAAATTTAAAACGATTACAGGGATTGAGCATGTAGATCGTCTGATTGATATTGACCAGAGTCCAATCGGACGGACGCCGAGGTCTAACCCTGCTACCTATACAGGAGTTTTTGATGATATTCGTGACCTCTTTGCCCAGACAAACGAGGCCAAGATTCGAGGCTACAAGAAGGGTCGTTTCAGTTTCAACGTCAAGGGTGGTCGTTGTGAAGCCTGCTCAGGTGACGGAATTATCAAGATTGAGATGCACTTCTTACCAGATGTTTACGTGGCTTGTGAAGTCTGCCACGGAACCCGCTACAACAGTGAAACCCTAGAAGTTCACTACAAGGAAAAAAATATCTCGCAGGTCTTGGATATGACCGTCAACGATGCGGTAGAATTCTTCCAACACATTCCCAAGATTCAACGCAAACTTCAGACCATCAAGGATGTGGGGCTAGGATATGTGACCTTGGGACAACCAGCTACCACCCTTTCTGGGGGAGAAGCCCAGCGTATGAAGTTGGCTAGTGAGCTTCACAAACGCTCGACAGGAAAGTCTTTCTATATTCTGGATGAGCCGACGACAGGGCTTCATACCGAGGATATCGCTCGCTTGCTTAAAGTCTTGGCTCGCTTTGTCGACGATGGCAATACAGTCCTCGTCATCGAGCACAATCTAGATGTTATCAAGACGGCAGATCACATTATTGATTTGGGTCCTGAGGGCGGTGTCGGTGGTGGAACTATCATCGCAACAGGAACCCCAGAAGAAGTAGCTGCCAATGAAGCCAGCTACACAGGACACTATTTGAAAGGAAAGTTACATCATGAATAAACGTGTACAAGCATTTCTAGCTAAAATGCAAGAAAAAGAACTAGATGGCATCATCATCAATAATCTTAAAAACGTCTATTATCTGACTGGTTTTTGGGGTTCAAACGGAACAGCCTTCATCAGCCGTGACCGTCAGGTCTTGGTGACAGACTCTCGCTATATCATTGCGGCCAAGCAAGAAGTGACAGGTTTTGAGATTGTGGCTGATCGTGATGAATTGACTGTTATTGCAGGCATCGTTAAGGATATGGGTTTGTCTCGCATCGGTTTTGAGGACGAGATTTCGGTCTCTTATTACCACCGTATGCAGGCAGCTTTTGCAGGTTTGGATTTACTTCCGCAGACTCAGTTTGTTGAAGCGCTTCGTATAATTAAGGATGAGAAAGAGATTGCGACTATTCGCAAGGCATGTTCTATCTCAGACCAAGCTTTCCGTGATGCGCTTGACTTTATCAAACCAGGAAAAACTGAAATTGAGATTGCCAACTTCCTTGATTTCCGCATGCGTGAGCTAGGAGCGGCAGGCTTGTCTTTTGATACCATTTTAGCGAGTGGTATCAACTCTTCTAAACCACATGCCCATCCCATGCATAAACCCGTAGAGCTGGGAGAAGCCATCACCATGGACTTCGGATGTCTCTATGACCACTATGTCAGTGATATGACACGGACCATCTATCTAGGCCATGTCAGTGACGAGCAAGCAGAAATTTACAATACGGTTCTGAAAGCCAACCAAGCTCTGATTGACCAAGCTAAGGCAGGTTTAGGTTTCCGTGATTTTGACAAAATTCCTCGTGATATTATCATCGAGGCAGGCTATGGTGACTACTTTACCCACGGTATTGGACACGGTATCGGACTGGATATTCACGAAGAACCTTACTTTAGCCAAACTTCCAAAGAAGTCATTAAATCCGGTATGGTCTTGACTGATGAACCAGGTATTTATATTGAAGGAAAATACGGCGTTCGTATTGAAGATGATATCTTAATTACAGATAACGGTTGCGAATTGTTGACTCTAGCACCGAAGGAATTAATTGTCATTTAAGAAAATTATGATAAATCGTTGACTTTTATATTTTAAAGGTTTATACTGATAGACGAAAACGGTAGGTGAGGCTACCATAGGGATACGGATGACTACCGCAAAGCAGTGGAGACACTACTCGTTGGTCAACAGTCCTGGTCGCGAAGGCCAAGACTAAGCTCATTACATCGCCCTATGGAGTTAAAGCTTGAACGAAAAAACAGATAATTAGTTTTTTAATCCTGCCATTTTATGGCAGGATTTTCTGCTGTTTTAAGAAAAAGAAAGGAGAAAAACGATGCAAATTGACGACCACCCAGAACCGCACATACACAGCCAATCGCTGATTTGTGTCGTTCTGCCCTTATAAAGTGATTGGTCTCTGTGTATGAAACACATCATTCATACAGATAGGAGAAACCAATGAAAACTACAAAAGAAAGATTAGCAGCAGCTATTCACACATCTTTAAACGAAACTCTATCTTTTTATAAGACAAGTCTAACAGGCTTGACTGAGGAGCAGGTGGAGAAAAATCGTGACCTATATGGCGAAAACACCATCACCAAGGGTCAAGAAGACAGTATCCTCAAAAAGATTTACGAATCTATTATCAATCCATTTACAATCATCCTGCTGGTCATCGCTATGATTTCCATGGTGACCAATGTCTGGTTGGCGAAGCCTGGACAAGAAGATTCGACGACCTCTATCATCATCGTCGTTCTCGTTCTAATCTCTGGTGGTATACGCTTTGTCCAAGAATTACGGAGTGACAAGGCTGCGACCAATCTATCAAAAATGATTGTGAACACTGCCACAGTTATTCGCGAAGGCCAGAGTTTAGAGGTCGCAATTGAAGATTTGGTCGTTGGAGATATGGTCAAGTTGAGTGCTGGAGATATGATTCCAGCAGATCTCCTTTTGATTGAATCACGCGATTTCTTTGTCCAACAGTCTGGTTTGACAGGTGAAAGCGACTCGGTTGAAAAACTAGCCTTGTCAAAAATGAGTCAGTCAAGCTTTGATAGTCTGCTAGAAGCAGAAGCGCTCGCCTTTATGGGAACCAATGTGATATCAGGAAGTGCCAAGGCTTTGATTCTAGCGGTCGGTGATGACACCATGATGGGGGAAATAGAGCAGACTCTCAATACTTATGACGAACCGACCTCTTTTGAACGGGAGATGAACAGTATCTCTTGGCTCTTAATCCGTTTGATGTTGGTCATGGTTCCCATCGTATTTCTTTCCAATGGCTTGACAGATGGAGATTGGTTAGAAGCTGGCGTATTTGCTTTGAGCGTGGGTGTCGGGCTTACACCTGAGATGCTACCCATGATCATCACGGCCAGTCTAGCAAAAGGCTCCATTATCATGGCCAAGGAAAAAGTCGTCATCAAAAAACTCAATGCCATACAGGACCTAGGTGCTATTGATATCCTATGCACAGATAAAACCGGAACCCTTACCCAAGATGAAATTGTCCTTGAATATCCTTTGGACATACATGGAGATTTGGATTTGTCTGTGTTGAGACGGGCCTACCTCAATTCCTATTTTCAAACCGGTTTGAAAAACTTGATGGACCGTGCCATTATCAGTAGAACTGAAAAAGAAGCTAAAGAACACGCTATTCTACAAAATTTGGATACTAGCTTCCAAAAAATAGATGAATTGCCCTTTGATTTTGAACGCAGACGAATGAGTGTCATCGTCAAGGATGAGAACGAAGTTGTTAGTTTGGTAACCAAGGGTGCCCTAGAGGAAATGCTTGCGATTTCAACCCATGTAGAATATCAAGGCCAGATTAGCCCTCTGACGGATGATATCCGAGTGGAAATCTTAAAAGAAGTAGATCAACTTAATCAACAAGGCTTGCGAGTCTTGGGAGTCGCCTATAAAACAGGCCTAAAAGAAGGTTTTGCTTACTCCGTTGAAGATGAAAAAGAGATGATTCTAACAGGATATCTTGCCTTTCTAGATCCACCAAAACCATCAGCAGCACCTGCTATCCAAGCTTTGTTAGAACACGGTGTTCAAACAAAGATCTTGACGGGGGACAATGAGAAGGTAACCCAAGCAGTTTGCGAAAAAGTTGGTTTAGATGTTGATCAAATCTTGTTGGGTTCTGATATTGACGCCATGACGGACGAAGAGTTGGCCCAAGCAGTTGAGAAAGTGACTGTCTTTGCCAAACTCTCTCCGGATCAAAAAGCACGAATCATTTTACAAATCAAATCGAATGGACATTGTGTCGGCTATATGGGAGATGGGATCAATGATGCCCCTTCTATGAAAGTGGCAGATGTGGGGATTTCTGTTGATACAGCAGTAGATATTGCCAAAGAAACGGCTGATGTCATTTTGTTAGATAAGGATTTGATGGTGCTTGAAAAAGGGCTAGTTGAAGGACGTAAGGTCTATGCCAACATGACCAAATATATCAAGATGACGGTCAGCTCTAATTTCGGGAACATTTTCTCTCTGTTAGTGTCTGGTATCTTTTTACCTTTCCTTCCTATGGCTCCGATTCACTTGATTGTCTTAAACCTCGTCTACGATCTTTCTTGCATTGCCTTGCCATTTGATAATGTGGATGAAGACTTTTTGAAGCATCCTCATAAGTGGGAAGCCAAGTCTATTACTCGCTTTATGATTTGGATGGGTCCGATTTCTTCTATTTTTGATATTTTGACCTTTATCTTGCTCTATTTTGTCATTGTTCCAATGGCGACAGGTCAAGCCTATGTCCACGGAGCAGAGTCTGCAAGGGGCTTTATCATCTTGTTCCAGACAGGTTGGTTCATTGAATCCATGTGGTCCCAAACCATGGTTATTCATATGCTTCGTTCAGCAAAACTTCCTTTCTTACAAAGTCGTCCATCATGGTTTGTTCTTGGAACAAGCTTGCTAGCAGCTAGTTTTGTGACTTTCCTTCCCTACTCTTCAATTGCTAGCCTACTTCATTTAACCCCTTTGGAACCAATTTATTTCCTCTTTTTGCTTTTGATTATCGTTCTCTATATGATAAGTGTTACAGTTGTAAAACGATTGTATATCAAAAAATTTAAAAGTTGGCTATAAATTGATTTTGTCAAGAAAAAAGTACGAAAATCGCTAAAAAAGTTAAATTTTTTTAAAAATAGGTCGCAAGTCGGATGTTTTTTATGGTATAATAGACTAAACTGATAGTAACATGTAGCGAAAGGGGTAGGTACATGATTAAAATTTATACAGTCTCCAGTTGTACCAGCTGTAAAAAAGCAAAGACCTGGCTCAATGCCCACCAGTTAAGTTATAAAGAACAAAATCTTGGCAAAGAAGGAATTACGAGAGAAGAATTACTTGATATTCTGACGAAGACAGAAAATGGAATCGCTAGTATTGTGTCATCAAAAAACCGCTATGCAAAAGCTTTGGGAGTTGACATCGAAGATTTGAGTGTCAATGAAGTGCTCAACTTAATCATGGAAACACCGCGGATTCTAAAAAGCCCGATTCTTGTGGATGAGAAGCGCCTGCAAGTCGGCTATAAAGAGGATGATATCCGTGCTTTCTTACCACGCTCTGTCCGTAATGTAGAAAATGCAGAGGCACGTTTGCGTGCAGCTCTATAAACATCAAGGCTGGGGTATCTCCTAGCCTTCTTCGTTTTTTATCTAAAGATTATGTGAGGAAATATGAAAAAAATAGTAATCAGTGCATTTGCCCTCCTTTTTTTACTTGCTGGTTGTGGACAAAAGAAGGGAACAACTGCCGCTTCAACAACGCCGTCAGAAGAACTCCAGTCTACTCTGCCAGTTCTTGAGAATGCCGAGAAGAGCACGGTTGTAACCAAGACCTTACTTCTCCCTGAGTCAGAAGGAGGCGTTAAGCAAACTCAAACAATTACCTATAAAGGGAAACAATTTCTAAAATTGGTTATTCGGCAGATACGGCCCTTAAGTGAGGAATTGAAATCCTTTATCGCTGACCACGGTCTTGAAGAAACTCAAAAAGCTCTTTTAGAAGCAGAAGAAAAGGATGAAATGCTTCAGGAAGCGCGCAAATTGGCAGGTTTTACACTTGAAACCAAACTGCTCAGTGAGACTGAAATCCAGACCACAACGACCTATGATTTACAAGTCTTGGATGTCAAAAAGGCGTCACAGACAGATTATTTGAAAAATCTTGGCTTAGAGACTCTTTTGAAAAATGAACCAAGCCAATATATCGCAGACAGAGTGGCAAATGGTGCGACAGAACAGTAAGAAAATCCAAATAAATGGATTGACTTAATTGTAGAACGTAAGGAAATGTGCTATAATAGTACTATTCTAAGGAAAGAGGGTGTTAGAATGGGATTTACTGAAGAAACTGTACGTTTTAAATTGGATGATTCCAACAAGAAGGAAATCAGTGAAACGTTGACAGATGTCTATGCTTCTCTGAATGAAAAGGGTTATAATCCGATAAATCAAATCGTCGGTTATGTATTGAGTGGAGACCCTGCCTACGTTCCTCGTTACAATAATGCACGAAATCAAATTCGTAAGTATGAGCGTGATGAAATTGTTGAAGAATTGGTGCGCTACTACCTTAAAGGACAAGGAGTCGATCTATAATCTATGAGAATTATGGGATTGGACGTCGGTTCAAAAACAGTGGGTGTTGCGATTAGCGATCCACTAGGCTTCACCGCTCAAGGACTTGAAATCATCCAAATCAATGAGGATCAGGGCCAGTTTGGCTTTGACCGTATCAAGGAATTGGTTGACAGCTATAAGGTGGAACGTTTTGTAGTAGGTCTGCCTAAAAACATGAACAATACCAGCGGTCCGCGGGTAGAAGCCAGTCAAGCCTATGGAGCAAAGTTAGAGGAACTTTTTGGTTTGCCAGTAGACTATCAGGATGAGCGTTTGACAACGGTCGCTGCGGAGCGTATGTTGATTGAGCAGGCTGACATCAGTCGCAACAAGCGAAAAAAAGTCATTGATAAGTTGGCTGCTCAACTGATTTTGCAAAATTATTTAGATAGAAAATTTTAAGACAGAGGAGAAACTATGTCACACGATCACAACCATGACCACGAAGAACGTGAATTGATTACACTAGTAGATGAGCAAGGTAATGAAACCTTGTTTGAGATTCTTTTGACTATTGACGGGAAAGAAGAATTTGGTAAGAACTATGTTCTTCTAGTGCCAGTTAACGCAGAAGAAGATGAAAACGGTGAAGTTGAAATTCAAGCTTACTCATTCATCGAAAATGAAGACGGAACAGAAGGCGAATTGCAACCAATCCCAGAAGACTCAGAAGACGAGTGGAACATGATTGAAGAAGTCTTCAACAGCTTTATGGAGGAGTGATACAGTCTGGGAGACTGTATCAGCCCAACTCCTAAAAATTGGAAGAGTTGGAACATCCAGTGGATGTTTTTAGCCCTGCGCCAGAAATTAGAAACGCAGGAACGTTCGGGGAACGTTTTTAGCTCACGTTGAAATTCATAGTAGCTAGTGATTAGCTAACCAGGTAAGAGGTCGGGATTTTTGTCCCGACCTCGTTTTTTATTTGCAATCATATTTTGATTCAGTAGTTGATTGTACTTTTGTAAGGAGACATGTATGTTTGAAGTAGAAGAATGGCTGCATAGTCGGATTGGTTTAAATTTTAGATCTGGACTTGGACGAATGCAGCAAGCGGTGGATTTGCTGGGGAATCCTGAGAAGACTTATCCTATTATCCACGTAACAGGGACTAACGGTAAGGGGTCAACTATTGCCTTTATGAGGGAGTTGTTTGTTGCTCATGGTAAAAAAGTTGGTACTTTTACCTCTCCTCATATCATCAGTATCCATGATCGAATCTGTATCAATGGGCAAGCAATAGCTGATGCAGATTTTATCCGTTTGGCAGAACAAGTTCAAGAAATGGAAAAAACTCTTTTAGAAGCACATGATCAATTGTCTTTCTTTGAGTTGTTGACTTTGATTGCTTTGATCTATTTTAAAGAGCAAAGAGTTGACCTAGTCCTGCTAGAAGTGGGGATTGGTGGTTTGCTTGACACCACTAATGTCGTAACAGGAGAGATTGCAGTTATTACTTCCATTGGGCTAGATCATCAGGAGACCTTGGGCGACAGTCTGGAGGAAATAGCAGGGCAGAAAGTTGGTATTTTCAAGGCCGGCAAGAAGGCGGTCATTGCCAAGCTCGCTCCAGAAGCTAAACTTGTCTGTCAAAAAAGAGCAAGAGAGTTAGACGTAGACATTTATCAAACTGGGCAAGACTTCACCTTGAAAACTGGGAATTTCTCAAGCAGCCTAGCAAGCTTTTCCCAGCTTGAAATCGGTTTGGAAGGTGCTTATCAGCAAGAAAATGCCGCCTTGGCTTTACAAACCTTTCTTCTATTTATGGCGTCAAGAGAGGAAAGGGTCGAAGAAGAGCTTATCAGACAGGCCTTGAAAGAAACACATTGGGCGGGTCGATTGGAACGGATTCGTCCGCAAATCTACCTAGATGGAGCTCACAATCTTCCAGCCTTAACCCGTCTGGTCGAGTTTATCCAAGGGAAAATCCAGCAAGGCTATCAAGTTCACATTCTTTTTGGGGCTCTTAAACGCAAGGATTATCAAGGGATGTTAGGCTATCTGACGGAGCGGTTACCTGAGGTGGAACTTAAGGTAACAGGTTTTGACTACCAAGGTTCTTTGGATGAAAAGGATGTGGCGGGTTACGATTTGATTCCTTCCTATGGCGATTTTATCAGCGAATTTGAAGAAAGAGCCAATGACCAGGATCTGCTTTTCGTGACGGGATCCCTCTACTTTATCTCGGAAGTACGAGCGAGTTTAGTAGGAAGCGATGGGATTAGTTGACCGTCTAGGTTTAAGTTGCTATACTGAAGGTAGGAGGTACATCTGGAAACTCTTCCAGCAAAATATTGGCACAAAAGAAAGGAAATCGCTATGAAAACGAAAACATTCACACTTTCTATTGCTTCCCTAGCAATTCTTAGTCTTTTAGCAGCTTGTGGACCTAAGGCACAAGCCCCTGCCCAGCAATCGGCTCAGCAATCATCTACTCAACAAGAATCATCTTCTAGCGCTGCGACAAGTGCTAGTCAACCACAGGCGTCCTCGAGTCAGGACACTACTGTAGCTCAACCTACGAACATCGATGGTACCTATACTGGAAAAGATGAGAATGACCAAATCACTCTTGTTGTAACAGGTAAAACTGGTATATGGACTGAGGTCGAGCCAGATGGAGATAAGGAAATCAAACAAGTTAGTTTTGAGCCGGAAAATCAACGTGTCATCATCGGTGATGATGTCAAGATTTACGCAGTTAATGATAATCAATTGATTATCGACGATATGGACCGAGAGGCATCTGACCGAGTAGTCTTAACGAAACAATAATGATTAAGTAAAAGTTCCAGTGAGATGAAATCCATCTTTTTGGAGCTTTTTTCGTGAAAAAGGAGCTGGCTGTTCTTTACTAACTTTTTACTTAAAACGCTTACAAATATTTGTAAAACTTCTTATAAGGTCGTATACTTATGGTAAATAATCAAATAGCGCAGAGGCGCAGGAGGAAAAGCATATGGCTACATTTTACGTTCCATCAGTTAACCTTATCGGTAAAGGTGTTGTAAATGAAGTAGGTCCGTATATCAAGGAACTGGGGTATAAGAAGGCCCTTTTGGTAACAGATAAGTTCATCGAAGGCAGCGATATTTTACCTAAGGTCCTAAAACCACTAGATGCTGAAGGAATCGAATATGTGATCTTTAGCGATGTGGAGCCAAATCCGACTTGCAAGAACGTGACAGACGGAGTGGCTGCCCTGAAAGAGCATGGATGTGACTTTATCATCAGTCTTGGGGGTGGGTCTCCTCAGGATGCGGCTAGTTGTATCTCTATCATTGCTACAAACGGAGGAAAACCACAGGACTATGAGGGTCTCCACAAGTCTGCTGAAAAAGGGTTGCCAGTGGTTGCGATCAATACAACAGCTGGAACTTCAGCAGAAATCACCATTAACTATGTCATTACTGACGAAGAACGCAAGGTCAAGATGGTAATGGTTGATAAGAACAGCCTCGCCCTCATCTCTGTCAATGATCCAGAACTCATGCTTTCAAAACCGAAAGGATTGACAGCGGCGACAGGTATGGATGCTCTTACTCATGCTGTCGAGGCTTTAGTAACACCAGGTGCTTATAATGTGACCAAGAAACTCTCTATCGGAGCGATTGAACTCATCAAGGAGTATCTTCCTCGTGCTGTGGCAAATGGCCAAGATATCGAAGCGCGTGAGGCGATGGTCAATGCCATCTTCCTCGGTGGTATGAGCTTTAACAATGCTGGTTTGGGCTACGTTCACTCTATGGCTCACCAACTCGGTGCAGTATATAACTTGCCACATGGTGTCTGCTGTGCCATGCTTCTCCCAGTTGTAGAACGTGAAAATGCCAAGCGTGTACCAGAAGCTTTTCGCAATGTAGCCAAGGCCTTGGGACTCCATGTGGAAGGGAAAACAGACCAGGAATGTGCTGACTATGCTATCGCTGAAATTGAGAAACTGTCTGAAACAGTAGGTATTCCGAAGAAACTCACTGAACTCGGTATCCACGAAAAAGACTTTGACTTTGACTACCTTTCTAAGAATGCTTTGATCGATGCCTGTGCACCAGGAAATCCATTTATGCCAACCTTGGAAGAAACTATAGCTCTCTACAAAGAACTCTTCTGATTCATAAAGTGAAAAAGAAGCTAAATAATGCTGGAAAGAACTATCATTTTGGTAGTTCTTTTTAAGCCTCTTAATACCCTAGTTAAAAATATAAAAAGGGATAGCACGTCATATAGTGAAGGAGTAGTTTAAGAATCTTACAGTTCTTGGAATAGTTTGAATAGAAAAAGGTAAAAGGTTGCCATCTACCCCTGAACTGAGGTATACTAGTAGAAACATTAGTTCATCAATCGGTGAGGGAGAATGATAGAAAAGGAAGGGGATGTATGACAGCTAGAAAAATGCAGCTACTCATGTCCAAATATGGTTTTAGTATTACCATCATGTTGGCAGAGTTGTTTATCGTCTTTGGTTTATTTCTCTATCTAGGGCAAATGGCTCCAATTATCTGGATTATCCTAGTCATTTTAGTGAGCTTAGCGACCATTGTATCAATTGTCAATCGGTCCATGAATCCTGAGAGTAAGGTAACATGGCTGTTAGTAGCCTTTGTGCCAGTGTTTGGGCCATTGCTCTATATCATGTTTGGAGAACGCCGTTTATCTAAAAAAGAAATGAAACAGCTAAAGCAACTCCAATCAATGGTTGACCGAGAGGACAATAGCAGAGCTCTCCGTTTGGAGTTAAAGGAAGAGGATAAGTCGGCTTACGGTGTCATCAAATCTCTCCTTAGCATGGATACGAATGCGGATGTCTATAATCGAACGGATACCCATTTTTTCCCTTCAGGGGAAAGCATGTGGCGCCAGATGCTAGAGGATCTCAAAAAAGCCGAGAAATTTATCTTTCTCGAATACTATATCATCGAAGAAGGTTTGATGTGGAATAGTATTTTGAAAATTTTGGAAGAAAAGGCAGCTCAAGGAGTAGAAGTGAAGCTCCTCTATGATGATATTGGTTGTATGGCAACCTTGCCTGGAGATTATACCATCCAGCTTCGTGGTCTAGGGATTGAAGCCCACAAATTTAATAAGGTGATTCCGCGCTTGACCGTTGCTTATAACAACCGTGACCACCGTAAAATCATGATCATTGATGGGCAGATCGCCTATACAGGTGGTGTTAATCTGGCAGATGAGTATATCAACCATATCGAACGCTTTGGCTATTGGAAGGATAGCGGTATTCGACTAGATGGACCGGCTGTTAAGGCTTTTACTAGACTCTTCTTATCCACTTGGTATATCAATCGTGGGGAAATTAGTGATTTTGACCAATACCATCTCGAAAATCAACCTAGAGATGGGATGGGGCTTTGTATCCCTTACAGTAGTGGGCCAAAACCCATCTACCGAGCTCAGGTAGGAAAAACGGTCTACCAAAATCTTATCAATCAAGCTACAGATTACGTCTATATCACGACTCCCTATCTGATCGCTGACTATGATCTAACCGAGAGTATCAAAAATGCAGCTCTGAGAGGAGTAGATGTACGAATTGTGACGCCATGTATCCCAGATAAGGAGATTATCCAATTGGTTACTCGGGGAGCCTATCCAGACTTGTTATCTGCGGGGGTTCGTATTTATGAGTACAGTCCGGGATTCCTTCATAGCAAGCAAATGCTTGTCGATGGAGAGGTGGCAACTGTGGGAACCATCAATTTTGACTATCGGAGTTTGCTACACCACTATGAAAATGCCGTCTTGCTTTATAGAACGCAGTCTATCATCGATATTGAGAGGGACTTCAAAGAGATTTTTAAAGTTTCTCAAGAAATTTATCCCCACACGATCAAAACAAGCTGGTATCAAAGTTTGATCAAGGAAATTGTCCAGTTGTTTGCGCCTATGCTCTAACTACCAACCAAGATCTGGCCCAAGGCTGGATCTTATTTTTGTCTTTTTGCGAATAGATAAGCAGGAGGATGAAAATGCTAAATCAAGAAGAACATGATTTTATCCTAGAGTTTCAAACAAGCAGTTTACACCGTTTTCGAGAGATTGAACGCTATGCTGAGCTAGATAAGAAGTTAAGGAAATATCAATCCTTAGCTGACATTCCTGTAAGATTTTGATATACTAAAACAGATAAACTTACTAGGAGAAATTGAATGAACGTATACGAGGAAAAAGACGAACAGCTAGAAGAATTTCGATACCAGTATCGGGAACGGCTGGATCAAGAGTCTGAATTTGGACTGGAGCGAGGCAAGAAGAAACGAACTCCACTTCCGTTTTTTAGTGTGGCAATTTGGAGTCTGGCTGCTACAGCTGTTTCTGTAATGTTGCCTCTGATCTTTGGTTTGGTGAGCCCCCAACAGATGCAAGATCTTTATACTGGTTGGGCGCTACATCAGAGTGGGCAGATTTACACGGATTATTATGGTTCAAATGGACTGCTTTATTACGTACTAATCTATCTCTCTCAAGGGAGTATTCTTTTTGCTTTGGTGGAGTGGTTGGCCTTGTTCGGAGCTGGTGTTTTTCTATTTAAATCCGCAGATACCTTGACAGGTCAGGGAGAGCAGGCTAGACAGCTTTTGTTGGTTTTCTATCTGCTTGTGGGCAGTCTGGGATTTGGTGGTAGCTATGCAGTGGCTGTGGCCTTGCCTTTTCTATTTTATAGTTTTAGCCTAGTGGCTGACTATCTGGATGATCCAAGTAACGATAAAGGTTTCTTGCGAGTTGGGATGAGTTTAGCATTAGCTTTCTTTCTATCACCTATTCCCACAGCTTTGTTTGCAGCCACACTTGCCTTAAGTTTGTTTGGATTTAATATTGCCAAGCGTAAATTTGTTCATGGTTTGTATCAATTTTTCGCATCAGCTCTAGGATTTTCTATCATTTTTTATCCAATTGGCTATTATACTGTATTAACAGGAACTTTTGGTGATGCGATTAGCCATACTTTGTATCCAATAGATACGCTTAGTCTATTTTCAAATGCCAATCTTATGGAGAATGCTGCTTTCTATGGTTTACTATCCATCGGTGTTGGGATTCTGACATTGATCTTTTCAGGATTGTTTCAGACCAAGTCAGCTCAGCAATTTGCTGTCTCAATAGGCGCTATTTTAGGTTTATTGGTAACTCTTGCTTTATTAATTCTTTCAAAAGAACCTTTGCATGGCTCACGTTTGGCAGCGATTTTGCCCTTTCTGACATTGTTATTGTTAACCAACATCAAAGAAGGAAGCCCTGATCGTATCAGTCGTAGTAGACGAAGAGTTCGCTCTTCATCACTCTTTGGTCGCTACCTCAAGGTAAATTTCTATCTACCATTAGTTGCGATAGTCTATTTACTTTTCCTACCCGTTTTGAGTCGCTATATTTCGCATCCAAGTACTTATCAGGAACGTGAGCAGCTTGCTAGCTTGGTCAAACAGCAAACGAGTTCCGAGGATCGTGTCTATGCTTGGGATAATCGGCCAGATTTCTACCGCGCAAGTGAACGCTTGGCACCAAGCTCTCTAGTGACACCAACACTCTATACTGCAAGCGACGAGAATAAAACGAAACTAGTCAATGACTTGAAAGAAAATCAACCGAAGATGATTTTGGTCAATCAAAAGGTTGCCTTGTGGTCGGATGTAGAGAGCCTACTTAGTGAAAAATACGAGCTTGTTCAGACGGATAGTAAGGAATTCAAGCTTTATAAATCTAAATAACAAATCAATATCTTGTGTATTTTTAAAAATTTTCGAATTTTTAACACAAGATATTGATTTTTCTTTTTAGAGTGGTATAATATCATTTAAGAAGAAAAATAGAAAAGAGCCTGGATATGATTGTATTAGAAGAAAACCTTGCAACCGTTCCCACTTTGTTCGTTGAAAAACGAGATGGTAGACGTGTAGTGTTTGATATAGACAAGATTGACAAAGCTCTCCACAAGGCGGCTGACAAAGTCATGGATGTGACACCCTTGGTCGAAAAACGTCTAAATGGGCTGCTTGAGCGTATTGTTGCGGAAATTCATAGTCGTTTCCCTCAAGGTGTCAAGATTTACGAGATTCAGAATATCGTAGAGCATGAACTCCTTGAAGCTAAAGAATATGCGCTGGCTGAGGAGTATATCACTTATCGGACACAAAGGGATTTTGAGCGCTCAAAAGCGACAGATATCAACTTTAGCATTCATAAGCTTCTCAATAAAGATCAGGCAGTTGTCAATGAAAATGCCAATAAAGACAGTGATGTTTTTAACACCCAGCGTGATTTGACAGCAGGGATTGTGGGGAAATCAATCGGACTGCAAATGCTTCCTAAGCACGTAGCCAATGCTCACCAAAAGGGAGATATCCACTATCATGACTTGGACTACAGCCCCTACACTCCGATGACCAACTGCTGTTTGATTGATTTTAAAGGCATGTTGGAAAATGGTTTTAAGATTGGTAATGCAGAGGTAGAGAGTCCCAAGTCTATCCAAACTGCGACAGCTCAAATTTCACAAATCATCGCCAATGTTGCTTCTAGTCAGTACGGGGGCTGTTCAGCTGACCGTATCGATGAAGTCTTGGCTCCGTATGCAGAGAAGAATTACCAAAAACACCTCAAGGATGCAGAAGAGTGGGTCTTGCCTGAAAAACGGGAAGATTACGCATGGAAGAAAACGCAGAAAGATATCTACGATGCCATGCAATCTCTCGAGTATGAAATCAACACTCTCTTCACTTCAAATGGGCAAACACCTTTTACTTCACTAGGTTTTGGTCTAGGAACTAGTCGTTTTGAACGGGAAATTCAAAAAGCTATCTTGACCATTCGTATCAAGGGTCTTGGTTCAGAACATCGAACAGCCATCTTCCCTAAACTTATCTTTACGCTTAAAAGAGGACTCAACTTAGAGGAAGGTTCACCTAACTATGACATCAAACAGTTGGCCCTCGAGTGTGCAACCAAGCGGATGTACCCAGATGTCTTGTCCTACGATAAGATTATCGAGTTGACAGGTTCTTTCAAGGTTCCTATGGGTTGCCGTTCCTTCCTTCAAGGATGGAAGGATGAAAATGGTGTTGAGGTCAATTCAGGTCGGATGAATCTAGGTGTTGTGACAGTCAATCTGCCTCGTATCGCTCTCGAGTCTGAAGGGGATCTGAATAAGTTTTGGGAAATCTTCAACGAACGTATGAACATCGCAGAAGATGCTCTGGTTTACCGTGTTGAACGGACCAAGGAAGCAATACCAGCAAATGCCCCTATCCTCTATCAGTACGGAGCCTTTGGTCGCCGTCTTGGAAAAGAAGAAAGTGTAGATCAACTCTTTAAGAATCGCCGTGCGACAGTTTCGCTGGGCTACATCGGTTTGTACGAAGTGGCTACTGTCTTCTTTGGAAATAGCTGGGAAAGCAATCCTGAAGCCAAGGAATTCACACTGGATATTATTCGTGATATGAAACGTCGAGTGGAAGAGTGGTCTGACCAATATGGTTACCATTTCTCTATCTACTCCACACCGTCTGAAAGTCTGACAGATCGCTTCTGTCGCTTGGATACAGAGAAGTTCGGCTCTATTCCTGATATCACGGACAAGGAATACTATACCAACTCTTTCCACTACGATGTTCGTAAAAATCCAACACCATTTGAAAAATTAGACTTTGAGAAAGTTTATCCAGAAGCAGGTGCGTCAGGTGGTTTCATCCATTATTGTGAGTATCCAGTTCTTCAACAAAATCCTAAAGCCTTGGAAGCTGTCTGGGACTATGCCTATGACCGTGTCGGTTATCTAGGAACCAATACTCCGATTGATCGTTGCTACAAGTGTGACTTTGAAGGGGATTTTGAACCAACTGAAAGAGGATTTGCTTGTCCAAACTGTGGCAATAGCGACCCTAAAACAGTAGACGTGGTCAAACGTACGTGTGGTTATCTGGGAAATCCTCAAGCGCGTCCAATGGTTAATGGACGCCACAAGGAAATCGCTGCGCGGGTTAAACACATGAATGGCTCAACTATTAAAACGGCAGGACATGAAGTAACAAATTAGAAGGAAATGGAATGGGGAAATACCAATTAGACGATAAGGGACGCGCTCAAGTGACCCGTTATCATGAAAAACATTCAAAAGGTGGAACAGGTAAAAAAGAACGCTTGCTCAATCTCAGAGAACAGTTTTTAAACAAGAACAAGAAAAAATAAAAGTGAGAGTTGCCTCTCGCTTTTCTCTTAATTGGAGGTAAAAATGATACTACGCAGACCAACATTGGCAGATAAAGAAACAGTTTTAGAGATGATGGCAGAGTTTGAACAGACTCAATCAGCCCACGATGGTGGATTTTGGAGCGCCAACAATTTTGTTTATGAAGAGTGGCTAGAAGAAAATCTTCAAGCGGAAGCGGGACTCAATATTCCTGAAAACTGGGTTCCTGCTATCCAGCTGGTTAGTTTTGACGTAGCAGGCCAGGCTCTTGGCTTTCTCAACCTTCGTCTCCGATTAAATGACTACTTACTAGAAAATGGGGGCCATATTGGCTACTCCATTCGTCCATCTGAAAGAGGTAAGGGTTATGCGAAAGAATCCCTCAGACAAGGTCTGCAAGTTGCCAAGGAAAAGAACATCAAAAAAGCACTTGTGACCTGTAGTGTGGGAAACTCTGCTAGTAGAGCGGTGATTGTATCAAATGGCGGGGTGTTTGAAGATGTTCGCAATGGCGTAGAACGTTACTGGATAGACTTGGAGTAGACAGCATGACATGGAATACACCAAAACCAGGCGAGTGGAAAAGTGAAGAACTCAGTCGGGGGCGTATCATTGACTATAAGGCTTTTAACTTTGTGGATGGAGAAGGGGTGCGCAACTCCCTTTACGTAGCAGGTTGTATGTTCCACTGTGAGGGATGCTATAATGTTGCGACTTGGTCTTTCAATGCAGGGATTCCTTATACACCAGAGTTGGAAGAACAGATTATGACAGATCTTGCCCAGCCTTATGTTCAAGGTTTGACCTTGCTAGGAGGAGAGCCTTTTCTCAATACAGGTATCCTCCTACCTCTCGTTAAGCGTATTCGAAAGGAATTTCCAGACAAAGACATCTGGTCCTGGACGGGCTACACTTGGGAAGAAATGATGCTAGAAACCCCAGATAAACTGGAACTCTTATCATTGATTGACATCCTTGTCGATGGACGGTATGATAAAAGCAAGCGCAATCTCATGCTCCAGTTTCGAGGTTCCTCTAATCAACGAATTATCGATGTGCAAAAATCTCTCAAAAGTGGGCAAGTGGTGATTTGGGACAAGCTTAATGACGGAAAAGAAAGCTATGAACAGGTGAAGAGAGAATGAAGAAAAAAGACCTGATAGAACAACTGGTTTCAGAAATCGAAACGGGAAGAGTTAGGACGCTAGGGATATACGGTCATGGGGCTTCAGGTAAATCAACCTTTGCACAGGAATTGTGTCAAGCTTTAGATTCTACTACAGTAAATTTACTAGAAACAGATCCCTATATCACTTCAGAACGTCACCTGGTAATACCAAAGCAAGCGCCAGATCAAAAGGTGACAGCTTGTCTCCCAGTGGCGCATGAATTGGCAAGTTTGCAGAGAGATATTCTCGCATTGCAGGCAGGTATGGATGTCTTAACAATCGATGAACCGTGGAAGGCTAGTGAAATCTTATCTGGAGCCAAGCCAATTCTGATTGTTGAAGGGATGTCTGTGGGCTTTCTACCCAAGGAACTCTTTGACAAAACCATCTGTTTCTACACGGATGAAGAGACCGAATTAAATAGGCGCTTAGCTCGAGATACAACTATGAGAAATCGCGATGCTTCCTTTGTGTTAGCTAGCCATCAGATGAGACGGGAGCAGTATCTGCGATACTATAGAGAAAACGAGTCTAAAGCGGACATTTTAGTGGATCAATCGGAAGATAAATTCAAGGTCAAAATGAATAGTATTATATAGAAGAAAAGATTGAATTTTAAGATCGTAAATCAGTAGTCATAGGAAGATGAAATAGGAAAACAGTTTCATTCCAAAAAAAAGAAAAAAACCTAACAAATCCCTTGCAATCGCAGGGGCTTTGTGTTATTCTATTATGGTGCTGTAAATTACAGCCTTAGCTGTGATGCAAGAGGTTGCGACACGCTCGGTTGCATTGCCACGCAACGCGCGTCGGTTTTCTTGTGGAGCTAGCCTATTATCTTAAATAGACGAAAAGGAGAAAAAGATGGCAAACAAAAAAATCCGTATCCGTTTGAAAGCTTACGAACACCGTACGCTTGACACAGCGGCTGCAAAAATCGTAGAATCAGCTACTCGTACAGGTGCACAAGTTGCGGGTCCAATCCCACTTCCAACTGAACGTAGCCTCTACACAATCATTCGTGCGACTCACAAATACAAAGACTCTCGCGAACAATTTGAAATGCGTACACACAAACGTTTGATCGATATCGTTAACCCAACTCAAAAAACAGTTGATGCGTTGATGAAATTGGATCTTCCAAGTGGTGTAAACGTAGAAATCAAACTTTAATCTAAAATATAAAAGAGTAGAAGCTAGTGTTTCAATTTAATTGAACACGGGCTAAACTCGGCGTGAAAAAGATAAACTTCCTAGTGTCTGTTAGACATTGCGTCAGTTTCCTATTTTCACTTTGAGTTTGACGCCCTTTGTATCTTAGACTTGAGCATAAAAAACGCTCGTTAAAAACTTTTTGAATAAAAAATATAGAAAAGGAACTATTTTCTCATGACAAAAGGAATCTTAGGGAAAAAAGTGGGAATGACTCAAATCTTCACTGAAGCTGGCGAATTGATCCCTGTAACAGTTATTGAAGCAACTCCAAACGTTGTTCTTCAAGTTAAAACTGTTGAAACAGACGGATACAACGCTATCCAAGTTGGTTTCGATGACAAACGCGAAGTATTGAGCAACAAACCTGCTAAAGGACATGTAGCGAAAGCTAACACGGCTCCTAAGCGCTTCATTCGTGAATTCAAAAACGTTGAAGGCTTGGAAGTTGGTGCTGAAATCACAGTTGAAACATTCGCAGCTGGAGACGTTGTTGACGTAACTGGTACTTCTAAGGGTAAAGGTTTCCAAGGTGTTATCAAACGCCATGGACAATCACGTGGACCAATGGCTCACGGTTCTCGTTACCACCGTCGTCCAGGTTCTATGGGACCTGTTGCACCTAACCGCGTATTCAAAGGTAAAAACCTTGCAGGACGTATGGGTGGCGACCGCGTAACAATTCAAAACCTTGAAGTTGTACAAGTTGTTCCAGAAAAGAACGTTATCCTTATCAAAGGTAACGTACCAGGTGCTAAGAAATCTCTTATCACTATCAAATCAGCAGTTAAAGCTGGTAAATAATAAAGAAAGGGGAAATCAGTCACAATGGCAAACGTAACATTATTTGACCAAACTGGTAAAGAAGCTGGCCAAGTTGTTCTTAACGATGCAGTATTTGGTATCGAACCAAATGAATCAGTTGTGTTTGATGTGATCATCAGCCAACGCGCAAGCCTTCGTCAAGGAACACACGCTGTTAAAAACCGCTCTGCAGTATCAGGTGGTGGACGCAAACCATGGCGTCAAAAAGGAACTGGACGTGCTCGTCAAGGTTCTATCCGCTCACCACAATGGCGTGGTGGTGGTGTTGTCTTCGGACCAACTCCACGTTCATACGGCTACAAACTTCCACAAAAAGTTCGTCGCCTAGCTCTTAAATCAGTTTACTCTGAAAAAGTTGCTGAAAACAAATTCGTAGCTGTAGACGCTCTTTCATTTACAGCTCCAAAAACTGCTGAATTTGCAAAAGTTCTTGCAGCATTGAGCATCGATTCAAAAGTTCTTGTTATCCTTGAAGAAGGAAATGAATTCGCAGCTCTTTCAGCTCGTAACCTTCCAAATGTGAAAGTTGCAACTGCTACAACTGCAAGTGTTCTTGACATCGCAAATAGCGACAAACTTCTTGTCACACAAGCAGCTATCTCTAAAATCGAGGAGGTTCTTGCATAATGAATTTGTATGATGTTATCAAAAAACCTGTCATCACTGAAAGCTCAATGGCTCAACTTGAAGCAGGAAAATATGTATTTGAAGTTGACACTCGTGCACACAAACTGTTGATCAAGCAAGCTGTTGAAGCTGCTTTCGAAGGTGTTAAAGTTGCCAACGTTAACACAATCAACGTAAAACCTAAAGCGAAACGTGTTGGACGTTACACTGGTTTTACTAACAAAACTAAAAAAGCTATCATCACACTTACAGCTGATTCAAAAGCAATCGAGTTGTTTGCTGCTGAAGCTGAATAATCTAAGGAGGAAATATCGTGGGAATTCGTGTTTATAAACCAACAACAAACGGTCGCCGTAATATGACTTCTTTGGATTTCGCTGAAATCACAACAAGCACTCCTGAAAAATCATTGCTTGTTGCTTTGAAGAACAAGGCTGGTCGTAACAACAACGGTCGTATCACTGTTCGTCACCAAGGTGGTGGACACAAACGTTTCTACCGTTTGGTTGACTTCAAACGTAACAAAGACAACGTTGAAGCAGTTGTTAAAACAATCGAGTACGATCCAAACCGTTCTGCAAACATCGCTCTTGTACACTACACTGACGGTGTGAAAGCATACATCATCGCTCCAAAAGGTCTTGAAGTTGGTCAACGTATCGTTTCAGGTCCTGAAGCAGATATCAAAGTCGGAAACGCTCTTCCACTTGCAAACATCCCAGTTGGTACTTTGATCCACAACATCGAGTTGAAACCAGGTCGTGGTGGAGAATTGGTCCGTGCAGCTGGAGCTTCTGCTCAAGTATTGGGTCAAGAAGGTAAATACGTTCTTGTTCGTCTTCAATCTGGCGAAGTTCGTATGATTCTTGGAACTTGTCGTGCTACAGTTGGTGTTGTCGGAAACGAACAACATGGACTTGTAAACCTTGGTAAAGCAGGACGTAGCCGCTGGAAAGGTATCCGCCCAACAGTTCGTGGTTCTGTAATGAACCCTAACGATCACCCACACGGTGGTGGTGAAGGTAAAGCACCAGTTGGTCGTAAAGCACCATCTACTCCATGGGGCAAACCTGCTCTTGGTCTTAAAACTCGTAACAAGAAAGCGAAATCTGACAAACTTATCGTTCGTCGTCGCAACGAGAAATAATAGTAAACTAGTCGCCTAAGCAACTAGGAAATCCGCCAGCTCGGTAGCGCTCCATGTGAGCGCAAGCCGCTGTGGTACAACATTTAAAGGAGAAAAAATAAAAATGGGACGCAGTCTTAAAAAAGGACCTTTCGTCGATGAGCATTTGATGAAAAAAGTTGAAGCTCAAGCTAACGACGAAAAGAAAAAAGTTATCAAAACTTGGTCACGTCGTTCAACGATCTTCCCAAGTTTCATTGGTTATACTATCGCAGTTTATGACGGACGTAAACACGTACCTGTTTACATCCAAGAAGACATGGTAGGTCACAAACTTGGTGAATTTGCACCAACTCGTACTTACAAAGGTCACGCTGCAGACGACAAGAAAACACGTAGAAAATAAGGAGAACATAAATGGCAGAAATTACTTCAGCTAAAGCAATGGCTCGTACAGTACGTGTTTCACCTCGTAAATCACGTCTTGTTCTTGACAACATCCGTGGTAAAAGCGTAGCCGATGCTATTGCAATCTTGACATTCACACCAAACAAAGCTGCTGAAATCATCTTGAAAGTTTTGAATTCAGCTGTAGCTAACGCTGAAAACAACTTTGGTTTGGACAAAGCTAACTTGGTAGTATCTGAAGCATTCGCAAACGAAGGACCAACTATGAAACGTTTCCGTCCACGAGCGAAAGGTTCAGCTTCACCAATCAACAAACGTACAGCTCACATCACTGTAGCTGTTGCAGAAAAATAAGGAGGTAAAATCGTGGGTCAAAAAGTACATCCAATTGGTATGCGTGTCGGCATCATCCGTGATTGGGATGCCAAATGGTATGCTGAAAAAGAATACGCGGATTACCTTCATGAAGATCTTGCAATCCGTAAATTCGTTCAAAAAGAACTTGCTGACGCAGCAGTTTCAACTATCGAAATCGAACGCGCAGTAAACAAAGTTAACGTTTCACTTCACACTGCTAAACCAGGTATGGTTATCGGTAAAGGTGGTGCTAACGTTGATGCACTCCGTGCAAAACTTAACAAATTGACTGGAAAACAAGTACACATCAACATCATCGAAATCAAACAACCTGATTTGGATGCTCATCTTGTAGGTGAAGGAATTGCTCGTCAATTGGAGCAACGTGTTGCTTTCCGTCGTGCACAAAAACAAGCAATCCAACGTGCAATGCGTGCTGGAGCTAAAGGAATCAAAACTCAAGTATCAGGTCGTTTGAACGGTGCAGATATCGCCCGTGCTGAAGGATACTCTGAAGGAACTGTTCCACTTCACACACTTCGTGCAGATATCGATTACGCTTGGGAAGAAGCAGATACTACATACGGTAAACTTGGTGTTAAAGTATGGATCTACCGTGGTGAAGTTCTTCCAGCTCGTAAAAACACTAAAGGAGGTAAATAACCAATGTTAGTACCTAAACGTGTTAAACACCGTCGTGAATTCCGTGGAAAAATGCGCGGTGAAGCAAAAGGTGGAAAAGAAGTAGCATTCGGTGAATACGGTCTTCAAGCTACAACTAGCCACTGGATCACTAACCGCCAAATCGAAGCTGCTCGTATCGCCATGACTCGTTACATGAAACGTGGTGGTAAAGTTTGGATTAAAATCTTCCCACACAAATCATACACTGCTAAAGCTATCGGTGTGCGTATGGGATCTGGTAAAGGGGCACCTGAAGGTTGGGTAGCACCAGTTAAACGTGGTAAAGTGATGTTTGAAGTCGCTGGTGTATCTGAAGAGATTGCTCGCGAAGCGCTTCGTCTTGCTAGCCACAAATTGCCAGTTAAATGTAAATTCGTAAAACGTGAAGCAGAATAAGGAGAAGGCATGAAACTTAATGAAGTAAAAGAATTTGTTAAAGAACTTCGTGGTCTTTCTCAAGAAGAACTCGCGAAGCGCGAAAACGAATTGAAAAAAGAATTGTTTGAACTTCGTTTCCAAGCTGCTACTGGTCAATTGGAACAAACAGCTCGCTTGAAAGAAGTTAAAAAACAAATCGCTCGTATCAAAACAGTTCAATCTGAAGCGAAATAATAGACTAGGGAAGGAGAAATTTCAATGGAACGCAATAATCGTAAAGTTCTTGTTGGACGTGTTGTATCTGACAAAATGGACAAGACAATCACAGTTGTAGTTGAAACAAAACGTAACCACCCAGTCTATGGTAAACGTATTAACTACTCTAAAAAATACAAAGCACATGATGAAAACAATGTTGCCAAAGAAGGCGATATCGTACGTATCATGGAAACTCGTCCGCTTTCAGCTACAAAACGTTTCCGTCTTGTAGAAGTTGTTGAAGAAGCGGTCATCATCTAATCAAGCCTGAAAGGAGAAAACTGAAATGATTCAAACAGAAACTCGTTTGAAAGTCGCAGACAACAGCGGTGCACGCGAAATCTTGACTATCAAAGTTCTTGGTGGTTCTAAACGTAAATTTGCGAACATCGGTGATGTCATTGTGGCATCTGTAAAACAAGCTACTCCTGGTGGTGCGGTTAAAAAAGGTGACGTTGTAAAAGCTGTTATCGTTCGTACTAAATCAGGTGCTCGTCGTGCTGATGGTTCATACATCAAGTTTGACGAAAACGCAGCAGTTATCATCCGTGAAGATAAAACTCCTCGCGGAACACGTATCTTTGGCCCAGTTGCACGTGAATTGCGTGAAGGTGGCTTCATGAAGATCGTGTCACTTGCTCCAGAAGTACTTTAATTTTAAAAAAACAAACTAGTCCCCTGGATTTACCTCCAGGGTGCCCTTATGGGCGTAAGAAAAATCAAGGAGAAACCTAATGTTTGTAAAAAAAGGCGACAAAGTTCGCGTAATCGCTGGTAAAGATAAGGGAACAGAAGCTGTTGTCCTTACTGCCCTTCCAAAAGTAAACAAAGTTATCGTTGAGGGTGTAAACATCGTTAAGAAACACCAACGTCCAACTAATGATCTTCCTCAAGGTGGTATCATCGAGAAAGAAGCAGCTATCCACGTATCAAACGTTCAAGTATTGGACAAAAATGGTGTGGCTGGTCGTGTTGGTTACAAATTTGTAGACGGTAAGAAAGTTCGCTACAACAAAAAATCAGGCGAAGTGCTTGATTAATCACGAAGGAAAGGAGAAGTATAATGGCAAATCGTTTAAAAGAAAAATATCTTAATGAAGTAGTTCCTGCTTTGACAGAACAATTCAACTACTCATCAGTGATGGCTGTGCCTAAAGTAGATAAGATCGTTTTGAACATGGGTGTTGGTGAAGCTGTATCAAACGCTAAAAGTCTTGAAAAAGCTGCTGAAGAATTGGCACTTATCTCAGGTCAAAAACCACTTATCACTAAAGCTAAAAAATCAATCGCCGGCTTCCGTCTTCGTGAAGGTGTTGCGATCGGTGCAAAAGTTACCCTTCGTGGTGAACGTATGTACGAATTCTTGGATAAATTGGTTTCAGTTTCACTTCCACGTGTGCGTGACTTCCACGGTGTTCCAACAAAATCATTTGACGGACGCGGAAACTACACACTTGGTGTGAAAGAACAATTGATCTTCCCAGAAATCAACTTTGATGACGTTGACAAAACTCGTGGTCTTGACATCGTTATCGTAACAACTGCTAACACTGACGAAGAGTCACGTGCATTGCTTACAGGCCTTGGAATGCCTTTTGCAAAATAATATAGGAGGTAAATCTAATGGCTAAAAAATCAATGATTGCTAAGAACAAACGTCCAGCGAAGTTCTCTACTCAAGCTTATACTCGTTGTGAAAAATGTGGTCGTCCACATTCAGTTTACCGCAAATTTAAACTTTGCCGTGTTTGCTTCCGTGAATTAGCTTACAAAGGACAAATTCCTGGTGTAACAAAAGCATCTTGGTAATATCATGATACAAAGAGCGTAACAACCACAGCAAAAATAGGAGATTTGGTGTAGGAGCGATGCTCCAAAACAAATCTATCTTTTTTGCCTAGGTTGTAGCTCGTGTTCAAATAAGAGAGTTATCTCATTTGAATGTGTCAATACTATCTGAGCACAGCTCAATCATTAACTAGCAAGTGCGACTTGCAAACTACTAGTAAGAGGAGAATAAAAAATGGTTATGACTGACCCAATCGCAGACTTCCTAACTCGTATTCGTAACGCTAACCAAGCGAAACACGAAGTACTTGAAGTACCTGCATCAAACATCAAAAAAGGGATTGCTGAAATCCTTAAACGCGAAGGTTTTGTTAAGAACGTAGAGATCATCGAAGATGACAAACAAGGCATCATCCGTGTATTCCTTAAATACGGACCAAACGGTGAAAAAGTTATCACTAACTTGAAACGTGTTTCTAAACCAGGACTTCGTGTCTACAAAAAACGTGAAGATCTTCCAAAAGTTCTTAACGGACTTGGAATTGCTATCCTTTCAACATCTGAAGGTTTGCTTACTGATAAAGAAGCACGCCAAAAGAATGTTGGTGGGGAAGTTATCGCTTACGTTTGGTAATATTTAGCTCCCAATTTCTTTGTGCCTCTTCGTTATCGTCTCTTGCCTAACCCAAAGTTATGCCTGCGAGACGATGCCTAGATTCACTTTGAAATTGAAACCTAAATGTTCCTTTAAATCGAGAAATCGATTTAACCCCGTGAAAACTGGCCATCACGGCCTGACAATTTAACAGGAGAAAATAAACATGTCACGTATTGGTAATAAAGTTATCGTGTTGCCTGCTGGTGTTGAACTCACTAACAATGACAACGTAGTAACTGTAAAAGGACCTAAAGGAGAACTTACTCGTGAGTTCTCAAAAGATATTGAAATTCGTGTGGAAGGTACTGAAGTAACTCTTCACCGTCCAAACGATTCAAAAGAAATGAAAACTATTCACGGAACTACTCGTGCCCTTTTGAACAATATGGTTGTTGGTGTATCAGAAGGATTCAAGAAAGAACTTGAAATGCGTGGGGTTGGTTACCGTGCACAACTTCAAGGTAAAAAACTTGTTTTGGCTGTTGGTAAATCTCATCCAGACGAAGTTGAAGCTCCAGAAGGAATTACTTTTGAACTTCCAAACCCAACAACAATCGTTATCAGCGGAATTTCAAAAGAAGTAGTTGGTCAAACAGCTGCTTACGTACGTAGCCTTCGCTCACCAGAACCATATAAAGGTAAAGGTATCCGTTACGTTGGCGAATACGTTCGTCTTAAAGAAGGTAAAACAGGTAAATAATGTTGAGTGGTTGATCTTCAACCACCGACCTATTTTCCAACTTTGTGCATAGCACACGATTTAAAACTAAAGAGGTGAAAACTGTGATTTCTAAACCAGATAAAAACAAACTCCGCCAAAAACGCCATCGTCGCGTTCGCGGAAAACTCTCTGGAACTGCTGATCGCCCACGTTTGAACGTATTCCGTTCTAATACAGGCATCTACGCTCAAGTGATTGATGACGTAGCGGGTGTAACGCTCGCAAGTGCTTCAACTCTTGACAAAGAAGTTTCAAAAGGAACTAAAACTGAACAAGCCGTTACTGTCGGTAAACTCGTTGCAGAACGTGCAAACGCTAAAGGTATTTCAGAAGTGGTGTTCGACCGCGGTGGATATCTATATCACGGACGTGTGAAAGCTTTGGCTGATGCAGCTCGTGAAAACGGATTGAAATTCTAATAGGAGGACACTAGAAAATGGCATTTAAAGACAATGCAGTTGAATTAGAAGAACGCGTAGTTGCTGTCAACCGTGTTACAAAAGTTGTTAAAGGTGGACGTCGTCTTCGTTTCGCAGCTCTTGTTGTTGTTGGTGACCACAACGGTCGCGTAGGATTTGGTACTGGTAAAGCTCAAGAAGTTCCAGAAGCAATCCGTAAAGCAGTAGAAGATGCTAAGAAAAACTTGATTGAAGTTCCTATGGTTGGAACAACAATCCCACACGAAGTTCTTTCAGAATTCGGTGGTGCTAAAGTATTGTTGAAACCTGCTGTAGAAGGTTCTGGAGTTGCCGCTGGTGGTGCAGTTCGTGCCGTTGTGGAATTGGCAGGTGTGGCAGATATTACATCTAAATCACTTGGTTCTAACACTCCAATCAACATTGTTCGCGCAACTGTTGAAGGTTTGAAACAATTGAAACGCGCTGAAGAAGTTGCTGCCCTTCGTGGTATCTCAGTTTCTGATTTGGCATAAGAAAGGGGATAAAATGGCTCAAATTAAAATTACTTTGACTAAGTCTCCAATCGGACGCATTCCATCACAACGTAAAACTGTTGTAGCACTTGGACTTGGCAAATTGAACAGCTCTGTTATCAAAGAAGACAACGCTGCTATCCGTGGTATGATCACTGCAGTATCTCACTTGGTAACGGTTGAAGAAGTAAACTAATGGATTTTTAGGGGATGTGGCAATACTCATCCCCTAAAACTAGATATAGTCATCTAAGATGACGAATGTATAGGCGAGTTGATAAGGGAGACAACCTTTTCTCTCTTATCGGCGCTAGCATTTTACAAAAGAGGAGAAAATATAAATGAAACTTCATGAATTGAAACCTGCAGAAGGTTCTCGTAAAGTACGTAACCGTGTTGGTCGTGGTACTTCATCAGGTAACGGTAAAACATCTGGTCGCGGTCAAAAAGGTCAAAAAGCTCGTAGCGGTGGCGGAGTTCGCCTTGGTTTTGAAGGTGGACAAACTCCATTGTTCCGTCGTCTTCCAAAACGTGGATTCACTAACATCAACGCTAAAGAATACGCAATTGTAAATCTTGATCAATTGAACGTTTTTGAAGATGGTACTGAAGTGACTCCAGTTGTTCTTATCGAAGCAGGAATTGTAAAAGCTGAAAAATCAGGCGTTAAAATTCTTGGTAACGGTGAGCTGACTAAGAAGTTGACTGTGAAAGCAGCTAAATTCTCAAAAACAGCTGAAGAAGCTATCACTGCTAAAGGTGGTTCAGTAGAAGTCATCTAGAGAGGTGACCTATGTTTTTTAAATTATTAAAAGAGGCCCTCAAGGTTAAGAAAGTACGATCAAAAATTCTCTTTACGATTTTTATCATACTTGTCTTCCGTATCGGGACTAGTATTACTGTACCAGGTGTGAATGCAAAAAGTCTGGAAGCTTTGAGTGGATTATCCTTCTTAAACATGCTTAGTTTAGTTTCAGGGAATGCCATGAAGAACTTCTCGGTTTTTGCACTCGGTGTGAGTCCGTATATCACAGCTTCCATCGTTGTTCAATTGCTGCAAATGGATATTGTTCCAAAGTTTGTAGAGTGGGGCAAGCAGGGGGAAGTTGGACGGAGAAAGATAAACCAGGCTACTCGTTATATTGCACTTGTGCTTGCATTTGTTCAATCTATCGGGATTACAGCAGGATTTAATACTCTTTCTGGTGCAAAATTATTAACGACAGATCTAACCCCTCAAGTCTTTGTTACGATTGGTATTATCCTGACTGCAGGTACTATGATTGTTACTTGGCTAGGGGAGCAAATCACTGATAAGGGATATGGTAACGGGGTGTCTATGATTATCTTTGCAGGGATTGTGGCTTCAATTCCAGAGATGATTCATGGCATCTACGTGGACTATTTTGTCAATATTCCAAGTGATCGGTTGACGTCATCTATTATATTTGTCGTTATTCTCATTATCGCTGTCTTGTTGATTGTTTACTTTACAACATATGTACAACAGGCAGAATATAAAATTCCGATTCAATATACAAAAGTTGCTCAAGGTGCTCCATCCAGTTCTTACCTTCCTTTGAAGGTCAATCCTGCTGGTGTTATCCCAGTTATCTTTGCAAGTTCCATTACAGCAGCACCTGCGGCTATTCTTCAGTTTGTCAGCGCTACAGGTCATGATTGGGCTTGGGTACGTACAGCACAGGAAATGTTATCTACAACATCTCCAACAGGTGTTGCCATGTATGCACTGCTGATTATTCTCTTTACATTCTTCTATACATTTGTACAGATCAATCCAGAGAAAGCAGCAGAAAACTTGCAAAAGAGCGGAGCCTATATCCATGGTGTCCGTCCAGGTAAAGGAACGGAAGAGTTTATGTCAAAACTTCTTCGTCGCCTTGCAACCGTCGGTTCCCTTTTCCTTGGTGTGATTTCAATCTTGCCGATTGTAGCAAAAGATGTCTTTGGGCTCTCAGAAGCGGTTGCTTTTGGGGGAACTAGTCTTTTGATCATTATTTCGACAGGTATCGAAGGAATCAAACAGCTAGAAGGTTACCTATTGAAACGTAAGTATGTTGGTTTCATGGACAAAACAGAATAAAAGCAAGACTACTTTTGCTTAGAGAGTGGAGTATGAAGGTCTATCTATAAGAGAGACTTTCGTCTCCCCTCTTCTATTTTGTTTTTAAATAGGAGTTGAAACTAGCTTTTTGCTTCTATTTAAATACAAAATAAGGAGATCAGATCATGAATCTTTTGATTATGGGCTTACCTGGAGCAGGTAAGGGAACGCAAGCAGCTAAAATTGTGGAACAATTCCACGTGGCACACATTTCAACTGGAGATATGTTCCGTGCTGCTATGGCAAATCAAACTGAAATGGGTGTACTTGCAAAGTCATACATCGACAAAGGTGAGTTGGTTCCAGATGAAGTTACAAATGGTATTGTTAAAGAACGTCTTTCTCAGGACGATATCAAAGAAACAGGTTTCTTGTTGGATGGTTACCCACGCACGATTGAACAAGCTTATGCCTTGGACAAAACATTGGCTGAACTTGGTATTGAATTGGAAGGTGTGATCAATATCGAAGTGAATCCAGACTGTCTCTTGGAACGTTTGAGTGGCCGTATTATTCACCGCCAAACAGGTGAAACCTTCCACAAAGTTTTCAACCCACCAGTTGACTACAAAGAAGAAGATTACTACCAACGTGAAGATGATAAACCTGAGACAGTAAAACGTCGTTTGGATGTCAATATCGCACAAGGTGAACCAATCATTGCTCACTACCGTGCCAAAGGTTTGGTCCACGATATCGAAGGAAATCAAGATATCAATGATGTGTTCAAAGACATCGAAAAAGTATTGACAAATTTGAAATAAAGCGTTTTTCACACTTGCAAAAAATCGCTACAAATGTTATACTGAAATAGTCTGACTTATAATTGTTGTCTCTGTGTCTAGAGGCATCAAATCGAAATTTATGGAGGTGCTTTTGCGTGGCAAAAGACGATGTGATTGAAGTTGAAGGCAAAGTAGTTGATACAATGCCTAACGCAATGTTTACGGTTGAACTTGAAAATGGACATCAGATTTTAGCAACAGTTTCTGGTAAAATTCGTAAAAACTATATTCGTATTTTAGCGGGAGATCGTGTTACTGTCGAGATGAGTCCATATGACTTGACACGTGGACGTATCACTTACCGCTTTAAATAATCGAAAAACTTGGAGGGATAAGAAATGAAAGTAAGACCATCGGTCAAACCAATTTGCGAATACTGTAAAGTAATTCGTCGTAATGGCCGTGTTATGGTAATTTGCCCAGCAAATCCAAAACACAAACAACGTCAAGGATAAGATAGAAAGGAGAAAACATGGCTCGTATTGCTGGAGTTGACATTCCAAATGACAAACGCGTAGTAATCTCATTGACTTACGTTTATGGTATCGGACTTGCAACATCTAAGAAAATTTTGGCTGCTGCTGGAATCTCAGAAGATGTTCGTGTACGTGACCTTACATCAGATCAAGAAGATGCTATCCGTCGTGAAGTGGATGCAATCAAAGTTGAAGGTGACCTTCGTCGTGAAGTAAACTTGAACATCAAACGTTTGATGGAAATCGGTTCATACCGTGGTATTCGTCACCGTCGTGGACTTCCTGTCCGTGGACAAAACACTAAAAACAATGCTCGCACTCGTAAAGGTAAAGCTGTTGCGATTGCTGGTAAGAAAAAATAATATAGGAGGTAAAAGTCTTGGCTAAACCAACACGTAAACGTCGTGTGAAAAAGAATATCGAATCTGGTATTGCTCATATTCACGCTACATTTAATAACACTATTGTTATGATTACTGATGTGCATGGTAATGCAATTGCTTGGTCATCAGCTGGTGCTCTTGGTTTCAAAGGTTCTCGTAAATCTACACCATTCGCTGCTCAAATGGCTTCTGAAGCTGCTGCTAAATCTGCACAAGAACACGGTCTTAAATCAGTTGAAGTTACTGTAAAAGGTCCAGGTTCTGGTCGTGAGTCAGCTATTCGTGCGCTTGCTGCCGCTGGTCTTGAAGTAACAGCAATTCGTGATGTGACTCCAGTGCCACACAATGGTGCTCGTCCTCCAAAACGTCGCCGTGTATAATCATTGCATTACACTGCTTTTCGTTTAAGAGGGAGTAACTAAATGATCGAGTTTGAAAAACCAAATATAACAAAAATTGATGAAAATAAAGATTATGGCAAGTTTGTAATCGAACCACTTGAACGTGGCTACGGTACAACTCTTGGTAACTCTCTTCGTCGTGTACTACTAGCTTCTCTACCAGGAGCAGCAGTGACATCTATCAATATTGAAGGTGTCTTGCATGAGTTCGACACAGTTCCAGGTGTTCGTGAAGACGTGATGCAAATCATTCTGAACATTAAAGGGATTGCAGTGAAATCATACGTTGAAGACGAAAAAATCATTGAGCTTGACGTTGAAGGCCCTGCTGAAATTACAGCTGGAGACATTTTGACTGACAGTGATATTGAGATTGTAAATCCAGATCATTATCTCTTTACAATCGGTGAAGGTTCTTCTCTAAAAGCGACAATGACTGTTAACAGTGGTCGTGGATATGTACCTGCTGATGAAAACAAAAAAGATAATGCACCAGTTGGAACACTTGCTGTAGATTCTATTTATACACCAGTTACAAAAGTCAACTATCAAGTAGAGCCTGCTCGTGTAGGTAGCAACGATGGTTTTGACAAATTAACCCTTGAAATCTTGACTAATGGAACAATTATTCCAGAAGATGCTTTAGGGCTTTCAGCACGTATCTTGACAGAACATCTTGATTTGTTTACAAATCTTACTGAGATTGCTAAGTCAACTGAAGTGATGAAAGAAGCTGATACTGAATCTGACGATCGTATTTTGGATCGTACGATTGAGGAACTGGACTTGTCTGTGCGTTCATACAACTGTTTGAAACGTGCCGGTATCAACACTGTGCATGATTTGACAGAAAAATCTGAAGCAGAGATGATGAAAGTACGAAATCTTGGACGCAAGAGTTTGGAAGAAGTGAAACTCAAACTCATTGACTTGGGTCTTGGATTGAAAGATAAATAAAGGAGGAATACATGGCTTACCGTAAACTAGGACGCACTAGCTCACAACGTAAAGCAATGCTTCGCGATTTGACAACTGACCTTTTGATCAACGAATCAATCGTGACAACTGAAGCTCGTGCTAAAGAAATCCGCAAAACTGTTGAAAAAATGATTACTCTAGGTAAACGTGGTGATTTGCATGCACGTCGTCAAGCAGCTGCTTTCGTACGTAATGAAATCGCATCTGAAAACTATGATGAAGCAACTGATAAGTACACTTCTACTACAGCACTTCAAAAATTGTTCTCAGAAATTGCACCTCGTTATGCTGAACGTAACGGTGGATACACTCGTATCCTTAAAACTGAACCACGTCGTGGTGATGCTGCGCCAATGGCGATCATCGAATTAGTATAAAATCATCAATTTTGTTGAGTGTTATGATGATGGAGTCTTGTGCTCTTAGTCTAGCTCTGGTCTACCGCTGGGACTTCGGTCCTAGCGGGAACACTCATCATCATTTGATAGGGTAGACGCTTGTTTACGAAATTGTTTTTTGTTTAAGAACAACTTCGTAAGCAGGCGTTTTTTAGTATTTTCTATGGAAATATGCTATACTAGGGAAAAAGAAAATCAAAAACGTTCAGGTTTTCTAAAAATCGTAGAAATGGGGTATAAGGATGAAGGCTATTATTACAGTGGTTGGCAAGGACAAGGCTGGTATTGTTGCAGGTGTGTCTACTAAGATTGCAGAGTTGGGTTTGAATATTGATGATATTTCTCAAACAGTACTGGACGAATATTTTACCATGATGGCTGTCGTATCTAGTGACGAAAAACAAGATTTTACCTCTCTCAGAAATGAGTTTGAAACTTTCGGTCAGACCTTGAATGTCAAAATCAATATTCAAAGTGCAGCGATTTTTGATGCTATGTACAATATCTAGGAGGTCATCATGGATATTAGACAAGTTACTGAAACCATTGCCATGATTGAAGAACAGAATTTCGATATCAGAACCATCACCATGGGGATTTCCCTTTTGGACTGTATTGATCCAGATATCAATCGTGCTGCTGAAAAGATTTACCAAAAAATCACTACTAAAGCTGCAAATCTAGTGGCTGTGGGAGATGAAATTGCTGCGGAACTTGGGATTCCGATTGTCAATAAACGGGTATCAGTGACTCCGATTTCTTTAATTGGTGCTGCGACTGATGCGACAGACTATGTTGTTTTGGCAAAGGCACTTGACAAGGCTGCCAAGGAGATCGGTGTTGACTTCATTGGTGGCTTTTCGGCCTTGGTACAAAAAGGCTACCAAAAAGGAGATGAGATTCTCATCAATTCTATCCCCCGCGCTCTAGCTGAGACAGACAAGGTTTGTTCGTCTGTCAATATCGGCTCAACCAAGTCAGGCATCAACATGACTGCGGTTGCAGATATGGGACGCATCATCAAGGAAACAGCTGCGCTGTCAGATATGGGTGCGGCCAAGTTGGTCGTATTTGCTAATGCTGTTGAGGACAATCCTTTTATGGCAGGGGCTTTCCACGGTGTTGGCGAAGCAGATGTTATCATCAATGTCGGGGTTTCGGGTCCTGGTGTGGTCAAGCGTGCCTTGGAAAAAGTTCGTGGACAGAGCTTTGATGTAGTAGCGGAAACAGTCAAGAAAACGGCCTTTAAGATTACTCGTATCGGTCAATTAGTTGGTCAGATGGCTAGCGAGAGACTTGGTGTTGACTTTGGAATTGTCGACCTAAGTTTGGCACCTACTCCTGCGGTTGGTGATTCTGTGGCTCGGGTACTGGAGGAAATGGGTCTAGAAACAGTTGGAACACACGGGACGACTGCTGCACTGGCTCTCTTGAATGACCAAGTTAAAAAGGGTGGAGTGATGGCTTGTAACCAGGTCGGTGGCTTATCAGGGGCTTTTATTCCTGTATCTGAAGATGAGGGTATGATTGCTGCGGTGCAAAATGGCTCTCTGAATTTAGAAAAACTAGAAGCCATGACGGCTATCTGTTCTGTTGGGCTGGATATGATTGCCATTCCGGAAGATACACCTGCTGAGACCATTGCGGCTATGATTGCGGATGAGGCGGCAATCGGTGTTATTAACATGAAAACAACGGCCGTCCGTATCATTCCAAAGGGCAAAGAAGGCGATATGATTGAGTTTGGTGGCTTGCTAGGGACAGCTCCAGTTATGAAGGTTAACGGGGCTTCGTCTGTTGATTTCATCTCTCGTGGTGGGCAAATCCCAGCTCCAATCCATAGTTTTAAAAATTAATAAAAAAGAGAGAAGATTTAAGTTGGGTTTAAGGATGACTGTGTATACTATAATCATTAAATAAAGATCTCCTAACTTTATTTAATTAGAATCCTAAACTTTTTCATAATAATCTCCTAGGAAAGCTACCGTTAGGGTAGCTTTTCTTGTGGGAAAATTACGAGAGCGGACTTTACTGTTGAAAGCCGAATATTTCTTTGTTCCATGATATAATAGAAGAAAATGGAGGATAGAAAATGTCTAAAGTAAGATTGTACCTGATCCGTCATGGTAAAACGATGTTTAACACGATTGGACGTGCTCAAGGATGGAGTGATACGCCTCTAACCGCAGAAGGTGAGTTGGGAATCCATGAACTGGGAATTGGCTTGAGAGAGTCTGGTTTGCAGTTTGACCGAGCTTATTCTAGTGATTCAGGGCGAACTATTCAGACCATGGGAATTATTCTTGAAGAACTGGGCTTGCAAGGGAAAATCCCTTATCGAATGGACAAGCGCATCAGAGAGTGGTGTTTTGGTAGTTTTGATGGGGCCTATGATGGAGATCTCTTTATGGGCTTGATTCCGAGAATTTTCAATGTAGACCATGTTCATCAGTTGTCCTATGCAGAGCTAGCAGAAGGTCTAGTTGAGGTTGATACTGCAGGCTGGGCAGAAGGTTGGGAAAAACTCAGTGGTCGAATCAAGGAAGGTTTTGAAACGATTGCCAAAGAAATGGAAGAACAAGGTGGGGGCAATGCTCTCGTTGTGAGCCATGGAATGACGATTGGTACCATTGTATATCTGATCAATGGCATGCATCCGCATGGTCTCGATAATGGTAGCGTGACCATTCTTGAATATGAGAACGGCCAGTTTACGGTCCAAGTTGTCGGCGACCGTAGTTATCGGGAGCTGGGACGTGAGAAGATGGAAGAAATAAAAAATTGATAGAAGTTAGCTCCGATTAGGAGCTAATTTTTTTCCTGTTAAATAAGGTGGATTTGCGACTCAGTATTTCTTGTTATCCAAGTCTAAAAGAACATTTCTCGTCTTTCAAATTCCCTCAAAAATGGTATAATAGTAACATCACAAAATTGGAGAGAGACCATGAGTTTTTACAATCATAAAGAAATTGAGCCTAAGTGGCAGGGCTACTGGGCAGAACATCATACATTTAAGACAGGAACAGATGCCTCAAAACCGAAGTTTTATGCGCTTGACATGTTCCCTTACCCGTCTGGAGCAGGTCTGCACGTAGGACACCCAGAAGGTTATACAGCAACGGATATTCTCAGCCGTTACAAACGTGCGCAAGGCTACAATGTCCTTCACCCAATGGGCTGGGATGCTTTTGGTTTGCCAGCTGAGCAGTACGCTATGGATACGGGGAATGACCCGGCAGAGTTTACAGCGGAAAACATTGCCAACTTCAAACGTCAAATCAATGCGCTTGGATTCTCTTACGACTGGGATCGTGAAGTCAACACAACAGATCCAAACTACTACAAATGGACTCAGTGGATCTTCACTAAGCTTTACGAAAAAGGCTTGGCCTATGAAGCCGAAGTGCCAGTAAACTGGGTAGAAGAGTTGGGAACAGCCATCGCTAACGAAGAAGTCCTTCCTGACGGGACCTCTGAGCGTGGAGGTTATCCAGTTGTCCGCAAACCGATGCGCCAATGGATGCTTAAAATCACGGCTTATGCGGAGCGTCTGCTTAATGATTTGGACGAGCTTGACTGGCCGGAGTCTATCAAGGACATGCAACGCAACTGGATCGGGAAATCAACTGGTGCCAATGTAACCTTCAAAGTGAAAGGAACAGACAAGGAATTCACCGTCTTTACCACTCGTCCTGACACTCTTTTCGGTGCGACTTTCACTGTCTTAGCTCCTGAGCATGAACTGGTAGATGTCATCACAAGCCCAGAGCAAGCTGATGCAGTTGCGGACTATAAACACCAAGCTAGCCTCAAGTCAGACTTGGCTCGTACCGACCTTGCTAAAGAAAAAACTGGTGTTTGGACAGGTGCCTATGCCATCAACCCTGTCAATGGCAAAGAAATTCCAATCTGGATCGCGGACTATGTTCTTGCTAGTTATGGAACAGGTGCTGTCATGGCTGTGCCTGCCCATGACCAACGTGACTGGGAATTTGCTAAACAATTTGACCTTCCAATCGTAGAAGTGCTAGAAGGTGGAAACGTTGAAGAGGCTGCCTATACTGAAGATGGACTTCATGTCAATTCAGACTTCCTAGATGGATTGAATAAAGAAGACGCTATTGCTAAGATTGTGGCTTGGTTGGAAGAAAAAGGCTGCGGTCAAGAAAAAGTCACCTACCGTCTCCGCGACTGGCTCTTTAGCCGTCAACGTTACTGGGGTGAGCCAATTCCAATCATTCATTGGGAAGATGGGACTTCAACAGCTATTCCTGAAAGTGAATTGCCACTTGTCTTGCCAGTCACCAAGGACATCCGCCCTTCAGGTACAGGGGAGAGTCCATTGGCTAACTTGACAGACTGGCTTGAAGTGACTCGTGAGGATGGCGTCAAAGGTCGTCGTGAAACAAACACTATGCCACAATGGGCTGGTTCAAGCTGGTACTACCTCCGTTATATTGACCCACACAATACTGAGAAATTGGCTGATGAGGACATCCTCAAACAATGGTTGCCTGTAGATATTTATGTTGGTGGTGCAGAGCATGCCGTTCTTCACTTGCTTTACGCTCGTTTCTGGCATAAATTCCTCTATGACCTCGGTGTTGTTCCGACTAAGGAACCATTCCAAAAACTCTTTAACCAAGGGATGATTTTGGGAACAAGCTACCGTGACCACCGTGGAGCTCTTGTAGCGACTGATAAGGTTGAAAAACGTGACGGTTCTTTCTTCCATGTGGAAACAGGAGAAGAGTTGGAGCAAGCACCAGCCAAGATGTCTAAATCGCTCAAGAACGTTGTCAACCCAGACGATGTGGTGGAACAATATGGTGCTGATACCCTTCGTGTTTATGAAATGTTCATGGGGCCACTCGATGCTTCCATCGCTTGGTCAGAAGAAGGTCTGGAAGGAAGCCGTAAATTCCTTGACCGTGTTTACCGTTTGATTACAAGTAAAGAAATTGCTGCGGAAAATAATGGTGCTCTTGACAAGGTTTATAACGAAACCGTTAAATCTGTCACTGAGCAAATCGAATCCATGAAATTCAACACAGCCATTGCCCAACTTATGGTCTTTGTCAACGCTGCTAATAAGGAAGACAAACTCTATGTGGATTACGCCAAAGGCTCTATCCAATTGATCGCCCCATTTGCCCCTCACTTGGCAGAAGAACTCTGGCAAACTGTTGCAGCAACAGGTGAGTCCATCTCTTATGTAGCTTGGCCAACTTGGGACGAAAGTAAATTGGTTGAAGACGAAATCGAAATCGTCGTTCAAATCAAAGGAAAAGTCCGTGCCAAACTCATGGTCGCTAAAGACCTGTCACGCGAAGAATTGCAAGAAATTGTTCTGGCTGACGAAAAAGTCAAAGCGGAGATTGACGGTAAGGAAATCGTGAAAGTGATTGCGGTACCTAACAAGTTGGTAAATATCGTTGTGAAATAAGATAGGAATCCTTCAGAGTAGAATCTGGAGGATTTTTAAATTGGATTATGCTATAATAGTCCCAACTAAGATAAAAACACAGTTCTGGTTGGTAGTCCAGACGTAGGCAAGCCTATCAGTAACCTTCCTCCTTGGTTGTCCATTCTTAGGGATAGATTTAAGGAGGTGCTGTCGTGGAAATCGTTTCAATTGGCTTGACAGTTTATTTTGAAGATGGATTTTGGCATGGATTGTTTGAATAAGAGTATGAGGGAACTTATCAAGTTTGTCGAGTGACATTTGGTCAGGAACCAAAAGAGGATGAAATTTTGAAACTTTTACAGACTCAGTTTGTTCGGTTATCTTTTAGTCCAGAGGCAACAGTCAAACATCATGTGAAGATTAAGAATCCGAAGCGTTTGCAGCGAGCTGTAAAGAAACAGGTGAAGCAGAAAGTTTCTTCTAAGTCACAAGAGCTTTTGCAGTTGCAGCACGAAGAACGAAAAAAGCATTCAAAACAACAGTCCAGTCTCCAAAAGCAATTGCTCAAACAAGAGAAATTTGAACGCAAACAGCAAAAACGTAGAGAGAAACACAAGGGGCACTAGTGATTCTCTTTCATAAAATAGAACAGCTCTTCTTGGATAACAAGAGCTGTTTTTGCTTGTATTGAAGATTTCTTTCCTAATAGATAGACTTATCGTTAATGGCAGTTTCAAATTCAGGACCATACTTGCTTGCTTCAAATTCAATCCTGCCCCATTCAGCATTTTCATTTCACTAGAAGGGAGTGTGTGCCATGATTTCTGATTCATTTTTTATTGTTTGGTTTAGCGAGAACAATACTATTGACTCTTGGATTTTTCTACCGGATGTTATAAAACTCTTCTTTTATAGCGCATGTTTAAAAATATAATGTGTGGTTGTAAGTGTTTTTCAACATCCTCTAGTGATTCGATAGGAGAAAAACGGTTGCAGCCTGCTCTACTTTAATTTAACCCCCATTATTTTACCACTTGGCCTTTCATTTTAACTGCTTATCTCAAAAGTCGATTTTTCTTTCATTCTTTTTGTTAAACTAGTGTGGTTAAGAGGAGGAAAAAATATGATTTTACAAGCGAAACATTTGACTAAACGGTACGGCAATCATATGGCTGTCGATGATATTCAGTTAGAGTTTGAAAAAGGAAGTTTCAATGCTATTTTGGGACCCAATGGTGCAGGGAAATCAACCACTATTTCCATGTTAATCGGTTTGAAAAAGCCGACACAAGGTCAGATTCGATATGCGCCAAATACGAAAATCGGAGTGGTTTTTCAAGCTAGTGTACTGGATGAGATGTTGACGGTTAGGGAAAATCTCACGATTCGTGCTCAACAGTATAAGGAGATTGCGGCAAGTCGTGTGGATGATTTGATTCATCAACTGGGTTTGACTGCATTCCAGAAACAACTATATGGGACTTTGTCAGGTGGGCAAAAACGTCGGGTTGATATTGCACGTGCTCTTCTTTCGCGACCAGATATTCTTTTCTTGGATGAACCAACCACAGGTCTTGATATTCAGACGCGCAAATCCATCTGGGATCTACTGTATCGACTACAAAAGGATGAAGGGATGACTATTATCTTAACGACTCATTATCTGGATGAAGCAGATGAAGCGGATCAGATCTATATCGTTGATCATGGGAAAGTGATTGCGCAAGGTTCTGCGACTGCTATTAAAAGTCAGTATGCATCTAATATCCTAAAAATTCGTTTTAAGGAAATGAAGGATTTAGAAAAGCTGCTACAGGCTGGAATGACAGTAGAGGAAGAAAATGAGTTGGAATATCTTTTTTATCCAAGGACGTCACAGGAAGCCATTGAATATTTGGCAAAAGTTCGAGAAGAAATTGATTCTTTTGAGTTTCGTCCGGGCACTATGGATGATGCCTTTATTGCACTTACAGGAAGAGAGGTTCGCTAATGCTAGCTTTATTGAAACGGAATTTTATTTTATATTTTCGTAATCGTTCGGGAGTATTTTTCTCATTATTGGGGGCATTGATTTCCTTCCTCCTTTATATCATTTTTTTGCAGAAGAACTTGACGGATGCTTGGTCTCAACTCCCTGATAATACGAACCTTTTAAATAACTGGCTGATGGGTGGGACCTTGGCTGTGACTGGGATTACAACCAGTTTTACGGCTCTTACACAAATGGTACAGGATCGTGAAAATCAAGTAGATCAAGATCTTTTCTTGACAGATTTAGGTAGCTGGGGCTTACAGGCGTCCTATCTAATCAGCAGTATTATCATTTCTTTTGTCATGCAGGTGTTTATGTTTGCTGTTATGAGCCTTTATTTTAAAGAAAGTCCAGTTATCAGCCATTTACCGGAAATCGCTTTGATTATGTTATTAAGCAGTCTGATTTCAAGTTTGGTAAATGTTCTCTTGATTTACCGTTTTCAATCTGTAGATAGCCTTGGCAAACTGGCAACGATAGTGGGAACTGCCTCTGGATTTTTAGTAGGAACTTATATCCCCATTGGAGTATTACCTGATTCTGCACAGCTTTTCATGAAATGTACCCCTGCAACTTATATTGCTTCTCTCTATCGACAAGTCTTGATGAAAGAGCGGTTAGAGACCGCATTTTCAGGAAATAACAGTCTGTTACAGGAATTTCAAGAAAAAATGGGAATCCAAATCAACTGGCAAGAACTATTGACAAAGGAAGAAACATACTTTATAGTGGTTATTATCAGTCTCGTCGCTATTCTTCTTTGGATGTTATTTGTTAAAGTGTTTAGCAAGAGAAAATAAAGATGTATTGGAGAGAAAATGAAGATTCGTTTTGAAATGAAGACAGAGTTTTCAGAAAAAGACCCACACATTTTAATTCAGGCAGCTCAGTTAACCGACCAAGCAAGAGAGGTCATGGAGTATTTAGAACAATTTTCAACGACTAATCAGGTGGTCATTCCTATTCGAACGGATGATCATCTGGTTATGGTGAAAATTGAGGATCTTATTCTAGCAGATATTGATAAGAGTTTGTTGACCATTTATACGGTAGATGGGATTTATAAAACTAAGGAAACATTGACAAACTTTCAGAATCGGGTTAACCGACGTAACTTTATACAGATATCACGTCATTCAATTATAAACATTGACCATCTAGAGTCATTATCGGATAGCTTTTCAGGGAACATGATGGCTAAGATGACTCGGGGTATCAAATCGAGTGTGAGTCGGAAATACGTTAAGTCCTTAATGGATTATCTAGGTTTATAGGAGAAAATCATGAAGCGATTGATTGCTTATTTTGTATCGGGAATGCGTACGGCCTCCTTTGTTTATTTGAGTTTGGTGTTATTGGCTCAGTTTTATTCAGGTATTACCTATCCCACACCAACGACAAAAAATATTCTAGCTTTGTTTTTGATGAGCGGAATTATGGGGGTATTGACCTTAATCCTTGAAAGGCTAGAGTTTCTTGCTTATAGTATGCGTGTAGGAGTTCATTTGTTAGCGACAGCTACTATCTTAGTATTAACCTACCTATTTTTTGGCTGGGGTTCAGCATTGTTGAGTCCCTTGCTTTGGTTCTTTTTCTTATTAATTTATGGACTGATATGGTTGTACCAGATCTGGCAAACTCACAAGCTCACCCAACGAATTAATCAGGCCTTAGAAGATAAAAGAAAGAAAACGAATCACTAATGTAGTGTTGAGGATGAGGTTTGAGGAGAGTGCTAGTTTCCATATAGAGCAAATTATGATATAGTATTTTCAGCGTAAAGCAAGGAGAAAAACGATGCCAATAAACGAATATGGTCAGATGATTGGTGAGTCAATGGAAGGTTTTACATCAGGTGAATTGCCTTCCATTGATTTCTTAGAAGGGCGTTATGCTCGGATAGAGGCTCTTTCGGTAGAAAAGCATGCGGAGGATTTGCTAGCTGTCTATGGTCCAGATACGCCTCGGGAGATGTGGACCTACCTCTTTCGGGAGCCGATGGCAGATATGGCGGAACTGGTCACCGTCTTAAATCAGATGTTGGCTCGTAAGGATCGTTTTTACTATGCGATTATAGACAAGGCAACTGGTAAGGCCTTGGGAACTTTTTCTCTCATGCGCATTGACCAGAATAACCGAGTAATAGAAGTGGGTGCCGTCACCTTTTCACCAGCACTTAGGGGGACGAGGATAGGAACAGAAGCCCAGTATCTCTTGGCTCGCTATGTTTTTGAGGAACTCAACTATCGTCGCTATGAGTGGAAATGCGACGCTCTAAATTTGCCATCAAGACGAGCTGCGGAACGTTTGGGCTTTGTCTATGAAGGAACCTTCCGCCAGGCTGTCGTTTATAAGGGGCGAACTAGAGATACGGATTGGTTGTCTATGATTGATAAGGACTGGCCTCAAGTCAAAGCTCGTTTGGAAGCATGGCTGGCTCCTAAAAATTTTGACAAGAATGGACGACAGTACAAGAGTTTGAGAGAAATCTAAGAGGTGATGACATGATTACCGTTAGAAAGCAAGAATTAGTAAATATAAATGATGTTTTGCATCTCTATCAGGCAGTCGGTTGGACAAACTACACACATCAACCCCAGATGCTGGAGAAGTCCTTGTCTCACTCATTAGCGATTTATCTGGCACTTGATGGTGATGCCGTGGTGGGCTTGGTCCGTTTGGTCGGAGATGGTTTTTCATCGATTTTTGTCCAGGATTTGATCGTTTTGCCTATTTATCAGCGCCAAGGAATTGGCAGTGCCTTGATGAAAAAGGCTTTAGCTGATTTCAAAGACGCCTATCAAGTCCAACTAGTGACCGAACAGACAGAAAAAAATTTGGTATTCTACCGTTCTCTGGGATTTGAAACCTTATCTACTTATGATTGCACAGGAATGATTTGGGGCGATCGAAAAAGATAAAATAATTATTTTTATTAAGTAAAGTTTAAGTCTCCTCGTGTATTATATAGTCATTAAATAAAGACCTCCTAATACTCTTCGAAAATCTCATCAACCTTCGTTAGAGTTGACTTAGCTAACTATAGTTATGCTTGCGTCTATCTGCCTAGTCTGATTTCGATTTTCATTGAGTACCCTTTATTTAATGAAATCCTAAACTTTTCTTTTTCATCATAATCTCCTAAAGAAGTCACCCAATCAGGTGGCTTTTTTGTGACTTGAGAAAGGAAATTTCATTTGGAAAAAATTTTTCTAAAAAAATGATAAATCAGAAAAAAGTTAAGGGAATTTTAAGTCTCCTCGTGTATCATATAGTAATTAGATAAAGACCTCCTAACTTTATTTAATGAAATCCTAATCCTTTCTTTTTCATAATAATCTCCCTAAAGAGGCCACCCAATCAGGTGGCTTTTTTGTTTGAAAAAACTCCTTAGAAAAAACTAAGGAGAAAGAATCATGTTTTCTTTTTAAGTTGTTGATTTCGATACTGTCTAGGTGTTAAGTGATAGTGCTGCTTAAATTGACGGTTGAAGTTTGAAAGGTTGGTGAAACCGACCTGGCTTGCAATTTCTTGAATACTGAGGTTGGTTTGGACGAGTTTCTCACAGGATTTCTCAAGACGTAACTGGAGCAGGTAGTCCATACAACTGGCTCCAGTATGTTGCTTGAAAATACTCATAAAGTGATTTTTACTATATCCAAATGTTGCAGCTAGTTGCTCAATATGAATGGGTTCTGAGTAATGCTGTTCAAGGTAGCAAATCACTTCTTTTAGTTTTTGGTATTTTTGGTAGGTATCATCTGTATAGTGTCGATTGACGTATCTATACTTAAAGAGAAGATGAAGCAATTCGTATAGTTTAGATTTTATGAGTAGATCGTAGTATATGCCTTTTTCTTCAAGGATAGAAAAGAGGGAAAGAAGGCAGGATTGAATTTGATCATAGGCCTTATCGCCTGGTGATATTTGAGGAGTAAGGCAAAAGTGACCAGAGTGGAGGGGTTGGATATAGCGTTGGCTAAAACTGTCAATTTGACTTCTACCTAGGAAATCTAAATGGATACGAAAAACTGTTGAAATTTGTTCTTGATTTTCAATAGGGTAGATAGCGTGAGGAGACGTTGGCTGAATTAGGAAAATATCACCTTCATGACTTTCAAAGCGCTCAGAGTTGATATAGAAGGTAGCAGTTCCTTTTTTGACATAGATTATCTCGAATTCAGGATGCCAATGATAAATTGTATTAGAAGATTGCTTGGATAGGATTTGTTTTTCAAAATCATATGGGAAGTCAGATGGGTTATCTCGTAAGAAACGTGAACGGTCTGCCATGGTAAATCCTCCCAATATACTATTACTACGTTTATTATACCAAAAAAACTTCCTTATCTAGGAAGTTTTCGGGCTTTAAGCTTTCTTTTTCATATAAAAAATAGTAAGCATAAGTCCAATGAAGGCCAAAGCAATAGCAACATAAAAAGCTACACTATAATTTCCATTATTAGCCATTGCTATTTGAACAGCGACTTTGGGAGCGAAAAATGCTGCTAAAGAATATCCAGTGAAGACTATACCGTAGTTGACCCCTTGATTTGCAGGACCGTAATTTTCCATGACGATAGATGGGAAGACCCCCATAACACCACCAAAGCAGATACCAAGTCCTATAATTCCTAAGGTAAACCCGAATTGACCAGGGACGATAGTTAGGGAAAATAAAGCTAGGACAATGACAGAGTAGATAATTAATAAGGTCTTTGAACGGCCAATTTTATCAGAAAGTGATCCCCAGATAAAACGACCACTAGAGTTTGCGATTGAATAAAGAGAGACATAGAGAGCTGCAGTGCCTGCAGAGAGTCCAAACATTGATTGACCGATTGGTGATGCTTGAGAGGCAATCATCAAACCAGAAAAGGCGCCGACAAAGAACATGCTAATGATAATGTAAAACAGAGGACTTTGTAGCATTTGTTTCCAGTTTTTATTAGTAGCTCCTTGCTTGGTTGGGATAGGAGCTTTCCAGCCTGCTGGTTGGTAGCCGCTTGGAGCCGCCTTGATAAAGAAAATTGCACAGATGATAACAACAATATAGACTAGCCCAATGGTACGAAAAGCAAAGAAGGCATCTTGTTGTTGAATGAGATTGCTTGCGACTGGAGAAGCGATGACTGCGGCAAAACCCATTCCGCCTGTCAGAATTCCAGAGGCTAAGCCACGTTTATCAGGGAAGAGGCGAAGTGAATTGGAGAGGGCAGCCGAATAGGCAAAACCTTGACCAAGTCCAGCCATTAATCCATAGGTCAAATAAAGCATGGCTGGTGAATTGGCATAGCCGGTTAAGTAAAATCCGCTAGCAAATAGGAGAGCGCCGAGGGCGATGGTCCATTTTACATAACCTTTGTCAACTAAATAACCTCCTAGAATCATGGGGATAGGGCCGATTGCAGAGTTGATAGCAAATGCTAACATAATATCAGACATGGACCAGCCTGTTGAACTGCTAAGTGGTCCGGCAAAAACAGAAAAGGAATAGACGGCACCTGTGCAAAGAAGAATGGCTGTAGACGCGACTAAAATCCTCCAACGATTGAATGTCTCTTTCATAAAAACATCCTCCTTAAATGTATATTTTTTCACCAAGACTATATCATAGTTAAGGAAGCCGGTCAATAGTTTATGAAGATGTTTTGTTAATTTTTTCACGAACTTGTACTAAAGTACGATAATCTGATAGAATAACACGGTCTTTATTATCAAGGATTTACAAGATTTTCTAAAGTAGTATAATGAAAGTAGATTAAATAAATGAAAGGGGTACCAAGATGAAACTAGTTGCTATCGTTGGAACCAATTCAGATCGCTCAACCAATCGGAAACTCTTGAAATTTATGCAAAAGCACTTTTCGGATAAAGCCGACATTGAGGTATTGGAAATCAAACAATTGCCAGCATTTAACGAACCTGAGGACAAGCAAGCGCCAGCTGAAGTTCAAGCTTTTTCAGAAAAAATTCTTGCCGCAGATGGTGTGATTATTTCAACACCTGAGTACGACCACACGATACCAGCACCTTTGGCCTCTGCTTTAGAGTGGATTGCTTATACCAGTCGTGCCTTGGTTAACAAACCAACGATGATTGTAGGTGCTTCTCTCGGTTTGCTAGGAACATCTAGAGCGCAGGCACATTTACGTCAGATTTTAGATGCGCCGGAGCTTAAAGCGAGAGTTATGCCTGGTACAGAGTTCTTTCTAGGTCATTCTGAGCAAGTCCTAGATGATGAGTGTCATTTGAACAATCCAGAAAAGGTTGCAGAACTAGAAGAACATTTTTCAGAGTTTCAAAACTTTGTTGAATTAACAAAAGCTTTAGTAAAACCTGAAGATACAAATCGAAAAAAATCATTCATCTGGGAAGAATGGTTGAAAGCCTAGGGAATTAATGAAAGGAGAAGAGTCAATGAAATTAGTAGCTATTGTTGGGACTAATGCAAAAAAATCCTATAATCGCAACCTGTTGCAATTTATGAAAAGACATTTTGCTCAGAAAGCGGATATTGAGATTTTAGAAATAACAGATGTACCGATGTTTAATGAAATGGATGATCAAACAGATACACCTATTATTCAGAAGTTTAATCAGGTTATTTCAGAAGCTGATGGTGTCATTATCTCGACACCCGAGCACAATCATACGATTCCATCAAGTTTGAATAGCTTGCTCGAGTGGTTGTCTTTTAACATTCATCCACTAGACGGAAAGCCGACAATGATTGTCGGAGCTTCTTACGATATTCAAGGTTCTTCACGTGCCCAACTTCATCTTCGTCAGATTCTGGATGCTCCTGGGGTAAATGCAACAGTTATGCCCGGTAGTGAGTTTTTACTTGGTCGAGCGCATCGAGCGTTTGATGACAATGGAGATTTGATTGATGAGCGAACCGTTGATTTCCTAGATAGTTGTTTTTATCGCTTCCTTCGCTTTGTATCTATTGTAAACCAACTAAACCTTCCTGAAGAAGTTCGCTTTGAACCGGGGACTTACCATGTTACAACTGAAGGCCATAATGGTAAATTACCGATGGATGTAACGGTTTCTGAGGACCGTATTGAAAAAATCGAAATCGATTCTTCTGGAGAATCTTCAGGAATTGCAGATGTCGTATTTACCCGTATCCCAGCGGAAATCATTGAGGGACAGACCTTAAACGTTGATGCGGTGTCAGGAGCTTCTGTGACTTCAAATGGTGTCTTGGACGGAGTTGCTCGCGCAGTCAAACAAGCTGGTGCAAATCCAGATGTTTTACGGAAACGTTCAAAAGCACCATCTGCTCTAGATAAAGAAGATAAAACCTATCAGGCAGACGTTGTCGTCGTCGGAGGTGGAGGAGCTGGATTAGCTGCAGCGGCTGCAGTCTTACAAGCTGGTAAGAAGCCAATTGTTGTTGAGAAATTTCCTGCAATTGGAGGAAATACTGTTCGTGCAGGTGGTCCAATGAATGCACCAGATCCAGCATGGCAAGGGACTTTCGCAGCTCATCCAGGTGAGGCTCATACGCTTCAAGAATTGATTGCGACAGATGAATCAACGATTGATCCAGAATATCTAGAGGACTTTAGAGCCTTGAAAGTTGAGGTTGAGCAGTATTTGCAGGACCCGAGCTATTTGTTTGACTCTACCTTACTTTACCGTATCCAAACCTATATCGGTGGGAAACGAAAAGATTTACAAGGAAATGAAATTCATGGCCAATATGATTTAGTATCTGTTTTAACCGAACGGGCCCTAGAGTCTGTTCGCTGGTTGGAAGACATCGGCGTTGAATTTGTTCGTAGCGAAGTGACAATGCCAGTTGGAGCCCTTTGGCGTCGTGGTCATAAGCCGGTTCAACCAATGGGGTATGCCTTTATATCCGTCCTACAAAAATATGTTCTAGAAAATGGTGGCAAGATCTTGACTGACTCTCCAGTTAAAGAATTGCTTGTAAAAGACGGGGCTGTCAAGGGTGTCAGAGCAGAAGGTCGAAACGGTCAAACCATCATTGTCAATGCAGATGCTGTTGTTCTAGCTTCTGGAGGATTTGGTGCCAATACAAAGATGCTACAAAAATACAATACCTACTGGACTGAAATTGCAGATGATATTGCTACATCTAATACACCAGCTGTAACAGGAGATGGTATTCTTTTAGGGCAAAGTGTAGGTGCAGATTTGGTGGGTATGGGCTTTAGTCAAATGATGCCAGTATCCGATCCAGTGACAGGAGCCCTCTTCTCAGGACTTCAAGTTCCTCCAGCTAACTTCATCATGGTAAATACTCAAGGGAAGCGCTTTGTAGATGAGTACGGTAGCCGAGACAAGCTATCTCAAGCGGCGATTGATAATGGAGGCTTGTTCTATCTAATTGCAGATGACCGCATCAAGGCAACAGCCTACAACACTAGCCAAGAAAAAATCGATGCCCAAGTCAAAGCAGGCACTCTCTATCGTGCAGATACGATAGAAGAGTTGGCGGTTCAGATTGGTATGAATTCAGAGGTGTTAGCAGATACAATCAAGAAGTACAATTCTTATGTTGATGCAGGCTTTGACCCTGAATTTAATAAAGGTAGTTTTGATCTCAAGTGTGAGGTTGCGCCATTTTACGCAACACCGAGAAAACCAGCCGTTCACCATACAATGGGTGGGCTCAAGATTGATACTTCAACACACGTTTTGAATGAAAACGGTCAGATTATCCCTGGTTTGTATGCTGCCGGAGAAGTCGCAGGTGGACTCCATGCAGGTAACCGTCTAGGAGGAAATTCGCTTACGGATATCTTTACTTTTGGACGTATTGCAGGTCAAACAGCTGTTAAAGAAAATTGTTAGTGATTGATTTAAAAATTAAGGGAATTTTAAGTCTCCTCGTGTATCATATAGCCATTAGATAAAGACCTCCTAACTTTATTTAATGAAATCCTAATCCTTTCTTTTTCATAATAATCTCCCTAAAGAGGCCACCCAATCAGGTGGCTTTTTTGTTTGTGGCTTGGATTTTTGATATAATAGAGCCATGAGTAGAATTTTAGATAATGAAATCATGGGGGATGAGGAGTTGGTAGAACGTACCCTCCGTCCCGAGTATTTACGTGAATATATCGGTCAGGATAAGGTCAAGGATCAGCTGCAAATCTTTATCGAAGCTGCCAAAATGCGGGATGAAGCGCTGGATCATGTACTCTTATTTGGGCCTCCAGGTTTGGGGAAAACGACCATGGCCTTTGTCATTGCTAATGAATTGGGAGTCAATCTCAAGCAAACGTCTGGTCCTGTCATTGAAAAAGCGGGTGATCTGGTAGCGATTTTGAATGATTTGGAGCCTGGGGACGTCCTCTTTATTGACGAGATTCATCGCTTGCCCATGTCGGTGGAAGAGGTGCTCTATAGTGCCATGGAGGACTTCTACATTGACATTATGATTGGGGCTGGTGAGGGCAGTCGCAGCGTCCATTTAGACTTGCCACCTTTTACCTTGATTGGTGCAACGACACGTGCGGGGATGCTCTCAAATCCGCTACGAGCACGTTTTGGTATTACAGGTCATATGGAATACTATGCCCACGCTGACTTGACGGAAATTGTTGAGCGGACGGCAGATATTTTTGAAATGGAAATCACCCATGAGGCAGCTTCGGAGTTGGCTTTACGTAGTCGTGGAACCCCTCGTATTGCCAACCGTCTCCTCAAGCGCGTGCGCGACTTTGCACAGATTATGGGTGATGGCTTGATTGATGATGTGATTACGGATAAGGCCTTGACCATGCTAGATGTTGACCATGAAGGTTTGGACTATGTGGACCAAAAGATTCTTCGTACCATGATTGAGATGTATGGTGGAGGTCCTGTCGGTCTCGGAACTCTCTCCGTTAATATTGCCGAGGAGCGCGAAACAGTCGAAGATATGTACGAACCCTACCTGATCCAGAAAGGCTTTATCATGCGAACTCGTTCTGGACGGGTGGCAACTGCTAAGGCATATGAGCATTTAGGCTATGATTACAGTGAAAAATGAGCAAGATATTCTAGAGGTTTTTAGAAAAAATCCAGATATGATGACCATTCTGACCATCATTCGTGACCTTGGTCTGAAAGACTCGTGGTTGGCAGCGGGTTCGGTTAGAAATTTCATCTGGAATCTCTTGTCAGACAAATCCCCTTTTGACCGTGAAACGGATGTGGATGTGATTTTCTTTGATCCAGATGTTTCTTATGGGGAAACAGTATCCCTAGAGAACAAGCTGAGAGAAGATTTCCCTCAGTATCAGTGGGAGTTGAAAAATCAGGTCTATATGCATCTGCACAGTCCCCACACAGCTCCTTATACCAGTTCTTGTGATGCTATGAGTAAATATCCTGAGCGTTGTACGGCAGTAGGCCTTCGCTTGCATGCTGATGCAACTTTAGAGCTCTTCGCGCCCTATGGACTCGAGGATATTTTAAAGTTTCAAGTTCACCCGACTCCTCACTTCTTAGAAAATGAAGACCGAATGAAACTCTATCAAACACGATTGCCCAAGAAAAATTGGCAAGAAAAATGGAAAAATCTCACTTTCTCGAATCTTTGAAAAGAAGTTAGTGACTTGATTACATAAGAATTCTATATGTGAGTTTGTAATCATCACAAGATGAGCAGAGAAATCTAAAGATGCAAAAAATTTATACTCAACAGGAACAACTCATTCAATCTATCATAGCTAACAAAGATACCGAATTTGTGAGATTGAGTGAGAAAAACGTCTATTAAGGCTATCCTTATTGTTCTTGGAAGATAAGACTCCTGGAAAATTATCCCAAGTAACTAACTTGAGTTTGAAAATTGGCATGTAAACGCTTTTGAAAAGTCGTAAATTATGATACAATGTTTAGAGAAATTACTGAGACGAGGATTTAGAAAACAATGAAAGTACATTTCACAAATTTATTTGGGCAAGCATCAACGAGTGTTGCCTTGATGGCGCAGAACAATGTCATGAAAATTGTTCGAGACTTTGGAGTTAACGAACTGGGGATATATTTTTATGATGCAAGCCATGAACCGTGGGAAGAACTGAACTCGCGGATGGATGGAATTGTCGCGGGGGTATCTTATGGAGATGTCGTTTTTTTCCAATCTCCTTCATGGAATAGTGTTGAATGGGACAATCACTTGATAGAAAAGTTAAAGCTTTCTCATGTAAAAATGGTGATGTTTATCCATGATGTTCAGCCACTAATGTTTGAGAGCAATTATTATCTTATGAAGGCCCACATTGACATGTATAATAAATGTGATGTGGTGGTAGTACCATCCGAACAAATGTACCAGAAACTCGTTTCAGAAGGATTAACCGTCAAGAACTACGTTGTTCAAACACTCTGGGATCTTCCCCATGGTTTGGAACTCTATACTCCAAAGTTTGAGAAAAAATTAATCTTCTCAGGAGACCCATCTCGTTTTCCACATATTGTTGACTGGAAACAAAGTACACCCCTGCACGTTTACGCTACGAGAGCAGAGGGAGTAGATTATTCCAAAGTCCATCTTGAAGGTTGGCGAACTCAGCAGGAATTATTGTTGGAGTTGTCTAAAGGAGGAGGTTTTGGCCTAGTATGGGGAAATTCCGAAAATCCTGCGGAAGAGCGTGACTACTACAAAGAAAATGTTTCTTATAAGTTGACAACTTATCTGGCCGCGGGTATTCCTGTGGTTGTGCCAGACTATCTTTCTAATGTAGACTATATCCGTGAGAAAGGTTTGGGCTTTGTCGTGTCCAGCTTGGAAGAAGCTAGCCGCGTGGTTCAGGAATGTACGGAAGAAGAGTATGATCAAATGGTCACAAGAGCAAAATATACAGCTTACTTAATTAAAAATGGTTATTTCACAAAGAAATTGTTTATTGATTCCATGATGCTCTTAGATTAGTCAAAAGTCAGTCATCGGTTTACCACATTCAGATTTGGAAAGGCAAAATTTCAAGTTGAAGTTAGCCACTTGGGATAATTAGTTTTTTGTCAACTGTGTAGTGGGATGATGAAAAACCACATCTTGGAGGGAACCAATTTGGTTCTCTCCTTTTTGCTAGACGCTTGAAGCTGATTTCCTGTACTTATAAATTTAGACGTAAGAAAATACCCCCAAAACTATCTAGCTTTTTTGGGGGGAGCTCATATATGGAGGGGGAGAGGATTACAAAATCATCACCAAGGTTCCAATCGTAATCAGTATACATCCAATGATTGTTTTAAACGTCAGGACATCTTGTAGAAAGAAAAAGGCTAAAACGAGTGTAATGACGAGACTAAACTTATCGACAGCAGATACCTCAGTCGCATTGCCCATCTGCAAGGCCTTGTAGTAGCAGAGCCAGGAGGCGCCTGTTGCCAAACCAGACAGGATGAGAAAGAGCCAACTTTTTCTACTGATGTTGACAATCTCAGTCTGACTATTGGTCAAGAAAACCATAGCCCAAGCCATAAGAATGACGACGACCGTACGAATGGCTGTTGCTAGATTGGACGGAACTCCTTCAATCCCAATCTTGGCTAAAATAGAAGTTAAAGCTGCAAAGACAGCAGATAAAAGTGCGAAGAAAAACCACATGGTAACTACCTCCTCTCTCTATTATAAGTAATCGAATCCTACTTGTCAGTTCTCAAGTGAAATCTTGCTCTGATGGCATTTTAAAAAGCTATACCAATTTTTATGCTTGACAAGTGAGAAAAACAAGTATATACTGTCTTTGCTGGTTCTGTAAAAGGAAAATCAGACTATACCAATTTAAGGAGAAAGCACAGCTGGTCTGTGTCGTATATACTATGTGTGGAATTGTCGGTGTTGTTGGAAACACAAATGCAACTGATATTTTGATTCAAGGGCTTGAAAAGCTTGAATACCGTGGCTATGATTCTGCGGGAATTTTTGTCCTAGGTGGTGCTGAAAATCATCTAGTCAAGGCTGTTGGCCGTATCGCTGAATTGTCTGCTAAGACAGCTGGTGTTGAGGGAACAACTGGTATCGGTCATACGCGTTGGGCGACTCATGGTAAACCAACCGAGGACAATGCTCACCCACACCGCTCTGAGACTGGACGTTTTGTTTTGGTGCACAATGGGGTGATTGAAAACTACCTTGAGATCAAGGAAGAATACCTTGCAGGTCACCACTTCAAGGGGCAGACAGATACTGAAATCGCCGTTCACTTGATTGGAAAATTTGCAGAAGAAGATGGTCTTTCAGTTCTTGAAGCCTTCAAAAAAGCTCTTCACATCATCCGTGGTTCTTATGCCTTTGCCTTGATTGACTCTGAAAATCCAGATGTTATCTATGTCGCTAAGAACAAGTCACCACTTTTGATTGGTCTCGGAGATGGTTACAACATGGTCTGCTCGGATGCTATGGCTATGATCCGTGAGACCAACCAATACATGGAAATCCATGACCAAGAGTTGGTGATTGTGACGGCAGATAGCGTAGAAGTTCAAGACTATGATGGCAATCGTCGTGAGCGTGCTAGCTACACTGCTGAGCTTGATTTGTCAGATATCGGTAAGGGAACTTACCCTTACTATATGCTCAAGGAAATTGACGAGCAACCAACGGTCATGCGTAAACTCATCCAAGCCTATACAGATGAGACTGGTCAAGTAGTGGTAGATCCAGCTATCATCAAGGCTATTCAAGAGGCAGATCGCATTTACATCCTTGCAGCTGGGACATCTTACCACGCAGGATTTGCTTCTAAGAAAATGCTGGAAGAATTGACGGATACACCTGTTGAACTTGGAATTTCATCTGAGTGGGGCTACGGTATGCCACTTCTCAGCCAGAAACCACTCTTCATCTTTATCAGCCAGTCTGGTGAAACAGCGGATAGCCGCCAGGTTTTGGTTAAGGCTAACGAAATGGGAATCCCTAGCTTAACTGTAACAAACGTGCCAGGATCAACTCTTTCACGTGAAGCCAACCATACCATGCTCCTTCACGCGGGTCCTGAAATCGCAGTGGCTTCAACTAAAGCTTATACAGCGCAAATCGCAGCCCTTGCATTTCTTGCAAAAGCAGTCGGAGAAGCAAATGGCAATGCTAAAGCACAAGCCTTTGATCTGATTCGTGAGTTGTCTATCGTGGCTCAGTCTATTGAATCAACTCTTTCTGAGAAAGAAACCATTGATGCCAAGGTTCGAGAGCTTCTTGAAACAACTCGTAACGCCTTTTATATCGGACGTGGTCAAGACTATTATGTAGCCATGGAAGCTAGTCTCAAACTCAAAGAGATTTCTTACATCCAATGTGAAGGTTTTGCGGCGGGAGAACTCAAGCATGGAACCATTGCCTTGATTGAAGAAGGAACACCTGTTTTGGCCCTCTTGTCAGATCCAGTCCTTGCTAACCATACTCGTGGAAATATCCAAGAGGTCGCAGCCCGTGGTGCCAAGGTTCTCACTATCGCAGAAGAAAATGTTGCTAAAGAGACAGACGATATCGTTCTTACGACTGTCCACCCTTACCTCTCACCAATCTCAATGGTCGTACCAACGCAATTGGTCGCTTACTTTGCAACACTCCACCGTGGCCTTGATGTGGACAAACCACGTAACCTTGCTAAGTCAGTAACAGTAGAATAAGCTAAGAAAGTCTAGTTCATCTAGACTTTTTTGCTCTCTTGGTATCCTTGAGTAAGGAGCTATTGTATTAATGACTAAGTTATTTATCCTGAAAAGAAGTTAAATAGAGGGTCATTACGTTTCAGTAGAAACGAAAAAACCTTGATTTAAGGCGATTCTTGAATTTTCAAATTTCAATGTATTGCAATAAAAATCAACCGAATGACTACATTTTTTGTGAAATAAATTAGATATTCGGATATATAGAAAACGCTCTAGTCATATTGTCTAGAGCATTTTTGTGTTGTTTAAGAAAAATAGATAATGGTTTTAGATAACTACACATCTTAGATTTTTAAAAACAAGATTTAATCGATGATAACTAGAAAGAATTATTATGTCTACAAAAAATAAATTTCAATACTGTATTTACAATCATGAGAGACTAGAACTTCATGAGTTACAAAAGGAATATCAAAAGGATAAAGCTGGGACAAAATTTAAGTATGAAAATCAATTGTTTTGTCCTGGTTGTTACAAAGTGGATTTAGTCATAAATGAGAAAAAAGGGAAAATCTATTCCAAAACAATTACATAGTTTGCTAGAGGGAAAAATAATTTGCTAGAAAACCAGAAATTATGTAAAATAAAAATATATGAATAACAAGGAGCTAAATTTAAATGGCAAATAATATTTATTTATTTTTAATCGATTATACAAAGTCACTATTGTTACATCCAATCATAAATGGTTTACAGTTAGGATTTTACATTTTTTTATGGCAAATAATAGGCACTCCTATCATTTCTTTTGTCAATGATTTAACAGAACCATTAAAAGTGAAATTAGACATGAAAGTCAACTACTTTGTCTTGATTTTTGGTTGTTTAACAGGTTTATTTTCTTCAGTGTATTTCTTATCTGGATTAGAAGGCGAAAACAATGTGTATAGCCGTGCTTTTAGATTGATTGGTATTTTTGGAAGTGTCTTTCTATTCCTTATCCCTGTAACTCTCATCTTGGGGGCGGGGATTATCATTCCTATTTATTCGATTATAATGTGGATTGTTAATGGCATTATTAGTCTCCTACCTATTCTAGCTGGACTTGCAATCATCATGCCTATTGTATTCATTGGTGGGTTATTCTCAATAGTGAGCATCGTAGTCGGAAGATTATGAGAAGTTAAGGATTATAAAAAGAAAGTAAAAAACTATGGATTATGATATTTTTGAAGATTATAGAAAGAACCCTCCTAAAAAAGATAAATATGAGGGACTGCCTCCTGAAGAACGTGTTGAACTTATAAAACAAGAGTATTTTAGGAAAGAAGCCAAGAAGAATAGAGAGGAAGAGGAACGTAAGCAAGCTCTTATCAAAGCAAAAAAAGATAAGAAATACAAGGAATACAGTTCTAAGGTAGAACTATTATTTAAGTGGATGATTGGATTTGCTTTGTTTGCAGTTATATCTGCTGGATATTGGTTTAATAAAGACTATTTCTTTTTAACATTGCAAGGAGGAATTTCTATTTCAGGACCGACTAAAGAACTTGGTAAGGCAATTGTTGAATTTATTCTTTCTGTAATGTTAAGTTTCCTTGCCCCTGCTTTGCTGACTTTTTTCATAATTGATATGCCAAAAAATTAAAAGGAGGAATAATCATGGCAAAATTTAAAAGTTTATTTTTAATAGCAGCGCTCTTTATTAGCGTAATTCTTACTGGCTCTGTATCAGGAGTATTTTATGCTAAATATATGAATACCAAAAATGAAACCAAACAACAAACTCAATCTGTTCAGAGTAACGAAGTGCAAAGTACAGAAAAAGTAGGTGAGACTCCCGCAGATGATAAAACTATAACACCGCCCTTTCGTCCCTTGAAATGCCTGGTCACAAAGTAAAACCAGAAATAGAAAAAGAAGTGAAAGAGGCCTTTAAGATTGTTATTAAAGAATGTAAAACAGCGAATATCTTAGAGATTGATTTTTCTATGGAGAAGCATTTAAAAATGGCCGATAAGGCTCAAATAAGGTCCTTTGCAGTGTCATTCCAACAAAATGGATATGATGTAAACGTAGATGATATTGAAGTTTATGAATCTAAATCATCGGATGTGGTTCAATTTATTGTTAAGTCCACTAAAAAAGGCGAAGATAGCATCTTTTGGGTTGGTAACTATAACACACTGGCTCACCAAGTTAGTATCTCACACTACTATGGAGGGCATGTAGGAAAGACTTTTGGATAAGAAACAACAAAAAATCAATTGAGTCGATTCGGTTTGTATAGATTAGGAGAAATATATGTTATATGTTGTAGCAAGTGTCATTCTATTTTTTACTTTAATTGGTATTTATCAAAAAAAGTTTAAAGTTAAAGCATTAACAGTGCCGGTTACGCTTTATGTGCTGGCGATTGTCTTTAATCTTATTTTTAAAGTGAAATAATTAGAAGTTGAAAATGGAAAAAATAGATTAAGAAATAAATGGGAGAAATATGGAGAAGAGTGCTATTTTATCAACTGATAGAAAGTATAGATATGTTCTCACACGAATTTGGGATGAAACAAAACCAACAGTGGTATTTATTGGGTTAAATCCTTCGATAGCTGATGAGGAGAAGGATGATCAAACTATTCGAAAATGTATAGGTTACTCCAAAAGATGGGGAAATGGTAAATTGATCATGGTGAATCTCTTTGCTTTTAGAAGTACTGGCCCATCTTTGCTTAAAAGAGTGGAAGATCCAGTCGGCCCCGAAAATGACAGTTATATTCAAAAGTATGTTTCTGAATCTGATTTGGTAATTGCATGTTGGGGAAATCAAACGAAGTTGCTGAATAGAGACAAGAATCTGATGGGTATGGTTCCAAATCTTTTTTGCTTACAACGAAATAAAAATGGAACTCCTCATCATCCACTTTATTTATCTAATGATATTACTCCTGTTCCTTATAATTAAATAATATTGAAAAAATCTGCTAAGGATTTATTCCTAACAGTATTTTTTAGAACTTTTATTAACTAACCACCAACAATCTATAAAAGAATAAAGAAAAGTATTGCATACCCCCCAACAAATACTTGAAATTTGAGGAGCTATATACCAGTTTGTGTAAACCACAAGATGTGATTCTGATGAAAAATTTATAATCAAAAAAAGAACTCTCTATCTAGAGATTCTTTTTTTAAAATTTAAATCATATTTCCATACGGAAGAGATTTTATATATTCCTCCATAAAAATCCAATCAGGATTGTTATTGGCATCAACAGGCAACTTTATTTTAGTTTGTAATAATCTATCTCCAGTCCAACTTCGTCCAAAAGAATATCTAAATCTTTCTTTATCTAAAATTGTAACTAAAAATACACCAATATATTGATTGAGTTTGTCAAAAGTTCCAGTACTTATTTTTCCTTTCATACCTATAAAATCATATGGCTGATATGTTGCATAACCTGCACTACCTTGACCTAAATTTATAAAGACAACGGAATTACCTTTCGATAAATACCTACTATCATATTCCACAGTTGCTTTTACACCATTGTTCTCTTTTTTAGCTGCAATATATACTAAATCTGAACCTTCTTCTAACTGATCAGTAGTTTCCCCCTTAGCTGGTTGAACATCACCAAAAATTTCTTTAATAGTAAATGGTAACCAATTTGACGAGTTTAATTCTAATGTTTTTTTATTAGAGCTTTCAACGCTAAGGTTTGGCGAACCATATTTCACCTCAAAAGCAAACAATTCTTTTATATTTCGTTCAAAATCGCTATGAGATAGCTCTGAATAATCGGTTTCCATATAAGCTTCAGCTAACCATTCGTCCTCGAAACTAACTTCTTTTAGTACAGAAAGCCCCGTTTTCTCCACTCTGTTCACATATAAGTATTTCCACTCCTTATAAATGTCTTCCCATAGGCTCTTTCCGTCAACAAATCGTTCAACACGACCTAAGTTTTTTCGTTTTACAAAACCATCTATTTTTGAAATATCCAAAAAAAGTTTTCTTGTTTAGCGCTTTAGAATGTCTCACACCTAAATTAAATATCATACAACAAGCAGTTGCATTAGCTCCAGGGTGAAACATATCAACAGGTAAAGAAAAGACTGCATCTAATGTATGTTCAGACAACATTTTTTCTTTAAAAATGTTTATTTCCTTTTGTTTTTCCCCACCGATAGCGCACGAAGTAGGTAATAACACAAGTAGTTTCCCTGTTCCAACTATTTTTGCCACCTCATATACAAAGTGAAAACCTTTTGATGGGTCTGCATTTGTTTTAGAAGGCCAAGATTCTACATATTCCTTTTTACTTTGCTTCCTCTGAGCATTATAAGGAGGGTTCATTAAAACAACATCTATACTTGTATTTTCTTTAGATTGTGTTATATCGAATTGATTTAAATAATCAAAACAGCTACCTTGCAAAATATTAGAGTTCCCATCACTATGCAATAACATATTAGTTGTTGCTAAACCAAAAGCTATATCATCAAATTCTAAGCCATAAATATTATTCTTTTTAACATGATCTCTATCTTGTTCTGTATCACAATCGTCCATTGCATCAGTCATTGCTCGCACTAAAAAAGCACCACTTCCACAACAAGGGTCTAGAACTTTTGTATGTCGATTTATTCCTGCTATATCACACATAAATTTTACAATATGATCTGGGGTAAAAGCTTGATTTTTGTCAGATTTCCCAACATATTTGTTGAATGTTGTAAAAAATAAATTTAAAATATCTTGTCCCATCGTAGTTTTGTCGTTGATGTAAGGCAAAATATCTTTTTCTATGCGATGTAACAACTTCTGAAAAGATTTATTTTCAAGAGTTCTAATATCTTGAGAAGATAAAACATTAGTTTTTATGAGACCAATTTTCACTGCTTTATTGATATCTTTTTCAAGTAAATTTTCCAGAATCTCTTCAATGCCTGCAATAATAGTTTTAGTAGATAAGTTTTCAAATTGTAGACCATTTTTTAATGTCAAAAGGCAAGTGCCAACAAACTGACTTCTTAATTTTTCTTGAATTCCTAGATTATGCAAAATTTCATTAAGGTTATATGTACTTTTCATAACCTTTAACTTATCATTATTATGCCCTAAAAAAGTATCTTTATACTCTTCAAAAGACTTTAGCTTTCGCTCGTCAAAACATAGAGTTTCATCTGTAATTTCTAAAGACCTATCACCAAACCATACTTTAATTTCATCGTTAGAAGTATTAGCTAAGATGGCTACTATAAAGTTATTGGTAAGTTGCTTTTCATAGTCAACATATGCCTGTAACTGCTCATAGTCCTTTTGATTGAACTTTATTTTAGTCTCTATAAGAATAGATAAATCTTTGTTTTCAAATCGGATATCTAAATCCTTATATTTCCGCTTATAATTTTCTTTTTGATACTCAGCAATATCTTTTCCTATTTCTTTCAGTGCTTTTTGGTAGCTAAATTCCTCATTTTCAATATTTGAAACAAGGTAATCTTTTCCTATTTTTTCTATAATATCAATACGTTTCATCTTGCAATTTCCCTTTCATACACAACAGAAAAGACCTTCTCACAAAAATGTGAAAAAGTCTGTTTTAGGGCTTGACAAAAAATACGCTTGATTACATAATCAGCGTGAGCTGTGAGCTGTGAGCTGTGAGCTGTGAGCTGTGAGCTGTGAGCTGTGAGCTGTGAGCTGTGAGCTGTGAGCTGTGAGCTGTGAGCTGTGAGCTGTGAGCTGTGAGCTGTGAGCTGTGAGCTGTGAGCTGTGATTGCTTTCATACCAATCGTTCCTTTACTTTTTGATAGTTCTATTATATCAAAATTTCTAAATTTTGCATATTTGCTTTCCCTGACGGGTAATCATGTATAAACCACTTAGAAAATATGATTTATGGCTACACCTATACTAAATGAAGTACATTTTGAATTGGAGAAGTCTGTCCTTATTAAAAGACGATTTCCGCTTGGAAATCGTCTTTTTTTGATATTCTCGCAAATATGATATCTTGTAGTTGGTGTAAACTAGTAGATAGCTCCCTTATTTTATTTATCAAAACCTTGTAAGTTTTTTTGGCGCTCTTCAGTTTGACCCTTGGCATCCAATTTATTACCATTGTAAACAGTGCTTTCCCATGATCCGTACATTGGGTTAGGGAAAATGATGAATTTCTCACCAAACTCTTTTTGTAATTCCTCTAATTTTTGGTCGCGCTCAGTTTCAGAGGTCTTTGAAAACTCTGCAAAGTCCACAAGATTGTCTCCTAGTAGCATGACTAAGTTGGTTTTTTCTTGGACTGCTTGTCTACGACCTTCTTTAGATTTGACGCCTTTTTCTAAGAACATGAGATGATCGCGACTTTGTACAGGAATTCCTTCGTTTTCTAGGTTTTTGATCGTATCATCTACCTGATCTATCGTGCGGTCAGATACATAGTAAATTTGGACACCGTTTTGGTCTGCAAATTGGAGAAAGTCTTTAGCACCTGGTACAGCCTTGGCTGCTGCTTTTTTTACCCAGACATCCCAGTTTTCTGGGGTAAATGCTGTTCCGTCTTTGACATTTTGCGCTTGATAAGGACTATTGTCTAATACGGTTTCGTCCAAGTCCAAAACGATAGAGTAGGGTTTATCTGTCTGTGTTTTTAGTAGTTCTTTCAAACGATCAGTAGCGACATTGTAACCTTGTAGATAGAGTGCCTTGGTTTCAGCTGCTTTTTGATACCAAAGAGTTGACATAGTGTTCTCTCTTGAACGCAACTGATCATAGGTCATGGTAACCTGATTATCAGATGTACTACTTTGTGTTGTCTGTGAATTTGCCGAATTTGTGCCACAGCCAGTCAGTAAAATGACGGAAGTAAGTGTAGAAGCAATTGTAATGGTAACTTTGGATATTTTCATAATCCCATCCTCCTAATAATAGTCTATTAATATTGTAGCGTTTTCATGGGATTTGTGCAAGGAAATATCGAGAGAAAAGAAATTTTTCAGTAGTAATTTGGTATTAGGATAAAATTATGTACTTAATTTGGGAATGAAGATGGATATAAAAAAATTCAATCGGCTTGATAGAAAATCTATATCAACTCCTTTTTGAAAAATAGATGAAAATAAAGTGAATCTTTGAGAGGCTAGTAACATCAAGCTTTTCAGGGATTTTTTTCTTTATAGATATAAAAATTTCCAATCGAGTCGATAGTCAATATATATTGGGAAAAGGAAAAAAGGAATGGTAAGATAGTTTCAATCCAAATGGAAGGAGAAAGGTATGGCAAGTAAAAGAGATCTAGTCTTTAGAGCGATTCGAGGCGATGAAGTGGAAAGAGTTCCTGTGGGATTTTGGTTTCATTTTGTAACACTCGAAGAAAAGGGGCAGGGATTAAACAATCCACGTATCTTTCAAAAAAGTGTTGATGGGCATCGCAACTATGTGGAAAGGATTCATCCTGATTTTGTCAAAATTATGAGCGACGGTTTTTTCCTTTATCCAAGTAATGTCCATAGTCCTAAGATCGCAAGCATTCAGGAGTTGGCTTCTATTGAGTCGATTGGTGAGGAACACCCATGGATTCAGCAACAGGTGGAAGTGGTACAAGCGATTCGAGAGACCTTTACCGAAGAGATTGCTTCTTTCTACAATATCTTTTCACCGATCTCCTACCTCAAGCGCTGGTTCCGTACAGAAACTTCTCGAGGAGATAGGGAAGTGGCTGACCTATTGCTTGAAAATCCTGAGCAATTCAGAGCGATTTTAGATGTGATTGCAGGAGATATTGCTATCCTAACTCAGAAAATCATCCAGCAAGGCGGTGTTGACGGGATTTACCTCAGCACCCAGGAAATTCAAGATGAGCGCATCACACCAGCACTCTACCAAACTTACATCGAACCGAGCAATATAGCGATTTTGGAGGCAGCCAATCAGGTGGGTGGGACCAATATCCTCCATATCTGTGGTTTTGAAGGTGCGAGCAATGATGTGACGATATTTAAGGACTATCCAGCTCAAGTGGTCAACTGGGCGACTCATCATGAGGATGTTAGTTTGACACAGGGCCAGGAGTTGTTCCGAGGCAAGGCCGTTTTAGGTGGATTTGAAAATGGCAAGAAAAGTTTGCTTTATCAGGGTTCCAAGGCGGAATTGCAAGATGAAACAAGACGGTTGCTGGCTGAAGCGGGTAGTAAAGGCGTTCTTCTGGGAGCTGACTGTACTGTTCCAGATGACTTTGACTTAGAGAGGTTGGACTGGATTCGGCAGGCAGCTGTTCTCTAAAAGGAGGAGCTATGAAAAGTAAAAGATTGGGCATCTTTATTGCAGTTGTCGGTTTGCTGGCCTTGGTCGCCATAAGCGTCCTAAAAAATGGGCACTGCAAAAATGGAGAGAGATGTCGTGGAGTTCAGGATTTTTCCAAGTCCAGTCTCCCCTTTCTACGCTCGAATGATATCGCAAGCAGTTTATTAGTTGAAAAAGGAAGAAATGGAGAATAAGAATGTCAGAAAAAAGAGAATGGGTTTTAAAAGTATTTAGAGGTGAAAAGGTTGATCGTGTGCCAGTTGGTTTTTGGCATCATTTCACTTCAGAAGACGAATGGCTACACGGTTTCTCAAATCCAGCTATTATCGAGAAGAATATCGAGGGGCATAAGCGCTTTATCCGAGAAGTTCAGCCGGACTTTATCAAGTTAATGAGTGATGGCTACTTTGCTTATCCAAATCCAGCGATCGCCAAAGGAAAATCACTTCAAGAATTGGCGAGCATTCAACCACTCGGACCAGATCACGCTTGGATAAAAGAGCAGGTTGACTTGGTTAAGAAAATCAAGCAAGAATTTACAGAAGATATCGTTGCGATTTACAATATTTTTGCTCCTGTGACCTATCTTAAGTGGCTGCTTGGGGAAGTGTCTGGTGGCGATGACCTCATTGCAGATTTTCTGGTGGAAGATCCTGAAGCTCTGAAGAAAGTGTTGGATGTGATTGCAGAAGATATTGCGAGTCTCAGCCGAGCTGTCATCGAAGAGGCTGGTGCAGATGGAATCTACCTCAGCGTGCAAAGTATCCAAGATCAACGAGTGTCGGCAGCAAATTATCAAGCCGTCATTGCACCTAGCGAGATAACTATTCTAGAAGCGGTTAGTGCTGTTGGTGGTGTCACTGTCCTTCATATCTGTGGCTACGAGGGGGCGCGAAATGATATTCACCTTTTTGCAGACTATCCAGCCCAAGTCTTTAACTGGGCTGTAGGACCAGAGGGAATAACTCTCAAGGAAGGTCGTGAGATTTTCAAGGGACGTACGGTTCTTGGAGGATTCGAAAATGGTAAGACAGGCTTGCTGTATACTGGTAGCAAGGACGCCATTCAGGCTGAGGCAAAGAAACTAGTTGCAGAAGCTGGGGAACAGAGCTTGGTACTTGGGGCAGATTGTACCATTCCAAGTGATATCGCAGTTGAACGTATCCAGTGGGTGAGAGAAGCGCTTGAAAACTAAAGGAGAAAAAGATGAGTAAAAAAGCATGGATTATCGGTGGTGTAGCAGTTGTTGCAGTAATTGGGGTAACGATTATTGGGAGAAGTTTAGCTGGCGCTCCATCCAAGGAGGGAGAAACGGCTTCGTCTGCTGAAGTCATAACCTTGAAGGTTGCCCATACACAAAACTACGTACCTTATGACTTTGTCAATGAAAAAGGGGAATCAGATGGTTATGAAGTAGCTGTTTTGAAGGCTGTTGATGAGAAGTTGGCAAACTATCAATTTGAATATACGGGTACCAGTGATGACGACCTCTTGATTGGTCTGGAATCAGGCAAGTATGACATCGGAACCAAGGGAGCTTGGTACACAGATGAACGAGCTAAAAAGTTTGTCATTCCATCTGAACCAGTCGGAGCGAGCATCATCGGATTTACTGTCAGAAAAGAAGATGAACAGAAATACAAAACCATTGATGACTTTGCTAAGAATAAAGGGAAATTGGTTCCTATCTCTCCACAGAATGCTCAATGGAATGTTATCACCAGCTACAATGAAAAACATCAGGACGCACCGATTGAGCTAACAGCAGCAGAATCCTTTAAAGTAGCAGATGCCTATGCCTGGATCTTGGAAGGACGTTATGACGCCTTCTTTGATATCAAACTGTCCTTTGAAAAAGCAGTTACCGCAGAAGATGGCCCTTACCACCAATATGCGGATAAACTCAGCTGGTTCCCATACAAGGGCATTCCAACTTATCCCTTGATTCACCGTGATGAAAAGGGTGAGAAATTCGCTAAAGAATACGAAAAAGCAATCAAAGAGTTGAAAGAAGATGGCACGCTTGCTAAGCTATCTCAGCAATACTTTAAAGAAGATGTCTTTAGTTACGTAGACAAAGACTAGACCAGAAATTCCAAGACTAGAAAGGGTTTTGTATGGTTTCTTATGATTTTTCCAAGGTCTTTCAGTTTTTACCGACCTTATGGCAGGCACTTCCTATGACCTTGTCCATTCTCTTTTTTACCACTCTTCTTGGTTCCCTTTTTGGAGGTCTCTTGGCCTGGGCACAAGTAGGAGAAGACAAGAGTTTTGCAGCGATTTCCAAAGGCTATATCTTTACCCTTCGTTGTACACCGCCGATTGTCTTGCTTTTTCTAGTCTTTTATGGCTTGCCAGAATTTCTGAAATGGTGGCTTGGTTTGGATATCAACAACTGGTCTAAAACTATTTTTGTTCTCCTGACGATGATTCTCTTGTTTGCGGCTATTGTTGCCGAGGTTTTCAAGGCGGCCTATCAAGCTATTCCAAAGGGGCAGACAGAGGCCGGGCTTAGTATTGGTTTGACTCCAAGTCAGACTTTTTGGAGAATCATTTTTCCCCAAGCTTTTCAAGTTGCTCTTCCCAATATAACGACTGCTATTCTCAATCTCATGCGGGATGCTGCATTGGCTTATACGATTGGTTTCGTTGATGTTATGGGGGCAGGAAATCTCTTGATTAGTCGCAATTTAGGGAACTACTCTCTGGAAATCTACACGGCAGTTGCACTTCTTTACTGGGGGATTGCCTTAGTTATTTCTAGCTTGAGTCGTTTGCTTGAGAAGTCTTTGGAAACAAAAGGGAGGTAAGAAATGGATATAGACTATATTGTAAAGACCTTTCTGGAGACCTTGAAGGGTGTGCCAATCACCTTGATTATCATGATTGTGGCTATGGTCTTAAGCTTTTTACCGGCTCTATTTTTAGCCTTGGGGCAGATCCACAAGATTCGAGGGGTGAGGAGTTTTTCTCTGGTCTATCTGGCTTTTATCCGAGCGACTCCTCCGATTTTATTGATCCTCTTCTTTTATAGTTTGTTTCCAAGTTTGCTGAATCAATTTTTCAAAAGCATAGGAAGCGACTTTGATATTTTCAAGCTTGATCCTCTCTACTATGCCTTTATCATTTATAGTTTGATGACAGTCGGGAGTTTATCGGAGATTTTGCGATCAGCTATCTTGACGGTGGACAAGGGACAACTAGAGGCGGCGCATGCGATTGGGTTGACTACGACCCAGGCCTATTTAAGGATTGTTTTTCCTCAAGCTCTGCGCTCAGCCTTACCTAACCTGGCCAATCTGGTAATCAATATCGTCAAAGGGACTTCCCTGGTCTTTGTCATGACTATCAAGGATATTACTGCTATTGCTCGTGTAGAAGCGTCCTACGGTTACCAGTATTTTGAGTCTTATTTTGTGATCTTTTTGCAGTATATTTTGATCTGTGGTTTGATTCAGTGGAGCTTCTCCCTACTGGAGAAAGGCTATGTGAAAAAAGAAAAGAGAACAGAAGCATCTAGCGCGCGTTTTGTATAGGAGGACAGGATGTTACAAGTAGAACATATCGCAAAAACATTTGGTGAGAGGCAGGTACTAGAGGATGTCAATCTTCAGGTCAACCAAGGGGATGTCGTCGTTATTTTAGGACCATCAGGTTCGGGGAAAACGACCTTTCTCCGTTGTCTCAACCACTTAGAAAAAGCTGACAGTGGTCGTTTGACTTTGGCAGGAAAGACCTATGACTTAGCCAAATTAAGCAAGAAAGACATTCTAGAAATTCGCCAAAAAACAGCCTTTGTTTTCCAACACTACAATCTCTTTGCGAATAAAACTGCTCTGGAAAATATTCTAGAAGGCCTAATCGTGGCTCGTAAAGTTCCCAAGGAAGAAGCGGTCAAACGTGCAGAATCTGCCTTGGAAAAAGTTGGTTTACTGGCCTACAAAGACTACTACCCTTCCCAGCTTTCTGGTGGGCAACAACAACGAATAGGAATTGCGCGTGCTATTGCCGTCAAGCCCGAGGTGATTTTGTTGGATGAACCAACATCTGCACTGGACCCTGAGTTGGTTGGAGATGTTTTGGATGTTCTGAAACAGTTGGCGGGAGAAGGTGTGACCATGGTGGTCGTCACGCATGAGATGGGATTTGCTAGGGATGTCGCTAACCACGTTATTTTCATGGATGGAGGCCGTATCGTAGAGGAGAATAATCCGCATGATTTCTTTAGTCGTCCACAAGAAGAACGAACCAAGCAGTTCCTAGCTCGTATCTTATCAGATGCCACCTACAGTGTAGAATATATGATTTGATAGATAAGTGCATTATGAAAGAAACTTATGAAGCAAAGTTCCAATCTATAAACTATGGGAAAAGGTGTCAGCTTGAAATGACTTTCAGAAAAAGCTAGGTTTTAGACTTAGATTGGCTATTTGAGATGATTTGAGGTACTTTTCGTACACTCAAGTGGGCAATCTTATTTTAGATTTTTCATTTCTCAAAAAACTTAAGAAAAATTTAAGCTAGGAGGTGTATACTAAGTTCATAAGTTAAGAGAAACTTAACTTAAACTCCTAAAACTTTTTCATAATAATCTCCCTATAAAACTAAGTCGCCCAATTAGGCGGCTTAATTTTTGTCTTTACGGAGAGCTAATAACTTAGCAATAGAAGAAAATAGGGAAATATGGTATAATGAAACGATAGATTTTTGAATAGGAATAAGAACATGTTTGGATTTTTTAAGAAAGATAAAGCTGTAGAAGTCGAGGTTCCAACACAGGTTCCTGCTCATATTGGCATCATCATGGATGGGAATGGTCGTTGGGCTAAAAAACGGATGCAACCACGGGTTTTTGGTCATAAGGCGGGAATGGAAGCCCTCCAAAAGGTAACCAAGGCAGCTAACAAGATGGGAGTTAAGGTCATCACGGTTTATGCCTTTTCAACGGAAAATTGGACACGCCCAGATCAAGAGGTCAAGTTTATCATGAACTTGCCAGTCGAGTTTTATGACAACTACGTCCCGGAATTACATGCAAATAACGTTAAGATTCAGATGATTGGGGAGACAGATCGCCTACCTAAGCCGACCTTTGAAGCTTTGAAAAAAGCAGAGGAATTGACCAAGAACAATACAGGATTGATTCTCAATTTTGCGCTTAACTATGGTGGTCGTGCTGAAATTACGCAGGCTTTTAAGAGCTTGGCTCAGGAGGTTCTAGATGCCAAAATCAATCCTGGTGATATTACAGAAGATATGATAGGGGATTATCTTTTCACACAACGCCTGCCAAAGGATTTGCGAGATCCTGATTTGATTATCCGTACGAGTGGTGAGTTGCGTTTGAGTAATTTCTTGCCATGGCAAGCAGCCTATAGCGAGCTTTACTTTACGGATACCTTGTGGCCTGATTTTGATGAGACCTCTTTGCAGGAGGCTATTACGGCCTATAATCGTCGCAATCGCCGTTTTGGAGGAGTTTAGGAGAAGATATGACCCAAGATTTACAAAAGAGAACATTGTTTGCTGGATTGGCCCTGGCTATTTTCCTTCCCATTTTGTTTGTGGGAGGACTCTTGTTGCAGGTAGGGATTGGTTTGTTAGCCATGCTGGCTGTCCATGAACTCTTGCAGATGAAGGGGCTAAAGACCATCACCATCGAGGGCGCCTTGTCCCTCTTTGCGACATTTGCCCTCACAATCCCCTTAGAAAATTATCTAACTTTTTTGCCAGTTGATGGGAATGTGGTTGCCTATAGTGTTCTGATTACAATAATGCTAGGGACGACTGTTTTCAGTAAAAGCTATACGATTGAAGATGCTGCCTTTCCAATTGCTGTGAGCTTTTATGTTGGTTTTGGTTTTAATGCCTTACTAGATGCTCGGGTGGCAGGTTTTGACAAGGTGCTTCTGGCCCTCTTTATCGTTTGGGCGACAGATAGTGCGGCTTACCTGATAGGGATGAATTTTGGGAAGCATAAGTTGGCACCAAGAGTTTCTCCTAATAAGAGTATTGAGGGCTTTATCGGTGGGATTCTAGGTGCGGTACTGGTAACAGCAATCTTCATGCTAGTAGATAGCACAGTTGCTCTCCCTTATGGGATTTATAGAATGAGCCTCTTTGCCGTCTTCTTCAGTGTGGCGGGTCAGTTTGGTGACTTGATTGAGAGTGCCATGAAACGCCATTTCGGTGTCAAGGATTCTGGCAAATTTATCCCTGGACATGGCGGTGTGTTGGATCGTTTTGACAGTATGCTAGTTGTATTTCCTATCATGCACTTGTTTGGCCTGTTTTAAAGAAAGGAATATTGAATGATTGGATTGCTAACCTTTATCCTGGTTTTTGGGATTATCGTGGTGGTGCATGAGTTTGGACATTTTTATTTTGCCAAGAAATCAGGCATTCTAGTTCGTGAATTTGCTATTGGTATGGGCCCCAAGATTTTTGCCCATATCGGTAAGGATGGCACTGCTTATACCATTCGGATCCTTCCTTTAGGAGGGTATGTTCGTATGGCTGGTTGGGGTGATGATGCGACGGAGATCAAGACTGGAACCCCAGTCAGTTTAACACTTGCCGACGATGGTAAGGTCAAACGGATCAATCTATCTGGGAAGAAACTGGATCAAACAGCTCTCCCGATGCAGGTAACCCAGTTTGACTTTGAAGACAAGCTCTTCATTAAAGGCTTGGTCTTGGAAGAAGAAAAGACCTTTGCAGTGGATCACGATGCAACAGTTGTTGAGGCAGACGGAACCGAAGTACGCATCGCTCCTCTGGATGTACAGTATCAAAATGCTTCTATCTGGGGTAAGCTCATCACCAACTTTGCAGGTCCCATGAATAACTTTATCTTAGGTGTTGTTGTTTTTTGGGTCCTGATCTTTTTGCAGGGTGGTGTTAGAGACACTCAGACCAATATCTTTCATGTCATGCCAGAGGGAGCTTTGGCTAAGGTGGGCGTAGCTGAGACAGCTCAAATCACCAAGGTCGGCTCGCATGAAGTTAAGAATTGGCAAGATTTGACCCAGGCTGTGGAAGCAGATACCAAGGATAAGACTGCCCCGACCTTGGATGTGACCATTTCTGAAAATGGTAGCGAAAAACAAGTTACTATGACTCCAGAAGAGAATCAAGGACGCTATATTCTCGGGGTTCAACCGGGGGTCAAGTCAGACTTTCTATCCATGTTTGTTGGTGGATTTACGACAGCTGCTGACTCGGGGCTCCGTATCCTTTCGGCTCTGAAAAACTTGATTTTCCATCCTGACTTGAACAAACTCGGTGGCCCCGTTGCCATCTTTAAGGCAAGTAGCGATGCTGCCAAAAATGGAATTGAGAATGTCCTCTACTTCCTAGCCATGATTTCCATCAATATCGGGATTTTTAATTTGATTCCGATCCCGGCTTTGGATGGTGGAAAGATTGTGCTCAATATCCTAGAGGCTATCCGCCGGAAACCCCTTAAACAAGAAATTGAAACCTATGTCACCATGGCTGGTGTAGTTATCATGGTTGTCTTGATGCTAGCTGTGACCTGGAATGACATTATGCGACTCTTCTTTTAGATAATCGAGGAATATTATGAAACAAAGTAAAATGCTAATCCCAACGCTTCGCGAAATGCCAAGCGATGCTCAAGTTATCAGCCACGCCCTTATGTTGCGTGCTGGTTATGTTCGTCAAGTTTCTGCAGGTGTTTATTCTTACCTACCACTTGCTAACCGTGTGATTGAAAAGGCTAAGAACATCATGCGCCAAGAGTTTGATAAGATTGGTGCGGTGGAGATGTTGGCTCCGGCCCTTCTCAGTGCTGATCTTTGGCGTGAATCAGGTCGTTATGAAACCTATGGTGAAGACCTCTATAAATTGAAAAACCGTGAAAAGTCGGACTTTATCCTAGGTCCGACACACGAAGAGACTTTCACAGCCATTGTCCGTGACTCTGTTAAGTCATACAAACAATTGCCACTCAACCTTTACCAAATCCAGCCCAAGTATCGTGATGAAAAACGCCCACGTAACGGCCTTCTCCGTACGCGTGAATTTATCATGAAAGACGGTTATAGTTTCCATGCTAATTACGATAGTTTGGATGTGACTTATGACGAGTACAAGGCGGCCTATGAACGTATTTTCACTCGTAGTGGTTTGGATTTCAAGGCCATCATCGGTGACGGTGGAGCCATGGGTGGTAAGGATAGCCAAGAATTTATGGCGATTACACCAGCCCGTACAGACCTCGACCGCTGGGTTGTTTTGGACAAGTCAGTTGCCTCATTTGATGAAATTCCTGCAGAAGTGCAAGAAGAAATCAAGGCAGAATTGCTCAAATGGATGGTTTCTGGTGAAGACACCATTGCCTACTCAAGTGAGTCTAGCTATGCAGCTAACTTAGAAATGGCAACAAACGCCTACAAACCAAGCAACCGTGTCGTTGCTGAAGAAGAAGTGACTCGAGTGGAAACTCCAGGTGTTAAATCCATCGATGAAGTGGCAGCCTTCCTTAACGTGCCAGAAGATCAAACGATTAAAACCCTCTTCTATATGGCAGATGGTGAGCTTGTTGCAGCCCTTCTAGTTGGAAATGACCAACTCAACGAGGTCAAGTTGAAAAACCATTTGGGTGCAGATTTCTTTGATGTGGCTAGCGAAGAAGAAGTAGCAAATGTTATCCCAGCAGGCTTTGGTTCGCTTGGTCCAGTTGGTTTGCCAGAAAACGTGAAAATCATTGCTGACCGTAAGGTGCAAGATGTTCGCAATGCTGTTGCGGGAGCCAACGAAGATGGCTACCACTTGACAGGTTTGAATCCAGGTCGTGATTTCACTGCAGAATACGTGGATATCCGTGAAGTGCGTGAGGGTGAAATCTCTCCAGACGGACAAGGTGTTCTTAACTTCGCGCGTGGTATCGAGATCGGTCATATCTTCAAACTCGGAACTCGTTATTCAGCAAGTATGGGAGCAGATGTTTTGGATGAAAATGGCCGTGCTGTACCAATCATCATGGGTTGTTACGGTATCGGTGTTAGCCGTCTTCTCTCAGCAGTTATGGAGCAACACGCTCGCCTCTTTGTTAACAAAACGCCAAAAGGTGAATACCGTTACGCTTGGGGAATTAACTTCCCTAAAGAATTGGCGCCATTTGATGTGCACTTGATTACTGTCAATGTAAAAGATGAGGCAGCGCAAGCCTTGACAGAAAAACTGGAAGCCAACTTGATGGAGGCTGGTTACGAAGTCTTGACGGATGACCGTAACGAACGTGTCGGGGTGAAGTTTAGCGATAGCGACTTGATTGGTCTGCCAATCCGTATCACTGTCGGGAAAAAAGCAGCCGATGGCATCGTAGAAGTTAAGATTAAGGCGACTGGTGACACCATCGAAGTTCACGCAGACAACTTGCTTGAAACGCTTGAAATCCTCAGCAAGAAATAAAAACTATAATCAGAAGAAAAACAAGGCAAAAATGTAACTAGTTTTTACCTTGTTTTTTCTGTATAATGGGGGAAATGAGTAAATGAAGAGGTAAAGCTATGCTAAAATTTCCAAAGGATTTTGTTTGGGGTTCCTCCACTTCTGGACCACAGACAGAAGGACGAGTGCTTGGTGATGGTAAAGGAGATAATCTCTGGGATTATTGGTATCAGGTGGAGCCCAATCGCTACTACAATGGGATTGGACCTGACAAAACATCGACTTTTTACGAGAACTGGGAGAAGGATATTGAGCTTTTGGTAGAGACTGGCCATACAGCCTTCCGCACTTCTATCCAGTGGTCTCGCGTTTTTCCACAGGGCCGTGGAGAGGTCAATCCTCAAGGGGTGTCTTTCTACCGTCAGGTATTTGAAGCCATTAAGGCTAAGGGAATCCGTCTTCTAGTCAATCTCTATCACTTTGACCTTCCTTTTGCCCTTCAAGAAACTGGGGATGGTTGGGAAAATAAGGCGACTGTCTCAGCCTATGAAGACTATGCTCGTTTTTGTTTTGAGACTTACGGTGACTTGGTAGACCAATGGATTACCTTTAACGAGCCCATTGTCCCCGTAGAGTTTGGCTATTTCTATGATGCCCACTATCCTCACAAGGTGGATGCCAAAGCTGCGGTTAAGGTTGCCTATCACACACAACTGGCTAGTAGTCTTGCGGTTAAGGCCTGTCATGAAGTTTTGCCTGATTCTAAGATTGGGATTGTTCTCAACTTGACACCAGCCTACCCACGTAGCCAGCATCCCGCAGATGTCAAGGCCGCTCGCATTGCCGATCTCTTTCAAGCTCAATCTTTCCTAGATCCGTCTGTCTTGGGGGCTTATCCAGAAGAGTTAGTGAAAATCTTGTCTGAGCATGATTTGCTGCCAGAGTACACTGTTGAAGAGTTAGAACTTATTCGTGACCATACAGTGGACTTTCTTGGAGTCAACTATTACCAACCTTTGCGTGTCATGGCGCCACGTTTTGCCAAGCATCCAGACAGTCCGCTCTTGCCAGAACATTTTTACGAGCCTTATGTTATGCCTGGACGTAAAATCAACCCTCACCGCGGTTGGGAAATCTATGAGCAAGGGATTTATGATATTGCCCAAAATATCAAGGAAAATTATGGTAATATTGAGTGGATGCTGACAGAGAATGGTATGGGGGTTGAAGGTGAAGACAAGTTCCGTGAGAATGGCATGATTCAGGACGACTATCGTATTGACTTTGTCAAAGGGCATCTGCGTGAACTCCATCGTGCCATTGAAGATGGTGCTAACTGTAAAGGTTACTTAATCTGGACCTTTATTGATTGTTGGTCATGGCTCAATAGCTATAAAAACCGCTATGGTCTAGTTGAGCTTGACTTGGAAACGCAAGAACGCCGCCTTAAGAAATCAGGCCACTGGTTCAAAGAGCTTAGCGACCATAATGGATTTTAAAAATAAAAGTGAGATGAAGTTCATCTCACTTTTTAATATGTGACTACGGATCAGTATAGTTTTATCTACCACAAGTATGATAAAATCTTTCCATCTAAGTCGCAAGGGAGATGGTACTGACTATATATTTTCTTTAATTATGGTAAAATAGTAAGAGAATAATGTGAGGAAAATGAATGTCAAGTAAGTTTGAAATTTTAATGAATCAACTAGGAATCTCTGATCAATTGAGACGGGATCCTGCTCTTGTTGATGCCAGAATTGAGCGTGTTGTGGTTCATAAAATTAGTAAGATTTGGGAATTTCATTTTGTATTTTCTAATATTTTACCGATTGAAATCTTTTTGGAGTTAAAGAAAGGGCTTAGTGAAGAATTTTCTAAGACAGGGAATCGAGCTGTTTTCGAAATCAAGGTTCTCTCGCAAGAGTTTTCAAATGAACTTTTGCAGGCTTACTATAAGGAGGCTTTTTCTGAAGGTCCATGTGCTAGCCAAGGGTTTAAGTCTCTTTATCAGAATCTGCAAGTTCGTGCGGAAGGAAATCAGCTCTTTATTGAAGGTTCAGAGGCGATTGATAAGGAACACTTTAAGAAGAATCATCTTCCTAATCTAGCAAAGCAACTTGAAAAGTTTGGTTTCCCAGCCTTTGTATGCCAAATAGAAAAGAATGATGCCCTTACACAAGAGCAGGAGGAAGCCTTCTATACGGAGAATGAACAAATCGTCCAGGCTGCCAATGAAGAGGCTTTGCGTGCTATGGAACAACTAGAACAAATGGCTCCTCCTCCAGTAGAAGAGAAGCCAGTCTTTGATTTTCAGGCTAAAAAGGCTGCAGCCAAGCCAAAACTAGATAAGGCAGAAGTTACCCAGATGATTGACGTGACAACTGAGGAAAATCGTTTGGTCTTTGAAGGGGTAGTCTTTGATGTCGAGCAAAAAGTGACCAGAACGGGTCGTGTTTTGATCAACTTTAAAATGACGGACTATAGTTCAAGCTTCTCAATGCAAAAATGGGTTAAAAATGAGGAAGAGGCTCAGAAATTTGACCTCATCAAGAAAAATTCTTGGCTCCGTGTTCGTGGAAATGTAGAGATGAATAACTTTACACGAGATTTGACCATGAACGTGCAGGATGTGCAGGAAGTTGTTCACTATGAGCGGAAGGATTTGATGCCAGAAGGTGAGCGTCGGGTTGAGTTTCATGCTCATACTAACATGTCGACCATGGATGCTCTGCCAGAGGTAGAAAAAATCGTTGAGACAGCTGCTAAGTGGGGACACAAGGCGGTTGCTATCACGGACCATGGGAATGTCCAGTCCTTCCCACATGGCTATAAGGCAGCTGAGAAAGCTGGAATTCAGCTAATCTATGGAATGGAAGCCAATATCGTTGAAGACCGCGTTCCTATCGTTTATAACGAAGTGGAAATGGACTTGTCAGAAGCAATCTACGTGGTTTTTGACGTGGAAACGACGGGACTTTCAGCCATCTATAATGACTTGATTCAGGTTGCGGCCTCTAAGATGTACAAGGGAAATGTTATTGCCGAATTTGATGAATTTATCAATCCTGGGCATCCCTTATCTGCCTTTACTACTGAGTTGACAGGTATTACAGATGATCATGTCAAAAATGCCAAACCACTGGAACAAGTTTTGCAAGAATTCCAAGAATTCTGTAAGGATACGGTCTTAGTTGCCCACAATGCCACTTTTGACGTTGGCTTTATGAATGCCAACTATGAGCGTCATGGTCTGCCTACGATTAGCCAGCCAGTCATCGATACGCTCGAGTTTGCTAGAAATCTCTATCCTGAGTATAAACGCCATGGTTTGGGACCTTTGACCAAGCGTTTTGGTGTGGCACTGGAACACCACCACATGGCCAACTACGATGCGGAAGCTACCGGTCGCCTGCTCTTTATCTTTATCAAAGAGGTGGCAGAAAAACATGGTGTGACCGATCTAGCTAGACTAAACATTGATTTGATTAGTCCAGACTCTTATAAAAAAGCTCGGATCAAGCATGCGACCATTTATGTCAAGAATCAAGTAGGTCTAAAAAATATCTTTAAGCTGGTTTCTTTGTCCAATACCAAGTACTTTGAAGGGGTGCCACGGATTCCCAGAACAGTTCTAGATGCCCATCGGGAGGGCTTGATTTTAGGATCGGCTTGCTCCGAGGGGGAAGTTTTTGACGCAGTCGTTTCCCAAGGTGTGGACGCGGCGGTTGAAGTGGCCAAGTATTATGACTTTATCGAGGTCATGCCACCAGCTATCTATGCTCCCTTGATTGCCAAGGAGCAGGTCAAGGATATGGAGGAACTCCAGACTATTATCAAGAGTTTGATAGAGGTTGGGGACCGTCTTGACAAGCCTGTTCTAGCTACGGGAAATGTCCACTATATCGAACCGGAAGAAGAGATTTACCGTGAAATCATCGTCCGTAGTTTGGGACAGGGGGCTATGATTAACCGAACCATCGGTCACGGCGAACATGCCCAACCAGCTCCACTTCCCAAAGCTCATTTTCGAACAACTAATGAGATGTTGGATGAATTTGCCTTCTTGGGAGAGGAACTGGCTCGTAAACTGGTTATTGAAAATACCAATGCCTTGACAGAAATATTTGAGTCTGTTGAGGTTGTTAAGGGTGACTTGTACACGCCTTTCATCGACAAGGCTGAAGAAACGGTCGCTGAGTTAACCTATAAGAAAGCTTTTGAGATTTATGGAAATCCGCTGCCAGATATCGTTGATTTGCGGATTGAAAAAGAATTGACTTCCATTCTGGGGAATGGATTTGCCGTGATTTACCTGGCTTCCCAGATGCTGGTACAACGTTCCAATGAACGGGGCTACTTGGTGGGTTCTCGTGGATCTGTCGGTTCCAGTTTCGTTGCGACCATGATCGGGATTACGGAGGTCAATCCTCTCTCCCCTCACTATGTCTGTGGTCAGTGTCAGTACAGTGAATTTATCACGGATGGTTCTTACGGTTCAGGTTTTGATATGCCTAATAAGGATTGTCCAAAGTGTGGTCATAAACTCAGCAAAAATGGGCAGGATATTCCGTTTGAAACCTTCCTTGGTTTTGATGGAGACAAGGTTCCCGATATTGACTTGAACTTCTCGGGAGAAGACCAGCCTAGCGCCCACTTGGATGTGCGTGATATCTTTGGTTCGGAGTATGCCTTTCGCGCAGGAACGGTTGGTACAGTTGCTGCTAAGACTGCTTATGGCTTTGTCAAGGGCTACGAGAGGGACTATGGGAAGTTTTATCGTGATGCAGAGGTGGAACGCCTCGCTCAGGGTGCGGCTGGTGTCAAGCGGACAACAGGACAACACCCGGGAGGAATCGTTGTTATTCCTAACTACATGGATGTCTATGATTTTACGCCTGTCCAGTATCCAGCAGATGACGTGACGGCTGAATGGCAAACAACTCACTTTAACTTCCACGATATCGATGAGAACGTCCTCAAACTCGATGTGCTGGGTCATGATGATCCGACCATGATTCGAAAATTGCAGGACTTGTCTGGTATTGACCCTAATGAAATTCCCATGGATGATGAAAGCGTTATGGCTCTCTTTTCTGGAACGGAAGTTTTAGGGGTGACGCCTGAGCAAATTGGAACACCGACGGGCATGCTGGGAATTCCAGAGTTTGGAACTAACTTTGTACGTGGGATGGTAGATGAGACGCATCCGACGACTTTTGCGGAGTTGCTTCAGCTGTCTGGACTGTCCCACGGTACCGATGTCTGGTTGGGAAATGCCCAAGATTTAATTAAACAAGGGATTGCGGACCTATCAACTGTTATCGGTTGTCGGGACGACATCATGGTTTACCTCATGCATGCTGGTCTTGAACCTAAGATGGCCTTTACCATCATGGAACGGGTGCGTAAAGGCTTGTGGCTCAAGATTTCTGAAGAGGAGCGAAATGGCTATATCGAAGCTATGAAGGCCAATAAGGTCCCAGAGTGGTATATCGAGTCCTGTGGGAAAATTAAGTACATGTTCCCTAAAGCCCATGCGGCAGCCTACGTTATGATGGCCTTGCGTGTAGCCTACTTCAAGGTTCACCATCCGATTTATTACTACTGTGCTTACTTCTCCATTCGTGCTAAGGCTTTTGATATCAAGACCATGGGAGCGGGCTTGGATGCTATCAAGCGCAGAATGGAAGAAATTTCTGAAAAACGCAAGAATAACGAAGCCTCTAATGTGGAAATTGATCTCTATACAACTCTTGAGATTGTCAATGAAATGTGGGAACGTGGTTTCAAATTTGGGAAATTAGACCTCTACCGTAGTCAGGCGACAGAGTTCCTCATTGATGGGGATACCCTCATTCCGCCATTTGTAGCAATGGATGGTCTGGGAGAGAACGTTGCTAAGCAGTTGGTGCGTGCGCGTGAAGAGGGTGAGTTCCTCTCTAAGACAGAACTGCGCAAACGCGGTGGACTTTCATCAACCTTGGTTGAAAAGATGGATGAAATGGGGATTCTCGGCAATATGCCAGAGGATAACCAGTTGAGTTTGTTTGATGAGTTGTTTTAAGAAGGTAGATTAGCCCCAATTTAACAGAGATGTTTGATAATTAAAAAATAACAGGACATTAGACAATCCTGTTATTTTTTAATTGTGAACATAAATATACAACGGCTAGATTACTAATCCTCTAAGACTATCTCATCTTCTTTTAGGTCTTCTATCAGTTTCTGCTTGTAATGAGCGAGAGAAAGTATACGTTGGCCGACCCAAGATTTTTTAAATAAGTCCAATAATTCTTTGTTTTTAATGAGGTCTTCTGGTCCTATAACCTTTTCTATTAAATGATTATCTTCGCAGAATGATATTAGGGGATTATTATCACTTGTACTGTAGACTGTATAATCAATAGTATTGTCGAAAAAATAATAAATAAAACTCTGAAGTTTACCTGTTGGTTCGTAGAATCCTAATCCAAGAGATGAGTCGCTAGGGCTAGGAGAAATTTCAATTTTTACGGGAGAATTGAGAATGTAATATTCAAATAAGTCTTCTTCATCAGATTTAGATTCTTCAAATTTATCTAATAATGGAATCAATATGTTGCTATTGAAGCGTAGGGTATTCATATCCTCTAACATAAAAAATACAGAATCTGCACTGGCCCTAAATTTTCCTGAGTCTATTAGATGAAAGCTATAGTCACGCATCTTACTATCCGTTTGTATATTTAGAAAATAAGCAACAAAATATTCTTGAAAAGAACGATGGGAAAACTTGTATCTGTTTCCTTCTTTGTATAGTACACACAGACAGTTTTCTAAATCGTGGATAAAATTGCCTATATTGAGAACGTTTTTAATTCGAGGAGGAAATTTTTTAAAAATTTCTTCAATCTCTGGGAAGGTAAACTCTGTTTTTGCTTTTTGGTATGTCAGAAGACAGAAGATTGCAAAACACTCTTTAAAAGTATCTGAACTTAAATCTGATAACATTTTTCGTCGATAACTTTTCGTAGCATCGTGCTTTGAGAACATGGTATCAAAGGCTTGATAGTAGAATAGGTGTAATTTTTGCGGAATTTCTGCATAGTCATTGTAAGTGGAGAGCATAATATTTAGTAACAGAGGATTTGAAGCAAAGGACTTATGTCTATCATATAAACCACTCTCTAGATCACGAATAAATTTATTTTTGAGTTCTTCATCGGGATATTCAATTTTAGTAATAAGACTTATAGCTTGTTCCTTAGTAAAAGGAACAGCTTTTAAAACTGTGAAACGTTGAAATTCAATGAATTCCGATTCGCTATAAGGTCTGGAAGAAAGGATATAATGGTTTTCAGGATATTTGTCACAAAAATCATTTAACTTCTTGAAAAATTCTTTTTGGTTTTCGCTATACAATTCATCATAGCCATCCAATAGGAATAAAAAGCATCCAGATTGAAGTGCATAATCTAAATATTCTTCTTGGAATGTATTGTGAAATTGATTTAGTTTTTTTAGCAGTAATTTCTCAAGGTCTAAATGCCCCTCTTCGTTGAAATCTTTTAATTCAATAAAAATAGGAATATAGTCTTTTAATTCTAATTCACTTAGAAAAAGGTGTTTCATGAGAGTGGATTTACCAATTCCACCAGAACCTTCAATGATTAAAAATTTTGAGAGATTAGTCAGTATTTTTGTTGTAGTGGGCTTGATGATGTCTGAGCCTTTTCTTAAAAATGGGATTTCAAAAAAATCATACAGTTTTTTGGGTTCAATTCCGTAGATAATCGTTTTGATTTTACTGTATTTTTCATAAGAATTTGTTAAATAAGCTTGGAAAGGAATTTCTAGATCAATTTTTACCTCATTGTAGAGCGTTTTAAATTTGTCAGTCGTTTTGGAAATAATAGGTAAAAGGTATTTATCCAGAATAGCACTAGTAACTTGTTTTGCAATTTCATTGTTAAAGATTTCGTCCATTATCTTTTTGCTCCTATGTATTTTTGGGTATTTTTATAAAGAGTAGCACACTGGCTTTTTTATGTCAATATATTTGAAGAGGGAACCTCATTCTATTTGTCTATTGAAGGATATTGTATGTCCGTTGTATGTGTTTTGTATTTACATCGCTTGCCATTTTTGTTAAAATAATAAATAGAAAGAGGGTGGAAATATGTCAAAGACGAGCATGAGCATTCGTTTGGATAGTGAGGTCAAGGAGCAGGCCCAACAGGTATTTAATAATCTGGGAATGGATATGACCACAGCTATCAATATTTTCCTTCGTCAGGCTATTCAATATCAGGGTTTACCTTTTGATGTTAGGCTAGACGAGAATCGGAAGTTACTTGAGGGATTAACGGATTTAAATCAAAATCGTAATATGAGCCAATCTTTTGAATCAGTCTCTGACTTGATGGAGGACTTGCGTGCTTAAGATTCGTTATCATAAACAGTTTAAAAAAGATTTTAAGTTGGCTATGAAGCGTGGTTTGAGGGCAGAATTGTTAGAAGAAGTTTTGAATTTTCTGGTTCGAGAAAAAGAACTTCCTGACAAATATCGAGATCATCAACTGGCAGCATCCAAGCACTTTCAAGGAGTTCGTGAGTGTCATATCCAACCAGATTGGCTTTTGGTCTATAAAGTAGACAAGTCGGAATTGATTTTAAACTTGCTGAGGACAGGCAGTCATAGCGATTTATTTTAATAAATTTTAAGGAGTTCAAGATGAAACTTAGAATTTTTGCGGAAGATAAACCTGCTGAAAAGGTTTTTGACTATCAGTTAGAGCTGGCAGATGAAACAATTATTCTATCGACAGCACTCTTGTCTGGTGCCATTGCTTTAGCAGGATTATTCTCTGCTTTGAAAGAAAAATAAAAATAGAAAAGAGAAAACAAAATGGTTTTACCAAATTTTAAAGAAAATCTAGAAAAATATGCGAAATTATTGGTTGCGAATGGAATCAACGTGCAACCTGGTCACACTTTGGCTCTCTCTATCGATGTAGAGCAACGTGAGTTGGCGCATTTGATCGTGAAAGAAGCCTATGCACTTGGAGCACACGAAGTTATCGTTCAGTGGACAGATGATGTCATCAATCGTGAGAAATTCCTCCACGCCCCGATGGAGCGTCTGGACAATGTGCCAGAATACAAGATTGCTGAGATGAACTACCTCTTGGAAAACAAGGCTAGCCGTCTTGGTGTCCGCTCTTCTGATCCAGGTGCTTTGAACGGAGTCGATGCTGACAAACTTTCAGCTTCTGCCAAAGCTATGGGACTTGCCATGAAGCCAATGCGCATCGCAACGCAATCCAATAAAGTCAGCTGGACTGTGGCAGCCGCTGCTGGACTTGAGTGGGCCAAAAAAGTCTTTCCAAATGCTGCGAGCGACGAAGAAGCAGTTGATCTCCTTTGGGACCAAATTTTCAAAACTTGTCGTGTCTACGAAGAAGATCCCGTTAAGGCTTGGGAAGAACATGCAGCCATCCTCAAGAGCAAGGCAGAAATGCTCAATAAAGAACAATTCTCAGCCCTTCATTACACAGCGCCAGGGACAGATTTGACACTTGGTTTGCCTAAGAATCACGTTTGGGAATCAGCTGGTGCTATCAATGCACAGGGCGAAGAATTCTTGCCAAATATGCCGACAGAGGAAGTCTTCACAGCCCCCGACTTCCGTCGTGCAGATGGTTATGTAACCTCTACAAAACCGCTTAGCTATAATGGAAATATCATCGAAGGGATTAAAGTGACCTTCAAGGATGGTCAAATCGTAGACATTACTGCTGAAAAGGGTGATCAGGTCATGAAAGACCTTGTCTTTGAAAATGCGGGCGCGCGTGCCTTGGGTGAGTGTGCCTTGGTGCCAGATCCAAGTCCAATTTCTCAGTCAGGCATTACCTTCTTTAATACCCTTTTCGATGAAAATGCGTCAAACCACTTGGCTATCGGTGCAGCCTATGCGACCAGCGTTGTTGGTGGGGCAGAGATGAGCGAAGAAGAGCTTGAAGCTGCAGGACTTAACCGTTCAGATGTTCACGTTGACTTTATGATTGGTTCTAGTCAAATGGATATCGATGGTATCCGTGAGGATGGAACACGTGTACCCCTCTTCCGTAATGGAGACTGGGCAATTTAAGGAGAAGTTATGCTTGGAAGTATGTTTGTTGGTCTCCTATTATAGCAGGAACGGCCATTATCCCAGCTATTTTAGGAGCTATGATTGTCTTAGCGATTTTCTGGAGACGAGGAAGTTAGTTTCTTGTAAAATTAGAAAAAAGGAGGTTGGTCACTTGAGCCAGCCTCCTTTTGAGTATGATATAATCTCATAGTTTCACAAAATTAGTAAGCTAGATAGTTTCTATATTTTTATCGAATTTCTCTATATAAATCTTCCATGCTTTATTTGATGAGTTCATCATTACTCGCTATAGAGGAAGTGTCAAGTGTTTTTTACAAGATTCCAGTGATGTGAAATAGCTAGGATCAAGAGGCAAAGTTGGTTATTGGAGTGCAGAATGATGTGTAGATATAGTGGTTACACGGGTTTTCATTGTTGTGATGTTTGAGGTGTGCTATAATAGGATTATAGAATTGTCTATTTCTCAATCTTTGATAAACATATATAGAAATCTAAAGAGGTATAATATGGAAAGTTTTATAATTGAATTCGAATCCGATTCGGATGGATATTTTACTTATGAATGTCCATTCTGCGAAGAACAGTTTAAGCTATTGGCTAGTGATGTGAAAGATGAGAGTTTTAGTCTTGAGGAATTATTTTGCCCATACTGTGGTTTAGTTGATGTGGCAGACAAATTTTACTCGAAAGAAACTCTAGCCTATATTCAGAATATTGCTGAGGAATGGATGATTAACGCTATAAATAAAAGTCTTGGGTCAGTAAAAAGTTCAAAAAGTTTTAAGGTTGATTTCAAAAAAATAAAACACAAGTCTATCTTGAAACCGGAAGAGCAGGATTCTGTCGAGGAAGTATTTTCTTGTGGAATATGTGAACGACATGAAAAAGTCTTATATAATGCTGGTGCTTCAAAAGTCTTTTGTGCCTATTGTGGAGGTGATATATATTGAGTGATTTACAGAAATACAGAAAAATTAGCTTAGATTTTAGAAGAAGTTCATCAAATATGCTGAATTCTAAATACGATGATGATTTGCTGTATCTTATTAGGTTTAAAGAGTTTATTGATAAAAATGATGCTATACAAGAAATTCTAAATAATTTATGGATTGGTTTACCCGAAAATTATAGTAGAGAGTTCATTATCAAAGATAAAAATACAGGATGGAATAGTATAAATGCTCCCATAAATGAAGCGGAACATTTGAAGCTTATTTATGACTATTTAAATACTATTATTGAAGAGGATATGAATTTAGCAGGGGTATCTCGTATGTTTTTATTCACCTCTTCAAGAAAATTTAATGATAATATACGAGCTTTCCTAAATAAAGTATTTAAACCATTAGTTGACTATATAAATGACCAATTATCTCAAAAAATAATAGAACTCACAGGATTAAGTCAAAATATGCCGCAAATTACACAGAATATTGAAAATAACTATGGGACTACATCTGCAGTAGGAAATGGCAGTATTTCTTCAGTAAATACTATATCAATGGATAATGATTCAATAGAAAAACTTTGTTCAGATGTTTTAAGCGAACTCATAAAATCTAACTTCTTGTCAAATGATGATAAAGAAGTAGTTATTGACGATGTTGAAACAATTCAGTCAGAAATGTCCTCAAGCAATCCCAAAAGGATAAAAATTAAGAAAGCTTGGATTTCAATACAAGCAATTCTACATAAAATACCTACTGGAATAACGGTTGCAACACAATTAATGGATTTGTGTGATAGAGTGTCCCAGCTATTTTAGGGGCTATGATTGTTTTGGCTATTTTCTGGAGACGAGGAAGTTAGTTTCTTGAAAAATTAGAAAAAAGGAGGTTGGTCACTTGGGCCAGCCTCCTTTTGAGTATGATATAATAGTTCTATGAGATTAGATAAATTTTTAGTTGCCTGCGCTGTAGGGAGTCGAACAGAGGTCAAAAACTTGCTCAAGGCTGGGCGCGTGACGGTAAATGGCAAAATGGAAAAGTCAGCTAAACTGCGAATCAATGAAGAAAGAGACGAAATTCGCTTTGATGGGCAAAAGTTAGACTACGAGGAGTTTGTCTACTACATGATGAACAAGCCCCAAGGAGTCATTTCAGCGACTGAGGATACCAAGCATAGAACGGTTCTAGACTTGCTAGATGACTTGGCGCGGACCAAGGAAGTTTTTCCAGTAGGGCGCTTGGATATTGACACGCATGGTCTTCTGCTCTTGACCAATGACGGCCAGCTTGCCTATGCTCTTCTTTCACCTAAACGTCATGTGGAAAAGACCTATTTGGCGCAAGTCGAGGGTATTATGACCCAAGAAGATGTGGAGATATTTGCCAAGGGCATTCCGCTCAAGGATTTTACCTGCCAGCCCGCTAAGCTGGAGATTATGTCGGTAGATCCAGAAAAGAATCAAAGTCTGGTTCGTGTGACCATTGCAGAAGGGAAGTTCCATCAGGTCAAACGAATGGTGGCCTACTGTGGCAAGGAAGTGGTGGACCTACAACGTTTGACGATGGGAACATTGATTTTAGACGAGAAGCTGAAACGGGGAGAATGGCGTCGCTTGACCAAGGAGGAGTTAGAGGAGCTTCTTGCTAGCGTTGCTTAAGTTAATTTATTTTAGTAAAAGGGTGAGTCTATTTGGCTTGCTTTTTCATTTTTCAGTTGCTTCCTTTGTGAAAAGAGTTATAATAGACAGTAGAATTAAAGGAGGAATCTATGAACGCGATTCAAGAATCATTTACGGAACAATTATTTACCAACTATGAAGCAAATGTAAAATACCAAGCTATTGAAAACGCAGCTAGCCACAACGGCATTTTTGCAGCCCTAGAACGTCGTCAGAGCCATGTAGACAATACACCTGTTTTCTCACTTGATTTAACCAAGGACAAGGTGACCAATCAGAAGGCCTCTGGTCGTTGCTGGATGTTTGCAGCCCTTAATACCTTCCGTCACAAACTCATCTCTCAATACAAGCTCGAAAACTTTGAACTGTCACAAGCCCACACCTTCTTCTGGGACAAGTATGAGAAATCAAACTGGTTCTTGGAGCAAGTCATTGCGACTGCAGACCAAGACTTAACTAGCCGCAAGGTTAGCTTCCTACTCCAAACACCACAACAAGACGGTGGACAGTGGGATATGGTAGTGTCCCTCTTTGAGAAATACGGTGTCGTGCCCAAGTCAGTTTATCCTGAGTCTGTTTCATCTAGCAATAGCCGTGAGCTCAATGCCATCCTTAACAAATTGCTTCGTCAAGATGCTCAAATCTTGCGTGACTTGCTTGCTTCTGATGCAGACCAAGCGACTATTCAAGCTAAGAAAGAAGACCTCTTGCAAGAAATCTTTAACTTCCTTGCTATGTCACTAGGGCTTCCACCACGTAAATTTGATTTTGCTTATCGCGACAAGGATGATAACTACCAAAGTGAAAAGGGAATCACGCCACAGGAATTTTACAAGAAATATGTCAATCTTCCGCTAGAAGATTATGTTTCTGTTATCAATGCCCCAACTGCTGATAAACCATACGGCAAATCTTACACAGTTGAGATGTTGGGAAATGTGGTTGGCAGCCGTGCAGTTCGCTACATCAACGTTCCAATGGAGCGCTTGAAAGAATTAGCGATTGCTCAAATGCAAACAGGTGAGACTGTTTGGTTTGGTTCTGATGTCGGCCAACTCAGCAACCGCAAAGCAGGAATTCTTGCGACAGATGTTTATGACTTTGAATCAAGCATGGATATTCAACTCACTCAAGACAAGGCTGGACGCTTGGACTACAGCGAAAGCTTGATGACCCACGCCATGGTCTTGACAGGTGTGGACTTGGACGAAAATGGCAAATCAACCAAGTGGAAGGTTGAAAACTCTTGGGGAGACAAGGTCGGTACAGATGGTTACTTTGTTGCTTCAGATGCTTGGATGGATGAATACACTTACCAAATCGTTGTCCGTAAGGAATTGCTGACAGCAGAAGAACAAGCCGCCTATGAAGCAGAACCAATCGTGTTAGCACCATGGGATCCAATGGGAGCCTTGGCAGAATAAAGTATAAAGAAAAGAGGTTAGGGAAATCCTAACCTTTTTTTCAAATAAGTTCTTAAAGTGGTAACAGACGATGTTTACCAAGCATCCTGAGTCTTTAAGTGACAGAGAAAAAGATATGTGTTACTATAGTAGTACAAAAGGATATCGGAGTAGAAATGAAGTATTTAAGTAGCCAAGACATCAAGAATCGTCAACGAAACATCAGCGATATTAAACCTTATAAAACAACCAAGGAAATCGTCGTTTCAAATATCTTCACCTTTTTTAATGCCATGAACTTGACTCTGGCAGTTCTGGTAGCCACAACCTTGCGATTTGAGAACATGCTCTTTTTAGGTGTGATTGCTATCAATACAGCCATTGGGATTTTCCAAGAAGTGCGTTCAAAAAATGCCTTAGAAAAGCTAAGTTTGCTTGGTAAAAGTAAGTACAGAGTCAACCGAGATGGTCAAACGATCGAGATTGATCCAGAAGACATCGTTCTAGGGGAGTATCTGCATCTCAATCTAGGTGATCAGGTGCCTGTCGATGCAGAAGTCCTTGAAGGGAATATTGAAGTTGATGAGTCCTTGCTGACGGGTGAGAGTGATTCGGTCTTTAAAACCGTTGGTGACCAGCTGATGAGCGGAAGCAATGTCGTCAGTGGCACGTGTCTGGTCACGGCGACAGCTGTGGGGCCCGATAGCTATATTAACAAACTCGCAAAATCCAGCAAGGAATTCAAAAAATACCCTTCTCAACTGCGCGATTACATGGATAAGATTTTAAAAATCGTTTCCATCTTGCTGGTGCCAGTTGCGATTCTCCTCTATGTCAGAGGTTTTAGTCTAGGACGGTCTTATGTTGAGATTGTTTTAGGAAGTTCAGGTGCCTTGGTTGGCATGATTCCAGAGGGTTTGATTCTCCTGGTCAGTGTCTCCCTTGCAGTAGCGGCCATGAAGCTGGCCAAAAAGAAGGTTCTAGTGCAGGAGCTATACTGTGTAGAGACCTTGGCGCGAGTAGATGTTCTTTGTTTTGATAAGACAGGAACCATCACGACTGGTAATATGAAGGTCCAAGAAATAGATGATAAGCTAGCAGAGAAACTGTCTTCTTATCTAGCTTATTTTGAGGATGAAAATGCAACCTCACGAGCTTTGAAGACTTACTTAACGTGTGAGAAAAAGTGGGAAGTTCAAGAAGTTGGTGCCTTTTCAAGCAAAAACAAGTATTCCTTTGTCCAAGTAAAAGACGGTGGGACCTATTTCTTCGGGGCTTATGAGTTTCTCGGCTTCACCCAAGCGGTGGATCCTTACTATGAAAATCTAAAACAGCAAGGTTTTCGAATCTTATCGCTTGCTCATAGCAAGGACCAGATTACAAGTCCAGCCAATATGGAACTACTAGGACACGTCGTTCTATCAGATGAGATTAAGGATAATACCAAGGAAACCTTTGACTATTTCGAATCTCAAGGTGTTGAAGTGAAGATTATCAGTGGTGATAATCATGTGGCTGTATATGGGGTGGCTCGTAAAGCAGGTTTTAAGGAGGAAGCGCGGACGATTGATATGACCAAGGTGAGCGATGATGACTTTGAAAGAGTGGTCTTGGAACATGATATCTTTGGACGCGTTACACCTGAACAGAAACAGAAGATGGTGACCGTTTTGCAAAATGCTGGCAAGACCGTTGCCATGAGTGGTGATGGGGTCAATGATGTTCTGGCTCTCAAGAAAGCAGATATCAGTTTTGCTATGAATGGTGCTACCAGCGCAGCTAAAAGTGTATCCAATATTGTTTTCCTGACAGATGATTTTGCGGTATTTTATGATATCTTGATGGAAGGTCGCCGTGTCATCAATAACATCCAAAAGGTAGCCTCTCTCTTTCTAACAAAGACCTTCTTCTCCATCGTTTTTGCCATTTTGAGTGTGGTATTTGGTTTGGAATTTGCCTTTATCCCCATTCAGTTCACGATTATTTCAGCAATTACGATTGGGATTCCATCCTTCTTCCTAACTTTTGAGTCCAATAAAGAAAAGGTCAGCACACATTTTATGCGAGATATTTTGACCAATGCTGCGATTGGTGGAGGCATTCTGGTTACTAGTGTTCTCCTGACTAACTTCTTTATCACTGTCCCGAGTCAGGTCAAATTTATTTGCTTCCTCCTTGCTTTGATCAATGGTCTATGTCTGGTTGCCAAGGTTAGTCTGCCTTTGAATCGATACAAGTTGCTCTTGCTCACGTTTTTGAGCCTTGCAGCCCTTGTTGGCGTACTTGTCAATACCTTTATCCTGCAAGGAGCTTTCGTGCCTCTAGAAACCACTCAAATGCTCTATGTTGCCATCCTAGCAGTAGTGATTGGGGCTTGCATTATCTGACTAAGAGAAAAAGTTGATACACAAAAAGAATCAAGACTTAATCCTGATTCTTTTTTATTTATATTCTCGATGGTTTACATGATACCGAAGAAACGAGCTGCAATACCTACTGCAAAGAGAGCAAGGATGATTGCGATTGGTGATACTTTTTTCTTAAGCAACCACATGCAAAGGAAAGTAAGGAGAAGTCCCATCAATCCTGGGATCAATGAGTTCAACTGGCCTTGAAGAGTTTGTGGTTGAATCTTATCTAAGCTCAATCCACCAAGTGCTTGACCAAGGATACCTTTCAATTCAGCACCTGATACAGGACCTTCTGGGAAGTTGATGTAAGCACCTTCTGCCAATTGTTTACCTGGAAGGTTCACAGTAAAGTTGATAGACACCCAACGTTGTACAAGAACGGCAAGGATGAACATACCGAGGATAGAAGCTCCTTTAGTGATGTCTTTCAAGATACCACCAGACATGTCTTTAGTGATTTCAGATCCAGCTTTGTAACCGAACTCTTGTGTATACCATAGGAAGGCCATACGGATAGCATTCCATCCAAAGAAGAAGAGAAGTGGGCCAACAATGTTACCAGATGCAGCAAGTGATGCACCAAGGGCTCCAAGGATAGGACGAACTGTAAACCAGAATACTGGGTCACCGATACCAGCAAGAGGTCCCATCATACCGATCTTAACCCCTTGGATAGCTGCGTCGTCGATTTCAACACCGTTAGCGCGCTCTTCTTCAAGTGCAAGAGTAACCCCCATGATTGGAGCGGCTACGTATGGGTGAGTGTTGAAGAACTCAAGGTGGCGCTCAAGAGCAGCAGCTTGGTCTTCTTTAGTAGTGTACAATTTTTTGATAGCTGGGATCAATGAGTAAGCCCAACCCAAGTTTTGCATACGTTCGTAGTTCCAAGAACCTTGAAGGAATTGTGAACGCCACCAAACTTTTTGACGATCTGATTTTGATAATTGAATTTTTTCAGCCATGATTGTTCCCCTTTCTAGTAGTCTTCTAGGATATCACCGATTGGGTCGTTAGAAGTTGCAGCTCCGCCGCCACCGTTTCCACCTTGTTTTGAAAGATTAAGGTAGATGAAGGCAAGGGCAACACCGATGACACCAAGGGCAATCAAAGTCAATTGTGAAATCGCTGCAAGAGCGAAACCAATAGCGAAGAATGGCCATACTTCACGAGTCGCCATCATGTTGATAACCATAGCGTAACCAACGGCAACGACCATAGCACCACCAACAGCCATACCACCATTCAACCAGTCTGGCATCAATTTAAGAGCATCTTGAACGGCAGAAGCTGGGATAGCGATAAGGAATGCAGCAGGGATTGCAATACGAAGACCTTGAAGAAGAAGGGCGATAAAGTGAGCACGTTCAACAGCCGCAATATTTCCGTCTTTAGCAGCAGCATCAGCAGTGTGAACCAAACCAACTGAGATTGTACGAACAATCATAGTCAAGAAAAGTCCAGCTACGGCAAGAGGGATAGCTGTTGCAGTTGCAACGGCGATACCTTCAGTAGTAAAGTTACCACCTTTAATCAAGATGATCGCTGCGGCAACAGATGCAAGAGCAGCGTCAGGAGCTACAGCAGCTCCGATGTTTGCCCAACCGAGGGCGATCATTTGAAGAGATCCACCAAGCATAACACCTGCTTCGAGGTTACCAGTTGCAAGTCCGATAAGGGTACATGCGACGATTGGTTGATGGAATTGGAATTGGTCGAGGATACCTTCAAGACCTGCAAGGAAGGCAACAACTACAACCAAGATAGCAGAAATGATTGAAATATCTGACATGGTTTTATTCCTTTTCTATTTAGTTTTAATAAAGTATTTAATCCTGTTTTCAAAAATGATAGAAACAGATTAAAATTATTGAACGTTTGCTTTGTTAATCAAGTCAAACAAATCTTTTTTCGTGTCGTTTGGTACTTTACGTACGTCAAATTCAACACCGAGGTCACGCATTTTTTCAAAGGTTGCAACATCGTCTTTGTCCATAGACAAAACGTTGTTAATCATTGTTTTACCTGTTGAGTGAGCCATAGAACCAACGTTAAGGGTTTTGATTGGCACGCCACCTTCGATTGCACGAAGTGCATCTTGTGGAGTTTCAAACAAGATAAGGGCATGAGTGTCACCGAAACGTGGGTCTTTTGCAACGTCGATCAATTTTTGAATTGGAACAACGTTGGCTTTTACTCCGTTTGGAGCTGCTTGTTTGATCAATTCTTTACGCAAATCGTCGTTTGCGACATTGTCTGAAGCAACGATGATACGATCTGCTTTTGAATCTGGTGTCCAAGCAGTGGCAACCTGACCGTGAAGGAGACGAGTGTCTAGACGAGCAAGGTTGATCTTCAGTTTACCGTCACCGATAACAGTTCCTTCTGGAATAGCAGCTTGGGCAGCAGGAGCAGCTGCAGCAGTTGCAACTTCCTCAACTGGGTTAAGCTCTTCTGGAAGAGCCTTGATGCCATCTTTGGCTTCTTTAATGATGTTCGCAGCGACTTTTTCCACACCTGCAGTAGCGTCCATAAGGCGCTCTGTGTAGGCTTGGATCAACATCGGCAAGTTCAGTCCTGTGATGATGGCAAATTTACGTTCTGGATTTTCTCCCATCACGCGGCTAGCTTGGTTGAATGGAGATCCACTCCAAAGGTCAGCCAATACTAGAACCTCATCTTCTGCGTCAAATGCAGCAACAGCGTTATTGATCTTAGCGTATAAATCATCAGGACCTTCGTTTGGCATAAAGGTTACAACTTGAACCTTCTCTTGTTCACCAAAGATCATAGATCCGGACTGATGAATACCCGCAGCAAATTCGCCGTGGCTCGCAATAATGATTCCGATACTCATTATTGTCATTCCTCCTTTAAAATGTTTGACTATTTGTTTAAGAAAACTTTAAGCCTAACTTTAAGTATAAACCGTTTTCAAACAAAAATCAACCATTTCTTATAAATATGTATTGGTTTTCAATGAAAACTCGCTTACAAAATGTTAATATATAAACCTTTTGTAGAAATGTTTAAAAAGATAAGGGAGTAATTTAATATAAAAAAATGAAAATAGGCCGATTAATTGAAAAATTGTGAAAATCAAAAAAGCTAGCACAAGCTAACTTTTTGAGTGTCATAGGAACAAATCTTGTAGGGTATGGGCAACACCATCTTCATCGTTTGTCAGAGAGAGTTGCTCATCAGCATATGGTAGCAAATCGGGATTGGCATTCTTCATAGCATATCCCTTGCCTGCAAATGCCAACATTTCGGTGTCATTGTGTTCATCTCCAAAGGCAATCAGGTCTTTTTTGTCACGGTTCATAACATTGAGCAAGTATTCTAAGGCAAAGGCTTTGTTGACCCCTTTTGGTGTACATTCGAGAATGTTGAGAGGGCCTCCCCAGGTATTGATTGCTAGTTGGTGTTGGTAAAAACGATTCATCTCATCTGCTAGCGCGTATTTATCATCGACTCTTGTTTGCAAGAGGATACAGTTAGGGTCCTTGGTCACCAATTCAGATTTGAATTGATTTTCTGGTTGGAAATTTTCTACACCAAAAAGTTTGGGATTGGCAATTTCTTCATTAGGAGCCGTGATATAAAATTTCTTGCGGTATTCTCCTGCAATAAAGTCGGCTTGGATATCCTCTTTGCGTTTGACCATGTCTAAGAGGTATTTTTTGTCCAAGGTCAAGCACTTTTCGTGTTCCCAAGTCTGCCCAGGTAGATGGGTAAGGGAACCATTGAAGTTGATCATAGGTGTGTGCAACTCTAGTTCCTGATAAAATTCTTTTGCCATACGGTAAGGGCGCCCAGTAGTGATGATGACATGGTGGCCTTTTTCAGCAATTCGTTTAATTGTGTTTCGAGTAAAATCTGAAATCTTACTCTCTGAGTTGAGCAGGGTTCCGTCCAAATCGACTGCGATAATTTTTTTAGTCATATAAACCTTCCTAGTACATTCCAGATAAGATGTCTACTATTATATCAAAAAGAAAGAAGAAAAACAGGCTCAAAACAAAAATAGAAATTTCATTTTGTTAAATAAATCAAACAAACATATTGAAAAGGTGAATGATAAATGATATAATACTCTCATTGTTCGTAAAAAACAAAAGGAGATTAAACATGGACAAACTATTTAAACTAAAAGAGCACGGGACAGATGTCCGTACAGAGGTGCTTGCTGGTTTAACAACATTCTTTGCAATGAGTTATATTCTCTTTGTAAACCCTCAAATGCTTTCACAAACAGGGATGCCTGTTCAAGGTGTGTTCTTGGCAACAATTATCGGTTCTGTAGTTGGTACTTTGATGATGGCTTTCTATGCTAATTTGCCATATGCACAAGCACCAGGTATGGGACTCAATGCCTTCTTCACATTTACAGTTGTGTTTGGGATGGGCTATACTTGGAAAGAAGCTCTTGGTATGGTCTTCATTTGTGGAATTATTTCACTGATTATTACCTTGACAAATGTTCGTAAAATGATCATCGAATCTATTCCTACAACACTTCGTTCAGCTATTTCCGCTGGTATTGGTGTTTTCCTTGCCTATGTTGGGATTAAGAATGCTGGTCTCTTGAAATTCTCAATTGACCCAGGTACTTATACTGTAGCAGGTGAAGGAGCAGACAAGGCTCAAGCTGCACTTACTGCAAACTCAGCAGCCGTTCCAGGATTGGTAGACTTCAATACTCCAGCAGTATTGGTGGCTCTTGCTGGTCTGGCTATTACCATCTTCTTTGTTGTTAAAGGCATCAAAGGTGGAATTATTCTTTCTATTTTAACAACGACTGTGCTTGCCATTGCTGTTGGTGTTGTGAAATTATCAGGGATTGACTTCGCTAGCAACAATCTTTCATCAGCAGTTAATGACCTTGGGACTTTGTTTGGTGCCGCTCTGGGCTCAGAAGGTTTAGGATCTTTGATTTCAAACACTTCACGTTTACCGGAAACCTTGATGGCTATTCTTGCCTTCTCACTAACGGATATTTTTGATACAATTGGTACTCTTATCGGTACTGGTGAAAAAGTTGGTATTGTTGCGACAAGTGGGGAAAATCATGAGTCAGTTAAATTGGATAAGGCTCTTTACTCTGACTTGGTGGCGACTTCAGTAGGTGCCATTGCAGGTACTTCAAACGTTACGACCTATGTCGAGTCTGCGGCGGGTATCGGTGCTGGTGGACGTACTGGTTTGACGGCCCTAGTTGTTGCGATCTGTTTTGCTCTCTCTAGCTTCTTTAGCCCACTTCTAGCGATTGTTCCGACAGCTGCAACAGCGCCAATTTTGATCATCGTCGGAATCATGATGCTTTCTAACTTGAAAAACATTCCTTGGGATGATATGGCTGAAGCGGTTCCTGCCTTCTTCACATCTATCTTTATGGGATTCAGCTACTCTATCACACAAGGTATTGCTGTTGGTTTCTTGACTTATACCTTGACAAAAGTTGTCAAAGGTCAAGCCAAGGATGTGCACGTGATGATTTGGATTTTGGATGCCTTGTTTATCCTGAACTATATCAGCATGGCGCTATAAGCTATAAATGGTATAATAGAAAAAGGGGAGTCTCCCCTTTTTATTATAAGGAGGTACATCATGAAGAAAAAAGGTATCTGGCAAGAAATTCTGGATAGAGGAATATGGGTGTTGATTTTTTTAATAGGATTGGTGTTATCCCAACTTCCTTTAATTTTATCTGCCCTTTTATCTGCTAGACAATTCCCACTCCTCCAGTCAGGACTCTTGGTGGCTTTGCTGTCGGTTGCTATTCTAACTGTTTTTATCTTTAGTGCGCGAAAAACAGAGATTGCGACCTTCAATCTTTCTTTTTTCAAGGCAAAAGATCTAGCCCGCTTGGTTTTGAGTTATTTGGTTATTTTCACAAGTAACTTATTCGGCTCTGCCTTGCTTCGTCTGATGAATGAATCTACGACCAGCAACCAATCAACTATTAATAATCTGGTTCAGAATAGCTCGCTGATTTCCAGTTTTTTCTTACTGGTTCTGATTGCTCCCATTTGTGAGGAAATATTGTGTCGTGGAATTATCCCTAAAAAGATCTTCCGTGGGAAGGAGAAGTTGGGTTATCTTGTAGGTGCAGTCGTCTTTGCCTTGCTCCACACACCGACCAATATGCCTTCTCTCCTTATCTATGGAGGAATGTCGACAGTTTTAACTTGGACAGCTTACAGAACAGAACGCTTAGAGATGTCGATCTTGCTTCATATGATTGTCAATGGTATTGCCTTTTGTTTGCTGGCTTTACTGGTTTTGATTAGTCGAAATGTAGGCTTGCCTTTCTAAACCATTTCCTTACTTGGAAAAGATAAATGCTAGCGTATCCATCTTTTTCTTTTTATGGTAAAATAGAGAAATAATGTGGTGAAAAACCTTGAGGAGTGACCTTATGTCCAATAAAGCTAGTCAGGCAAAAACAGCCATTTGCGGAATTATCAATGTAACCCCAGATTCCTTTTCGGATGGTGGGCAGTTTTTTGCTGTTGACCAGGCTCTCCAGCAAGCCCGTAAATTGATAGCTGAAGGAGCGAGTATGCTAGATATCGGTGGAGAATCGACTCGTCCTGGCAGTAGCTATGTCGAGATAGAAGAGGAAATCCAGCGTGTTGTTCCAGTCATCGAAGCTATCCGTAAGGAAAGTGATGTCCTCATCTCCATCGATACTTGGAAGAGTCAGGTGGCAGAGGCAGCTTTGGAAGCTGGTGCCAATCTGGTCAATGATATCACTGGTCTCATGGGAGATGAGAGAATGGCGGATGTGGTTGCTAAAGCTGGAGCGAAGGTGGTTATCATGTTTAATCCAGTCATGGCTCGACCTCAGCACCCTAGCTCGCTCATATTCCCTTATTTTGGCTTTGGTCAGGCTTTTACAGAGGAAGAGTTAGCTGACTTTGAAAAAATGCCAATTGAAGACTTGATGGAGGCTTTCTTTGAACGAGCACTAGTGAGAGCGAATCAAGCTGGTATTGCACAAGAAAATATCCTGCTGGATCCAGGAATTGGCTTTGGTCTGACCAAGAAGGAAAATCTGCTCCTTCTACGGGATCTGGATAAACTACACCAGCAAGGCTATCCAATTTTTCTTGGAGTTTCGCGTAAGCGATTTGTCATCAATATCCTAGAAGAAAATGGTTTTGAAGTCAATCCTGAGACCGAACTTGGTTTCCGTAATCGGGACACAGTTTCGGCTCATGTAACCAGTATCGCTGCAAGACAGGGTGTCGAAGTGGTGCGCGTGCACGATGTAGCCAGTCACAGGATGGCGGTTGAAATTGCGTCAGCCATTCGTTTGGCAGATGATGCGGAAAATCTAGATTTAAAACAATATAAATAAGATGAAAGAAATTCAAAACAATCAGTGGATTGCCCACTATCGGACCGACCAACCGCATTTTGGTTTGGAGCGAATGGTAAAACTATTAGCTTTGCGTGGCAATCCCCATCTCAAACTCAAGGTTATCCATATCGGCGGAACAAATGGTAAAGGTTCGACCATTGCTTTTTTGAAAAATATGTTGGAAAAGATGGGGTTGAAAGTTGGAGTTTTTAGCTCGCCTTATCTCATTCATTACACAGACCAGATTAGCATCAATGGGGAATCCATCCCAGAAGAGAGGCTAGAAGCCCTCATGGCAGTTTATCGCTCTTTGCTTGAGGGGGAGAGGAGCGTTGCATTACAAGGAACGACTGAGTTTGAGATTATCACAGCCATAGCTTATGATTATTTTGCCTCAGAACAAGTAGATGTGGCTATCATGGAAGTCGGCATGGGTGGTCTTTTGGATAGTACCAATGTTTGCCAGCCGATTTTAACAGGAATTACGACTATTGGACTGGATCATGTAGCCCTACTTGGTGACACCTTGGAAGCCATAGCAGAGCAGAAGGCTGGTATTATCAAACAAGGTATTCCCTTGGTGACAGGTCATATTGTTCCTGAAGCCTTGGCTGTGATTGATCCTATTGCAGAAGCTAAAAATGCGCCTAGACTTGCCTATGGAAAAGATTATCAGGTTCGTCATCAAGAAAGTGTGGTGACAGGCGATGTCTTTGACTATACAAGTCCTGTCAGACAAGGTCGCTTTCAAACAGGTCTGCTTGGTTTACATCAGGTAGAAAATGCGGGGATGGCACTTACTCTCCTAGATACTTATTGTCAGGAGATTGGGCGAGAATTAGCAAGTAATGACTTGGTTGCTCAAGCTTTGAAAGAAACTAGATGGCCAGGGCGTTTGGAGGTCGTGTCTAGTAACTCCTTGCTGTTTTTAGATGGGGCCCACAATCCTCATGCTATCAAGGCTTTGTTAGCAACCTTGCAAGAACGCTTTGCGGATTATCATAAGGAAATCCTCTTTACTTGCATCAAAACCAAGGCCTTGGACGATATGCTGGATTTGCTAGAAACGCTGCCAGATAGTCAATTGACTTTAACCCATTTTGACGATAGTCGGGCGACGGATGAAAGCGTGCTGAAAGAGATAGCCAAGTCTAGAAATCTCAATTACCAAAGTTGGCAGGATTTTCTAGAGCAGAAATTGACAGATAAAAATGAAGAGAAACAAACAGTTAGGATTGTCACGGGTTCCTTGTATTTCTTGAACCAAGTGAGAGCCTACCTGATGGAGAGGAAGAACGAGAATGGATACACAAAAGATTGAAACGGCTGTAAAAATGATTATCGAGGCTGTTGGTGAGGACGCTAACCGCGAGGGATTACAGGAAACACCTGCTCGTGTAGCCCGTATGTACCAAGAGATTTTTTCAGGTCTTGGTCAAACAGCGGAGGAATATTTGTCAAAATCCTTTGAGATTATTGATGACAATATGGTAGTGGAAAAGGATATTTTTTTCCACACCATGTGTGAACATCACTTCTTGCCCTTCTATGGGAGAGCGCATATTGCCTACATTCCAGATGGTCGTGTGGCAGGCTTGTCTAAGCTAGCCCGTACGGTTGAAGTCTACTCTAAAAAACCACAGATTCAAGAACGGTTGAATATCGAAGTGGCCGATGCCTTGATGGAGTATCTGGGGGCTAAGGGAGCCTTTGTTGTCATTGAGGCAGAGCATATGTGTATGAGCATGCGTGGTGTTCGAAAACCAGGCACTGCAACCTTGACGACAGTAGCTCGTGGTCTATTTGAAACAGATAAGGACCTCCGAGACCAGGCTTATCGTTTAATGGGACTATAAAAAGAATCCGCTTCATGCGGATTTTTCTAGAAAGGACTAGTTATGGATCAACTGCAGATTAAAGATTTGGAAATTTTTGCCTATCATGGTCTTTTTCCTAGTGAGAAAGAATTGGGGCAGAAGTTTGTTATTTCCGCAATCTTATCCTATGATATGACCAAGGCAGCGACAGACTTGGACTTGACAGCTTCTATTCATTATGGGGAACTTTGTCAGCAGTGGACGACTTGGTTTCAGGAAACCACTGAGGACTTGATTGAAACGGTAGCCTACAAACTAGTAGAGCGTACCTTTGAGACCTATCCTCTTGTCCAAGAAATTGAGTTGGAACTCAAAAAACCTTGGGCTCCAGTGCATTTACCGTTGGATACCTGCTCGGTGATCATTCACCGTCGTAAGCAGCGGGCCTTTATCGCCCTAGGAAGCAATATGGGGGACAAGCAAGCGAACTTGGAACAAGCTATTCATAAACTGCGGACTCGAGGCATCCATATTCTCAAAGAGTCTAGTGTCTTAACGACGGAGCCTTGGGGTGGTGTGGAACAGGATAGTTTTGTCAATCAAGTGGTTGAGGTGGAAACCTGGCTACCAACACCAGTCTTGTTAGAAACATTATTAGCCATTGAGTCAGAGATGGGACGGGTTCGAGAGGTGCATTGGGGACCACGTTTGATTGATTTGGACTTGCTCTTTGTGGAGGACCAAGTCATTTATACAGACGACCTCATCTTGCCTCACCCTTATGTAGCAGAACGCCTCTTTGTCCTTGAGTCTCTGCAAGAAATAGCTCCCCATTTTATTCATCCAGTACTCAAACAGCCGATACGCTACTTGTATCAAGAATTGAACAAATAGAAAAAACTCTAGTTCCTCAGCAGTTTGCGCCGAGAAGCTAGAGTTTTTAAAATAGGTCATTTTCTTCAGGAAGGAGGATGGTTTCTTTCCCGTCCATGTCTAAAACAAGAACCCGAGGAGGGTAAAGAGGGGCGAAGGGATGATTAAAATCAAAGTCGATACTAGTCGGCAGGTGCTGACTAGAGAAATGGAAGGTAATGGTCCCCTCGTTGTTTAGTAGTTGAAATTCGAGTTCCTCTTCTAATTCAAAGACGTTTTTCAAAAAATGATCGATAATAAACCATAAAGAGTCGATAACATCGTCAGGCAAGCTGGTCACAACGCCAAAACTGGCAGAACGTCTCTGAGTATTTGTAAAAGCCATAAACATTCCCTCCCTCCTTTTATTTTTCCTTATCATACAGCAAAACATCCCAAAAATCAAGAAATCGTACTCGCTTTTTCAAAATGGGAATAGGTTGTGAAATTTTTTCAAAGTTTCTCTAAAAAATACTTGAAAGTGTTTACAATAAGTGATAAAATGGAGTAAGCAGATGTATGAAAGCGAAATTTTCAATATAGAAAGGAAACAGAATGAACACAGATGATACAGTAACGATTTATGATGTTGCCCGTGAAGCTGGGGTTTCAATGGCAACTGTTAGCCGTGTAGTGAATGGTAATAAGAACGTCAAAGAGAATACTCGTAAAAAAGTTCTAGAGGTGATTGATCGTCTTGACTATCGTCCAAATGCGGTAGCGCGTGGCTTGGCCAGCAAGAAAACCACGACAGTTGGTGTTGTGATTCCAAATATTACTAATGGCTATTTTTCAACCCTAGCCAAGGGGATTGATGATATTGCAGAGATGTATAAGTACAATATCGTCCTAGCCAACAGTGATGAAGACGATGAAAAAGAAGTTTCAGTAGTTAATACTCTCTTTTCAAAACAGGTTGACGGGATCATTTTTATGGGCTATCACTTGACTGAAAAGATTCGTTCAGAATTTTCTCGTTCTCGGACACCAGTTGTCCTTGCAGGAACGGTGGATATCGAACACCAGTTGCCAAGTGTTAATATTGACTACAAACAAGCAACGATTGATGCAGTAACTCATTTGCTTCAGGAAAATGAAAAGATTGCCTTTATCAGTGGACCACTTGTTGATGATATCAATGGTAAAATTCGATTGATTGGTTACAAGGAAGCTTTGAAAAAGGCAGGAATCCCTTATAGCGAGGGCTTGGTATTTGAGTCTAAATACAGCTATAATGATGGCTATGCCTTGGCAGAGCGCTTGGTTTCTTCACAGGCTACAGCCGCGGTTGTGACAGGTGATGAATTGGCTGCGGGTGTGTTAAATGGCTTGGCAGATCACGGTATTTCTGTACCAGAAGAGTTTGAAATCATTACGACAGATGATTCTCAAATTGCACGATTCACTCGTCCAAACTTAACGACAATTGCTCAACCTCTATACGACCTTGGTGCTATCAGTATGCGTATGTTGACCAAGATTATGCATAAAGAAGAGTTGGAAGAACGTGAAGTTCTCCTGCCTCACGGTTTGACAGAACGTCGTTCGACACGAAAACGCAAATAGAAAAAATCAGGGAATCGAGAAGATTTCCTGATTTTCAATTTTAACCTTCCATGTAATTGCGAAGTTCTTGTCCTTTTAGTCCCGCGTTGATAGCAATCAATAATTTGAGGCGAGCTTTTTGAGCATTGAGTTCTTTGACAAAGAAAACGCCAGACTCTTGTAATTGAATTCCTCCGCCTGGATAGGCGTAAACGGGTTCTGCAATTCCGTTAAAACAACGTGAAACCAAGGCGACTGGAATGCCTTTTTGGAGGAGACTTTCTAATTTTTGAGCTGTTTCTTTGGGTACATTACCTGCTCCAAAAGCTTGAACGACTAATCCATCTAGGTGATCTAGGTCAAGCATATCAATCAGCTCATCTGTCATACCTGCATAGGCCGAGATGATGGGAACCAGACCTTGAATATGTTCGAGATCAAAACGGACACGAGGCTCAGCTGTTTTAAAGTAGAGGATTTCTTGCTTCATGATGAGACCAAGTGGTCCGTGTGTTGGAGTTTGGAAGGTACCGACGTTGGTCGTATGGGTTTTGGTAACATACTTTGCTGCGTGAATCTCATCATTCATGACGACCAGCACACCCTTGTCGGCTGCTTTATCATCACTGGCAACTCGCAAAGCGCTCAGATAGTTATATACACCGTCGCTACCAAGTTCGTTTGAACTACGCATGGCCCCTGTTAGAACGATGGGGATGGGTGGAATTTTCATGGTATCAAGGAAGTAAGCTGTTTCTTCTAAGGTATCCGTACCATGTGTGATGACAACACCATCGTAGTTATCAGCCTCCTCTTTGATTTTATGATAGAGTGCAAGCATATGCTTGGGTTTGATATGGGGACTTGGCAGGTTAAAAAGGTCTAGGGCATGAACCTCAATCCCTTCAAGTGGATTGGAAACATGGTTCATAGGATTGTCCTGACTAGTTACAACGGCACCAGTGGCGTCTGCTTGCATGGAAATGGTCCCACCTGTATGCAAAACAAGGATTTTCTTAGGCATGATTTAGTCACTCTTTCTGAAATGTGGTATAATCATTGTAACACAAAAGGGGAGAATGGGATAGGATGGAAGTCAAAGCTGTTTTTTTTGATATCGATGGAACGCTAGTTAACGATCGTAAGAGTGTTTTGAAATCCACTAAGGACGCAATTCGGATCGTGAAAGAACAAGGGGTGCTTGTTGGAGTGGCGACAGGACGGGGGCCTTTCTTTGTCAAGGAATTGATGGAAGATTTAGACTTGGATTTTGCAGTGACCTACAACGGCCAATACATTTTTAATAAAGAAAAGGTACTCTTTGCAAGCCCAATCGCTAAGTCAAGCCTGCGTCAATTGATTGCCTATGCTAAAAAAGAGCGAAAAGAAATCGCTCTTGGAACCGAACATGCCGTTGTTGGTTCGAAAATTATGTCATTTGGTCTCGGATCCTTTTCTCAACTGGTTAGTCGTTTTATTCCGACTGTTCTGACAAGAACTGTTAGCCGTTCTTTTAATCGGATGGTTAGCAAGGCAGTTCCTCAAAAGGAAGATGACCTACTTCGTTTGATCAATGAGCCAATCTATCAAGTGTTAATGCTGATGACACCCGAAGAATCTGAGAAAGCTGCAAGTGATTTTGAAGATTTGAAATTGACTCGAAGCAATCCTTTTGCAGCAGATATCATTAACCAAGGAAATTCTAAACTAGAAGGCATTCGCCGAGTCGGGAAAGAATATGGCTTTGATCTCAACCAAGTCATGGCCTTTGGTGATTCAGACAATGACCTGGAAATGTTGGCAGGTGTTGGTATGTCTGTAGCCATGGGAAATGGCAGTAGCAGCGTCAAAGAAGTTGCCAAGCACATTACTGCAAGTAACCAACAAGATGGCATCCACAAGGCGCTTGAACATTTTGGAGTCTTGGCTTCAGAAAAAGTTTTTGTCAGTCGAGATTACCATTTTAATAAGGTCAAGACCTTCCATCACATGATGGATGAACGGACGCAGGAAGAGCCGCAGGCATGGGATGTTGAAGGGGCAACCCATCGTGCAGACTTTAAAATTGAAGAATTAGTAGAGTTTGTCCGCGCGGCAAGTTCTTCGGAGGAAGAATTCCAGCAGTCGCTTGCAAGCATGCATGCGGCACTTGACAAGGCGGCAGAAAAGGTAAGGCAAAAAACGCCTGCCCAAAAAGATCTAATCGGGCAGGTTGATGCCTTAATCGATACACTGTATTTTACTTACGGCAGTTTTGCCTTGATGGGAGTGGATCCAGAACGCATATTTGATATTGTGCATGAGGCAAACATGGGGAAGGTTTTTCCTGATGGAAAAGCTCATTTTGATCCAATTACACATAAAATCTTAAAACCGGATGACTGGGACGAAAAATATGCTCCAGAACCTGCTATCAGAAAGGAACTGCAGCGTCAGCTCAAGGCTTATGAGCGACATAAAGAGAGAAATAAGTAAGAAAAAAGGGAGCCTAGCAGGCTCCTTTTGTGTTCCTATAATGTTTTTTCTTGTTCTCTCACGACCAGTAAATCAACTTTTGCGTGGCGGAGGATGTATTCAGATGAAGAGCCAACCAAGAGGCGTTCAAAGGCATTAAGACCTGTTGCACCGACGAGAATCAAGTCAACATTTTCTGCGTCTGGAATGGTACGGGCAAGGAGAGTTTTTGGATTTCCCATTTCGATGACGGTATGAATATCGGTCACACCCGCATCTTTTGCACGTTTTTCGTACTCTTTCATCAAACTTTCAGCGTCGACTTGGAGTTCTTCGTAAACTTCAGCATCAAAGGTAGACACGCTTTGAAGAGCGCGTGTGTCAATAACATGGGCAATGGTGAGCTTGGAATCATTGCGTAGAGCAGTGTAAACACCTTTAACAAAAGCCAAGTCTGCCTCTTTAGAACCATCAATTGCAACCATAACATTTTGGTAACGTTGTGCCATAATGAAACCTCCTGAAATTTTCTTACTTTTATTGTAATCCTTTTCACTAAAGAAGTAAAGTAAAAATCATATTTAAATAAATATTATCGGAGATTCGATTTGGTGGAGATATGTTAAAATAAAAGAAAACGGGATAGTAGGAAACATAGTGAGGGGATGAGAAAGTATGAAAGATTTTGTTCAAGTTTCTAAAAAAATAAGTCTTCTTTATCATGGAATTATCCTTGCGTCACTTGTAGGAGAAGTAGCGATGCTTTGGCAGCTGGAAAGAGTCGTGCGTGTTTTCTATCTAGGTTTTGTTGGTTTTCTTCTCTTTCACTTAGTCTACCATATCATTTTATTTGTGATTGCAAAGAGAAGTGGTCGCTTGGACTATTTGGTCACGTGGGGGCTCTTTCTCATGTTTAATCTTTTGTATGATTCCTTTTTAGCATTGGTCTTCCTAGGTTTGTCTTTTGGTATGTGAAAAATGATTCTTCCTTCTAGTTATTTAGACGGTGAGAACCTAGTCGTTGTGAGTTTTTTCTTTGTTTGCTCATTTCAGGAAACTTGTCGCAATCCCTTTCTAGTGGTATAATGTTACTATCTCGATGAATTGAGGAAACAAGATGAAAGAATATAACAAGTCTAGTAAGTTAGAGCATGTTGCCTATGATATCCGTGGCCCTGTTTTGGAAGAAGCTATGCGGATGCGAGCAAACGGAGAAAAGATTTTACGTCTGAACACAGGAAATCCAGCAGAATTTGGCTTTACAGCGCCAGACGAGGTCATTCATGACTTGATTATGAATGCGCGTGATAGTGAGGGATATTCTGACTCCAAAGGGATTTTCTCAGCACGTAAAGCCATCATGCAGTATTGCCAATTGAAGAACTTCCCCAATGTGGACATTGATGATATCTACCTTGGAAATGGAGTCAGCGAGCTGATTGTTATGTCCATGCAGGGGCTTTTAGACAATGGAGATGAGGTCTTGGTTCCTATGCCAGACTATCCTCTCTGGACAGCTGCGGTCAGCCTAGCTGGGGGAAATGCGGTTCACTATATCTGTGATGAAGCTGCAGAATGGTACCCTGATATTGACGATATCAAGTCAAAAATTACTTCCAATACCAAGGCCATCGTCCTTATCAACCCAAATAACCCAACTGGAGCCCTTTATCCTAAGGAACTCTTGTTGGAGATTATTGAGATTGCTCGTCAAAACGACTTGATCATCTTTGCAGATGAGATTTATGACCGCATGGTGATGGACGGGCATGTACACACGCCTGTGGCAAGCTTGGCACCAGATGTCTTCTGTGTCAGCATGAATGGTCTGTCAAAATCGCATCGTATCGCTGGTTTTCGTGTGGGCTGGATGGTCTTGTCTGGTCCTAAGCACCATGTCAAGGGCTATATCGAAGGTCTCAATATGCTGTCCAATATGCGTCTTTGCTCTAACGTTTTGGCCCAGCAAGTTGTACAAACCTCGCTAGGTGGGCACCAGTCAGTGGACGAATTACTCCTTCCTGGTGGACGGATCTACGAACAAAGAAACTTCATCTACAATGCTATTCAAGATATTCCAGGTTTGTCTGCGGTCAAGCCGAAGGCGGGTCTTTATATCTTCCCTAAAATCGACCGCGATATGTACCGCATCGATGATGATGAACAGTTTGTTCTTAATTTCTTGAAACAGGAAAAGGTTCTCTTGGTTCATGGCCGCGGCTTTAACTGGCAAGAACCAGACCATTTCCGTATCGTTTACCTCCCACGAGTGGACGAATTAGCGCAAATCCAAGAAAAGATGACTCGTTTCTTAAAACAGTATCGTAGATAAGGTTCTATAGGGCTCAACTAGATTTTAGCGTTTTATCTCAGAGAAAGCGAACGTTTTTATGATTTAAACGTTACCTCTCTGAGATTTTTATTTTCTTGGAAGGATACTGGGAAGATATAATATCCTGAAAAATTAGAATTTATTGTTAGAATTTTTAATATTAAAAACATTAGTAACTATGAACTACAAGAGTAAAGATGAATAGTGGAGAATAGGTAAATAAAATGATAACTATGAGAGAGATTCTTGAAAAATTTGATGAAAGTTCCAATGATATTAAGTTTTTAGAATTTAATAAAAAAATAACGGATACTATAGAAACACCACAAGAACTGAAGTTTATCTTAGAACATTTTTCTTATATAACTGTTAATGGTTATTTAAAGATTTTGGGGAATGACTCAGAGAATGGATTCATCTATTGTAATGAATTGTTTTCAAAATGTTATAATCCTAATCGTTGTTTGATAGCTTATGATATTTTGGGTGGTCTATTTGCAATAAATATTGAAAAATTAAATTCAATAGAATATTTTACCCCCGATACATTAGAATGGGAGGATTTGGAGATAGATTATAAGGGATTTTTATATTGGGTGACTACAAATCAGTTAGACCTATTTTATCAAGAACTTATAGTATCAGATTTGTTCAAATTAGATTTATCGCTTGAAACGAATGAAGTTGTTTTGACCTATCCATTTATGTGGTCAATGGAGTACACTCCATCAGGTGCAGTTAGAAAAATAGTTCCTTTTAAAGAATTGTTAGAAATGAATGCTGATTTTTGCAGACAGTTTGGGATATGAAATCGGTGGATTCAATATAGGAAATGTATGTTAGCAAGAATTATTTTTTACTGATTTATTCGCATCTGAAGAGAATGTTACTCTTAACTGTTTCTGATAAGGGCTTTCATAGGAAAAGCTAGAAAACATTTGCTTGGAGCTATTGACAAAAGTGGCAGAATCAGATAGAATAGTAAAGTATGTTTAGTAACTGATCACTTTATAGCCGGCTAAACGAATACAAAATCTATGAGGAGGTATTCATCGTGAAACGTACTTATCAACCAAGTAAACTTCGTCGTGCGCGCAAACACGGATTCCGTAACCGTATGTCAACTAAAAACGGTCGTCGCGTATTGGCAGCTCGTCGTCGTAAAGGACGCAAAGTTTTGGCTGCTTAATCCAAACGAATTCAATAAAGAAGTCAGTAGGAACTCGAGTCTACTGGCTTTTCTTTTTTCCTATAATATCAGTCTGTAAATGCTTTATATTTTTTCTGAAATAATGTATAATGTTTCATATACTATAAAAATGGAGAACAGTTATGAAGAAATCAAAAGCCCTCCTACTAGGGGCTGGAATTTTGAGTGCAAGCTTCTTGATGGTGGCTTGTAGTTCGGCACAATCAAATACAGATAAAACCTACTCATATGTATTTGCTAGCAATCCAGATACATTAGACTATATCACTTCGACACGTGGTTCGACTTCTAGCATTACGACAAACTTGATCGATGGTTTGTTGGAAAATGATAAGTACGGCAACCTCGTTCCTTCTATGGCGGAGTCATGGACAGTATCAAAAGACGGTTTGACCTATACCTACAAAATCCGCCAAGGAGCTAAGTGGTATACCTCTGAAGGAGAAGAGTACGCTGAAGTGACAGCTCATGACTTTGTAACAGGTCTTAAGTATGCAGCGGATAAAAAGGCTGAGAACTTGTACTTGGTACGGGATTCAATCAAAGGTTTGGCAGATTATGTCGAAGGGAAAACATCTGACTTTGAGACGGTTGGAGTCAAGGCAGTGGACGACTATACTCTCCAATACACCTTGAACAAGCCAGAGTCTTATTGGAATTCAAAGACAACAGGGGGAATTTTGAGTCCTGTCAATGAAGCCTTTTTGAAATCTAAGGGAGATGACTTTGGAAGTGTTACCCCATCTAGTATTCTGTCAAATGGGCCATACTTGTTCAAGTCTTTCACATCAAAATCTTTAATTGAGTTTGAAAAGAACTCTAATTACTGGGATAAGGACAATGTCAAGATTGAGAAAGTAAAACTTTCCTTCTATGATGGTTCAGACCAAGATAGTTTGGCTCGAGGATTCTTAGAAGGCAACTACACAGATGGCCGTATCTTCCCGACAAGCTCTGTCTTTGACCAGCTGAAAAAAGGGAATGAAGATAAGATTACCTATACTCCTCAGGATGCTGTGACTTTCTACTATCTCTTCAATGTCAACCGTCAAAGTTACAATCAAACAATGAAACAGACGGATAAAGAAAAGACGGATTCTCGTGCAGCTATGCAAAATAAGGACTTCCGTCAGGCGATTAACTTTGCCTTTGACCGTCATGCCTACGCCGCACAGACAAATGGAGAAGATGGAGCTGACCGTATCCTTCGAAACACAGTCACACCAAGCAATTTTGTTCAAATCGGTGGGAAAAACTTTGGAGATGCTGTCAATGAAAAGATAGTCAACTATGGTTCAGAGTGGGCTAATGTCAATCTAAACGACGCTCAGCCTGCCTTCTTGAATGCTGACAAAGCCAAGGCAGAATTTGCCAAAGCCAAAGAAAGTTTGCAAGCAGAAGGTGTGACTTTCCCAATCCATCTAGACATGCCAGTGGACCAGACTGCTAAGTTGGATGTACAACAAGCCAGTTCTTTCAAGCAGACGGTTGAGGAGACACTTGGATCAGATAATATTGTTATCGATGTGATTCAACTTTCTCCAGACGAGAAAGACAATGCAACCTTCTTTGCTGACACAGCTGAACAAAAGGACTATGACATTGACATCTCAGGCTGGAGCGGAGATTACTCTGATCCCAAGACCTATCTTGACCTCTTGGATCCAGACTCTGGTTCTCAGTTAAAAAATCTTGGCTTGACTCCAGGAAAAGACAATGGTGTTAAGGAAAAAATCGGTCTCTCTACCTACAAGAAGTTGTTGGATGAGGCAGATAAAGAAGTTGAAAACACTCAGGTTCGCTATGAGAAATTTGCCGAAGTTCAAGCTTGGCTAACAGATAGTGCTCTCTTTCTGCCAGTTCAAAGTGGAGGAGCTAATCCAATCTTCCGTAAGACTGTACCGTTCACAGGAGCCTTCTCATTCGTTGGACACAAAGGGGATGCGGACAACTACAAATACCTTGAGTTGCAAAAAGATCCCGTGACTGCGAAACAGTACCAAGAGTTTTATGAAAAATGGCAAAAAGAAAAAACTGAGTCCAACAAAAAAGCCCAAGAAGATCTAGCTAACCACATTCAATAATATTCCTAGTCATGCTTTTTAGTTAAGCATAGTGGCTGGATTCAGAAAAAGGCCCCACCAGACGCTTTTTGGTTCTGGTAGGGCCTTTTCTTTATTCTTTTAAATGATAAGAGTAGCTAGCGACAACGACGTCTTCATGCCATCTGAGAGCGTATTTTAGTTTGAGGCTCATTTGATTGTGCAGGATATTTTGCCAAGGCTTGTTAGGGATAAACTGTGGTACAAGGACTGTAACGGTGTAGTTTTTTTGCTTAGCTTCTTGGGCGATTCGTTTGACATACTTAACACTAGGGGTGATGATGTCACGGTAGCTGGTATTGATATTCTTCAGAGCGATATTTGGGAAGTAATCGGCAAATTCCTGAAGAATTTCTTGGTCTTTTTCGGCCGTTTCTTTAGTAGCAATGTGCATGGCTAACACTTCATCACCGATACTTTGAGCGTAGTTAATGGCTCCGACACTGACTCTGGTAACATTTCCTACTAGGACAAGGACAAGGTTGCCGTCATAAGTGCGCTTTTCAATTCCTTCGTAGAGTCGTAGTTGTTTTGCCACTTTTTGGTAATGGTTGTGAATGGACAAAAAGAGGAAGGTTAAGACTAGGATAATTGGGAAGAATGGCCAGATATCACCCAGTCTGAAGAGGAGTAAAATGAGGACAATGGCATAACAAATGATGGCCCCAAGGATATTAGCGAAGGCAGATTTTAAGAAGTTTGCTCCTTTTTCCTTTTTCCAATGGCGAATCATCCCAGTCTGAGAAAGGGCAAAGGGAACGAAGACTCCGATAGTATAAAGAGGAATCAAGCGTTCAGTATTCCCATTAAAAATGAGAAGAAGGATCATAGCTCCAAAAGCCAGAGTTAAGATACCGTTGGAGTAGCCAAGGCGGTCTCCTTTTTCCATAAAGAGATGGGGCATATATTTGTTTTTAGCCATATTGTAAGCTAGCATAGGGAAGGCTGAAAAGCCAGTATTTGCAGCTACAGCTAGAATCAAGGCTGTTGAGAACTGGAAGAGATAGTAGCTAGCATGACCAAAGAATGAATTCCCAAGAATGCCCTTGGCCATTTGCGAGAGGATGGTTTCTCCATTTTGAGGTGTGATGCCCATCCAGTAGTTTAGGAAGGTAATGCCAGCAAAAAGAAATCCTAAAATGAGCGACATGATGGTCAAGGTTTGAGCAGCATTCTTTTCTTTCGGAGTTTTGAAAAATGGTACCGCATTTGAAATAGCTTCAACCCCTGTCAGAGAGGCAGAGCCACTGGTAAAGGCTCTTAGTAGGAGAACGATGGAAAGGCTCGGAACAGTTTGTCCAATGGTTGAAGTCGCCTGATAGTTTAGGGAACCTGTAAATAGTTGAAAGAACCCATAAAGCAAGAGAAAGACGGTACTGAAGATAAAGAGATAGACGGGAATCATCAGAGAGCTGGCCGATTCTTTCAAGCCTCTTAAATTCAAGAGCATGAGCAGGCAGACTAGGAAAATAGAGATATGAAGATTGTAGGGATGGAGGGCAGGTATGGCTGCAGTAATAGCATCAGCTCCAGAAGCAACGGATACGGCTACTGTCAGCATATAGTCAACAAGGAGGCTGCCTCCTGCAATCAAGCCTAGTTCAGGGGAGAGATTTTCCCGAGTGACCATATAAGCTCCTCCACCTTGAGGATAGGCGTGAATAATTTGACGATAGGAAATGGTCAAACTAGCGAGGAGTAAGAGGACAAAAATACCGATAGGGAGGCTCCACCAAATAGCGAGAGGAGAGAGACTGACTAAAACGAGAATGACTTGTTCAGGTCCGTAGGCAATAGAAGACAGGGCATCACTGGATAACATTGCAAGTGCCTGCATTTTTCCAAGTAATCCCCCTTCACCATCTGTGAGAGACTTGAGTGGCCGACCGATAAAGGTATATTTTAATTTTCTAAACATTTTCTTTTCCTTTGCTGAAAATTTCAATAAGTGTTATTATACTGCTTTGAAAAAGGGCAGTCAAGGGAGAATGGTCGGTATTAGAATATTTTTACAAGCCGAGGGATGCTATTTTTGGTATAATAGATGGAAGAAAATGAGGTTAGAAGAGATGATTTTTGATACGCACACACATTTAAATGTAGAAGAATTTGCAGGACGTGAGGCAGAAGAAATCGCCTTGGCTGCTGAGATGGGTGTGACACAGATGAATATTGTTGGTTTTGATAAACCGACCATTGAACGAGCCCTAGAGTTGGCAGATGAGTATGAGCAGCTCTACGCAACTATTGGTTGGCATCCGACGGAAGCAGGGACTTACACAGATGAGGTCGAAGCTTACTTGCTTGAAAAACTAAAACATCACAAGGTTGTTGCTTTAGGTGAGATTGGTCTGGACTACCATTGGATGACAGCACCTAAGGAAGTACAGGAGCAGGTTTTTCGTCGTCAGATTCAGTTGTCTAAGGATTTGAATTTGCCTTTTGTGGTCCATACCCGTGATGCGCTAGAAGATACTTATGAGATTATCAGGAGCGAGGGAGTTGGCCCTCGTGGAGGCATCATGCATTCATTTTCAGGTTCTTTGGAGTGGGCTGAGAAGTTTGTCGAGCTTGGCATGACCATTTCTTTCTCAGGTGTGGTGACCTTTAAGAAAGCGACGGATATCCAAGAGGCTGCTAGGGAACTTCCTTTGGATAAAATCCTCGTTGAGACAGATGCCCCTTACCTAGCTCCTGTTCCTAAACGTGGCCGTGAAAACAAAACAGCCTACACACGCTATGTGGCGGACTTTATTGCCGATTTGCGTGGGATGACGACAGAAGAGCTGGCGGTGGCAACGACTGCCAATGCAGAGCGAATTTTTGGATTGGAAAAACAATCATGAAAGAAAAAATTTCACAAGTTATCGTGGTCGAAGGTCGTGATGATACGGTCAATCTCAAACGTTACTTTGACGTGGAAACCTATGAGACACGAGGTTCCGCAATAAATGACCAGGATATAGAACGCATTCAGCGCCTGCATGAATTGCATGGAGTGATTGTCTTTACCGATCCAGATTTTAATGGGGAGCGGATTCGTCGCATGATTATGACGGCTATTCCAACAGTCCAGCATGCCTTTCTCAAACGAGATGAGGCTGTTCCCAAATCCAAGACTAAGGGGCGTTCTCTGGGAATTGAACACGCCAGCTATGAGGACCTGAAAACAGCGCTCGCTCAGGTGACAGAGCAATTTGAAAATGAGAACGTGTTTGACATCAGTCGAAGCGACTTGATTCGCCTAGGTTTCCTAGCGGGAGCAGACAGTCGTAGACGCCGAGAGTATCTAGGCGAACAGCTCCGCATCGGCTATTCCAACGGCAAGCAACTCCTCAAGCGCTTAGAGTTGTTTGGAGTAACCTTGGCAGAAGTGGAAGAGGTTATGGAAAGTTATGAGAAAGACTCTAAAGTGTAGAGAATTATGTTAAAATGAAGGTAGTGTATTTAAGTTAATAGGAGGCTGTATGAAAAATAAGGATGGTAAATTATTGTTGAGTTTTGCTGCAGTCGGAGTTGTGATTGTTGGTATTATTTTATATATGAATAATCTTTTTGAGGGTAAGAATTTAATTCTTAATAGTTTATCCCAAGGAGAAGTATTAGCGGGCATAGTTATTGCGTTGCCGACATTAGTTACTTGGAATCAAGCTATTGAACAAAGTAAAGAAAATAAGAAAAATACTGTGTCTGATAATGTTAGAGACACTGTGAAGTATTATGATAAGCAACTTACAGAACTTGTTGCAGATATTAGTAAGACCAAAGAGTTACCCTTTTATAAGGCGGGAAAAATTGAATATATCATTGATACGTATAATAAATTATTAAAGGAATGGAATGAGATATTAAAATTAGATATTTCTCTTGACTTTGTTCAAGTATTGTCTACAATTTGTTCAATAAAATATCCAAAAGGAATAGAGAATCCTGGGAATGAGTTGGCGGAGAACTGGAAATATAATTTGAGCACAGCACTGAAACCAGTTATGAGAGAAATAATATCTTTGAAAAAGGAAGAAATATTTGGTTCCAAGGAAGTTAAATATTTCAGTTATGTTGAATTTGGTGTTACTGGATATGAGATTGAAAAAGTAAAGTTTAAAGACAAAAGCTTTGTAGAGTGTACTTTTTCTGCTGATTTTTTTGCTTCAAATTCATTTGAAGCATGTGAATTTATCAACTGTAGTATCAGTACTGGTGAGTTATCTGAACAAAAAGTGAAAGAATTACTAAGTGATAGTAATACGATTATAGGAACATTTAAAGACTCTAATGAGGATGATTTTGCTGAGCAATTTTATTCTACATCTGTTTCAGAATATGGAACTGTATTTGATGCCCGAGAAGGGATTATAGCTGATAACTATATTTTAGGAAACAAGTTTTTTGAAATTGATTCTAAGTCAGAAAATAGGGAAGAAATTTATAAGGATATTATTAATGGGTTGGTATCGTACGGCATAGGAGTTGATGAAAAAAGAAATAACAAAAAAATAAGTATCAGTAAAAATTATATAACGGAGGAAAATAAATCCGGCTATATTGCTGGAAGTTTATTCTCTGGTTGGAATAGTCTATTTTCAGAGAAAATACAAAAGTCTAATAATTTCAAATATTATATATTTTGTATAAAGAATGAAAATGTTTATAATACAATAGTTTTTGAAAATGATAGCTTTACTAGATTTTTAAAGAAAAAGAATATAGATAAGGCAGGAAAGTATAATTTTTATTTTACTGGTTTTAATAGTAATGTGGAAAAAGAGTAGATAAATGAGAATTGCAGATTATAGCGTGACCAAGGCAGTGCTGGAGCGTCACGGTTTTACCTTTAAAAAGTCCTTCGGGCAGAATTTCCTGACGGATACCAATATCCTTCAAAAAATCGTGGATACAGCTGAAATTGATGATCAGGTTAATGTTATCGAAATCGGGCCAGGGATTGGTGCCTTGACAGAATTTTTGGCTGAGCGTGCGGCTCAAGTCATGGCCTTTGAGATCGACCACCGTTTGGTGCCAATCCTAGCTGATACCTTGCGTGATTTTGATAATGTGACCGTAGTCAACGAGGACATTCTCAAGGTCGATTTGGCGCAACATATCCAGAATTTCAAAAATCCTGACCTGCCAATCAAGGTAGTAGCCAACTTGCCTTACTATATCACGACGCCTATTCTCATGCATTTGATCGAGAGTGGCATTCCTTTTAGTGAATTTGTGGTCATGATGCAAAAAGAAGTGGCGGATCGTATCTCAGCCCAACCTAACACCAAGGCTTACGGTAGCTTGTCGATTGCGGTTCAGTATTACATGACAGCCAAGGTTGCCTTTATCGTGCCTCGTACGGTCTTTGTGCCAGCGCCAAATGTGGACTCAGCCATCTTGAAAATGGTGCGCCGTCCAGAACCAGCTGTAGCAGTAGAAGATGAGAACTTCTTCTTTAAGGTTTCCAAGGCTAGTTTCACTCATCGTCGCAAGACCTTGTGGAATAACCTGACAGGTTACTTTGGCAAGACTGATGAAGTCAAGGATAAGTTGACCAAGGCTTTGGACCAAGCAGGCTTGTCACCAAGTGTACGTGGTGAAGCTCTTGGCTTGGTAGAATTTGCCAGTCTGGCAGATGCGCTTAAAGGACAAGGGCTCTAAGATGCAGGGACAAATCATTAAAGCCTTGGCGGGTTTCTACTATGTGGAGAGTGATGGTCAAGTTTACCAGACGCGCGCGCGTGGAAATTTCCGCAAAAAAGGCCACACACCCTACGTTGGGGACTGGGTAGATTTTTCTGCGGAGGAAAATTCAGAAGGTTACATTCTCAAGATTCACGAACGAAAAAATAGTCTGGTTCGTCCGCCTATTGTTAATATTGACCAAGCTGTGGTTATCATGTCGGCCAAGGAACCTGATTTTAATAGTAATTTGCTGGATCGTTTCTTGGTTCTTTTGGAGCACAAGGGCATCCATCCCATCGTTTATATTTCTAAAATGGATTTGCTAGAAGATAGGGAAGAATTAAGTTTTTACCAACAAACCTATGGTGCTATTGGTTACGACTTTGTGACCAGTAAGGAGGAACTCCTGCCTTTGCTGACAGGCAAAGTGACGGTCTTTATGGGACAAACGGGTGTTGGTAAGTCAACCCTTCTCAATAAAATTGCTCCGGATCTCAATCTTGAAACAGGAGAAATCTCAGATAGTCTGGGTCGCGGTCGTCATACCACTCGAGCTGTTAGTTTTTACAACCTCAATGGTGGGAAAATCGCAGACACGCCAGGATTTTCATCACTGGATTATGAAGTCTCAACTGCTGAAGACCTCAATCAAGCCTTTCCAGAGATTGCCAGTGTCAGTCGAGACTGTAAATTCCGTACTTGTACCCATACCCATGAGCCGTCCTGTGCAGTCAAGCCTGCAGTGGAAGAAGACATCATTGCGACCTTCCGTTTTGACAATTACCTCCAATTCCTCAGTGAGATTGAAAATCGCAGAGAAACCTATAAAAAAGTCAGCAAAAAAATTCCAAAATAAGGAGAAACCTATGTCTCAATACAAGATTGCTCCGTCAATTCTGGCAGCAGATTATGCCAACTTTGAACGTGAAATTAAACGCCTAGAAGCAACTGGTGCAGAATATGCCCATATCGATATCATGGATGGTCACTTTGTACCGCAAATCAGTTTTGGTGCAGGTGTGGTTGAAGCTCTTCGTCCTCATAGTAAGATGGTCTTTGACTGTCACTTGATGGTGGCGAATCCTGAGCATCATCTAGAAGACTTTGCGCGTGCGGGGGCAGATATTATCAGTATTCATGTGGAAGCAACGCCTCATATTCATGGAGCCCTCCAAAAAATTCGCTCTCTCGGTGTCAAACCTTCTGTGGTTATCAATCCTGGTACACCTGTTGAGGCTATCAAGCACGTCCTTCATCTAGTTGACCAAGTCTTGGTCATGACAGTTAATCCTGGCTTCGGTGGTCAAGCCTTTCTGCCTGAAACCATGGACAAGGTTCGAGAGTTAGTTGCCCTTCGTGAGGAAAAAGGCTTGAACTTTGAGATCGAAGTCGATGGTGGAATCGATGATCAAACTATTGCTCAAGCCAAAGAAGCTGGTGCGACCGTTTTTGTAGCAGGATCCTATGTCTTTAAGGGAGATGTCAATGAACGAGTGCAAACTCTCAGAAAACAACTGGACTAGGGTTGCCGTTTTTGCCGGCGGAGATCGCGGTCATTATCGGACGGATTTTGATTGCTTTGTCGGTGTGGATCGCGGTTCGCTCTGGGTCTTGGAAGAAGACCTTCCTCTCGACCTAGCAGTTGGAGATTTTGATTCTGTCACTGCAGAAGAGCGTCAGGTGATTCAAAAACGTGCCCAACATTTTGTCCAAGCCCAGCCAGAAAAGGATGATACGGATCTGGAATTGGCTCTCTTGACCATCTTTGAACAAAATCCTCAGGCTCAGGTGACTATTTTTGGGGCTTTGGGTGGTCGTATTGATCATATGCTGGCCAATGTCTTTCTGCCTAGCAATCCCAAGTTAGCACCCTATATGCGCCAGATAGCGATTGAGGATGGGCAAAACTTGATTGCCTATTGTCCAGAAGGGACCAGTCAACTTGAACCACGTTCGGACTACGATTATCTAGCTTTTATGCCAGTTCGGGATAGCCAGCTGACCATTCTCGGTGCCAAGTATGAGTTGACAGAGGAAAATTTTTTCTTTAAAAAAGTGTACGCTTCTAACGAATATATAGATAGGGAAGTTGCGGTAACTTGCCCAGATGGCTATGTCGTCGTGTTGCATAGCAAGGACAGGAGGTAGGATGGAGACTGTATTATTACTATTATTAATTGTCAACCTAGCTGGACTCTTTCTGATTTGGCAAAGGCAGGATAAGCAAGACAAGTACCTAGCCAAGAGCTTGGAGGATCAGGCAGATCACTTGTCAGATCAGTTAGATTATCGTTTTGACCAAGCTAGACAAGCCAGCCAGTTAGACCAAAAAGACTTGGAAGTGGCTGTCAGCGACCGTTTGCAAGAAGTGCGAATGGAGTTGCACCAAGGCTTGACGCAAGTTAGACAGGAGATGAACGAGAATCTCCTCCAAACCAGAGATAAGACCGACCAACGCCTCCAAGCCCTGCAGGAATCAAATGAGCAACGTTTAGAACAAATGCGCCAGACAGTCGAGGAAAAACTAGAAAAGACCTTACAGACCCGCTTGCAAGCATCCTTCGAGACAGTTTCCAAGCAACTGGAGTCTGTCAATCGTGGCCTGGGAGAAATGCAGACAGTTGCCCGTGATGTCGGAGCTCTCAACAAGGTTCTCTCTGGGACCAAGACGCGAGGGATTCTGGGAGAGTTGCAACTGGGGCAAATCATTGAAGACATCATGACACCTGCCCAGTACGAACGAGAATACGCAACGGTTGAGAACTCTAGCGAGCGAGTGGAGTATGCCATCAAGTTACCTGGACAGGGTGACCAGGAATATGTCTATTTACCGATTGACTCCAAGTTTCCACTGGCGGATTATTACCGCTTAGAAGAAGCTTATGAAGCAGGCGATAAGGACGAAATCGAACGCTGTCGCAAGTCACTCCTAGCTAGCGTCAAGCGCTTTGCCAAGGATATCAAGAGCAAGTATCTGGCGCCACCTCGGACGACCAATTTTGGAGTCTTGTTTGTTCCGACAGAGGGACTTTACTCAGAGATTGTTCGCAATCCGGTCTTCTTTGATGATTTGAGACGGGAGGAGCAGATTATTGTTGCTGGTCCAAGTACCCTATCAGCCCTGCTTAATTCTCTATCAGTTGGCTTCAAAACTCTCAATATCCAAAAGAGTGCCGACCATATCAGCAAGACCCTTGCTAGTGTCAGAACCGAGTTTGGCAAGTTCGGGGGAATTTTGGTTAAGGCACAAAAGCATCTCCAACATGCCTCTGGCAATATTGATGAATTATTAAACCGTCGTACCACAGCTATTGAGCGGACGCTCCGTCACATTGAGTTATCAGAAGGTGAGCCTGCGCTTGATATACTCCATTTCCAAGAAGATGAGGAAGAATATGAAGATTAGTCACATGAAAAAAGATGAGCTGTTTGAAGGTTTTTACCTGATCAAGTCAGCTGACCTGAGACAGACGCGAGCTGGGAAAAACTACCTAGCCTTTACCTTCCAAGACGATAGTGGCGAGATTGAAGGGAAACTCTGGGATGCCCAACCTCATAACGTTGAGACCTTTACCGTAGGGAAAGTCGTCCACATGCAGGGACGTCGAGAAGTGTACAATAACACTCCTCAAGTCAATCAAATTACTCTCCGCTTGCCTCAGCCTGGCGAACCCAATGATCCAGCTGACTTCAAGGTTAAATCGCCAGTTGATGTCAAGGAAATCCGTGACTACATGTCGCAAATGGTTTTCAAGATTGAAAATCCTGTCTGGCAGCGTATCGTTCGCAGTCTCTACACCAAGTATGATAAGGAATTCTACTCCTATCCAGCTGCCAAGACCAACCACCATGCCTTTGAAACTGGTTTGGCCTATCATACAGCAACCATGGTGCGCTTGGCAGATGCCATTAGCGAGATCTACCCTCAGCTCAACAAGAGCCTCCTCTATGCCGGGATTATGCTGCACGATTTGGCCAAGGTTATTGAGTTGACGGGACCAGACCAGACGGAGTATACAGTACGAGGCAATCTCATCGGCCATATAGCCCTCATCGATAGTGAAATTACCAAGACAGTCATGGAACTGGGCATCGATGATACTAGAGAAGAAGTGGTATTACTGCGCCATGTCATCCTCAGTCACCATGGCTTGCTGGAGTATGGAAGTCCAGTCCGTCCACGCATTATGGAGGCAGAGATTATTCATATGATTGACAATCTAGACGCCAGCATGATGATGATGTCAACAGCTCTTGCTTTGGTGGACAAAGGTGAGATGACCAATAAAATCTTCGCTATGGACAATCGTTCCTTCTATAAACCAGATTTAGATTAATAATTTAAGAAAAACGAGCATTTTTTACGCAATAATGTTCGTTTTTTTATGTGAATGTGGTATAATGGATAAAATATCAAAATTAAATGGAATGGTAAATAAAAATGAAATTAAGAAGAAGTGATCGGATGGTTGTCATTTCCAACTATTTGATTAATAATCCATACAAACTAACAAGTCTCAATACCTTTGCAGAAAAGTACGAATCTGCTAAATCCTCTATCTCAGAGGATATCGTGATTATCAAGCGCGCCTTTGAGGAAATCGAAATCGGTCATATTCAGACTGTGACTGGAGCAGGTGGTGGCGTTATCTTTACACCATCAATCTCAAGTCATGAAGCCAAAGAAATGATCGCAGACTTGCGTGACAAACTTTCAGAAAGCGACCGTATCTTGCCAGGTGGCTATATCTACCTATCTGATTTGCTCAGTACACCTGCCATTTTGAAAAATATTGGGCGCATCATTGCCAAGAGCTTTATGGACCAAAAAATCGATGCCGTTATGACAGTAGCAACAAAAGGTGTGCCACTCGCAAATGCAGTTGCCAATGTCCTCAATGTTCCATTTGTCATTGTGCGTCGTGACTTGAAAATCACAGAAGGTTCAACGGTCAGCGTCAACTATGTATCAGGTTCCAGCGGTGACCGTATCGAGAAAATGTTCCTTTCAAAACGCAGTCTCAAGGCAGGCAGTCGTGTCTTGATCGTGGATGACTTCTTGAAAGGTGGCGGAACGGTCAACGGGATGATCAGTCTCTTGCGTGAGTTCGATTCTGAACTAGCTGGTGTCGCAGTCTTTGCAGACAATGCCCAAGAAGAACGTGAAAAGCAGTTTGATTACAAGTCACTCTTGAAAGTAACCAATATTGATGTTAAGAACCAATCCATCGATGTTGAGATTGGAAATATCTTTGACGAAGACAAATAAGAGATAGAACTAAAGGTTGGAACGATTGTCCCAGCCTTTCTTTGCAAACAGAATAGAAAGAAGCTTATGAAAACACCATTTATCAGCCGAGAAGATTTAGAAACAATTGTTGCAGAGTTCCCAACTCCCTTTCACTTGTATGATGAGAAGGGGATTCGTGAAAAAGCCCGAGCGGTCAACAAGGCTTTTTCGTGGAATGAGGGCTTTAAAGAATATTTTGCAGTTAAGGCTACTCCAACCCCAGCTATCTTGAAAATCCTCAAAGAGGAAGGTTGTGGTGTGGACTGTTCTAGTTATGTAGAGCTCTTGATGAGTCATAAACTAGATTTCCCCGGTTCTGAGATCATGTTCTCTTCTAATAACACGCCAGACAAGGAGTATGCTTATGCGCGTGAATTGGGTGCGACCATTAACTTGGATGCCTTTGAAGACATTGCACATCTGGAGCGAGCGGCAGGCATTCCAGAAATCATCTCTTGTCGTTACAATCCTGGAGGAGTTTTTGAGCTAGGGACAGATATCATGGACAATCCCGGAGAAGCCAAGTTTGGTATGACCAAGGACCAGCTTTTTGAAGCCTTTACCATCTTGAAGGAAAAAGGAGCCAAGACTTTTGGGATTCACTCTTTCCTAGCATCCAATACCATCACCCATCTCTACTATCCAGAGTTGGCTCGTCAGCTTTTTGAATTGGCCGTTGAAATCAAGGAGAAATTAGGTATTTCACTGGACTTTATCAATCTTTCTGGCGGAATCGGGGTCAACTACCGCCCAGACCAGGAGCCAAATGACATCGCTGTGATTGGTGAGGGAGTTCGTAAGGTTTATGAGGAAGTCCTTACGCCGGCAGGTCTTGGGCAGGTTAAGATTTTCACCGAATTGGGTCGCTTTATGTTGGCGCCTCATGGAGTTCTCGTCACAAAAGTCACTCATAAAAAGAAAACCTACCGTACCTATCTGGGCGTGGATGCCTCAGCAGTCAACCTCATGCGCCCAGCCATGTATGGAGCTTACCACCATATCACCAATCTGACCCATCCAGACGGACCAGTTGAGGTTGTAGATGTGGTTGGTTCACTCTGTGAAAACAATGATAAATTTGCCATTAATCGCGAACTACCTCATACAGAAATCGGTGATTTACTGGTGATTCATGATACAGGTGCACATGGATTCTCCATGGGTTACCAGTACAATGCCAAACTACGCTCGGCAGAAATCCTCTATACCGAAGAAGGCAAAGCCCGCCAAATCCGCCGTGCAGAGCGTCCTGAGGACTATTTTGCAACCTTGTATGGTTTTGATTTTGAACCCGATCATTAAAAAAATGAAAATGAAAGTGAAAAACAGATTGCTTTCTAAAAAATAGACAAAAATCTTGTTTTTCCCTCAAGTCGTGATATAATAAAACTATAAAACGGTTTCAAGGAAGGTGACGATATGTCTGAAGAAACAATTGACTATGGACAAGTGACAGGAATGGTGCATTCGACAGAGAGTTTTGGGGCGGTAGATGGCCCTGGGATTCGTTTTATTGTCTTTTTGCAGGGCTGTCACATGCGTTGCCAGTACTGTCATAACCCTGATACATGGGCTATGGAGACCAATAAATCACGCGAACGGACAGTAGACGATGTCTTGACAGAAGCCCTTCGTTATCGTGGTTTCTGGGGAGACAAGGGAGGAATCACTGTTAGTGGTGGAGAGGCACTCTTGCAGATTGATTTCTTGATTGCCTTTTTTACCAAGGCTAAGGAAAAAGGAATCCACTGCACCTTGGACACCTGTGCCCTTCCTTTCCGTAATACACCACGTTATCTCGAAAAGTTTAATAAACTCATGGCGGTGACAGACTTAGTTCTCTTGGATATCAAGGAAATCAATGAAGAACAGCACAAGATTGTCACAAGCCAAACCAATAAAAACATCTTGGCCTGTGCCCGGTACTTATCAGATATTGGGAAGCCTGTTTGGATTCGCCATGTGCTGGTTCCGGGATTGACAGACAGAGATGACGACTTGATCGAACTCGGTAAATTCGTCAAAACCCTCAAAAACGTTGACAAGTTTGAAATCCTACCTTATCATACGATGGGAGAATTCAAGTGGCGTGAACTAGGGATTCCATATTCGCTTGAAGGGGTAAAGCCACCAACGGCAGATCGTGTCAAGAATGCCAAGGAGCTTATGGATACAGAAAGTTATCAAGACTATATGAAACGTGTTCATGGATAAAAAAGAAGCCTGATGGAGACATCGGGCTTTTGTGATGCAAAAAGACTTAGCCTTTCAGCTAAGCCTTTTGAGTCTTATCTAAATCGTTGTTTACCAGAGTTGCGGTTTTTCTTTTTCTTATTGGTTGTGATCGCTTGAGCCTGCTTAGGAGTCACATCTTTTCTTACTCCTGCAGTAGAACTTGCTTTTGGAGGGTTCTTTTCGTATTCTTCGCGTACTTTTTGACGAAGTTTTGGACGAACGACATAGTTGACGATAAACTGTTGGAGAATCATCATGAAACCACCGACAACCCAGTAAAGTGTGACACTGGCTGGTGAGAAGAGGGAGAAGATAACTATCATGAGTGGGCTCATGTAGATCATTTTCTTGATTTGTTCTCTTTGCATTTCATCTTCTACTCCGTGAAGTGAAAGGAGCGATTGAAGATAGTAAAGGACACCAGCACAGGCAACCAAAATCATACTTGGAGACCCTAGAGGAATTCCTAGGTAGCTTGCTTGAGCAACCCCTTCAGTATGTTGGGCTGCAAAGTAGATAGCAGAGAAGAAAGGCATTTGAATGAGGATAGGGAAACATCCGACGCCTCCTAGCATGCTGATACCATGTTCTTTTTGGGCGGCAAAGAGAGCTTGTTGAGCCTCAAGTTTTTCTTCTTGAGTTGTTGCTTCTTTGAGACGTGTTTGATGTGGTTCAAGCACGTGTTTGAGGGCGTTCATCTTTTCAGAGTGAAGCGTCGCCTTCCACGATTGGTAGATACCGAGTGGCAAGATAATCAAACGCACGATAATGGTGACGATGATAATCCCCATCCCAAAACCAAGTCCCATATCATTAGCAAAGTATTTGATGGCCTCTGCCATAGGCGCTCCGATGGTGTTCCAGATAAATCCAGTCGGTTCTCCAGTCGTTTTATCAACAGAAACACAGCCTGTCAAGATAAGTAGCATAGCCACTCCCATAGCAGAGAGGGCAAAACGTTTAATAGATTTCAATGTTTTCATTCCTTCTTTAAAAATTATACCTTTCTATTCTACTGTTTTTTTGTAAAATATACAATAGTTCTGGAGACCTAATTTGCGACTTTGAAGTCAGAATAGGATGAAAAATTACTCATTTGCACATCCAGATAGGTAACTTTTGAGAAAGGTGTCGGACCTTTTCGGATTTCTTGGATAAATTTTGCCATAGTGGCAGAGGAGTCTGCCTGAGCGAGAATTTCCACTGTGCCATCGTCATTATTCCAGACACGACCGGTGATGCCACCGATTTCAAGCGCTAGAGTATAAACGCCCCAACGAAAGCCGACTCCCTGCACCCTGCCTTGGGCAATCATTCTAACCTTTTGCATACCAATCCCCTTTGATTGTGTTATAATGTTTCTATGACTATTATAACCTCAAAAGCCAATTCTGTGGTAAAAAATGCTAAGAAATTGCATCAAAAAAAATATCGAAAGTCTGCTTATTTGATTGAGGGCTGGCACTTATTCGAAGAAGCTGTTCAAGCAGGAGTGAGGATTGAGAAGATCTTTGCTCTGGAGAGTTATAGGGAACAGTTGGCTACTTTTCCTCAAACTGTCTGGGTTTCAGAGGAGATTTTGCGGGATTTGGCAGATACGCAAACTCCTCAGGGCATTGTCGCAGTTATTCAAAAAGCAGAAATGGGACAGCCTGATCTTCGTCAGGGTAAGTTTCTATTTTTAGAAGATGTCCAAGATCCTGGCAATGTGGGTACCATGATTCGGACGGCGGATGCAGCAGGTTTTACAGGGGTCATTGTTTCAGACAAGTCAGCGGATATCTACAGTCTCAAGACCCTGCGTTCTATGCAAGGAAGTCATTTTCATTTGCCCATCTATCGGATGTCTCTTGCCACCTTTGTAGAAGAGGCAAAGAAAAGCAATTTGCCCATTCTAGCAACGACCTTATCGAGAGATTCAAAGGATTATCGTGAGCTTTCTCCCCTAGAAGACTTTGTTTTAGTTATGGGAAATGAAGGACAGGGGATTAGTTCTGTCATGGTTGAGAGTGCTGATCAGCTGGTTCATATAAGCATGAAAGGTCAAGCAGAAAGTCTCAACGTGGCAGTTGCAGCAGGCATTTTGATGTTTTATTTCAGCTAATTTATAAAATCTTTGTTATAATCAAGACATATTTATAGAAAAAGGAGAATCGGAATGAATCAAACAATTATTCAAGAACGTTCAGGTCTCAATCAATTTTACGCTAAGGTTTATGCCTTTGTGGGACTTGGGATTGGTCTGTCAGCTCTCGTGTCAGCTTTGATGTTGACAGTCTTTCAGACTCAATTGGTCTACTTTTTAATGCATGGCCGTCTCTGGTTGATGATTGCAACTTTTGCAGAACTTGGTCTGGTCTTTGTTGCAAGTAGCATGGCTGCTAAAAATAGCCCAGTAGCTCTGCCAGTATTTCTAGTGTACTCCCTACTGAATGGCTTCACACTTAGCTTTGTCGTAGCTTTCTATACGCCGGGAACAGTTTTGTCAGCCTTTGTATCCAGTGCCCTACTCTTCTTTGTCATGGCGGCAATCGGGATTTTCACCAAGAAAGATTTGAGTGGAATGGGACGAGCTTTGATGGCGGCGCTTGTTGGTCTCATCATTGCCATGATTGTGAATATTTTCTTAGCTAGTGGTTTCTTTGACTACATGATTAGTATTGCCATGGTTTTGGTTTTCTCAGGTTTGATTGCTTGGGACAACCAAAAGATTCGCTATGTTTATGAGCAGTCACGAGGGCAAGTAGCGACAGGTTGGGTCATCTCAATGGCGCTCAGCATCTACCTAGACTTTATCAACCTCTTCCTTAGCATCTTACGAATCTTTGGTCGAAACGATTAATGAATGACAGAGTCAGTGTTCAAAAGAGCACTGACTTTTTCTTATTTACTCTTTCCTTTTCTTGAAAATAGGTGTATAATGCTTTTAATTAATTTTTTAGGAGTAGTTATGAAGAAAAGCTTTATTCATCAGCAAGAAGAAATTTCTTTTGTTAAAAACACCTTTACCCAGTATTTAAAAGATAAGTTAGAAGTTGTTGAAGTTCAAGGTCCTATCTTGAGTAAGGTCGGCGATGGGATGCAGGACAACCTGTCCGGTGTCGAACATCCAGTATCTGTCAAGGTCTTGCAGATTCCAGATGAAACCTATGAAGTCGTTCACTCACTAGCCAAATGGAAACGCCACACCTTGGCTCGCTTTGGTTTTGGAGAAGGAGAAGGTCTGTTTGTCCACATGAAGGCCCTTCGTCCAGATGAAGATTCACTGGATGCGACCCACTCTGTTTATGTAGACCAGTGGGACTGGGAAAAAGTGATTCCAAATGGACAACGTAATATCGCCTATCTCAAAGAAACCGTTGAAAAGATTTATAAGGCTATTCGTCTGACAGAGCTAGCAGTAGAAGCCCGCTATGATATCGAATCTATCTTGCCAAAACAAATCACTTTCATTCATACAGAAGAGTTGGTGGAACGCTACCCAGATCTAACACCAAAAGAGCGCGAAAATGAGATTTGTAAAGAGTTCGGTGCAGTCTTCTTGATTGGTATTGGTGGCGAGTTGCCTGACGGGAAACCTCATGACGGTCGTGCACCTGACTATGATGACTGGACAACAGAGTCTGAGAATGGCTACAAGGGACTGAATGGGGATATCCTGGTTTGGAATGAACCTCTTGGTTGTGCCTTTGAACTTTCCTCAATGGGGATTCGGGTGGATGAAGACACGCTTCGTCGCCAAGTTGCCCTTACAGGAGACGAAGATCGTCTTGAGTTGGAATGGCATAAGGCTCTGCTTAACGGCCTTTTCCCATTGACAATCGGTGGGGGTATCGGACAGTCTCGGATGGCCATGTTCCTTCTTCGTAAGAAACACATTGGAGAAGTTCAGACCAGTGTCTGGCCTCAAGAAGTCCGCGATACTTACGAAAATATCTTATAGAGAATCGAACCGTAAGGTTCGGTTTTCTTTCTCTTTTTGCCTATAATTTGGTATAATAAACGGTATGAAAATCGTATCAGGAATCTACAGAGGGCGTCCCCTCAAGACGCTAGAAGGAAAGACGACTAGGCCGACATCGGATAAGGTGCGTGGAGCTATCTTTAACATGATAGGTCCCTATTTTGGGGGTGGACGTGTCTTGGATCTTTATGCAGGTAGTGGTGGCTTATCTATTGAGGCAGTATCGCGTGGCATGTCCCATGCTGTCTTAGTGGAACGGGATCGAAAGGCACAAGCTATCATCGCTGAAAATATCCAAATGACCAAGGAAGTTTCCAAATTTCAGCTCTTAAAGATGGAGGCTGAACGGGCCTTGGAGCAAGTGAATGGTCCCTTTGACCTGGTCTTTTTAGACCCTCCCTATGCCAAGGAACAAATAGTTGCAGATATCGAAAAAATGGCAGAGAGAAATCTATTCTCCCAAGAAGTCATGGTCGTCTGCGAAACCGATAAGTCTGTAGAACTTCCAGAAGAAATTGCCTGCTTAGGCATCTGGAAGGAAAAAATATATGGGATTAGTAAGGTAACAGTCTATGTCAGATAAAATTGGATTATTTACGGGTTCATTTGATCCGATGACAAATGGACATCTGGATATCATTGAACGTGCCAGCAAACTCTTTGATAAGCTCTATGTCGGGGTGTTCTACAATCCCCACAAACAAGGCTTTCTTCCTGTTGAAAATCGCAAACGAGCAGTCGAAAAAGCTGTGGCGCATTTAGGTAATGTAGAGGTGCTGGCTTCTCATGATCAACTAGTCGTCGATGTTGCAAGAAGATTGGGTGCTAAGACCCTTGTCCGTGGCTTGCGGAATGCCACCGACTTGCAATACGAGTCTAGTTTTGATTACTACAATCATCAACTGGCTCCAGAAATCGAAATCATTTACCTATATAGTCGCCCAGAGCATCTTTATATTAGCTCTTCAGCCGTGAGAGAGCTCCTGAAGTTTGGTCAGGAGATTCAGCAATATGTCCCAAACAGTGTTGTGGAGGAATTAGAACATGAAGAAAAAAACTAGATGGCCCTTATATGTCATCCTAGCACTAGTATTGACTTTTTTAGCTTTTGTAGTACCTTTACCTTACTACATAGAAGTTCCAGGTGGAGCGGAAGATATTCGTCAAGTTTTGAAAGTCAATGAAACAGAAGATACAGAAGCAGGAGCTTACCAGTTTGTAACAGTCGGTATTCAGCATGCAACCCTGTCGCATCTTGTCTATGCTTGGCTGACTCCATTTACGGATATTAGAAGCGCTCAGGAGACAACGGGTGGCTCTACTGATGCAGAGTTTATGCGGATCAATCAGTTCTACATGCAAACATCCCAAAATATGGCCAAGTATCAAGGATTGAAGACGGCTGGAAAGGATATAGAACTCAAGTACCTGGGAGTTTACGTCTTAACCGTGACAGACAATTCGACTTTTAAAGGCATTCTGAACATTGCAGACACAGTGACGGCTGTTAATGATAAGACGTTTGACAGTTCCAAAGACTTGATTGATTATGTCAATTCTCAAAAACTAGGAGATCCAGTCAAGGTAACCTACGAAGAAGACGGAAGAGTCAAGACTGCTGAAGGTAAAATTATCACTCTCGAAAACGGGAAAAACGGGATTGGTATTGGCTTGATTGACCGTACGGAAGTGACCAGTGATGTTCCAATTCGCTTCTCCACAGCTGGTATCGGTGGGCCAAGTGCCGGTCTCATGTTTAGTCTAGCTATTTATACCCAGATAGCAGATCCAGGTCTGCGTAATGGTCGTATCGTAGCAGGTACTGGAACCATTGATCGCGATGGAAATGTTGGCGACATTGGTGGAATTGACAAAAAAGTAGTTGCAGCCTCTCGTCAGGGAGCGAACATCTTTTTTGCTCCTGACAATCCAGTCACTGAGGAAGCGAAAAAAGCAGATCCCAATGCGAAAAGCAACTATGAAACAGCCCTAGAAGCTGCTAAAACAATCAAGACAGAGATGAAAATCGTGCCCGTTAAAACCTTGCAGGATGCGATTGATTACCTTAAAAACAATCCCTAATCCGTAGAAAAATCGAAAACTAGCGCGCAAGCGGATAAGATGGTATAATAGTCAAATGGTTCAATTATTATTCACCCTAAGTAGTCATATACTCTTTATTTATTTGAGTTTTTACCTTTTGAAGGATCTTGTGAGATGGGAAAAGGTGTTAAAAGTAACTGCTACAAACACAAAAAAAGTTCGTTTGTTGGTAGGCTTCTTTAGTATTGTAATGGGCTACATCTTAAGTTCATTCTTTATCAGTTTGTACCAACTGTGGCAAGAAGCATTTAGAGGACTGTTATAAAATCAAAAGTAAAGGAAAAACTATGGAAAAAATTGTGGTTCAAGGCGGAGATAATCGTCTGGTCGGGAGTGTGACGATTGAGGGGGCAAAGAATGCAGTCTTGCCCTTGTTGGCAGCGACTATTCTAGCAAGCAAGGGTAAGACAGTCTTGCAGAATGTACCGATCTTGTCAGATGTTTTCACCATGAATCAAGTAGTTCGTGGTCTGAATGCCAAGGTGGACTTTGATGAGGAAGCTCATATTGTCGAGGTCGATGCGACTGGTGACATCACGGAGGAGGCTCCTTACAAATATGTCAGCAAGATGCGAGCATCCATCGTTGTCTTGGGACCAATCCTTGCTCGTGTAGGCCATGCCAAGGTATCCATGCCAGGTGGTTGCACCATTGGGAGTCGTCCGATTGATCTCCATCTCAAGGGCCTAGAAGCTATGGGAGCTAAGATTAGCCAGGCAGCTGGTTACATCGAAGCCAAGGCAGAACGCTTGCATGGTGCTCATATCTATATGGACTTCCCTAGTGTTGGCGCGACACAAAACCTCATGATGGCAGCAACTCTAGCTGACGGTGTGACAGTGATTGAAAATGCTGCGCGTGAGCCCGAAATTGTTGACCTTGCTATCCTTCTTAATGAAATGGGGGCTAAGGTCAAGGGAGCTGGTACTGAAACAATCACAGTGACTGGTGTCGAGGAACTCCATGGCACAACTCATAATGTGGTACAGGACCGTATCGAAGCTGGAACCTTTATGGTGGCGGCAGCCATGACAGGTGGCGATGTCCTCATTCGAGATGCAGTCTGGGAGCATAATCGCCCCTTGATTGCCAAACTTCTTGAAATAGGAGTTGAGGTGACGGAGGAGTCGGAAGGTATTCGTGTCCGTTCTCAACTGGAAAATCTCAAGGCTGTTCATGTAAAAACCTTGCCACATCCAGGATTCCCGACAGATATGCAGGCTCAATTTACAGCGCTGATGACAGTCGCAAAAGGGGAATCCACCATGGTGGAAACGGTGTTTGAGAATCGCTTCCAACACTTAGAGGAAATGCGCCGTATGGGCTTGCATTCGGAGATTATCCGTGATACAGCCCGTATTGTTGGGGGACAGGCTTTACAGGGAGCAGAAGTTCTATCAACGGACCTTCGCGCTAGTGCTGCTTTGATTTTGACAGGTCTGGTGGCGCAGGGAGAAACAGTTGTTGGTAAGTTAGTCCACCTTGATAGAGGTTACTACCGTTTCCATGAGAAATTAGCTCAGCTAGGAGCAAAGATTCAGCGGATTGAGGTTAAGGATGAAGAATAAAAACATACGTTATGTACTCCGTCGCTTATTGTTAATTTTTATCGTACTCTTGCTGGGATTCCTTGCTTTAGGAATCGGCTTGATGATCGGCTACGGAATTCTAGGAAAGGGACAGGATCCGTGGGCTATCTTGTCTCCGGCAAAGTGGCAAGAATTGATTAGCAAATTTACAGGAAATTAGACTGGGAGACCAGTCTTTTTCTAAAGAAATAAGGAGAAAAATGAACAAAAAAACAAGACAGACACTAGTAGGGTTACTTATATTCTTACTCTTGGCTGCTGGAAGCTATTATATCAAGCAAATGCAGTCGACATCAAACACGCCTAAAACCAAAGTTAGTCAGAAAAAACAAGCTTCAGAAGCTCCCAGTCAGGAGCTGGCTGAAAGTGTCTTAACTGAGTCAATCAAAAACCAAATCAAAGGGGGGCTCGAGTGGAATGGAGCAGGAGCCTTCATTGTCAATGGCAATAAAACCAATCTAGATGCCAAGGTTTCTAGCAAACCCTATGCGGATAATAAAATAAAACCAGTCGGGAAAGAGACCGTCCCAACTGTTGCTAATGCCATCTTATCTAAAGCGACTCGGCAATATAAGAATCGGGAAGAGACTGGAAATGGATCCACCTCTTGGACTCCACCAGGGTGGCATCAGGTCAAGAATCTAAAGGGGACCTATACACATGCAGTTGATAGAGGACACCTGCTGGGCTATGCCTTGATAGGTGGTTTGGATGGTTTTGATGCCTCTACCAGCAATCCCAAGAACATTGCAGTCCAGACAGCTTGGGCGAATCAAGCGCAAGCTGAGGATTCGACTGGTCAGAACTACTATGAGAGTTTGGTCAGAAAAGCCTTGGACCAGAATAAGAGAGTCCGTTATCGGGTAACTCTCCACTATGCGACAAATGAGGATCTAGTTCCATCCGCTTCACAAATCGAAGCCAAGTCTTCGGATGGCGAGTTGGAATTCAATGTCCTAATCCCCAATGTTCAAAAGGGAATCCAGCTTGATTACCGAACAGGTCAAGTCACGGTGACAAACTAGAAACAATCTATAAAAGAACAAAAATCGCTCCGTTGTCTATCGTAGATAAGGGAGCGATCGTGCAAATTAGAAAATAATGTGATTCCTAGGCCGATTTATGATATAATGGAACACAAGATACTATTTTAGGAGAAAGACCATGGAAGACCCGAGCAGTCAGGATTTGTTACTGCAATTTGTACTTTTAGTTGTATTGACCTTTTTGAATGCCTTTTTCTCAGCTACAGAAATGGCTATGGTGTCACTAAATCGTGCCCGAGTAGAGCAAAAAGCAGAGGAAGGTGATAAACGCTATATCCGTTTGCTAAAGGTACTTGAAAACCCTAATCATTTTTTATCAACCATTCAAGTCGGTATCACCTTGATTACCATCTTGTCAGGGGCCAAATTGGCGGATACCCTTGGACAAGTGATCGCATCTTGGATGGGAAGCGGAGAGACGGCTTACGCTATTGCAAGTTTTCTATCTTTAGCGTTTTTGACCTATATTTCTATTGTCTTTGGGGAACTCTATCCCAAGAGAATCGCTCTAAATCTGAAAGATACCTTGGCCATCCGAACAGCACCAGTCATTATTGGTTTGGGGAAAATTGTCAGCCCCTTTGTTTGGCTGCTATCTGCTTCAACTAATTTATTGAGCCGTGTGACGCCAATGACCTTTGATGATGCTGATGAAAAGATGACACGTGATGAAATAGAGTACATGCTCACCAATAGTGAAGAAACACTAGATGCAGATGAGATTGAAATGCTACAGGGGATCTTTTCTCTAGATGAGCTGATGGCTCGTGAGCTAATGGTGCCCCGAACCGACGCCTTCATGGTGGATATTCAGGATGACAGTAAGGCGATTATCGAAAGTATTTTGAAGCAAAATTTCTCACGTATTCCTGTTTATGATGGGGATAAGGACAATGTGATCGGTTTGATTCATACCAAGCGTTTGCTAAACGCTGCTTATGCAGATGGCTTTGAAAATATTGTCTGGAAGCGAATCCTCCAAACGCCACTATTTGTGCCTGAGACTATCTTTGTGGATGACCTCCTTAAAGAGCTTCGAAATACCCAAAATCAAATGGCTATCTTACTAGACGAATACGGCGGTATGGCTGGTTTGGTAACTCTGGAGGATCTCCTAGAAGAGATTGTCGGCGAAATTGATGATGAAACGGACAGAGCAGAAATCGAAGTCCATCAAATCGGTGAGGATACCTATATTGCACAAGGAACCATGAATCTTAACGACTTCAACGACTACTTTGGCGTTGAACTAGAAAGCGATGATGTGGATACTATCGCCGGTTATTATTTGACGGGTGTTGGTACGATTCCAACAACTGAGAAAATTAGTTATGAATTGGTCAGCCAAAACAAGCAGATTATCCTAACCAATGATAAGGTGAAAAATGGGCGCGTTACTAAGGTAAAAGTTCAAATCACAGAACTAGAACCCGAAGAAGAAACCGAGTAAAACAGTGATTTTCGTCACTGTTTTTTATTCGCCCCAAAAGATTTTCAAAGTTGTCCTTATTTGTCCGAAGAAAAAAAACAAAAAAGCCCGATTTACGGGCTTTTCGCTCGGTTAATTCCTGTTATTTCAGGTACTGAAAGGCGGTAGACGGATTTGAACCGACGATCAAGCTTTTGCAGAGCCGTGCCTTACCACTTGGCTATACCGCCTCAACGTTTAATATTATACCTTGAAAATGATTCTACGTCAATAGTTTCTTAATCGAAAATCCAATTTAGAAGATTGCCCTTTCTGATTGGATGGAAAAATGGGGAGAGAAAATCTGAAAATCAGGCTTTATAGAGCCTTAACTTCCCTTTTGATTCTATAGATAGCAAACAAAGAATAGAGAAATTTGACAAATGAAAGTTTTTTGAGGGTATACGCCTAAATATTCTGAAAATTCGTTTACTTTTTAGATAATATGTGATATAATCGAAAACAAGACTAAAATTTTTTTAAAGAGGGAATACATACATGAAAAAAAGTAGAGTATTTGTTGCGGCAGGAATAGCCCTATTAGCAACTGGCGTTCTAGCTGCTTGTGGTTCTTCAAAATCATCTGACTCAACAGCGCCAAAAAATTATGGTTATGTTTATTCAGCTGACCCAGAAACATTGGATTACTTGATCTCAGGAAAACAAAGTACCAAAATTGCCACTTCAAATGGTATCGATGGCCTTTTTACAAATGATAAATATGGGAATTTGACTCCTGCAGTTGCAGAAGACTGGTCAGTTTCAAAAGACGGTTTGACTTATACCTACAAGATTCGTAAAGGTGTCAAATGGATGACATCAGATGGCGAAGAGTATGCTGAAGTAACAGCGAAAGACTTCGTAAATGGTTTGAAACATGCAGCTGATAACAAGTCACAAGCAATTTACCTAGCAGAAAATTCTGTTAAAGGTTTGTCTGATTATTTGGCAGGTAATACAAAAGACTTTTCTTCAGTTGGTGTGAAAGCAGTTGATGATTATACTCTTGAGTATTCCTTGAATCAACCAGAGCCATACTGGAACTCTAAGATGGCTTATTCAATCTTCTGGCCATTGAACGAAGAATTTGAAAAATCAAAAGGAGCCGACTTTGCTAAAGCGACTGACCCGACATCATTGCTTTACAATGGACCATTCTTGCTGAAAGGTTTGACTGCCAAGTCTTCTATCGAGTTCGCTAAAAATGAACAATACTGGGACAAAGACAATGTTCATCTTGATAAAGTAACCCTTGCTTTCTATGATGGATCAGACCAAGAGTCGCTTGAACGCAACTTTACAAGCGGAGCTTATAGCTATGCCCGTCTCTTCCCTACAAGTTCAAACTACTCTAAGGTAGCAGAAAGCTATAAGGACAATATTTACTACACACCATCAGGACCTGGTATTTTTGGTCTAGGTGTCAATATTGATCGCCAAAGCTATAAATATACTTCTAAAACAACAGATGAAGAGAAGACTTCAACTAAGAAAGCCCTTCTTAACAAGGATTTCCGTCAGGCCTTGAACTTTGCCTTTGACCGTACTTCTTATTCAGCACAAATTAATGGTAAAGAAGGAGCTCCCCTTGCCGTTCGTAACCTCTTTGTGAAACCAGGGTTTGTCTCTGCAGGTGAAAAAACTTTCGGTGACTTGGTGACTGAAAAGATGGCTGCTTACGGTGATGAATGGAAGAACGTAAACTTTGCTGATGGTCAAGATGGTCTCTTCAATGCCGATAAAGCCAAAGCCGAATTTGCCAAAGCTAAAACTGCTTTAGAAGCAGAAGGTGTGAAATTCCCTATTCACTTGGATATTCCAGTAGATCAAACAGATAAGGGCTTTGTTGCTCGTATCCAATCCTTCAAACAAACAGTAGAGAAGGTACTAGGGACAGAAAACGTAGTCATTGATATCCAACAAACTTCGAAAGATGAGTTGCACAATATCACCTATTATGCTGCAAACGCTGCGGCAGAAGATTGGGATCTCTCAGGGGCAGTTGGATGGAACCCAGACTTTGAAGATCCGTCAACTTACCTTGATATCTTGAAGACAACTAATGGCGAGCAAACAAAAACTTATATGGGTTATGACAATCCAGCAAATGCAGCAGTTGCACAGGTTGGTTTGAAAGAATACGATAAGTTAGTTGATGAAGCTGCTAAAGAAACCAGTGATTTGAATGTTCGTTATGAAAAATACGCGGCAGCTCAAGCTTGGTTGACAGACAGCTCTCTCTTCCTTCCTGCTATGTCAGGTAGTGGTGCAGCGCCATTCATTTCTCGTGTAGTACCATTCTCAGCATCTTATAGCCAATCTGGAGATAAAGGCTCAGATGTATACTTCAAGTATATTCAGTTACAAGACAAGGTTGTAACCAAAGCTGACTATGAACAAGCTCGTGAGAAATGGCTCAAAGAGAAAAAAGAATCAAACGAAAAAGTTCAAAAAGAATTGGCTAATCACGTTAAATAAATAACTCTCAAGAGAACTTTCTCTCCATGAGGAGAAGGTTCTTTTGGGATTTTAAAAGGAAACGATATGAAGAAATATATTTTTATGCGTGTATTGCGTTCATTGTTGTCTATTTTCTTGGTGACAACCTTGACCTACACGATTATCTATACGATGGTTCCTCGGAAACTGATTTTTAAGCAGGATACCAACTATAACAAGATTGCAACGACGCCAGATAAACGGGACAATTATGAAAATACCGTTTATGAGCGGATGGGCTATATCGAGTACTACGATACCAAGGAGTTGCAAGAAAAAGCGAGCACAATGGACTCATCTGTAACAGTTGATGCCAATGATACTAATAAGGCAATCTACGAAAAATACATCAACCAACTAGGGAATGGTTGGACACTCGGTGTATTCTCAGAAAGTGGTCAATTCTATGCTACGCGTGAAATTCCGATTTTTGAACGTGTTTTCAAATTCTACTCGAACTTGCTCGACATTGATCATACAAACAAGATTCAAGACCCTGAAAATCCAAACTTGGAACGTTATCTTCGTTTTGAAAATGACCCTGCTATCGGTTGGTCATTAGTTGGTTCGGGTACAAAGCATAAATATCTTTTGTATTTCAATAATCAATTCCCATTTGTACACCAAAACTTTGTGAACATTAACTTGGGAGACTCTTACCCAACTTATGCAAACACACCAGTGCTTCAAGTTATCACACAGGGTCAGGGACAAACCAAGACATCAGAAGTTCAATTCCCTACGGGTAAAAAGACTTCCTCTGTAGATATTTACTCTCGTACCTACAAGTCACCAAGTCAAGCAGATGCGCGTGAGGTAGCTAACTATGGTAAAGACGATCCATATACAGCTACAGAAAGCAATTATCAATATCCATCAATGATTGCAAGCTCGGCTGTTGCTGGTTTGATCGGTTTGATTATTTCTTATGCTATCGCAATTCCTCTTGGATCTGCTATGGCTCGCCACAAGAATACTTGGATTGATAGTTTCTCTACAGGTGCTCTAACCTTCTTGCTTGCCCTTCCAACGATCGCTTTGGTTTACATCGTGCGCTTGATTGGATCATCTATTGGTCTGCCAGACTCATTCCCTATCTTGGGGGCTGGAGATTGGCGTTCCTATGTCTTGCCTGCAGTCATTCTAGGTTTGTTGGGAGCGCCAAGTACAGCTATCTGGATTCGTCGTTACATGATCGACTTGCAATCTCAAGATTTCGTTCGATTTGCTCGTGCAAAAGGTTTGTCTGAAAAAGAAATTTCAAATAAACACATCTTTAAAAATGCCATGGTTCCTTTGGTTTCGGGTATTCCTGGTGCCGTAATTGGAGTTATTGGTGGTGCAACATTGACAGAAACAGTCTTCGCCTTCCCAGGTATGGGTAAAATGTTGATCGACTCTGTTAAGGCATCCAACAACTCAATGGTAGTTGGTCTCGTCTTCATCTTCACATGTATTTCTATCTTCTCACTCTTTGTAGGAGATATCTGGATGACGATGCTTGATCCACGTATTAAATTGACAGAGAAAGGAGGCAAATAATGTCAACAATCGGAAAAGAAAAATTTCAGTTCGTAAAACGTGACGATTTTGCCTCTGAAACAATTGACGCCCCTGCCTATTCATACTGGGGTTCTGTATTTAGACAATTTCTAAAGAAAAAATCAACAGTCATTATGTTGGGGATTTTGGTTGCCATTATCTTGATGAGCTTTATTTATCCAATGTTCTCAGATTTTGATTTCAACGATGTAAGTAAGGTAAATGACTTCAGTGCTCGCTTTATCAAGCCTAACGCTGAACATTGGTTTGGTACAGATAGCAATGGTAAATCCTTGTTTGATGGGGTTTGGTTTGGTGCGCGTAACTCTATCCTCATCTCTGTAATTGCAACTTTTATCAACCTTGTAATTGGGGTTATTGTCGGTGGAATCTGGGGAATTTCAAAATCTGTTGACCGTGTTATGATGGAAGTTTATAACATTATTTCAAACATTCCATCTCTCTTGATTGTCATCGTCTTGACTTACTCAATCGGTGCTGGTTTCTGGAATCTGATTTTTGCCATGAGTGTGACAACTTGGATTGGGATTGCTTATATGATTCGTATCCAAATCATGCGTTACCGTGATTTGGAATACAACCTTGCTTCTCAAACACTTGGAACACCAACCTTTAAGATTATCGTTAAAAACATCATGCCGCAATTGGTATCTGTTATTGTTTCTACGATGACCTTGATGTTGCCAAGCTTTATCTCTTATGAAGCCTTCCTTTCCTTCTTTGGATTGGGATTGCCTGTAACAGTGCCAAGTTTGGGACGTTTGATCTCAGATTACTCACAAAACGTTACGACCAACGCTTACTTGTTCTGGATTCCGTTGACAACCTTGATCTTGGTGTCTCTTTCTCTCTTCGTTGTTGGTCAAAACCTAGCGGATGCTAGTGATCCACGTACACATAGATAGGAGTAGACATGACAAAAGAAAGTAATGTAATTTTGACTGCTCGTGATATTGTCGTGGAATTTGACGTTCGTGACAAAGTTCTGACGGCTATCCGAGGAGTTTCTCTGGACCTGATTGAAGGAGAAGTTCTTGCCTTGGTAGGTGAGTCCGGTTCTGGTAAATCTGTTTTAACAAAAACCTTTACAGGGATGTTAGAAGACAATGGACGTATTGCTCAAGGAAGCATCGACTATCGTGGACAAGACTTGACCGCTCTTACTTCTAACAAGGAATGGGAGAAGATTCGTGGTGCTAAAATTGCGACCATCTTCCAAGATCCAATGACAAGTTTGGATCCAATCAATACAATCGGTAGCCAAATCACAGAAGTTATCGTTAAACACCAAGGGAAAACAGCTAAGGAAGCCAAAGAGATGGCAATCGACTATATGAACAAGGTCGGAATTCCAGATGCTGAAAAACGTTTTGACGAGTATCCTTTCCAATATTCTGGAGGAATGCGCCAACGTATCGTTATTGCCATTGCCCTTGCTTGCCGTCCGGATATCTTGATCTGTGACGAGCCAACAACGGCTCTTGATGTAACCATTCAAGCGCAAATCATTGATTTGCTTAAAACCTTGCAAAATGAGTACCATTTTACCATTATCTTTATCACCCATGACCTTGGTGTGGTAGCAAGTATTGCCGATAAGGTAGCAGTTATGTATGCTGGGGAAATTGTAGAATACGGTACTGTTGAGGAAGTCTTCTACGATCCACGTCATCCATACACTTGGAGTCTCTTGTCTAGCTTGCCTCAGCTTGCTGATGATAAAGGGGAATTGTACTCTATCCCAGGAACACCACCGTCTCTTTATACTGAGTTGAAAGGTGATGCCTTTGCCCTTCGTTCAGATTATGCGATGCAAATTGACTTTGAACAGAAAGCACCTCAGTTTTCAGTCACTGATACTCACTGGGCTAAGACTTGGTTGCTTCATGAGAATGCTCCTAAAGTTGAAAAACCTGGGGTCATTGCAGATTTGCATGACAAAATTCGTGATAAAATGGGCTTTGCTCATCTAGAAGACTAGGAGGAAGGAAATGTCTGAAAAATTAGTAGAAATTAAAGATTTAGAAATTTCCTTCGGTGAAGGAAGTAAGAAGTTTGTCGCGGTTAAAAACGCCAACTTCTTTATCAACAAGGGAGAAACTTTCTCTCTTGTAGGTGAGTCTGGTAGTGGGAAAACAACGATTGGTCGTGCCATTATTGGTTTAAATAACACTAGTAAAGGTGAGATTATCTTTGATGGCCAGAAAATCAATGGGAAAAAATCTCATAAGGAATCAGCAGACTTAATCCGTCGTATCCAGATGATTTTCCAGGACCCTGCAGCAAGCTTGAATGAGCGTGCGACGGTCGACTATATCATCTCTGAAGGTCTTTACAACTACCACTTGTTTAAAGATGAAGAAGATCGGAAAGAAAAAGTTCAAAAGATGATCCATGAAGTTGGACTTTTGAAAGAACACTTGACCCGTTATCCACACGAGTTTTCTGGTGGTCAACGTCAGCGTATCGGGATTGCCCGTGCCCTTGTGATGGAACCTGATTTCGTTATTGCGGATGAGCCAATCTCTGCCTTGGACGTATCTGTACGTGCGCAAGTTTTGAACTTGCTCAAGAAGTTCCAAAAAGAGTTGGGCTTGACTTATCTCTTTATCGCACATGACTTGTCAGTTGTTCGCTTTATCTCAGATCGTATCGCAGTTATCTATAAGGGAGTTATCGTTGAAGTGGCGGAGACAGAGGAGTTGTTTAACAATCCTGTCCACCCCTACACTCAAGCACTTCTATCTGCTGTACCGATTCCAGATCCAATCTTGGAACGCAAGAAGGTCTTGAAAGTTTACGATCCTGACCAACATGACTATGAGACAGATAAGCCATCTATGGTAGAAATTCGTCCAGGTCACTATGTTTGGGCTAACCAAGCGGAAGTTGCTCGATACAAAGAAGCTCTTAAAAAATAAACAGATTAGGAGAGGACCGAATGGTCTTCTCATTTTTAATAGAAAAATTCCCCTTCTACTTACTTGTAAAAGGGGATTGTATTGTAATTAACGTTTAGACCAGGTACGTTTCATAAAGAGTAGCAAAATTGGGTAAATCTCTAAGCGGCCCGCAATCATTGCAAATGAGAGCAGGATTTTAGAGATGGGACTAAAGATGGCAAAACTAGAGGTTGTACCTAGAATAGGTCCGATATTGTTAAAACAGCTGAAAACGGCGCTGGTAACTACTAGAAAATCATTGCTATCAAGACTGACGATAAAGATGAGAGAGAGTATAATCATCACGTAGATGGCAAAATATTTAAGAATCTTGTGCTGGGTATCCTTATCAATCACGGTTTTATTGACATGCAGAGTCAAGACACGGTGAGGGGATAAAATAGATAAAATCTGATTTTTGGCAATTTTTGTGAGGATGAGTCCACGGATAATTTTGAGACCACCAGCAGTTGAACCAGCTGATCCACCGATTCCCATGAGGAAGAGGAGGATAAATTGGGAGAAGAGGGGCCAGTTGGTAATATCTCCGTAACCAAAACCTGTTGTCGTGATGATATTGGAAACCTGGAAGAGAGCCATCTCAAAACTCTTAGAGACACCTTGATAGAGGTGGAGGGTATTGAGAGTAATCAAACCTGTAGACACGAGGACAATAATGACATAAGCCCGCAGTTCTTCATCTCCAAAGAAGGCCTTGACCCGACGGAGCATAAGGAAGTAATACAGGTTAAAATTGACTCCGAAAACTAGAACGCCAAAACTGACAAGATAGGTAATTAGGGAACTACCGTAGTGAGCAATTCCGTCGTTATAGACGGTAAAGCCTCCTGTTCCCGCTGTTCCCATAGCGATGACAAAGCTATCAAACAAGGGCATACCTGCTAGATAGTAGATGACAACAAATAGGGAGAAGAGCCCTAGGTAAAGTAGATAGAGGATCTGAGCAGTATTTTTCAGTTTGGATACAACCTTACCAAAGACAGGACCAGGGACCTCTGCCTTCATCACCTCTAAGTGACTATTCTTAGCATTGTCCATAATGGCAAGTGCGAAAACAAGCACCCCCATCCCTCCGATCAAGTGGGTAAAACTTCGCCAGAAGAGGAGGGAACGACTGAGAACTGAAACATCGTTCAGAATAGTTGCTCCTGTAGTCGTAAATCCAGAACTGATTTCAAAGAAGGCATCGATGACGCTTGGGATTTGTCCTGAAAAGACAAAAGGGAGGCCACCAAAGAAAGACCAGAGAATCCAACAGAGGGCAACAATTAAGACCCCTTCCTTGGCGTAAATCCGTTGATTTTTCGGTTTTCGTAAAACGCCAAGACCACCAAGAAGGACTAAAATTCCAATCGTAGAAAAGAGAGCGATAAATACTTGACTGGATTCTTGGTAATAGGTTGCTACACCAACAGGTACTAGAAGGAGAACAGCCTCAATCAAGAGAAGTTTTGAGAGGAGGTAACGAATCATACTTTTATTCATTTTTTACCTCTCAATCAAATCATAAATCTTGGTGATGTTTGGCAATAAGGTCGTCACGAGTAACTTGTCTCCCACCTCAAGCATATCCTCTCCAGTAGGGAAGATTGTTTTTCCTTTTCGGATAATGGCTGCGATGAGAACACCTTTTTTTAATTTTAGATGCGAAAGTGGCTTGGCAGTCATTTTATTAGCTTCCTTGATATGGAATTGCAGGGTTTCAATTTGGCCATTTGCAAGATGGTGCATGGCTTGAAGGTCTGAGTATTGGGCGTTTACCCGACCACGGATAAAGTGCATAATGGTATCCACTGCGATGATTTTCGGCGTGATGATACTTGAAAAATCAGGCGCATGGATAATCTCTAGAAGACTAGTTCGGTTGACCTTGGTGATATTTTTCTGGACACCAACACGGTCAAGGAACATGGAGGTGATGATGTTTTCCTCGTCAACCCCAGTTAAGGTTGCGACCGCATCGTAGCTAGGAGCACTTTCTTCCAGTAAGATGTCCTTAGCAGTTCCATCTCCTTGTACGATATAGAGATTTGGGAATTTTTCACTAAAGAAACGAGCTCTTTCAGGATTGATCTCGATAACCTTGGTATCAATGCGACTGTCTTTTAAAATGCCAAGTAGATAATAAGCGATTTTTCCAGCTCCAACGATAAGCAAGCTTTTCACTGCACGCGATTTGAAATAGTTGTGGAAAAGCATCATATCCACACGATTCCCCGTAACAAAAATCCGATCCTTGTCCTGGATAGTAACATCACCACTTGGAATCATGAGTTGATGGTCTCTTTCCATAGCACAGACAATGATGTTGCCAAATTTTTTACGGAAGTCTGAGATTGGCATTTGACAGAGCCCGCTAGAATCTTTGATAACAAACTCCATCAGGCTGACCCGACCTCCAGCAAAACGCTCAACTGAGAGGGCATTAGGAAAATCGATGATATTTGAGATGGCACGGGCTGCTAGGAGTTCTGGATTAACGATAAGTGAAAATCCAAGAATATTTTTCTCCTTAAAATAGGCATTAGAGTATTCAGGATTTCGCACTCGAACGATGGTTTCTTTAGCGCCCATTTTTTTAGCAAGTACCGCTGAAATCATATTCACTTCATCGTATTCAGTTAGAGCGATAAAGATATCGCACTCTTGAACGCCAGCTTGCTCCAAGATGGCAAAGTCAGCACCATTTCCAAGGAGGCCCATGATATCAAAGCGACTGACAATATGGTTAAGTACAGCTTCATTTTGCTCGATGAGGACAACGTCATGGTTTTCCGCTACTAGTGAACGACAGAGGGCGAAACCAACTTTCCCTCCACCAACAAGGACAATTTTCATATAAAAAACCTACTTTTTCATGATGTAACTATCATACCCTTTTTTAGCAAAAAATGCACTTGCCAAGCCGATTTTTAAAGGAAGAAAGAACTTTTTCAAGTTTTTGAAGATACATTTGCTTAACTTCTATAACAACGACTCTGATTTGAAGTGATTTTACTATCCCTTTTCAGAAATGGAATGACCAAACATGAAAATATCATCAAAAAAGTAAAAAAATCAAGTCGTTTCTATTGACATTGATTCTGAAAGTGTTATACTAAGAAAGTAGTTTCGCTGATTTACTTCAAACCTGTTGTGAGGTAAGTTAACGATGCCTTAACCACGCTGTTTGCTGAGCTTGACTCCGGGCAGTGTGGCTATTTTTTTGCAATGATAAAAGGAAGCCCGTCATGACAAATCACATTGTATTATTTGAACCTCAGATTCCACAAAATACAGGTAACATTGCGCGTACTTGCGCTGCGACCAATTCTCCCCTCCACATCATCAAACCGATGGGCTTTCCTATTGATGACCGCAAAATGAAGCGGGCAGGTTTGGATTATTGGGATAAGTTAGAGATTCATTTTTACGACAGTTTAGAAGATTTCATGTCTCAGATGAAGGGAAAACTCTATCTGATTTCGAAATTTGCTGAGAAGGTATACTCTGAGGCAGATTTATCGACTGACGAAGACCATTATTTTCTATTCGGACGTGAAGACAAGGGCTTACCTGAGGACTTTATGAGAGAACATCCTGAGAAAGCTCTCCGTATTCCTATGAATGATGAACATGTCCGCAGTCTCAATGTTTCGAATACGGTCTGCATGATCGTCTACGAAGCGCTTCGTCAGCAGAATTTCGCAGGTTTGGAACTCGTTCACACCTATGAAGCAGATAAATTGAAATAATCAAAATGCTTGCACTTGCAAGCGTTTTTTGTTAAGATTAAAGGGTCTTCAGGGCTGGGTGCAATTCCCGACCGGCGGTGACTTTAATACTCTTCGAAAATCCAATTCAAACCACGTCAGCTTCGCCTTGCCGTACTCAAGTACAGCCCGCGGCTAGCTTCCTAGTTTGTTCTTTGATTTTCATTGAGTATCATTAGGAAAAAATTTTTCCTTTAAAACTTTGTTGACAAGTTTTGCCTAACTGGAAGTTATGCCTACAGCTTGTCGCCTAGTCTAAAAGAAAAATCTCTATTTCCTTCCCTTAAAGAAGTCCGCGAGCGCAAGCTGATGTGGTGCGATTCCACAACCGACAGTATAGTCTGGATGGGAGAAGACGAAAGAATGGCTTTGTCTGTTCTGATGAGTTTATAGAGAAGTTGCAACCGCTTGCTCAAAAGAGTGAGAGGGAACTTTTGAGATATAAAAAGTGAGAATAGATAGAGGAATCCTTTCCAACTTCTTCTGATTTTATAGAAAATTGGAGGAACCTGTTATGACAAACACACGTCGACTTTCGACCATTGCGATTTTATCAGCCATCTCATTTGTGCTGATGTACTTTGACTTTCCGCTCTTGCCAGCGGCGACCTTCCTCAAGATCGAGTTTAGTATCTTGCCAGTCCTTGTGGGCTTGGTAGTGATGGATTTACCTGCTGCTCTAGGGATTCTCTTGCTGCGATCCCTCTTGAAGCTGCTTCTCAATAGCCAGGGAGTGAATACTTACATTGGCTTGCCAATGAATGTCGTAGCTCTGGGAGTTTTTGTTATCGTCTTTGGTTTGATTTGGAAAAAGGAACGTAGCACCCTTCGTTTCCTACTAGCATCTCTAGCGGGAACTATTGGGTTGACTTCTGCCATGTTGGTTCTCAACTATGTCTATGCGGTTCCTTTGTACGCGCAGTTTGCCAACTTTGATATTAGAGAAATTATAGGACTTTCTAACTACTTGATGACCATGGTTTTACCTTTTAACCTGATTGAAGGTTTAATCTTTGCTGTTTCATTCTGGTTGTTATACGTCCTCTTGAAACCAACCTTAAAACATTATGAGAGATAAACAAACATTTTTAATGAAGGGCAGTTTTGCCCTTTTACTTTTCGTCCTTCTTGGCTATATGGTTAAGTTCTATCCTGAAACGCTGGCCGGTTTTGATCAACCGCTTCAGACTGCCCTTCGTGGGGACTTGCCAGATTATTTGACTGTTCTGTTCCGTGCCCTTACGCATTTGATTGATATCCCAGTGATTATCACCTGGGTTGCCATCGCAGCCGTTATCTTTTATCGTAAGCAGTGGAAGATAGAAAGCTACTTCATGGCGGGCAATCTAGCCTTAGCTGGTCTTTTAATCGTGACCTTTAAAAACATCTACCAGCGCCCACGGCCAGCTATTTTACACTTGGTAGAGGAGAAGGGATTTTCTTTTCCAAGTGGCCATTCTCTGGCTGTAACTTTGATGGTAGGGACCTTGATTGTCATTCTCAGTCAACGGATTAAAGATTCGGTTTGGAGAAAAATTGTGCAAATCGTCCTTGGGGTCTACCTAGTCAGTGTGCTGCTATCTCGGGTCTATCTGGGAGTCCACTACCCATCAGATGTTCTTGCCAGTTTCTGTGTGGGCTTGGGAGTCTTATTTATCGAATTTCCTTTCTATGACAAGCTTCGCTTCCAATGGCGATTTAAAGGCAAGCAGAAGTGAGTATCAAATTCCCTCGAGGAGAAAGAAATGAAAGTCAACATAAAAGATCTTCATCCGAGTCAACTATACTTATCAGAAAAGAAACTAGAAGGCATCCAGACACTTTATCAGTCGGCAGAAATAATCAATGTTGCTCCAATCAGTATTCTTGCGTTCGGAGATTACTTGTTAATTACAGATGGGCATCACAGGGCTTATCAGGCTTTATTGGCAGGTAGGAATACGATTTCTGCTGAGTGGGATAGAGATGGTGGCGATGAACTGTATCATCTCTATGCGCAAGCTTGCGAGGAAAGAAAGATTTACTCTGTCTTTGATTTAAAAGACCGTATCCTAGCTCAAGATGAGTATGAAGCAAAATGGTATAACTGGTGTGATGGTTTTAATCAAGCAGCAACTCTTTTATTGAAAAGGAAAGCAGATGAAACAGACCCTGCAAATAGGTGATGCATTGTGTCTTGTTCCTTTTTATACTGAAATTAGTCTAATCTAACTTGTTTTTTAACTAAAAATCTGATAAACTAAGTAGTAATTGAATAGGAATCCGCAAGACTAGTATCTCAGGGGAAGTATATCAGGGAGGAGAGCCGTGACTGCAAGCTCTCTATATGAAAGTTGGGTGAATTCACTTGCGCATGGATTTAGAAATGAAGGTCTGACTTGTCAGATGAAAACGGATGGTACCGCGTGTCAACGCTCCGAGTGGAGTTTTTGGCATGTGGTTTTCTTTTTATCTACGAGGGACTTGATGGAGGAATTATGTCAACTATTGAAGAACAATTAAAAGCGCTTCGCGAAGAAACGCTGGCTAGCTTGAAGCAGATTACTGCTGAAAATGAAAAAGAGATGCAGGACTTGCGTGTCTCTGTCCTTGGTAAAAAAGGGTCGCTTACTGAAATCCTCAAAGGGATGAAAGATGTCTCTGCTGAGATGCGTCCAATCATCGGGAAACACGTCAATGAAGCGCGTGATATCTTGACAGCAGCCTTTGAAGAAACGGCTAAGCTCTTGGAAGAAAAGAAAGTAGAAGCTCAACTAGCAAGTGAGAGCATCGATGTGACACTTCCAGGTCGCCCAGTTGCGACTGGTCACCGTCACGTTTTGACACAAACCAGTGAAGAAATCGAAGATATTTTCATCGGGATGGGGTACCAAGTCGTGGATGGTTTTGAAGTGGAGCAAGACTACTACAACTTTGAGCGCATGAACCTTCCGAAAGACCACCCAGCCCGTGATATGCAGGACACGTTCTACATCACAGAAGAAATCTTGCTCCGTACTCACACGTCTCCAGTTCAGGCGCGTGCTATGGATGCTCATGATTTTTCAAAAGGTCCTTTGAAAATGATCTCACCAGGGCGTGTGTTCCGTCGTGATACGGACGATGCGACCCACAGTCACCAATTCCATCAAATCGAAGGCTTGGTTGTTGGGAAAAATATCTCTATGGCAGACCTTCAAGGAACGCTTCAGTTAATCGTTCAAAAAATGTTTGGTGAAGAGCGTCAAATTCGTTTGCGTCCATCTTATTTCCCATTCACAGAGCCATCTGTTGAGGTGGATGTTTCCTGCTTCAAGTGTGGTGGAGAAGGCTGTAACGTATGTAAGAAAACAGGTTGGATCGAAATCATGGGTGCCGGTATGGTTCACCCACGTGTCCTTGAGATGAGTGGTATTGATGCGACAGTATACTCTGGTTTTGCCTTTGGTCTTGGACAAGAGCGTGTAGCTATGCTCCGTTACGGAATCAACGATATCCGTGGCTTCTACCAAGGGGATGTCCGTTTCTCAGAACAGTTTAAATAAGATTGAAACCTGAAACACAGTCCTAAACAGTCGCTCACATTTCATATAGTTAAAAAGAAACGACTGACTCGAAGAAAAAGAAAGGAATTGAAAAGGTCTTACTTGGTGGGATCTTACAATCAGAATTATGTTAGTATCTTATAAATGGTTAAAAGAGTTGGTGGACATTGATGTACCATCACAAGAGTTGGCTGAAAAAATGTCAACTACAGGGATCGAGGTCGAAGGTGTGGAATCACCTGCTGCTGGTCTCTCAAAAATTGTCGTCGGTGAGGTGCTTTCTTGCGAAGATGTACCAGAAACACACCTCCATGTTTGTCAGGTTAACGTTGGCGAAGAAGAAGCCCGCCAAATCGTTTGTGGTGCTCCGAATGTGCGTGCTGGTATCAAGGTCATGGTGGCTCTTCCAGGTGCTCGTATCGCTGACAACTACAAGATTAAAAAAGGAAAAATCCGTGGACTTGAGTCACTTGGGATGATCTGTTCACTTGGTGAATTGGGGATTTCTGACTCAGTTGTTCCGAAAGAATTCGCAGATGGTATCCAAATCTTGCCTCAAGATGCAGTTCCTGGGGACGAAGTCTTTTCTTACCTAGACTTGGATGATGAAATCATCGAACTTTCCATCACTCCAAACCGTGCGGACGCTCTTTCTATGCAGGGTGTGGCTCACGAAGTAGCAGCTATCTATGACAAGGCAGTTAACTTTAAAGAATTTGCTCTTTCAGAAACAGACCAAGCCGCTACAGATGCTCTTTCTGTCAACATTGACACAGATAAGGCGCCGTACTATGCGGCCCGTATCTTGGACAATGTAACCATTGCACCAAGTCCACAATGGTTGCAAAACCTCCTTATGAACGAAGGCATCCGTCCCATCAATAACGTAGTGGACGTGACAAACTACATCCTGCTCTACTTTGGTCAACCTATGCATGCCTTTGACTTGGATACCTTTGAAGGAAGCGAGATTCGTGTGCGTGAAGCGCGTGCTGGTGAAAAATTGGTGACCTTGGACAGTGAAGAACGTGACTTGGAAACAAATGACATAGTCATCACTGTCGCAGACAAGCCAGTAGCCCTTGCAGGTGTCATGGGTGGTCAAGCAACAGAAATCTCTGAAAATTCTAGTCGCGTTGTCCTTGAAGCTGCTGTTTTCAATGGCAAATCGATTCGTAAGACTAGCGGACGCCTCAACCTTCGTTCGGAATCATCTTCTCGCTTTGAAAAAGGCATCAATGTGGCAACTGTTAACGAAGCCCTTGATGCGGCGGCTAGCATGATTGCTAATCTTGCAGGTGCGACGGTGCGTAAGGGTATCGTTTCAGCAGGTGAGCTTGATACTTCTGATGTAGAAGTTTCTTCAACCCTTGCAGACGTCAACCGTGTCCTTGGTACAGAACTTTCATACACTGATGTGGAAGATGTATTCCGTCGTCTTGGATTTGGTCTTTCTGGAAATGAAGCTAGCTTTACAGTCAGCGTACCACGTCGTCGTTGGGATATCACCATCGAAGCTGACCTCTTTGAAGAAATCGCTCGTATCTATGGTTACGATCGTTTGCCAACTAGTCTTCCGAAAGATGACGGTACAGCTGGTGAATTGACTGCGACACAAAAACTTCGCCGTCAAGTTCGTACCATCGCTGAAGGAGCAGGTTTGACAGAAATCATCACCTACGCTCTAACAACGCCTGAAAAAGCGGTTGAGTTCACAGCTCAACCAAGCAAGCTGACAGAACTCATGTGGCCAATGACAGTGGACCGTTCTGTCCTCCGTCAAAATATGATTTCTGGTATCCTTGATACCGTTGCCTACAACGTAGCTCGTAAGAATAAAAACTTGGCACTTTACGAGATTGGAAAAGTCTTTGAACAAACAGGCAATCCAAAAGAAGATCTACCAAACGAAATCAACAGCTTTGCCTTTGCCTTGACAGGCTTGGTTGCTGAAAAAGACTTCCAAACAGCAGCAGTTCCAGTTGATTTCTTCTATGCTAAGGGAATCCTTGAAGCGCTTTTTGCTCGCTTGGGGCTTGAAGTGACTTATACAGCAACAGATGAAATTGCTAGTCTTCACCCAGGCCGTACAGCTGTGATTTCACACGGTGACCAAGTTCTTGGTTTCCTTGGCCAAGTGCATCCAGTCACTGCCAAGGCTTATGATATTCCAGAAACGTATGTAGCGGAGCTCAACCTTTCAGCCATCGAAGTTGCCCTTCAACCAGCTACTCCATTTGTGGAAATTACCAAATTCCCAGCGGTTAGTCGTGATATTGCTCTACTTCTCAAGGCAGAAGTCACTCACCAAGAAGTTGTAGATGCTATCCGAGCTGCAGGCGTGAAACGTTTGACAGATATCAAACTCTTTGACGTCTTCTCAGGCGAAAAATTGGGACTTGGTATGAAGTCAATGGCCTATAGCTTGACCTTCCAAAATCCAGAAGATAGCTTGACAGACGAAGAAGTCGCACGCTATATGGAAAAAATCCAAGCATCACTCGAAGAAAAAGTCAATGCAGAAGTGCGTTAACTCATCAATCCATCCTTCGGGGTGGATTTTTGCTTTTCAAAATGACAATTCAGGATCAAAAATGGACAATTGAGGAGTAAGAGCACCTGTATGCACTTTAATGGGCTATAATTGTTCTATCACTTGGGTACTCAAAATCCTTAGAGAGTTTAGTTTTTAAGGAAGGATGAACAAGATAAAAATGTACATAAATCCTTGTAAAGGCTATCAAAAAGGAGTATAATAAGTGCAACATATTTCGGAGGTGGAAAATGCTAGAAGTAAGAAATCTAGAGAAAAGTTTCGGTTCCAAGCAAGTCTTGTTTGGTGTCGATTTTCAGGCAAGTCCAGGACGAATTTTGGGACTGGTCGGGAAAAATGGTGCTGGGAAAACAACGATTTTCCACAGTATGTTGAAATTTTTGGACTATCAAGGAGAAATCAGTCTGGATGGGCAGGAGATTCGTCAGGAAACCTACGCTCGGATTGGCTATCTGCCTGAGGAACGCAGTCTTATGCCCAAGCTGACAGTCCTTGAGCAAGTTCGCTACTTGGCGACTCTAAAGGGCATGGATGCTAAGGAGGTCAAGGAAAAACTCCCTCAATGGATGGAGAAACTGGAAGTGAAAGGAAAGCTGACTGATAAAATCAAGAGCCTCTCCAAAGGGAATCAGCAGAAAATTCAGCTCATTATCACTCTGATCCATGAGCCAGACTTGATTATCTTGGATGAACCTTTTAGTGGTTTGGATCCAGTCAATACTGAGTTGCTCAAACAAGTCATCTTGAAAGAGAAAGAGCGCGGTGCAATCATTATCTTTTCTGACCATGTCATGACCAATGTCGAGGAGCTTTGCGATGATATCCTGATGATTCGTGATGGGCGTGTAGTCTTGCATGGACCTGTTCAGGATGTTCGCAATCAATACGGGAAAACACGTCTCTTTGTTTCAAGTGAACGAAGCAAGGAAGAACTGGAAAGTCTTCCTCATGTCAAACAGGTGAGCTTGACCAAGCAAGGCAGTTGGAAATTGATCCTCGATGATGAGAGTGCTGGAAGGGAACTCTTCCCAATCCTGACTCAAGGTCAATATATCGCGACCTTTGACCAACAGGCTCCAACAATCGATGAAATCTTTAAACTAGAATCAGGGGTGGAAGTATGAGAAATATGTGGGTTGTAATGAAGGAAACCTATCTTCGACATGTCAAGTCGTGGAGTTTCTTCTTTATGGTGATTTCGCCGTTCCTCTTTTTAGCCTTATCTGTAGGAATCGGCTATCTACAAAATTCTTCGATGGCTAAAAATAGCAAGGTAGCAGTAGTAACAACTGTGCCATCTGTGGAAGAAGGGCTCAAGGGTACCAATGGTATCAACTTTGATTATAAGGATGAAGCCAGTGCCCAAGCTGCTATCAAAGATGAGAAAATCAAGGGTTACCTAACCATTGATCAAGAGGACAGTGTCCTCAAGGCCGTCTATCACGGTGAAACTTCTCTTGAAACAGGTATCAAACTAGCAGTAACCAATAAGCTAAACGAACTGCAATACCAACTCAATCGTTCAGCAGCTAATTTGTCTCAAGAACAGGAAAAACGCCTGGCTCAGACTGTTGACTTTACTGAGAAGATTGACGAATCCAAAGAAAATAAAAAGATGGTCCAAACCATTGCGGCTGCGGGTCTCGGTTTCTTCCTTTATATGATCTTGATTACCTATGCTAGTGTCACTGCTCAGGAAGTGGCTAGTGAAAAAGGAACCAAAATCATGGAAGTGGTCTTCTCTAGTATTCGAGCTAGCCATTATTTCTACGCTCGCATGCTGGCTCTGCTTCTTGTGATTTTGACTCATATTGGCATTTACGTCGTGGGTGGGCTGGCTGCCATTCTGCTCTTTAAAGACCTACCAATCTTGGCCCAGTCTGGTATTTTAAACCATATAGGAGAGGCTTTCTCGCTTAATACCTTATTGTTTGTCTTGGTTAGCCTCTTTATGTACGTTGTTTTAGCAGCCTTCTTAGGATCTATGGTTTCTCGCCCTGAAGATGCCGGTAAGGCCTTGTCGCCTTTGATGATCTTGATTATAGCAGGATTTGTCGGTGTGACTTCTCTAGGTGTTGCAGGAGACAATTTGATTTTGAAAATTGGGTCTTATATTCCCTTTATTTCAACCTTCTTTATGCCATTTAGAGCCATTAATGGTTATGCAAGTGATTTAGAAGCTTGGATTTCCCTTGCCATAACGGTTGTTTTTGCAGTGACTGCAACAGCCTTTATCGGACGTATGTATGCCAGCCTAGTCCTTCAGACAGATGACTTAGGTCTATGGAAAAGCTTCAAACGTGCCTTGGCTTATAAATAGGAGAGCCTCGCGAAAGCGAGGTTTTTCTAGACTTTAAACGGGAAAATAGATAAAATTATTTTTTATATCTATTGACTTTTAGTAGTAAAATTTGGTATGATAGTAGACGGTATTGTTTACCCCATTTGTAAGACCCCGGAACCTTTCAAATACCCCGCGGACCGGAACATCCGCCCAGTAAACAAAAACGATATTCATATAGGAGAAATCATGAACAAAACTACATTCATGGCTAAACCAGGCCAAGTAGAACGCAAATGGTACGTTGTTGACGCAACTGATGTACCTCTTGGACGCCTTTCAGCAGTTGTTGCTAGCGTACTTCGCGGAAAAAACAAACCAACATTTACACCACACACTGATACAGGTGACTTCGTAATCGTTATCAATGCTGAAAAAGTTAAATTGACTGGTAAAAAAGCATCTGATAAGATCTATTACACTCACTCAAATCACCCAGGTGGATTGAAACAAATCTCTGCTGGTGAACTTCGTTCTAAAAATGCAGTACGTTTGATCGAAAAATCAGTTAAAGGTATGCTTCCACACAATACTCTTGGCCGCGCTCAAGGTATGAAATTGAAAGTATTCGTTGGAGCTGAGCACACTCACGCTGCACAACAACCAGAAGTTCTTGATATTTCAGGACTTATCTAAGGAAAGGAACAATAAAGTATGTCACAAGCACAATATGCAGGTACTGGACGTCGTAAAAACGCTGTTGCACGCGTTCGCCTTGTTCCAGGAACTGGTAAAATCACTGTTAACAAAAAAGATGTTGAAGAGTACATCCCACACGCTGACCTTCGTCTTGTAATCAACCAACCATTCGCAGTTACTTCAACTGTAGGTTCATACGACGTTTTCGTTAACGTTGTAGGTGGTGGATACGCTGGTCAATCAGGAGCTATCCGTCATGGTATCGCTCGTGCCCTTCTTCAAGTAGACCCAGACTTCCGCGATTCATTGAAACGCGCAGGACTTCTTACACGTGACTCACGTAAGGTTGAGCGTAAGAAACCAGGTCTTAAGAAAGCTCGTAAAGCATCACAATTCTCAAAACGTTAATCAATACGATTATATCAACGTTTCGAAGCACTCAAGAGTTTACCTCATGGGTGCTTTTTTTGTGTTTTTTGAAAAAGTTCACCTCAAAGTTTACCTTATTTTAACCTTATTGTTTTAGAGACTTTAAGGCAAATTCACCGACTGCCATAGGGACTACGTTAGAAGTATTGACATAAATCTGTGTTGTACCTGTGTCGCTATGTGTTAGAGCTTCGGAAATGGCTTCTAAGCTCATTCCAGCCTGTTTAGCGAGCGTTGCTCCCGTATGACGTAGTTTATGTGGTGTAGCGTGTGTAAGCTCTGGGTGTCGCTTTCTGATAGTTTGCATCTTATTATTAAGATAGTCAGAATGTAGGGGTTTATTGATATTCCCTCTGGTATCTATATAAGTGAAGATGAATTGTTCTGGATTACTGATGATACCAAACTTTGCTAGTTCATATTTTTGTTGTTTTTTCCATAAGGTTAGGAGTTGAAGCAAGTCACTAGAAATAGAAAAGATAGTTTTTTTATTTCCTTTGGTAGATTTTACTTGTCCGTATCTATCTAAAGCCTGAATTAACTGAATCTGAGATTTTGAAAAGTCGATATGTTTCCACTGGAGAGCATATGTTTCTGATTTTCTATCTCCAAGGAAAAAAGTGAGATAGAAAAGGACGTAATCTTTGAGTGATATTCTATCATTCTCTAAATCCTCTTTAAAGGCTGAGAACCATTCTTGGAGTTGCTCATGAGTTAAATATAAATCTTCATCACGTTTTGATTCTGCAAGTTGAATTTTTTTAACAGCCTTAATTCGTCTTAAAGTTTTTGCAACTCTATTTGCTTCAATATATTCAAGTTCTTCTGCCCAATCAAAAATAGAAATAACGTAACTTCGTAAAGTTTTGAAGTTGGCATATTCGTTGGCTTTTGCCGTCATCAAATTTAGAATAACCTGTTTATTTTGGTTTAAAAATTGAATCGTATAGTTGCCAAGAAGTGGTAGTATATGCTTTTCAAAACATGTTTTGGTATTAGCAATTGTTGACCTGCTTGGTGGCTTAGAAGTTGATGTAGTTTGTCCTGCTTTATAGGATTCCCACCAAATATTATTATAGAAGTCTGAGAAAAGAATATCTTCTTTTCCTAGTCCTGAAAACGCATTGTCTTCAATTTGGTTTAACTTCGTGAGTAAGTCTATCTCTGCTTGTCGTGCCTCCTTTCTTGTTTTGAATCGTTTATCGTAGTAGTTGTTACTGACGATTCCAAGTGGCATTCGAGCTTCTATTGGAATGTAGATTTTTAAACGATAAGTACCATTTTTTGTTTTAGTGATAGTCATGATATTCTCCTTGTGTATCGAACCAGAAAATATCATGACTATTATAAAACAAAAATCTTGATATTTCTAGTTATGTGAGTTTAGCCATTGGTCGATAGCGTCTTTATGGAATCGAATCGTTTTACCGATTTTGATTTTGGGTAGGCCTTTTACAATCCAAGAATCCAGTGTATTGTTTGATATACCTAAATAGTTACAAGCTTGTTGCTTGTTCAAATAGGGGCTATCGATACCGCTCTTGTCTAATTGCTCTCTGATTTCTTTATTTATAAGATTAGAGAGTAAAAGTTGAATTTGATGAATTTGCTCATCTGGTAAGATTACTTGCATAGCTTTTCCTCCATTATACTTCTATTGAAGTAGTGCTTGATATGACGTCACTAGTTTCATTCGGGGTATTCGTCAAAGAATTTTCTGATGAAGTTATTTTGCTTTTGTCTGTGCTATACCTTCGTGAATCTAAATACTTAGCAAAAAAGTAAGTTTTATCTACGATAAGCCTTAATAAGATCGGATTTTCTTCTCTCGCATATCTAACCAGATGATTAAACTCTGTGAAATTCTTCTTGTCTATCACATCAATGATGGCTGATAGAAAATCATCGTTGTTATTGTTTATGAGGAATTTGTCTAATTCAAATCCGCATCCTATTTCTATATCATCAATTTTGTATTGAGTCTTTTCAGGATTCTCCGCATGAACAAAGTAGTCATACATCCCCTTGGGAGACATAATGGGCTCTACATGAGCAGGCCCCTTTAATTTATCCTTGATGAGTTCAGATACTTGATTATAGCTTTTAAGCGAATCAAAGAAAAAGGCTCCATGCTTATGAGCTTTCTTAAGTTCCCCTGTTTTTCGATTGATATCTCTATCATGCCAAGGTGATAAGATAAAGGGGATATGAAAACCTTCAAGGATTTCCAAATAGTTTTCTGGGGCGCTCTCTCTGTAGAAAAGAAAAGCCCATTTATTAGAACGTTGTTCTTTTGCCATATTCAATATGTCTCGCTTTCAAATTGTATTTCTATCTATAAGGAGATTTAGAGGGGTGTCTTCGGAAGGTGGGACACGCTTTATTTGATATTTTTGTGATTATTGATTATTGGACTAACGGGGTCGTAGTAACCCGTTAGTCCGTAGACCAAAACAGAAGGGCGCTAGGTGGCGCTCACTTCGTGCGCCAAAGCGCCCTTCCAATCATTTGCGTCTTGTTCCGATAAAGTAGAAGTCCATGCCCTTTCTTTCAGGTCGTGAAAAATAATAGTCTGGATTGCGACTAGAAACTTCTTCACTGATGATTGTTTCCAAATCCTTTAAGATTTTAATGGCTTGTTGGGATTTGGGAACAGGAATAATCAAGGTTGCGCTTCCTTCTCTTATATCTACAACCACTTTCTGAATTGCTTTATTGAACTGTTTATTGACAGGACTGTATCTTTTTATATTCCCTTGCTCGCTTGTGCTTCCAGATTCTGAGTGTTCTCTTTGAATAAGAAAAAGGCGAAGTGAAAAGGTCTGTATGATGGACTTAAAGAGGTTAGATACTCTATCTTCTCTCTGTCGTATCTTAATTTCATAGCCAAATAATCCAAAGAATAAGAGAAGGGACAAGAAAGAGATAGATGAGCTGATAAAGTGAAGCAAGTGCAGGAAATCAAACAGAGATGTGAAATAAATACTGTTTTCCAAGGGATTCATTCCAAGCCTCAATAAGATTGAAATAAGCATAGATAGGATTCCTATTGTAAAAAGGGTGGTTGCTGGATGAATGGTTTTTTGAAAATTCGTTTTTATCATAGTCTATAAAATTCCTTTCGTAGTGTAATAGGTGGGGCAGAGGAGGGGGAGAACTTGATAAGGATGTTCGTTATCAATGATTTGAATTAAGCCAGTTCCTTTGCCGATTGGAATAACAATGCCTTCTGGGTCAAGGTCGGGAAACAAAAATTGTGTGGTCTTTTTATTAATGTTTCCAATTTGTATAAGAACGTTTAATTGTTCTCGAACAGAAACTGGTATGGTAGTATGATCAAAGCGTTGACTGACTAGAAGTAAATGAACTCGTGTGGAACGTCCCAGTAACGCGATTTGAGATAATAACGAGAAGAAGGAATCTTTTATGGTTTTGTTGACCCCTTCTGACAAGGCAAGAACTTCATCAATGACAATGCTTAGATGTTTAAAATCGTGCCTAGGATTTTCAAACAGGATGGCTTGCCTTTTATGGATGATGGTCAGACACTTGCTTAAGTTTTCATTGATTTCTGACACAAAGTCAGACTTAGAACGGTTTTCATGAGGGTGAATGACAGGGATTTGGTATTCTCTTGCCCAACGTGATGGGGTATCAAACTTAGGGTCAATGATAATCAAGTCAGAAAAGTTTCTGAGGACACTTAAAAGGTAGGTAAGGGCATAGCTTTTTCCACTACCTGAATTTCCCGCAATCGCAAGGGATGTTACCTTGTCATAGTTAATGGTTAGATTTTTCATAATAGGAATATTATTACACTTTAGATTTGAGGCAAATGTCTCAAGTTCTGGAATAACCAAGCGTTCCGAAATTCCGATTTTCCATGGGAAGAATAAGCCTCGCTGAACATGAATATCCTCTGTCTTTAATGCGATAAAGTAAGCAGAATTTTGCTTTAACAAAGTATATTGTGGATAGAGGGAGGCGTTTGCGATTAGAAAAATCTTTTGATACAAGTCATCATCGATGATAAAGCCACAAGGAAGCCGAGGGACAAAGATAAAGCCGTCTTCTCGGACGAGAATGTTAAAAGAGTTGGTGTAGGATGTTTCACCCTGTAATACAGAGCCCAAACCCATGTTCAAGCTCTGTAACAGGTATTGTTCCAACTCTCTTTGTGTGAGAGTTGAAACCATTAGTTCACCTCTTTCAATCCATCAGCTTTGAAGTAAACATTGTAGTTAACTTCGCATGCTACTAGATTTTCAAATGAAATTAGAGATAGGTAGTCTGGTAGTTCAGGTGCTTCTGTAAATTTTACTTGAAAAGGTGGAAGTCCTTTTTGACCAAACCAAGCCTTATATGCGATAATTTCATCGGTTGGTTTATTATCTTCATATTTTTGTTGGGGTTCGAGTTCGTCACTCAATAAGTAGATAGGTTCGGTAAGGTCAACGTATTGTTGGGCGATGTGGTTTGAGTAACCGCCTTTGCGGTGTTGTGGTTTAATTTTCATATGGATATACCTTTCTATAAGTAGATTTAAAAGTGAGAAGAGACAAGCTCGGTTTCATGTCATGAGCTGGACAGTCTTTATTTACTCTTCTAGTTTTTCCCTCAGAAGTTTGAGCGATTTTTCTAGCCTTCTTTTGACTGTTTTATCACTGAGGTGAACTTCTTCAGCTAATTGAGTAAAATTTTTATCTTCAAAGAAGTAACCAAAGATAATGATTTGTTCGATGTCGTCAAACTCGTCAATTGTCTGATAGACAATCTTGGTATCTTCTTCATAAATGAGTGACTCAAGAGGATTGGAGTGTCTGGAATTGTCAGGTAGAAAGTCAAGCATTTCTTTCCTCTTATAGATGAAATTGAGGCTGAGTTTTCCATGATACCTGTCTTTCCTCTCTGCGTTATCAAATGGTAATGATAAAAGATGGACAACTCTTTTCCAGTCGCCACGTTCAATCGCTTCCTTGATTTCTTTTTCTCTTCGGATAGCGACCTTGTCAGGTTTGGGTTGTTTTGAGTTCAGTTTTTTTGTCATAATTCTTTACCTTTCTTTTGGACAAAATAGTGAATGGACTCTTGCTCGGTTTAGTGTCATGAGCTGGACAGTTGTTCTTATTTATAAGGAGATTTTTTGGGAGTTTTCGGACTAAAAAGTGAAAAAAGTTCAGAAAAAACAAAAAATCCCCCACAGCACTTGTGGGGGAGGGAGGGTAGGATAAAGATTTGTAACGGAAATTTAACTTGACAGGATCTTGATTTTGGAGTATAATTCCCTTTAGGGAATGAACAATTGAAAATAAATTTTTATGAATGAATTGGTGTTTGAGGTGACAACCTCATTTAAAAAAGATTCGTGTACACGAATCTTAATTTATAAAATAAAAAT
>NZ_KQ969038.1:0-100035 GCF_001578705.1 Streptococcus oralis | reverse complement strand
ATATATAAATCTATCTAGTACGAAAGCTAGATAGATTTTTATATATAAAGTTTTTTAAGGAGGGAAATATGGAAAATATAAGTTATGAAAGCTATTTAAAGTGTAAAGATACTCTCTCTTTTGAATATTGTCAAAAAATTCATCAAGCAATTTTACTTGAGTTGGGAACTGAACCAGATATTTTAGAAATATGGCATGATTTTCTAAAAGCAAGTATGGATTATGCTTATACCCGCAGTCAGTGGTTGTTATGGGAAAGTGCTGAACGTAGAGAAAAAGATGAAGGTCGCACAGCTCAACATGAAATAGTTATATATAATTTTAAGCTACTTAGTCGTAATATGGAGCAGTCGAGTGAAGTAGTAAACTACCTAAAAGAAATAGAAAATAATCGAAAACAAGTTGGAGATTTTGCATCATATATTGCTTATATCTATGCAATCAATGCAAGATAAAAAATATCTACTTAATATTCCCTTATAAGTTATTTCTAACTTTTTCTTCATCTTCATTGAGTGTGAATATACAAAAAGAGGAGCTTCCAAATGAAGCCCCTTTTGCTTTTTATTATCCGAATCAAAAATTATTTCAAACAAAGGTAGTGATTCGGTTGATTTATATTGCAATGTATTGAAATTTAAAATTTCAAGAATCGCTGAAAATTAAGGTTTCTCACGTCTGTTGACGTGTAGTGATTCCTTATTTCACTTCAGTAAATCCAAATAAGGGAAACTTTTGATATTCTGGTTCGATTTTTGATTATTTTTGATGAAAGTTTACCTTATTTTAATGAAACTGATTGAAATTAGTTGAAATTTTATTTTTTGAAAACTTATGAAAACGTTGATTTTAAAGCACTTTGAAATTAGATGAAATAAGTGGTGCCCCAACCAGGTCTTAAGAAAGCTCGTAAGGCATCACAATTTAGTAAACGTTAATTCGAGAGAATTACTATACTTACAGAGAGCACCTTTCGGGGTGTTCTTTTTTATATTTTCATACTAAAATGGTGCAATTGACACAGTTGTTGCGACTTTAGTCGCTTACAAATGTGGCTGCAATCTGACAAAGTCAGTTGCCTCAAAACGTTAATCAATACGATTATATCAACGTTTACAGACATTCAAGAATTTACTCTTGGATGTCTGTTTATTATGTGACTATTAGTCCGTCTCGCTCCGTAAGGTGCGAGACAAATAAACCACCCGCTATGCGGGTGCGCATCGAAGGTTATACCAAAAAAAACTCCAAACGCGATACAATAAAGGTGTTCAAGCCAATTGTAAAGCGAAAGGAGAAAAATATGGCACAAAAGGCACATAGTTTATCACACACAAAGTGGATGTGTAAATATCACATTGTGTTTACCCCTAAGTATAGACGAAAAGTGATCTATAATCAATATCGAAGTAGTTTAGGCGAAATATTTCATCTTTTGTGCAGTTATAAAGGTGTTGAAATTATCGAAGGTCACTTGATGCCTGATCATGTACATATGTTAGTAAGTATTCCACCAAGGATAAGTGTTTCAAGTTTCATGGGATATTTAAAAGGTAAAAGTGCACTCATGATGTTTGATAAACACGCCAACCTCAAGTATAAGTTTGGAAATCGGCATTTCTGGGCAGAAGGTTACTACGTGAGTACAGTGGGACTTAATGAAGCCACAATTAAGAAATATATTCAAGATTAAAGAAATTATCCAGTGGATGATTTCTTCACGAGTATGAAAATTCGAGAACGAGTAAAGCATGATATAGCACTAGATAAATTAAGTGTAAAAGAATATGAGGATCCCTTTAGGGATAGTGGTAAGTAGTACCAAAGTCTCTTTAAGAGGCAAGTGACGAGTCAAGAGCAATGAGGCTTGAACAACGTGAAAGCCAGCGTCTTTAGGCGCTGGCTGGTAATTTGGGCTTATAGCCCTGGTGCAAACCACCCGTCTAACGGGTGGTTATGATTAAGCAAAGTCTTCCCTAATTTTCGAGTATATTATTGATAGCCATATTTTTTTAAAGCTTCTTGATAAGCCTTGCTATCTTTTTTATAGTAGTCGTGTTTCATACCTGAGATATCGACAGTAAATACATCATCTTTAAAAGTATAACTTTTTGTAAGTTTAATAATGTTTTCTCCTAATAATTTAATGGTTGATTTTTCTTTGTTTATAGTAAACCCTTCGGCCTCTCCATGTTTAATAGTTCCCGTATCCCCAGATATAACAAAAGCTACTTCATTTCTATTTTCGTTTATCCAGTAATATTCTCTATCTAAGGATATATTTGATTGCTTAGAGCAAGAGATTAGCAAAAATGCAGACATAGATACCAATATTAATGCGATTAATTTTTTCATCTTAGTTCCTTCTTTCAACATTATACCAAATAAATATTACAAGTATAATATATATGCTGTTAGTTACTATTAAACATCTTTCGTGAAAATACTTATTTTTCGGAAAGTTTTTAATATCCGTTAGTTATTTAAGATTTGCAAAAGAGAATATTGAGAAAAATAAAGTTAAATGATATCTAATTTTATTTATATGATATAATTATTATATGAATCTCGGGAATTCTGAATACTGTTTGTTAATAAGAGATTTCTATTGCTAATTTAAAAAGGAGTATACGATGGAAGGAAATGTATCAGAAGAAAGTCTGCTGCCAAGAAATTTATCTAAGGGAGTAATTTTAGATGAGTATGTAATTAAATTTTTAAGAGAACACAACTTAAATAGTTTCGCTAGATTAGCTGAGTTTTCAAATGAGGTGGTTAAGGAACTAGAGAATATTTTATTTTTGATAGATTCAAATGAAATAGATTTGATAGAGGTGGTTCGTAAACTAGAGGATGCATTACTATATTTTCAAAATATTACTTTCGTCTATGATTTTGATAATAAAGATGTTCAGAAGTTGCTGGTAGAAATTTCATCATGGCTTGACAAGGAACAGAAGTTGCTGGTAGAGATTGAATTATTGAGTTATAATGAAAAAAAATTGCTGGAACAGTCTCTTTCAGTAAAGAATAATGATAAAAAATGGAGTAATATTGAAAATAAAAAAAGAAAAATAAAAACAGATATTAGAAGAATTATTTCGAAAGTATTGGATACTATTGCCGAACTTCAAAATGAACAAATTGAAGATATAGAAATAGATGATATTGTTAGAATTATTAACGAAAAAAAAGAATACACAGACTTAAGAAAAAAAATTAAGTTTTTCTTTCTCATGCTTTTGTAGATAGATTATATACTTTAGGGCTATTTTTATATTTTTCTAAACAAAATGTTTACCTATACGTAGATTGGATGCATCAACCCAAAAGTTCAAAAACTAAAAAACTTAAAAGTAATCTAATTCAAGAAATTATCAAGTCTGATCAATTACTTTTTCTAAGAACTTTAAATAGTGAGTTAGCTCTTCAAGGAGGGAAAAGACAAATACGAGAATGGTGTGCATGGGAAATTGGTACTTTTGATTATAAGACAAATGGATCAGGCGGAAGTAGATTTTATATTGATAGATTTAGACAGAATAAACAATCAAAAAGTAGAAGTCAATTGATTCAGGATTTTCAACCTCTTGTGGGAATAAAAAATGGGAATCTTTATTAGAAAGAATAGGATTTATAATGGACAAGGAATTATTTATAAGAGAGTTTTCAAAAGCTATTCATGAAGGGAATGCAGCTATTTTCGCAGGTGCAGGAACATCTGTGAGTGCTGGCTTTGTTAATTGGAAAGAACTAGTACGCCCGTTTTCAGTAGAAATTAAACTAGATATTGAGAAAGAAACGGACTTAATAGGAGTGACTCAATATTATATCAATACTAAACGAAACAGAGCAAAGGTTAATCAGAGGATATTCAACACATTTTTAAGTCGAGAAGCAGAAACAGATGTTATGAATTTATTAACACGTCTTCCTATTTCAACTTATTGGACAACTAATTATGATACAGTAATTGAAAAAGGTTTGGAAAACAACCACCGTAAGGGTGATATAAAGAGGAAGGAGACGAATTTAACATACAGTGTTCCTGATAGAGATGCGGTGGTTTATAAAATGCATGGAGATGTAATGTTACCTGAAGAAGCTGTCATTTCAAAAGATGATTATGCGAGATATAGTGATGATCACTCATTATTTATAACTGCCTTGCATGGTGATTTGGTTTCTAAAACCTTTTTATTTGTTGGATTTAGCTTTGAAGATCCTAATTTAGATTCTATTTTAGGGAAATTACATGTTTTACTAAAAGAAGATACAAGAGAACATTTTTGTATTCAAAAGAAAGTTTCAAAGTCTGATTTTTATGATCCAGAAGAAGCTGAAGAAGTTACTAATGATAAGTTTGCTTATGCTTTAATCAAACAAGATTTAAAAATCGAAGACTTGCGACGTTATGGTATAGAGACAGTTTTAGTTGATGAGTACTCTGAAATACCTGAACTAATATTAAGGATTGAGAAGGAGTACCTAAAAAATACAATATTTATTTCCGGTAGTATTTCAAGCTATGATACAACTTGGAGCGAAGAAAGTGTAAATAAGTATTGTTATGATTTGTCTAAGTATCTTGTTTCCCAAAATTATAAGATTATATCAGGGTTTGGTCTTGGGGTAGGGAGTAGCATTATTAATGGAGCTCTTGATGAAATTTATAAAAGCAAATATAGACATGTAAATGAGCATCTTGGTTTATTCCCTTTTCCACAATATGAGAATGGGGAAAAATCTTTACAAGAGCGTTGGACGGAGAATCGTAAAGAAATGATAAGCTCAGCAGGAGTATGCATTTTTATATTTGGCAACAAAATAGATGCTAATGGAGAAATAGTAGATGCAACTGGTATGTTGGAAGAATTTTATTTAGCTAGTGAAACTGGTAAAATAATAATTCCAATAGGATCTACAGGATTTACTGCAAAAAAAATTTTTGACAGGATGAAAGCATCGGATAAATTTAGGTATCTAGATAAATATTGGGACATATTAGAGTCTGGAGATGATTCAAAAAAAGTTTTTTCTGCAATTGATAGTATTATTAAAGGAACATGATAATGGCAACAAAAGTATTTATTTCTTTTCGTTATAGTGATGGGAAAAATATTAAAGATGAATTAGTTGATTTATTTGATGAATCTACTGAGATAATTAATAGATCAGAAGATGTTGATAGAAACCAAATGAGTGAGGAGACTATTCAGAAATATCTATATGAGAAGTTAAAAGATACATCAGTTACTATCCTATTATTAACACCAGAAGCTGTTTCTTATAAAAAGGATTGGTATGGGGAATATGATGATTGGCTTTACGATGAACTAAGATATTCTTTAGAAGATAGAACTAATAATAGAACAAATGGTGTGGTTGCTGTATATACAGATGGTGCTAGAGATAAATTATTTATAGAGGATAACCATTATTGCTCGTGTTGTCAGCAGAATCAACCTTGTAAGATATTAAAAGATTTTGATAATTTAGCTCGTAAGAATATGCTAAATATTAAACCTAACTTTAAGAAAGAACTATGTAATAATCTTTATAGTGATGAATATGATTCTTATATTTCTTTGGTTAGTTTAGAGGTATTTAAAAAAGATTATAAAAAATACATTGATAATGCAAAAGAGAAAAGGGACAGACTAGAAGAGTTTGAAATAAAGAAGAGAATGGATTAAAGAATATAATAGAAAATAGCTTTCAAAATACTTCCTCTATTTTGGACAAAAATGAATGGTATAATAAGGCTAATTCAAATTGCTGGAGAGAATATTATGTTAGCAGATAAAGAAATGTTCTTCAAAGTGGAAGATACCCTCCGTGAGCGAGGGATACTTGAAAAGTTTGAAGAGGAAAATGGAGAAATAACTGGTCATATGATGATTACGATGACGGAAATACCTCCTGAATTAGGAATTGATAAAGTTAGCGATAATATGCGTGCTTTTTGTGCTTCCTTTGATTTCTATGATATGATGATTGGAATTGCATTCGATTTAGACACAATGGAACTTATTCCTCAAATATGGTTCACTCCTCAGACTGATGATGCTGTGGAACCTTCTAGTGAATGGATAGAATTTTTTGTAAAAACTCTGTGTGAGAATATATCCGAAGAGGGTTTTGGAGTACCAATATATAGTTTTTTAAATGACCACAGCGACCTTACAATTGTTCCAACTAAATCATAGAAAAGAGACCTTGCTAAACCAGGTCTTCAGGTTGATAAAGAATTTGTCTGGTATAATGGGGGTAAGATTTGTATTTTTTTATCAATATTATTGAGATAAGATTCCGAAAGAATAATTTATACTTTCGATGTTTATTAGAAAATTGAGAAGAGGTTATTAATTATGAAAATTAAGCAATTATATGATTTCTATAAAAATAAAAAAGATATAGACTGTCCATTAACTGAGGCACTTATGAGAGGAGGTTATCTTCAAGCAAAAGGAACGGGCTATCGAAAAGAACAAATAGATGATATGCCGTCGCAATATATCCATTTAATGAATTATTGTGAGAAGCATATTATACATAATGGTAAAAACAAGGATTTTCCTAGGTCTGTGAAATGTGGTGAATTGATATTTTGGATGGCTGAAGCTTCCAAGGCTGTAAGATACGAAAAATTAGATAAGTTAAAGGATGAAATTCTCGAAAAATATAAGTATGATCGTAGAGCTGGAAATTCTATAATACATAATACTTGTTTTGATAAGACTATTTCTCTTATTGAAGTTGAAATGTCAGATAAATGATAAGGGGTATGTAATCTTTTCAGATATAGTGAGCTTCCCATTCCAATAAAATAAACTATTGATTTAAAATACTTCCTCCCTGTCCAAATTTGGATAGGGTTTTTCATTATTTAAAACTTGCAGTAAGGTTTCAACACTTGTTTTTAAATTGAATAGTTCAGCTTGTATATCGTTGCTAGAATGATTATTTTCTATATAGTTACAATGTTGTTTGATATGCCATAAGACTTTTTGAATGTTATTTTCTTTTGTATTTTTCATGGTTATATCATATCAAAAGAAATTATATAGTTCCTCTAATAATTCTCAAATGATTAAAAATAACTCTGAACTGTCTATACAGATTATAAACAAGTATTTTAAAATGTTTTACGGATACAAAAAAGAACACTCGAGTGTAGTATTCTTTTAAATTAAGCATAGCTTTCTCTGATTTTTGAGTATATTATTGATAGCCATACTTTTTTAAAGCTTCTTGATAAGCCTTGCTATCTTTTTTATAGTAGTCGTGTTTCATACCTGAAATATCTACAGTAAATACATCATCTTTAAAAGTATAACTTTTTGTAAGTTTAATGATATTTTCTCCTAATAATTGAATGGTTGATTTTTCTTTGTTTATAGTAAACCCTTCGGCCTCTCCATGTTTAATAGTTCCTGTATCCCTAGATATAACAAAAGCTAATTCATTTCTATTTTCGTTTATCCAGTAATATTCCCCATCTAAGGAGTTATTTGATTGCTTAGAGCAGGCTATTAGCAAAAATGTAGACATAGCTACCAATATTAATACGACTAATTTTTTCATCTTACTTCCTCCTTTCAACATTATACCAAATAAATATCACGAGTATAATATAGATATTGTCAGCTACTATTAAACATTTTTCGAGAAAATATAAATCTTTCGGCAAAATGAACTGTATATGTTTGGATAAAATCCACTGTTTTACCACTTGACCCTTCTATTAATAAGTTGTACACTATGAATATATGTCACTGTGTAGAGGTTATTAAGATGAAGAGAGATATGGATTTATGCCGTTTGATACTTTTTAAAATTGAGGATGAGTATAGATCAACTGCGTTGATTAATTTACAAATTGACGGATATGATGTAGAAACAATAGCATACCATTGCGACTTGTTGTTTGATGCGGGTTTAATAAAAAGTTATAAACCAACGTATGCTAGTGATGAAATCTATTTTTTTAGTGTTGGTGCTTTGACTTGGGAGGGGCATGATTTTCTAGATAAAATAAGAGAAAACACTATGTGGAATAGGACTAAGAATAGTATCAAAGAAAATGCTCTACCTATGACTTTGGAAGTAATTAAAAGTGTAGCAACCAGTTTTATAAATGATCGGCTAAGTAAATTTTTAGATGGCTCTTTATAGGAATAATAAATTCCCCTATTTCAAGCAAACTTATTCAATTTTTTTGAAATAAAAAAGCAGTACAAGTCTGCTAAATTTTGATGTAAAGCTATTTATAGATTACTTGAAATCAAACCTTGTCAAACCAGGTCTAAAGAAAGCTCGTAAAGCATCATAATTTAGTAAACGTTAATTCGAAAGAATTACAATACTTACAAAGAGCACCTTTCGAGGTGTTCTTTTGTTCAGAATCTCCAGGTGCAGTTGTTAAAATTTGATTTTCCCAGTGGACAATCGTCCACTTTTTTTATATAATAAAACTAAACCGAATTGGTTGAGTTTAGAGATATAAGCTCAACCGTCGATTTGTTTTTCTAAGAGAGGTATTCTCAATAAAACATCACACTAGGAGGCGAAGTATGTATCAGCCAGAAAAACTCAAGGCTCGGAGGAAAGAGTTAAAACTGACACAGAAGGAAATTGCAGAGGAATTAGGGATTAGTTTTCAGGCTTACTCGGCTTGGGAACGTGGAATCAAGGAACCATCCAAGGAGAAGGTTGCCCAGCTAGAGAATATTTTAAAGGTAGCAAAAGGGTATTTTACTCAGATTGAGATTGTTCGTCTCTACAATAGTCTCTCCAAGCAAGGGAAGGACAAGGTTGTACTCTATGCTCGCAACCTAGCTCAAGAGGAACAAACTCAGAAGGTGACAACCATGCCAGAGCGCCTCTACGAGTACCGTGTCTATGAACGTATGTCAGCAGGGATCGGGGCTTCGGTCTATGATGACCAGAATTTTGATACGGTTTACTTTAACGAGGAGTTGGCCCATGATTTTGCATCTTGGGTATCTGGGGACTCTATGGAGCCTAAATATCAAAATGGTTCGGTGGCTCTGATTCGAGAGACGGGATTTGACTATGACGGGGCAGTTTATGCAGTGGTCTGCAACAACCAGACCTATATCAAACGGGTTTATCGGGAGGAAGATGGCTTGCGTCTGGTCTCTATCAATCCTAAATACAAGGACATTTTCATCTCCTATGAAGAAGATCCTCGGATTGTGGGGATTATCGTTGGGAATTTTGTGCCAATGGAGGGCTAGCCTATGGGCTACTTTGATTATTCCAGAGAGCCCAAAAGTGACATTGCCTTTGTCGATATGAAATCCTTTTATGCCAGTGTCGAGTGTGTGAAAAGGGGCTTGCATCCTCTGAAGACCTCGCTTTGTGTCATGAGTCGCGCGGATAATTCAACTGGTCTTATCCTAGCTTCCTCTCCCATGTTTAAGAAGATTTTTGGCAAGTCCAATGTTGGTCGGGCCTATGATCTGCCTTTTGATATCAAAACGCGCAAATTTTCTTATTACAATGCTCGAAAGCAAGGCTTGCCAACTGACTCAGACTATGTTCGCTACATCGAAGATTGGGCCCAAGTTACCTTGATTGTCCCTCCTCGGATGGATGAGTACATCGCAGTCAATATGGAAATCCAACGAATCTTTCAAAACTATGGTAGCCCAGATGATATTTATCCCTACTCTATCGATGAGGGCTTTATCGATCTGACCAGTTCGCTCAACTATTTCATCCCAGACAAGAGTCTCTCTCGCAAAGACAAGCTGGATATGCTTTCTGCTCGTATCCAGAGGGATATTTGGAGGCAGACAGGGATCTACTCTACAGTGGGTATGTCCAATGCCAATCCCTTACTGGCCAAGTTGGCACTGGATAATGAGGCCAAGCACACCCCGACCATGAGGGCCAATTGGTCTTATCAAGACGTGGAAGAGAAAGTCTGGGCCATTCCCAAGATGACGGATTTTTGGGGTATTGGCAGGCGGATGGAGAAATGCTTGCATGCTCAGGAGATTTTTTCCATCAAGGAATTGGCAACCAGTAATCCAGACCAGCTAAAGAAAGCTCTGGGTCAGGCTGGCCTGCGTTTGTGGTTTCATGCTAACGGGATTGATGAAAGTAATGTTCATAGGCCCTATAAAGCCAAGTCCCATGGGTTGGGAAATTCTCAAATTTTACCGAGAGACTACGTGAAGTTACGGGATATCGAAATTATTCTCCGAGAAATGGCAGAGCAGGTGGCTATTAGATTGAGAAGGGTGGGAAAGAAAACAACCCTTGTTTCTATCTATGTCGGTTTCTCTAAAGAGGAGGTTAGGTCGTCTATTCACACACAAATGAAGGTCGAACCTACCAATAATACAGCTATCTTAACGGATTATGTTTTGAAGTTATTTCATAACAAATACACTTCTGGGGCGGTCAGAAGTGTTGGAGTCAACTATTCAGGATTTGTGGACGAGTCCTTTGGTTTGATCTCCCTCTTTGATGATGTTGACAAGTTAGAAAAAGAAGAAAGGCTCCAGACGGCTATTGATGCCATTCGGGAACAATTTGGTTTTACCTCCCTTTTAAAGGCCAATGCACTGGAAGAAGCCTCTAGGAGTCTTGCCAGAAGCAAGCTGATTGGGGGACATTCTGCTGGAGGATTAGATGGACTAAAATGATTGATCGTTCTTATTTACCCTTTCAATCTGCGCGTGACTATCAAGATCCAGGGATGCAGAAGTGGATGGGCTTTTTCCTCTCAGAGCATACTAGTTCACTCGGTGAAGAGAAAAATCGGGTTGCTTTTTCGACGAGTTTGAATTCCGTTGAGAAGCTACTCTTGCTTTCACAGCTTTATGTCGGGCAACTAAAGGGATGCTTTGTTGTCAAGGGAAAGAAACAGAAAGCCACTATCGTCGGCGAGGTGAGCGAATTATCATCTCAAACTCTATCTATTAGGACCAATGAGGGCTATAGGCTGGTAGAGCTAGCAGATGTCCTCGAAATTCGACTGTGGGAGGAGGGAGTTTATGACTAGAAAAGAGTTGTATGAAAACAAACTGCAGATGGATTATTTTTCAGAAGCCTATATTCGTTTTGAAGAGGATTTTCAAAAATACTCTGCCATGAATGTGCCACTGACTTTTTTGATCGATGACATTCTACGCACCATGGCGATGAATCAGAAAAACTACTTTGTCTTAAACAAGGAAAATGCCAAGGATGGGCGGGAGCATCGCTTTTACTTTAGGGTGGTGACAGAAAAAGAGTGCCCCAGAAATCGAACCTATGCATACGCTGGACTCAAAAATAGTAGTCAGTGACTAGGTGTGGAAGAGGGAAGTTTGATTTAGGAAAGATGGCTTGTGAACGTCAGAAAATCTCATGGTATTGGAATTCGAAACACCATCCTATATCTGTGGAGTTTTTGCAGAACTTATGATGGTAGTTCTGATGAGATAAGACCAGGGGCACTCTCTTTTTTAGATGAGCGTTTATTTGAAAACGTGGTTGGATTTGAGAACACCTATTCTCAATGATCATCTTACTTTATAGATTCATACCAAAACATCCATGTGTATTTGTGGATGTTTTTTTATTTTATAGATAGAAAAAGAGAAGACCAAATGGTCTTCTCAACGGGGGAACTGAATAATTAGAAAGAATCAATCAAAGAGGGTTATTAGTCTTTGAAATTCTTTTGGAAGATGAGGAGAGATAAGATAGAAGTAATGGCTGCCAAGAAGAGGAAGGCAGTTGTTTCTTGTTCCCCAGTTGCAGGGAGTTCTCTTTCCTTGTCTTCTTTGATTGTAGCTGTAACAGGAGCTTTTTCATCTTTTGATGGTGAATTGTCTGTTACGGCTGGAGCAGGTTTTTCAGTCTCTCTTGGTAGAACATACTCAGGAAGAGTCACAACTGGTGGTGCCTCTGTTCCAACTGAGCTTTGTTTGCTACCTACCTCAATCACTCGATCTTGAGCTGGGGTTGCTTCTGTTTGGAGAACCTTACGATTGTCGCCGTCCACTTCAACATACTCAACTAAGAGACCGTCTTTTCCTTCTGATAGAACTTGCTCTTTTCCTTTGTCTAATTGTGGGTTTTCGCGACGGATAGTCTTGAACGGTACTACCTTATTGACGATTTCCAAGCTTGGAAGTGTAAAGACAAGGTCTTTAACCCCTTCCTCAGGACTTGAAGAAGTAATTGGTTTCTCAGGCTCAGCAGGTTTTTCAGGCTGAGCCGGTTTCTCAGGTTGAGCAGGTTTTTCAGGCTCAGCTGGTTTTTCAGGCTCAGCTGGTTTTTCAGGCTCAGCTGGTTTTTCAGGTTCAGCTGGTTTTTCAGGTTCAGCTGGTTTTTCAGGTTGAGCCGGATTTTCCGGTTGAGCCGGATTTTCCGGTTGCGCCGGTTTTTCCGGTTGAGTAGGTTTTTCAGGCTGAACTGGCTTTTCAGGCTGAGCTGGTTTTTCAGGCTCAGCCGGTTTTTCCGGTTGAGCCGGATTTTCCGGTTGCGCCGGTTTCTCAGGTTGAGCAGGTTTCTCAGGTTGAGCAGGCTTTTCCGGTTGCGCCGGTTTTTCAGGCTCAGCCGGTTTTTCCGGTTGAGCAGGCTTTTCAGGCTGAGCTGGACTTTCCGGTTGCGCCGGTTTTTCAGGCTCAGCAGGCTTTTCAGGCTGAACTGGTTTCTCAGGCTGCGCTGGTTTCTCAGGCTGAGCAGGCTTTTCAGGTTGAACTGGAGTTTCCGGTTGCGCCGGTTTTTCCGGTTGAGCAGGTTTTTCCGGTTGAACTGGATTCTCAGGTTGAGTTGGTTGTTCCGGTTGCGCTGGCTTTTCAGGCTGAGCCGGAGTTTCCGGTTGAGTTGGTTTTTCAGGCTGAGCTGGCTTTTCAGGCTGAGCAGGTTTTTCCGGTTGAACTGGATTCTCAGGTTGAGTCGGATTTTCAGGTTGAGTCGGATTTTCAGGTTGAGTCGGATTTTCAGGCTGAACTGGTTTTTCAGGTTCAGCAGGTTTCTCAGGCTGAGCCGCTTCGAGTTTGTTGATTTGTTCGAGAGCGGTTTCTAGTGCTTGATTGACTGCTTCCTGAGTTTTAGCTTCTTGGATTGCAGCAATGGCTTGGTCAGCAATTTCTAATAATTTCTTTTTAGCTTCCTTGTTGGATCCAAGCTCAGCGACTTTTTTCTCGATAGCTTTTGTCAAGCTGTCCATAGCCTTATCGTACTCAATTTCCGGTTGTTTTGGTTCAGCTGGTTGCTCAGGCTGGTCAGGTTTCTCAGGTTCTTCTGGCTGTTCCGGTTGCTCTGGACTAGGCTCCTCTTGGCCTCTTTGATAGTTCTCATCCTTGGATAGGATATCTTGTAAGGCGCTGACCGTCAACATGACATTTTGAACATCCACTGCATCAGCACTGAGTTGGTTTCTCAATTTTTCTAGATTTGTTTGGAAAGCTTGGCGTGCAGTAGCCGTATTTTTCAAGCCTGCTGGGTCAAAGTTGGACAGATCGTCTTTCCATTTAGAGATAGACTGGATGATATCTGCCTTGCTGTAGAGTTCGCTACCTTCGCCACGAGTGATAAATTGGTCCACTTGAATACCGATATTTTGAGACAAATCGTTTCGATTAGGATCTAGCTGAAGGGTGACTGCGTGCAAGTTTTCTTCAAGTCCTTTTAAGCTAACCAGAGTTTGATTGCCTTGGCGTTGACTAGCATAACCGCTAAAGTATTTCTTGCCATCAATAGTCGAAGCATTTCCCATGTCATCTTGGTAAGCAACCTCTTTTCCATCCAAGAAGACTTTGTAGATACCATGACCTGGATCAACATAGCCCTTGATATCAAGTCCAGTACCGTAGAAGTAAGCTGTCACAGTTGTTTTTTTCTTTTGCTCATCAGTCAAGCGACCAAAAGATGCCCAAGATTCCGTTTTTTGGTACTTGTCTGCCGAATTGGTTTCATGGTGCCAGCCAGGGCTGTAATCCAACTGACTAGCTTGGTCATCATAACTTGTTTGGTCCTTGACCAGCAATTCAGCTTTCATCACTTGGATGGTTGCATCGGTAGCGAAACCGAGCAGGGCACCATCAGTGACAGAAGTGAGCTTGGCTTTGAAGTCAAAGACAGAGTCGGCTTGTTCTGTAAAGTCGATGGTTGGGATGGTAACGGTTTTTTCTGTTTCTCCATCTTTGAAGGTCACATCCTGAGTTGTATCTTGGTAAACCTTGCCGTGAACTCCAGTTCCAGGTTCTGTGATAAAGCGAACAGTAGCAGCCCCCTTGCTTCCACCAACACGCTTAATCTTAACAGTGACTGGTTTTCCTTTCTCGACTTCGTAGTTGCTAGACTCTAGTTCGAACATTCCTTTACTATCGTTGTTTAGGCTATAGATTCCCTCTGTAGCGATTGGTTCGCCTGTTTTGTTCACAAGGGTAATGGTATGTTGTCCAGGTGCTAAGTCATCTGTTTCAAAGACTTTTTGGCTACGTTTACGGTTGCTGTTCTTCGTTTGGACGTCGGCAACCTTTTGCCCATCAATATAAACGGACATTTCTCCATGACCTGGGTCGACTGTAGAGACGACATAGGCCTTGGTTCCTGTGAAGGTATAGGTTGCTTTAGCATCTTTTTGCTTGGTCCACATAGAAGTACCACGAACACCTTCAGATTCATTGAACCAAGTTGTTCCGGCTGTATCAGCTGTTGTATTTGAATGATATTCTAGTCCAAGAGGGTAGCCATCTGTTTTTTCAATGCTACTTGGTGTCTTATAGACTGAGAAGTTGTTCAAGATAGGTGTAGCTTGTGCTCCTGTGATGGTTACACGGATTTTTTGCGCCTCTACAGGTTTTCCTTGAACCAAGCGACGGTAACCAACGGTTGAACCTTCACCGTAAGTCACCCAGCGTCCGTTGATTTCAACTTCAATCTTGAAACCAGAGATACGTTGACCTTTGGCGATATCTTCCTTGAGTTCAACGACGTCAAAGCGTCTCTTTTGTCCCAAGTCAACGGTGAAGCTACCAGTTGTAGCGTCGTTTGAAAGAGCCCAGCTGGTGTCGTCTTTACCGTCAGTGAGGTGGCTTTCCTTGTAGAGGTGGTTTTGACGAGTCGAACTTGCTGTTACAGTCGCACCTTTGGCAAAGTCAGTCGCATACATTTTGTCTAGGGTTGCCTTGAACTCTTTCAAGCGAGCCACATCGGCATCTGCAAATTTTCCTTCTTGGTTTGGTGGGATGTTAAGTAGAAGTGGCGTTCCGCGTCCCACAGACTTGAAGTAGATTTCCATCAATTCTTTGAGGGATTTAGGCTGTTGGTTGTCATGGTAGAACCAACCAGAACGGATGGAAACGTCCGCTTCACCTACAGAGTACATATCACCGTCAGGGTCACCATGATTGAGGTATTCGTTTTTGACATCATCGGTAATGTTGGCTTTTTTAACCTTGTGCCATACAGGATCACCTGCAATACCCCGTTCATTTCCAATCCAGCGGACATTTGTCGGTTGAGCAGAGAAAATGGCGATATCTCCTTCGGCTTCCTTGATGTATTTGAACCATTCGTCAAAGGTGTAGGTTACCTTTTGTGCACCGCTACCACGCGCACCGTCCATCCAAACCTCGATAAATTTTCCTTTGTTTCCGTATTTTGGATTTCCAAGGATTTCTTTCAGTTGATTGAGATAGTATTGGTTGTATTCTTTTTCGGTTGCGACATGGTATTTTGGATGGTTGGCATCCCACGGTGATAGGTAAACTCCCATATTCATGTCGTACTTGCTAGCAGATTTGGAAACTTCTTCAAGGACATCGCCTTTTCCATCTTTCCAAACACTTTGAGCAACAGTGTGGTCGGTGTATTTTGAAGGATACAAAACAAAACCATCATGGTGTTTAACTACCATAATTGTGCGTTTAAATCCTGAATCTTTTAGCGTCTTAATCCATTGATCGGTATCAAGATTTTCAGGATAAAAGTAGTAGGGATCTTCGCTTCCATCACCCCACTCGCGGTCGTAATAGGTGTTCATGCCGAAGTGGATAAAGGCAGCTAGTTCCTCTTTGTGGTAATCTAGTTGAGCCTTACTTGGAAGAGGACCATGGTTGCCAATCTCAGTTTCCTTATCTTCTAAATGAGAAACAGGGGGAGTAGGTGTGCTTTGATTGCTTATATCAGAGTTTGGCTCTGTCTCGTTTACGCTTGTTGGCTGAATGCTTTCTTCTGACTTGTTGACAATGGCAGCGGTGTTTAGTTCTTTCTCAGAGACTGTGTTATTAGCTTTTGTAGCTTCTATCTCTTGTTTTTCAGCTTGCGTGAGGCCTTCTTCTTTTGTAGACTCAGCCTTATCCTGTATCATATCTGTGACTTGTTCAATTTGATGATCAAGATTAGATGTAGTTGTTGGAGATGCTTCATCTGCTCGTGCGGTTCCAGAAGCAAAAAATGCGAGTCCGACGATGACAGAGGCCACACCTACAGTTAACTTCCGAATGCTAAACGTTTGCCCTTTTTCAAAAAGGTATCGATTCATAATATACTCCTACTTTTTACAAAGGCAGTCAGCTACTGCCTGAGCCCAAGTATGACTTGGATACAACTTTATTTAATACAAGATGATTTCTTTGAAAAAATAAACCCTCCGTTCTTTATATAAAGCGCTTTCATTCAAGAATAAAAAAATTTATCGTAATTTTTTATCCTAAAATGATTGTAAGTTTTTGATATGACAAATATACTAAATTGTCTTGGAAAATGCAATGGTAAAAATAAATAGAAATTAAAGAAAATAAGTTACTTTTTAAAGAAAAAACGCATCCTTTCAAGGATCAAACTAAATGAAAGGACGCATTTTAAAAAGAAATTAGAGTAATTTTTGGATATACTCTTGGATAATTTTGGAAGAGAAGCGCTTAAGAACTTGCCCATCTCGGCCAATGAGAAACTTAGCAAAATTCCATTCGATTCGTTTTCCTATCGGGCCAGATTTCTGGTCTTTTAGCCAAACATAAAGAGGATCTGCTTCCTTGCCGTTGACCTTGATTTTAGCCAAACGTGGGAAGTTGGTTTGATAGTGTAGGCTACAGAAATTATTGATTTCCTCTGCGCTGCCGGGTGCTTGTCCCATAAATGGACTGCAAGGAAAATCTACAATTTCAAAACCTTGATTTTGATAGCTATCCTAGAGTTCCTGAAGTCCTTGGTACTGGGGTGTTAAACCACATCCAGTAGCAGTATGGACAATCAAGAGAATTTTACCACGATAGTTCTCCAAGGGAGTTACTTGGTTGTTTTGGTTCAAAACGGAAAAATCATATATACTGGTCATGAGGGCCTCTTTTCTTTTTCTACATTGTAATAGTTTTTACTTTTTTCGTCGAGTCGGATGAGAGAAGTTGTTGAAAAAATACACAATTGTACATAAATCGGGATAAAATGATGATCCTTTTATGAAACATGGTATAATAGGCCTATATAGCTAAATGGAGTGTACCTATCACTAGGGATTCGAGAAAAGGATAGAACAGTCATGTCAACAGTAAAAAGTGATCTAAATCTTGCGCAAACATATGCGACTCAGCTTAAAAATGCTTGTCAATCGTTAACAGCGATCGCTGCGGCTAGTCAGGATGACTTAACGACCCTTCAAGGGAATAACAAGGCCCATCAATGTCTGACAAAGGATCAAAATCTAGCTAGTAAGATTTCGGTAGCTGTCACCCTAACTTCCGAACGACTTCACTCTGTAGCGAGTGATTTTGAAGCGCTAGATGCGGCTGCGGCTAATGGTTTTAGGAGTCATACATGAGCAAGTTAGATGAGTTGAAGAAAAGAGAGCGAGAACTCTTGTACCAGCTAGAAGACAATGGAAAAGAGAAATACCGCACCAAAGAACTGATAGAAACCTTTGAAGGATATGATAGAGCTAGCCACCGTTATCAAAGTGATTTGTGGGAGGCGGCCTATCAGAGCCGATACGCAGGACAGTTGGAAGAAACGCTCCTGCAAAGAAACCAACTCAAAAACCAAATCTTTGAGGACCTCGCTTACCACATGGATGATTTGAAAAAAGAAAAATTCCGGTTAGAGGGAGACTTGGATGCGGTTTACTATGAAAGACGCAAGGAACTAGAAAGAGAGGAGGAGACGCGACATGGGCATTGATATGTATTTGGACCAATCACAACTACAAAGTTCAAGTGTAGCGACCATGTGCCAATCTCAGGTGGAAGCTTATCAAGATTTGCAATTAGCCATCCAAAAGTTTTCAGAGGATACGGAGAGCCTAAAGGGCGACGCTTATGATTCGGCTAGAAGTTTTTTTGCAAGCGTCTTACTACCCTTGAGCAAAGGGGGACAACTCTATGCAGAAACCTTCTCTAAAGCCATCAAGAAACTACCAGAAGACTACCAAACGATGGTCGACAGCAAGAGTTGGCGTGAGGATGATCTGCTTGATAAGATCCGTCAGGAAGAGCAAATGATCGCCTACCTAGATGAAGTTAACCAATCCTTTTCTGCCTTGACCATGGATAGTGAAGAAAAAGGAAGATTGAGACGCAGTAATGTGGAACTCATGCGAGGACACCATGCCAATAAACGCGTCTATGAAACGATCTTGAGAGACCTGCGAGCTTATGATAGCTATTCAGGAGGACTGTTCGATGAACTAGACAGTATCAATGTGCAACTGAGTCGTGGACTGGCCCAGATTGAAACGAGTTGGGATGCAAAGACAGGGGTCTTTAAAGTCCCATCTGACCTGACTTGGGCCAACTACCTGACTGCCTATGCTGATACAAAGGATTTGAAGCTCAGTCGTCAAGAGAAAGCCTTTGTCCAAACCATGATGGCAGAATACGGCTTTGATGCTGAGACAGGCAAGCAGCTCCTGACCATCAAGCAAGGGATAGACAAGAAGTTCCCAACCTCAAGTCAAGAGTTCCGTGACTATATCTTTTTGCGAGTCGTCGGTGCGGCCAACTATGATGACTTTAAGTGGAACGAAACGGCAGGTGGATTGTGGCAATATTTTTATTACGAATTTGTGAGTGATCCGAATACAGGCCAAAAATTGAGAACTTTGAAACCAGTTCTTGAAATCTTTCAAGAACTGGGGTTGAAAGAAGAAAAGGCCAAAGAACTGTATTATAATCTTAGACTGCAACACGAGATGGCCGGGGGGAAAATTGATAATATAGAAAAAATAAAAGAAAACGAAATTGATTATAATAATGCCAAGCTTAAATACGAAAAAGTATATGGTACTTCTGGTAACTTTGACCAATTTTGGGATAGCAAACTAAAGGCTTATTCTAACAATGGAGCGGGCCATGCAGACTTTACCCACCAGTCCATCACTATGGCCACTCATCTTAATCCTAATCAAGTTCAGTTATCTGATGTTTATGGTGGTAGAGAGCATGTTAAGGACTTATCAGGTTGGGAGGGAGACACGACCTTTAATGCAAACGATATGAAACCAAGCATCGGGGAAGATGACTACAAGGCGGATTTGGACTCGGTCAACCTTATCGGTCGTATGAAACAGGGGCAATCCTATGACCAAGTCATATCTTCTTACTATGCTGACCTTCAAAAGGATTCGACTCTTAGAGAAAGAGAATTTTTGAAAAATAAGGATTGGAAACATGTCAAAGGTACAATCTATGCAGGGGTAGCGCCTGCAAATATACTGAAAAAGGGTGAGGCATCTATTAAAGAGTATATTGAGGAAAAATACCCAGAAGTGTCCACATTTTTAAATCGTTTAGAGGCTGTGGCAGACTAGGAGGATGATGATGAAAAAAATATTAGGTTTAGTAACGTTTTTCGTACTAATTGTATTATCCTGTTTCTACTTTTTTACTAGACAACCTAAAAACATTTTCGATGAGATTTACCAAGAAACTGAGAAAACCTATCGAACAAATAATATTTTAAGGCATATAGATGGCTTTGAAATTAGTCCAGGTTGGCCAAGTGATGGAGAGTATTCTAAATATTATCCATTTGGAACTTATAATAAAGACCATACCCCAGAAGAGTATTTTGAAGTCGAAATTAGTTTTAATTTTGCTACAAAAACACAGTTAAGTTCAATCTCATTTGAAAAGCGAATCGGGCCAAACGTTAGAGTTCGCTTATGGAATAAATATACTCGTAAGGATCGTGTTTTAAAAAAATTTGTCAAAATAGGATTAAAGAAAGCAGATACGGAAACTTATATCGAAGACGAGGCCCAAGTAAAATCTTACCTAGAGCAGTACGGTATCACTGCTAAGGACTTAGATTCTTACTACGACGAAATCGTCAATCAGAAAGTCTTAAAAGATTGGTGTTCTATATATGACAGCAAGTACTCGCCAAGTAACTATGGAGATATCAAGATTGAAACCCAGTGGGAGAATTGGTGACAATATGAAGAAAATCCTAGGCCTAGTAGCCTTATTCATGATAATCATATTATCCTGTTTCTACTTTTTTATCCACCAACCTAAAAACATTTTTGATGAGATTTATCAGGAGACGGAGAAAACCTATCGGTCAAATAATATCTTAAGAAACATAGATGGGTTTAAAATCAGACCCGATTGGCCTAACGATGGAGAATATTTTGCATACACCCCTTCAGGGAAGTATCAAACTCATCCTGAAGGTTATAAAGACATAAGTATTAGCTTTAATTTTGGAGAAGGTATTAAAGGGATGACGATACGTTTTGAAAAAAGGATTAATTCGGATATTACCCTATGGTATTCAGCACACTATAATATGCAAAAGAAAGTGCTCAAAAAAGGGCTTGCGATTTTTGAAGAGCCAAGGCAACCAGGTCAATATCTTAATGATGAAGAAAAAGTAAGAGACTATTTAAAAAAATACAACATAACCAAAGAAGAATTAGAGAAAGACTTCGACGAAATTGTCAACCAGAAAGTCTTGAAAGACTGGTGTACCATCTATGACAGCAAGTATTCTCCAAGCAACTATGGTGATGTCAAGGTTGAAACCCAGTGGGAGAATTGGTGACAAGGGTCAGTAGATATTTTGGAAAATATCCTATGAATTGGAGTGGAAATCCCACCTAGAACAAGCTAGGTGGGATTCTTTGCCTATAAAATGAGAAATTAGCGAATCTTGCTCTATTTTTTAACGTGTTCTGATAAAAAGGCGTAGGTCATGGTTCCGAAAACGCTACCGATAATCAGGCCGTACATTAGGAAAGGACCACTTTTATCGAATTGCATGAGCAACTTCACAAAATCTGAAAGGGACATCTGCTGAACGAACATTTTATGAAAGATGAGTAAGGTAAAGAGGCCAATCTGAATACCGATAAACACAATCCAGCTTCGGAATTTGATTTGACCTTTGCTGTAGGTTTTGAGGATGATTTCTGACTTGTCATCTTTTTCTGGATGGAGTTCTTTGACGGCTCTTTGAGTTTTTAAGGTAATGAAAAAAATGAGTCCAGAGTAAGCGTAGGGCATGGCATAGCGAACCACCGCTATGAAACGTCCAAATAACAGATAAAACAAAAAGAGGAAGAGGGAAGAATAAACGATTTGGACCATGGAACGGGCACAAGCTTTGTAGATTATCTCTTGCCGGCATTCATCGAAAGGACCTTGAATATGAAAGAGATTTCGAAGTAGGCGAGTGGTGAAATCTTCTTTTTTCATGCTAGTCATCTCCTAAAAACATTGTTTTTGATTGATTTCCTTAAAGAGTTGATAGAGAGTATAGAAGTAAATCAAGCTAAAAATAATACAGATTGTTAGAAATACCAGGTATCTCCAATCCATAGGATTTGTTAAAAGTTGTGGAAAGGATATGAGGATAAAACAGAGAGATGCGTTTAGAAGACGTATTTTTTTTGATTGGATTTTCTGGAATCTCTGTCCTTTGTTCAATACAGGAAGGAATAAAAGAAAGATAATCAAGAAAGGATGCTCAATATGTTCAGAAAATAGGAAAAAGGTAACAAAGATACTGATAAAAACATGACTGATTAGTAGTCTAGCTAGTGATTTCATAAGGCACCTCCTAGTCGTCTTCTTGGTCTTTCTTAGATTTTGCAATGCGACGGGAGATGAGGATCTGTATAACCGCTCCGAAGAAAACAGAACCGAGAATACTCGTTAAAGCATTTCTTATAGTGAGAAGAGAATGAAAATAGTCCTGACCTTCACCTATAAGTATATGGAGAAGAGGGGTTATAAAAAACATCCATAGGCCAAAGAACACACCCGCTTTTAGACCGGGAAAATGTAGCTGTTTGCTTTCTTTTTGACTCAGCATATCTGGTTCAATAGTTGTAATACCTGTTTTCTTGGTTTGGGAGACCACATAGAGGGCAGCCATCATCGAAATGCCAAACACCACGAGGGGATAGCCGATAGCGACAATTTGCGGGTATTTATAAGCAAGGACAAAGGAGATGAGATTGCCAAATGTCATCAGATAAAAGAGGACAATAAAGACTTGGTTCCCGATACGATCGGCCTCGCGCCGTTTGTGTTCGTCAAGGGGACCAGAAATACCGTATATGTGTTTGATGAGTTTTTCAGTGAGAGTTTCTTTCTTCATTTGTTTGCTCCTTTTTTAAAAATTGTCCTCCCAAAAGAGACTGTTGAGGTCAGTTTGGAGGCTGCGGGCGAGGTTGAGACAGAGTTCCAGGGTTGGATTGTACTTGTCATTTTCAATCATGTTGATGGTCTGTCTCGAGACGCCGATATCTTTGGCGAGTTCGAGCTGGGACATTCCCAGTTCCTTGCGAAATTCTTTGACACGATTCATCTGTTCTCCTTTCTAATTTGTGTCGCATATATTTGACTATATTATATTCTTCTATGGAATAGATGTCAAGCATAGTTGACATATTTCTTAAAGAAATCTTACTTACATTTGGCCTATTTGTCTGACTAGTGCAAGCTGGTCAGATTTGTGGTAAAATAGATAAGATATGACAAAAGAATTTCATCATGTAACGGTCTTGCTTCATGAAACGATTGATATGCTTGACGTAAAACCTGACGGTATCTACGTTGATGCGACTTTAGGCGGAGCGGGCCATAGCGAATATTTATTAAGTAAATTGAGCGAAAAAGGCCATCTCTATGCCTTTGACCAGGATCAGAATGCTATTGACAATGCGCAAAAACGGTTGGCACCCTATATCGAAAAGGGGATGGTGACTTTTATCAAGGATAACTTTCGTCATTTGCAGGCACGTTTGCAGGAGGCTGGTGTCCAGGAAATTGATGGAATTTGTTATGATTTGGGAGTGTCCAGTCCTCAGCTGGATCAGCGTGAGCGTGGTTTTTCTTATAAAAAGGATGCGCCACTGGATATGCGGATGAATCAAGATGCTAGTTTGACGGCCTATGAAGTGGTGAACCACTATGACTATCATGACTTGGTTCGAATTTTCTTCAAGTATGGCGAGGACAAATTCTCTAAACAGATCGCGCGTAAGATTGAACAAGCACGTGAAGTGAAGCCAATTGAGACAACGACTGAGTTAGCTGAGATTATCAAGTCTGCTAAGCCTGCCAAGGAACTCAAGAAGAAGGGCCATCCTGCCAAGCAGATTTTCCAGGCTATTCGGATTGAAGTCAATGATGAACTGGGGGCGGCAGACGAATCCATCCAGCAGGCTATGGAGATGTTGGCTCTGGATGGTAGAATATCAGTGATTACCTTCCATTCCTTGGAAGACCGCTTGACTAAGCAATTGTTCAAGGAAGCTTCAACAGTGGAAGTTCCCAAAGGCTTGCCCTTCATTCCAGACGATCTTAAGCCCAAGATGGAATTGGTATCCCGTAAGCCAATCTTGCCAAGTGCCGAAGAGCTAGAAGTCAACAATCGTTCGCATTCAGCTAAGTTGCGCGTGGCCAGAAAAATTCACAAGTAAGAGGAAAAACATGGCAGAAAGAATCGAAAAAACAAGCCAGTTATTGCAAACGAAATTTAAAGGTTTTTCACGTGTGGAAAAAGCCTTCTATGTTTCGATTGCAGTTACAATGATTATCCTGGCAATTAGCGTTGTGTTTATGCAGACCAAGCTATTACAAGTTCAGAATGAATTGACCAAGGTCAATGCTCAAATCGAAGAAAAGAAAACAGAGCTAGACGATGCTAAGCAAGAGGTCAATGAATTGATTCGTTCAGAACGTTTGAAAGAAATTGCAAACTCTAAGGATTTGCAGCTGAATAACGAAAATATCCGAGTGGCGGAGTAGAAAATGAAACAATGGAAAGAAAAAATCATCCGTTATGCCGTTCGCAATCGCAAATCTCCAAAAGAAAACCGCAGAAGAGTAGGGAAAAGTCTGAGTTTATTGGCTGTTATACTCTTCGCTGTCTTTTTGGTTAACTTTGCGGTCATCATCGGAACAGGTAAAAAATTTGGTAAGGACTTGGTTCAAGAAGCCAAAAAGGTTCACCAAACAACCAGGACCATTCCTGCAAAACGGGGAACCATTTATGATCGAAATGGAACGCCTATTGCAGAAGATGCGACCTCTTATAACATCTATGCTGTGATTGACAAGACCTACAAGTCAGCAACAGGCAAAATTCTCTATGTAGAGGATTCGCAGTTTAGTAAGGTGGCAGAGATTTTCCATAAATACCTGGATATGGAGGAGTCCTATGTCAAAGAACAGCTTTCTCAGCCAAATCTAAAACAGGTATCCTTTGGTACCAAGGGAAATGGGATTACCTATGCCAATATGATGGCTATTAAAAATGACCTCAAAACCGCTGGTGTCGAGGGAGTTGACTTTACCACTAGCCCTAACCGTAGTTATCCCAATGGACAGTTTGCTTCTTCCTTTATCGGTTTAGCACAACTCCATGAAAATGAAGATGGTACCAAACGATTGATTGGAACGTCTGGTTTGGAGAGTTCTTTAAATAGCATTTTGGCTGGAACAGACGGCATTATTACTTATGAAAAGGATCGTCTGGGAAATATCGTTCCAGGTACAGAGCAAGCTTCGCAACAGACTGTAGATGGAAAAGATGTCTACACGACCATCTCCAGCCCTCTGCAATCCTTTATGGAGACGCAGATGGATGCCTTTCAGGAAAAAGTCAAAGGCAAGTATATGACGGCTACCTTGGTCAGCGCTAAGACAGGGGAGATCCTTGCGACAACTCAACGACCGACCTTTAATGCGGATACTAAGGATGGCATTACAGAAGACTTTGTCTGGCGTGATATCCTCTATCAAAGCAACTACGAACCAGGATCAACCATGAAGGTGATGACCTTGGCATCTGCTATTGATAATAACACCTTCCCAGGCGGAGAATATTTCAATAGCAGTGAGTTGAAGCTAGCAGATGCTACTATCAAAGACTGGGACGTAAATGAAGGGTTGACCAGTGGTGGGACAATGACCTTTTCCCAAGGTTTTGCCCATTCAAGTAATATCGGGATGACCTTGCTTGAGCAAAAGATGGGGGATGCAACATGGCTGGACTATCTTAACCGCTTTAAGTTTGGGGTGCCGACTCGCTTTGGTTTGACAGATGAGTACTCAGGACAACTACCAGCTGACAATATTGTCAATATCGGAATGAGTGCTTTTGGTCAAGGGATTTCTGTTACCCAGACTCAAATGCTTCGTGCCTTTACGGCTATTGCTAATGACGGAGTCATGTTAGAACCGAAATTTATCAGCGCTCTCTATGATCCCAATGACCAGTCTGTCCGTAAGTCTCAAAAAGAAGTTATCGGAAACCCTGTATCAAAAGAAGCAGCTTCATCCACTCGAGATCATATGGTCATGGTTGGGACAGATCCTGTACATGGAACTATGTATAACCACAGTACAGGTAAACCGACGGTCAATGTTCCAGGACAGAATGTCGCCCTCAAATCAGGTACCGCTCAGATTGCAGATGAGAAGAATGGCGGTTATTTGACAGGGATAACCAACTACATTTTCTCCGTGGTTGCCATGACTCCGGCTGAAAATCCTGATTTCATTCTTTATGTAACAGTTCAACAACCGGAGCACTATTCAGGCATCCAGTTGGGAGAATTTGCGAATCCTATTCTTGAGCGAGCTTCTGCAATGAAAGAATCCCTCAATCTTCAGTCAACTGCCAAAAACTTAGATCAGATCAGCAAGACGACAAGCTATGCCATGCCAGCTACTAAGGATATTACCCCAGGGGATTTGGCGGAAGAATTGCGTCGCAATCTTGTGCAACCAATTGTTATCGGAACAGGAACTAAAATCAAGGATCTCTCGGTTTCTGAAGGAGATAATTTAGAAGCCAACCAGCAGATCTTGATCCTATCTGATAAGGTTGAAGAGATGCCAGATATGTATGGTTGGACAGAGGAAAATGTTCAAACATTTGCCAAATGGCTGAATATTGAAATCGAATGGGAGGGTAGTGGCAAAACAGTCAAAAAACAGAGTGTTCGCGCCAATACCGCTCTCAAGGATATAAAAAATTTGAAAGTAACTTTAGGAGATTAACATGATTAGTTCCATTAGTGCTGGAATTCTGACCTTTTTATTGACCTTAATTGGCATTCCAGCCTTTATCCGATTTTATCGAAAAGCACAGATTACAGGACAGCAGATGCACGAGGATGTCAAGCAGCATCAAGCAAAGGCTGGAACTCCAACCATGGGAGGGCTTGTCTTTCTTATCGTTGCAGTAGTGGTGAGCTTCCTTGTCGCTCTCTTTAGCCAACAATTGACCAACAATGTTGGCATGATTTTGTTTATCTTAGTTTTATATGGCTTGGTAGGCTTTTTGGATGATTTTCTCAAGGTCTTTCGCAAGATCAACGAAGGCTTGAATCCCAAGCAAAAGCTTGCTCTCCAGCTGCTTGGAGGAGTGATTTTCTACCTCTTTTATGAGCGTGGTGGCGACATGCTTTCAGTCTTTGGCTACCAAGTACATCTGGGTATTTTCTATATTTTCTTTGCCCTTTTCTGGCTGGTCGGTTTTTCCAATGCGGTGAACTTAACAGATGGAATTGATGGTTTAGCCAGCATATCAGTGGTCATCAGTTTGTCTGCGTATGGTGTTATTGCTTATGTGCAAAACCAGCTGGATATCCTGCTTGTGATTCTTGCCATGATTGGTGGTTTGTTAGGCTTCTTTGTCTTTAACCACAAGCCTGCCAAGGTTTTCATGGGAGATGTGGGAAGTTTGGCTCTGGGTGGAATGCTAGCAGCTATTTCTATGGCTCTCCACCAAGAATGGACGCTCTTGTTGATTGGGATTATCTATGTCTTTGAGACAAGCTCTGTTATGATGCAGGTTACCTATTTCAAACTTAGTGGTGGAAAACGAATTTTTCGTATGACTCCTGTGCATCACCATTTTGAGCTTGGAGGATTTTCAGGTAAGGGAAATCCCTGGAGCGAGTGGAAGGTTGATTTCTTCTTTTGGGGAGTTGGGCTTCTAGCAAGTCTCTTGACCCTAGCTGTTTTATACCTGCTGTAATAATAACCTTTAAGCACACAAAAACAGGATGAAGTTGTTCTTCATCCTGTTTTTGTGTGCTTAAAGGTTAGTTAGAGTCATCCTTTCTTCCTTTTAACATAAAAGTGGCTGTGAGGGCTAGGCTGAGGCCTGCTAAAAAGAGGAGTGGGTTGGACGTTTCTCCTGTTGCTGGAAGTTCTTCTTTAGGAGAATGATTCCCAGTTTTAGCAAGGTTAGAACTAGCTGAAAGTTGTTCAGTCTCGTGTGCCAAGATTTCTGTATCTGAAGTACTTGGTTTTTCCTCTGTGTTAGAGGTTGTTCCAATAGCTTGATAGACGATAGCATAGGTACTGAAATGACTAGTGATGAATTCTGCCTTTCCTTCTCGAACGGTGAAATTAAGGGCTTGTAACTCCTTGGTCGGAGTGATGTAGTAGATATTTTCTACGCTAGCTGAAATAGGCAAGCGAACCAGAACAGAGCCTTTTGGCTGCAGGCTATGATCGGTTGGATTTTTAAGTTGTAGGTCGTAAGCATCATAGGTCTTGCCAAAGAGTTCCTGAGCTAGGACACGTCGGCTAGAGATGTGAGAAATTCCTTCTAAGTCGGCAACTCCACCGATAATTTCGACACCCGTCTTTTTATCTTTCAAGGTGCGTAGCTGATACTCAGGTCGGATGAGGGTTGGAGCGGCCTGAACTCCACTAGTTCCGATAGGGTCAGTGTACTCAGGTTTTTCAACAGTAGGAGCTTCCTCTTGACCTGCTGTTCCGATAGGTTGGGTGTATTCGGGCTTTTCTACAGTAGGAGACTCTTCTTGTCCCGCTGTTCCGATAGGTTTGGTATATTCTGGAATTTCAACAGTAGGTGGCTCTTCTTGCCCAGCAGTTCCGATAGGGTCGGTATACTCCGGAATTTCTACTATAGGTGGCTCTTCTTGCCCTGCGGTTCCGATAGGATCGGTGTATTCAGGTTTTTCAACAGTAGGAGCTGGTTCGTCCCCCTTGCTTGTAGTTGGCTGCTTCTCGTCCTTTTTAGTAAAGACGGCTACGACAGGACTGCTAGTGGTAGTTCCTTGAATAGCATATGCTTCTATCGCTTTTCCGGCTTGTCGATCAGTGGCATCAGGGATTGGGATTTGAACTTGATTGTCTTGGACTGATAGCACGGTCTGATCTCCACTTGTAACCAGATGCGTTTCATCCACCTTGCGTAAGACTAGAGGATCTTTGACACCTGGGAAGGTCACTGCGATGGCTTCCCAATCTCCAGCTGGTAGGCTTAAGGAAATGGTTTTGTCATTTTCCTTAAGAGGCGCGATGCTCGGACTATCTAGACCAACAGCAGGGGCTTTGATGATATCAAAGGAGTCTAGAGAAATTTTCTTGCGCCCTTCTGGGGAATCTGGGTCAACACGTAATGTCAGAGTGTGCGGACCGTCAGTAAGATTTGTAAATTCGCCAATAAAGGCCCTCTTTTCAGTTGCACCTGACGTATAAAAGTCTAGACTTGGCATTTCTTTGCCATCTAGTGTCACAAGCGCTTTACCTAGCTCGGTAGTTTTCAAGCCATAGATACGAATGCCTGTACCAGTAAAGGAAATAGTTGCCTGAGCTTCTGAAGCTGCACTAGAGTCGCTGTTGTTGATGTCAGCGTATTTTTCCGTACCACCGTAGAGTTCAGGGTCAGACCAGTCCTTAAACTGGGAACCATATTGGATGCGCGAATCACGATCATCTATTTTTTCAATCGTGTTACCTGCTCCTGCTAGAATCTTGAAGTAGTCTAATGAAATTTTCGAGCGCTCACTACCACGTCCTTTGTGCTCACGTTTAACACTAAGAGTCAATGTATGAGGTCCGTCAGACAATCCTGCGAAGCGACCAATGAGACTACCTTTTTCAGTTGCCCCAGCAGTATGGAAGTCAAGCTCTCCGACCTCTTTACCATCAATTTTAGCAGTGGCAAGGCCTAGTTCAGACGATTTCAGTCCATAGATTTCGATACCAACACCAGTGAAAGGAATAGTAGCAGTCACGTCTTTGTCTGAGTAGTCTCCTTTTGAAAGGTCAGCAAATTTCTCTGTTCCTCCAAACAATTCTGAGTCTGCCCAGTTTCCAAAGGCAGCTCCGTACTGGATACGGCTATCTCGGTCATCCATCAACTCGCTGTATGTTTCGACAGTGGCCTGCTCAGACACTTGTGTGGCAAGCTCGCCTAGCATAGCCTTGACGGTATAGGTATAGGCATGTTGAGGATTGAGTGATCGGTCAATAAAGTGGGTTTGATTGGTTACAAATTCTCTGGTCGCAGAAGTTTGGCCAGTTTCGTCTTTCACTTGTCTTTGGATGACATAGTGGGTAGCGCCTTCTATCTGATTGAAAGTGAGTTCGGCAGTGACTCCATTTTGTCGAACTGCTGTTAGACTGGTTACACGACCAGGGAAGTGTTCAAAGGTAATGACGTCACCTTTTTGTGTTGCCAGTTGGATGCGATTGTTTTTGAGAATCGTTGCCTTGACTGGCTTGCCATTGACCTTGATCTGACTGGCTTCGATGTTTGGATAGTCTACAACCAGGTCTCCGCCGACATTTGAAAGGAAGGACAAGCTTTGCAAGTTCTTATCTTTCCACTTCATGCTGACTTCAAAGTTACCTCGAGCAACCAAGCCAGAAACTTGACCGTCTTTCCATGCATCTGGAAGGGCTGGCAATGGTGCAATGTAGCCAGTGTGTGATTGGAGAAGCATTTCTGCCATCCCACTGGTTGCTCCAAAGTTGCCATCAATTTGGAAAGGCGCGTGGGTATCCCAAAGGTTTTCTAGGGTTGAATACTTGAGCTGTTCAGCGAGCAAGCGATGGGCACGGTTACCGTCCAACAAACGAGCCCAGAGGTTGATTTTATTGGCCTTAGACCAACCCGTACCACCATCTCCACGGTGGTTCAAGGTAGCACGCGCAGCTTCTAGATATTCAGCCTGGTCCTTGCTAAAGAGCGTACCTGGGAAGAGACCAACTAGATGGGAAACGTGGCGGTGATGATTTTCAATCCCTTCATTGGTGAATTGCGGACTGTCCTCCTCGTACCATTCCTTGATGCGTCCCTCTTTGTTGATGTGAAGCGGTTTGAGTTTGTCAAATTTAGCCTTGATCTCTGTGACTAAGTCTTTGTCGACATTCAGATGGTTGGCGACTTCCATGTAGTCGTGGAATAGCTGCCAGACTAGCGATTGGTCAAAGGTGTTTCCGATGGTGATGGTTCCGTGTTCTGGTGAGTAGGATGGAGAAGACACCCAACGGTCACTGGCCTGGTCATAGTGCAAGAAGGAGTTCCAGAACTTAGCAGTCTCTTTCAACATAGGATAGATCTTTTCTTTGAGATAGGTCTCATCCTTGGTAAATTTATAATAGTCATAGACGTTCTGCATCATCCAAGCATTAGCAGCTGGAGACCAACCCCAATAGTAATTCCAGCCTGGAGTAGTCCAGCCAAATGGTGTCGCCTGGGTGTGGACCAGCCAGCCATTTTCTTGTCCGTCTTTGGATTCGATACCAGCGTATTCCTTAGCAGCGATACGGCCATAGTAACGCATATCGTCAATGTAATTGATCATTGGCTTGGCTGTTTCAGCAAGGTTGCTCATGTAGGCTGGCCAATAGTTCATTTGCAAATTGACATTGAGGTGGTAGTCAGCGTTCCAAGGTGGATTGTCTACAGCATTCCAGACTCCTTGTAGGTTTGCAGGAAGGGCATCTGTCCGATCACGAGACGAACTGATGAGTAGATATCGGCCATATTGGAAGAAGAGTTCTTCCAATTTTTGCCCTTTTTCTGGATTATAGCCTTGAAGGGCCTCTTTTGTCGTTTGAGCAGTCTTGTTTCCGCCTAGATTTAGTTTGACGCGGTTAAAGAGACTTTGATAGTCCTTGATATGATTATTTTTTAGAGTTTCATAATCTTTTGCCTTGGCAGATTCGATGATCGATTTGACAGTTTTTTCTAGATCAATATCCTTACGATAGTTGGTTTTTGGATTTTGAGCAAAATTGGTCTTGGCACTGAGTAAAAGGGTTGCATAGCTGGCTCCAGTGACAGTCAAGTAGCCATCTTGGGCAGTAACTTGTCCGTCTGTCTTGATTCCAAGATAGGAGGCGAATTTTAGACCATTATCTTTGACAGTACCCTTGAGTAAAATACCATTGGAGTCAGTAGTGACTACCCCCTGTTTATACTTCGAGTATTCCCAAGAATATTCACCGTTAGCAAGTAAATCTTCTGTCAAGCTATTCCAAAGGGTAAAGTCAAGTGTCTTGTTTCCTTTTTTGGTCAAGTGGGTCACAGTGACATCATCAGGATAGCTGGAGAAAGTTTCGCGTTTGAAGGTCGTCCCATCTTGGGTGTAAGAAGTGGTCGTAGTGGCTTCTGTGATATCCAGATTACGGTGATAATCAGTTACAGTATCTAGTCCTTTCTTCTGGTTATTAAAGACCATAAAGATATCTCCAAAGGCTAGGTAACGTCCATACTGGGCGTTGTTTGGTCCAACTAGATTTTGTTCAGCGAGCTGTTTAGCTTTTTGGCGGTCACCAGCTTCGAGGGCTTTACGTATCTCTGCTAAGACCTTGTAGCGATCCTTGTAGTTTCCTCCGTTATAGTCGGTGCTATCGGGTTGTGGTCCTCCTGACCAGAGGGTCTTTTCGTTGTACTGGATTCTCTCTTCGCCAATTAGGCCAAATACCTTGGCTCCCATCTCTCCGTTTCCGACAGGAAGGGCTTGCTTTTCCCATCCGTCATAGGAGGGAGCTGTTGGCTGATCGTAGTTGAGTTGATAGTTTTCTTGCTTTATCACGGGCTGATCTGCTTTTTCAGGTTCCTTATTTTCTTTAGCTTCTACAATGGCTTCTTCACTAGCTTGACTATTTGTCTTCGGAGTCTCCTCAGCTGGCTTGCTTTCGGAAACTACTGGACTTTCTGCTAGAGACGGATTTGTAGTTTCAGTAGCTTCAGCTGTTTTGGGTTCACTATCAGGCTTAGTGATAGCTTCGACAGAGGTCTGTTCAGTTTGCTTGACCTCCACACTGTCTGCGGCTACAGTGTGGTTGACTAGAAAAATAGCCCCCAGTAAAACAGAAGCAGTCCCAACCGTCAGCTTGCGGATGCTATAGCGACAGGATTTCTCCCAAAAGTGTTTTTTCATAAAACCCTCCTTCGTTTATTCGAAATCGCTTACATTTTATAAAGCAGTTCCTTTTAATTTGTTTCTGTTTATCTCCTCACCTCCCATTCTACTGGTCATCTAGCATTTGTCAAGAGGTTTTCTGCAAGAGACATATTTGTTGTTGTTTTTTCTTAAAAAAGTAGAAGAAAGAGAGGAAAGGGTGGAATTATTCGTAATTTCATAGTTCAATCTGATTTTAAGACTAGCTTAGAATTAGCTTCCCCCCCTCCCTGAAAGCGTAAAACAAACTAGTCAGGAAAGCCACTTTGTGGTATAATATAGAAGATTCAAAAAGAAACAGGAGAAAAAGAATGGATTTACTTTTAGCAATTATCTTGATTGTGCTAGCTTTTCTAGGAGGAGCTCTTGGAGGTATGTATTTGGTGCGTAAGCAAATCGAAAAAGAATTTGCGGACAACCCACGTTTGAACGCTGAGGCAGTTCGTGCTCTCTTGAGCGCAAATGGACAAAAACCAAGCGAAGCTAAGGTACAACAAGTTTACCACCAAATCATCCGCCAACAAAAAGCAGCTCTTGCTAACAATAAAAAGAAATAAATAGGAAAAGTCTGGGATGAAAGTTCCAGACTTCTCACTATGTTCAATAGTTCTCAAGGATAGGACTTTTTCCTTGCATTCTATTGATATTTGATTATGATTAAGAGAGAGGCAGTTGACATTCTATCAAGCTGTCTGTCAGTTCGTTCAGGACAAGAAATCATGATGAACTATCAATCAGAAAAAAACTAGAAAGAAGACTGTATGGATAATCGACCAATTGGTTTTTTGGATTCGGGTGTCGGGGGCTTGACCGTTGTTCGTGAGCTCATGCGCCAGCTTCCTCATGAAGAAATCGTCTATATTGGAGATTCGGCGCGGGCGCCTTATGGCCCCCGTCCTGCTGAGCAAATTCGTGAATATACTTGGCAGTTGGTCAACTTTCTCTTGACCAAGGATGTCAAGATGATTGTCATTGCTTGTAATACTGCGACTGCGGTCGTCTGGGAAGAAATCAAGGCTCAACTAGACATTCCTGTCCTAGGTGTGATTTTACCAGGAGCTTCGGCAGCCATCAAGTCCAGTCAAGGTGGGAAAATCGGAGTGATTGGAACACCCATGACGGTCCAATCAGACATCTACCGTCAAAAAATTCATGATCTGGATCCGGACTTACAGGTGGAGAGTTTGGCCTGTCCCAAGTTTGCCCCCTTGGTGGAGTCTGGTGCCCTATCAACCAGTGTGACCAAGAAAGTGGTTTATGAAACTCTGCGTCCCTTGGTCGGAAAAGTGGATAGCCTGATTTTGGGTTGTACCCATTATCCGCTCCTTCGCCCCATCATCCAAAATGTCATGGGACCTAAGGTTCAGCTCATCGATAGTGGGGCAGAGTGTGTGCGGGATATCTCGGTTTTACTGAACTATTTTGAAATCAATCGTAGCCGAGATGCTGGACCTCTTCAACATCGTTTTTACACAACAGCCAATAGCCAAAGTTTTGCCCAGATTGGAGCAGAATGGCTGGAAAAAGAGATTCATGTGGAGCATGTAACATTATGACAAACAAAATTTATGAATATAAGGACGACCAGGACTGGTATGTCGGTGTCTGGGACGTCTATGGAGGCATCTACAGTCTCATCAAAGATCCGCTTAATCTTGATTTTATGGATTTGGCGCGGATTTTTCGTGATGAGGAAAATGGCTTTCCAATTACGATAACGGTGATGCGCTGGTCTTCTAACTTTCGTCTGCTCTCTTTTATCGTCGAGATTTTAAATGCAGAAGCAGGACGTAACTTGGAAGTCATCCAACGTCAGGGAGCCCTGCTCTTGGTTGAAAATGGAAAGCTTTTGCATGTAGAATTGCCTAAAGAAGGTGTTGATGTAGAAGCCTTCTTTGAAACTAGTAAGGTTAGGGAAACCTTGTTGATTGCGACTCGTAACGAAGGCAAGACCAAGGAGTTCCGAGCCATCTTTGACAAACTAGGCTACGACGTGGAAAATCTCAATGACTATCCTGACCTGCCTGAAGTAGCTGAAACAGGCATGACCTTTGAAGAAAATGCCCGCCTCAAGGCAGAAACCATTTCCAAATTAACTGGCAAGATGGTTTTGGCAGACGACTCAGGTCTCAAAGTCGATGTCCTCGGTGGCTTGCCAGGTGTCTGGTCAGCCCGTTTTGCAGGTGTGGAAGCGACTGATCGTGAAAACAACGCCAAACTCTTGCACGAATTGGCCATGGTCTTTGATCTCAAGGACCGTTCGGCTCAATTCCACACAACTCTAGTTGTAGCCAGTCCAAACAAGGAAAGCTTGGTTGTTGAAGCTGACTGGCCAGGTTATATCAACTTTGAACCCAAGGGTGAAAATGGTTTTGGTTATGATCCTCTTTTCCTTGTGGGAGAGACAGGCAAATCCTCAGCTGAATTAACCCTTGAAGAAAAAAATAGCCAATCCCACCGTGCCTTAGCCGTTAAGAAACTTTTGGAGGTATTTCCATCATGGCAAAGCAAACCATCATTGTAATGAGTGATTCCCATGGCGATAGCTTGATTGTGGAAGAAATTCGTGACCGCTATCTGGGGAAAGTTGATGCCATTTTTCACGATGGTGACTCAGAACTCCGTCCAGACTCTCCGCTTTGGGAAGGCATCCATGTCGTCAAAGGCAACATGGATTTTTATGCTGGCTACCCAGAACGTTTGGTGACTCAACTTGGTCCGACCAAGATCATCCAGACGCATGGACACTTGTTTGATATCAATTTCAACTTTCAAAAGTTGGACTACTGGGCTCAGGAAGAAGATGCCGATATCTGTCTCTATGGTCACTTGCATGTGCCAAATGCTTGGATGGAAGGCAAAACACTCTTTTTAAATCCAGGATCCATCAGCCAACCACGAGGAACCATTAGAGAATGTCTCTATGCTCGAGTGGAGATTGATGATAGCTATTTCAAAGTAGACTTTTTGACACGTGACCATGAGGTTTATCCAGGCTTGTCCAAGGAGTTTGCTCGATGATTGCCAAGGAATTTGAAGCATTTTTATTGGAGCAGGAAGAGACTTTTCTTACCCCTGCTGAGAATCTAGCAGCTTTGATTGATACCCATAATGCTGACCATGCGATTTTAGTGTTGAGCCAAATCACTTATACCCGTATCCCTGTTGTGACCTTTGACAAACGCTTTGTTGGAACCATTGGGCTGAGAGACATTTTGGCTTATCAAATGGAGCAAGGTTTGACAGATGAACAGATGGCAAAGACAGACATCGTCAATATGACTAAGACAGATGTGGCAGTTGTCGCTCCAGACTATAACATCACAGAGGTCCTCCATAAACTGGTGGATGAACCCTTCTTGCCAGTGGTAGATGATGAAGGGATTTTTCAAGGAATCATCACGCGCAAGTCTATCCTCAAGGCCGTTAATGCCCTCTTGCATGACTTTAGTAAGGAATATGAGATTCGATGCAAATGAGAGATAGGATTTCAGACTTTTTAGAGGGAAAGCAGGGTTTGTCTGCCAATTCCAAGCAGTCCTATAGATATGATCTGGAACAGTTTTTAGACATGGTAGGGGAACGGATCTCTGAGACCAGTCTCAAGATTTACCAAGCCCAGCTAGCCAATCTAAAAATCAGCGCCCAGAAGCGAAAACTTTCGGCCTGTAACCAATTTCTCTACTTTCTCTATCGAAAAGAAGAAGTGGACAGTTTTTACCGTCTGGAATTAGCCAAACAAGCTGAAAAGAAGACTGAAAAGCCAGAGATTCTAGACCTAGACTCTTTTTGGCAGGAAAGTAATCATCCAGAAGGACGTTTGCTGGCGCTTCTTATCTTGGAAATAGGGCTCTTACCAAGTGAGATTTTAGCCCTTAAGGTTGCAGATATCAATCTGGATTTTCAGGTGTTGCGAATTAACAAGGCTTCCCAACAGAGGATTGTCACCATTCCCACGACCTTGCTTCCAGAATTGGAACCCTTGATGGGGCAGACCTATCTCTTTGAAAGGGGAGGGAAAGCCTATTCTCGTCAGTGGGCCTTTCGTCAGCTGGAGTCCTTTGTTAAGGAGAAAGGTTTCCCAACCCTATCAGCCCAAGCCTTGCGAGAACAGTTCATTCTAAGACAGATAGAAAAGAAGGTCGATTTGTACGAAATTGCAAAAAAATTAGGATTAAAAACAGTCCTGACCTTAGAAAAATATAGATAATGGATATTAAATTAAAAGATTTTGAAGGGCCCCTGGACCTGCTCTTGCACCTAGTCTCAAAGTACCAGATGGATATCTACGATGTGCCCATTACAGAAGTTATCGAACAGTATCTAGCCTATGTCTCAACCCTGCAGGCCATGCGTCTGGAAGTGACGGGCGAGTATATGGTCATGGCTAGTCAGCTCATGCTGATCAAGAGTCGCAAGCTCTTGCCAAAGGTAGCAGAAGTGACAGACTTGGAGGATGATCTGGAGCAGGACCTTCTCTCTCAAATCGAAGAATACCGCAAGTTCAAGCTCTTGGGTGAGCACTTGGAGGCTAAGCACCAAGATCGGGCCCAGTACTATTCCAAAGCGCCGACAGAGTTGATTTACGAAGATGCGGAGCTTGTGCATGACAAGACGACCATTGACCTCTTTTTGGCTTTTTCAAATATCCTAGCCAAGAAAAAAGAGGAGTTCGCACAAAATCACACGACTATCCTGCGAGATGAGTATAAGATTGAGGACATGATGGTCATCGTAAAAGAGTCCTTGTCTGGACGAGACCAGTTGCGCTTGCAGGATTTGTTCAAGGAAGCCCAGAATGTACAAGAGGTCATTACCCTCTTTTTGGCAACCCTAGAGTTAATCAAAACTCAGGAACTGATCCTCGTGCAAGAGGAGAGTTTCGGAGATATCTATCTTATGGAAAAGAAGGAAGAAAGTCAAGAGGCACAAAGCTAGACTTGATAGAGAGGAAAGATGAGTACTTTAGCAGAAATAGAAGCGCTCTTGTTTGTGGCAGGTGAAGATGGGATTCGGGTTCGTCAGTTGGCTGAACTCCTCTCACTTCCCCCGACAGGCATCCAACAGAGTTTAGAAAAATTAGCCCATAAGTATGAAAATGACCCAGATTCCAGTTTGGCTTTGATTGAGACAGGTGGAGCTTACAGATTGGTCACCAAGCCTCAATTTGCAGAGATTTTGAAGGAATACTCCAAGGCGCCTATCAACCAGAGTTTGTCTCGGGCTGCCCTTGAGACCTTGTCCATCATTGCCTACAAGCAACCGATTACCCGAATTGAGATTGATGCTATTCGTGGGGTCAATTCTAGTGGAGCTCTAGCTAAGCTACAAGCTTTTGAATTAATAAGAGAAGATGGAAAAAAAGAAGTTTTGGGCCGCCCTAATCTCTATGTGACTACGGATTATTTCCTAGATTACATGGGGATTAACCATTTGGAAGAACTGCCAGTGATTGATGAGCTTGAGATTCAAGCCCAAGAAAGCCAATTATTTGGTGAAAGGATAGAAGAAGATGAGAATCAATAAATATATTGCCCACGCAGGTGTGGCCAGTAGGAGAAAAGCAGAAGAGTTGATCAAGCAAGGCTTGGTAACCGTCAACGGACAGGTAGTACGTGAACTCGCAACCACCATCAAGTCTGGCGATAAGGTCGAAGTTGAAGGTCAACCTATCTATAACGAAGAAAAGGTCTACTACCTGCTCAACAAACCACGCGGTGTGATTTCCAGTGTGACAGATGACAAGGGCCGCAAGACAGTTGTCGATCTCTTGCCCAATGTGAAAGAGCGTATTTACCCTGTGGGGCGTTTGGACTGGGATACATCCGGTGTCTTGATTTTGACCAATGATGGTGATTTTACAGATGAGATGATTCACCCCCGTAATGAGATTGACAAGGTCTATGTCGCGCGTGTTAAAGGTGTGGCCAACAAAGAAAATCTCCGCCCCTTGACCCGTGGTCTTGAGATTGATGGCAAGAAAACCAAGCCAGCTGTCTATGAGATTCTCAAAGTGGATCCAGTCAAAAACCGCTCAGTGGTACAGTTGACCATCCATGAAGGGCGTAATCATCAGGTTAAAAAGATGTTTGAAGCCGTCGGTCTTCAAGTGGATAAGTTGTCTCGGACACGTTTTGGACACTTAGACTTGACAGGTCTTCGTCCAGGAGAATCCCGTCGCCTTAATAAAAAAGAAATCAGCCAACTACACACTATGGCTGTAACCAAGAAATAATGAAACGAATCTTAATAGCGCCTGTACGCTTTTACCAACGTTTTATCTCACCAGCCTTTCCACCTTCTTGTCGCTTTGAGCCGACTTGTTCCAACTACATGATTCAAGCCATTGAAAAGCATGGCTTCAAGGGTGTTTTGATGGGCTTGGCTCGGGTTTTGCGTTGCCACCCTTGGTCGAAAACAGGCAAGGACCTTGTCCCAGACCACTTTTCTCTCAAACGAAATCAAGAAGAAAAATAACCCAACATCATTTGATGTTGGGTTTTCTTGCTTATTTCAAAGCTTTTTGAGCGTCTTCGATCATGAGTTTAGTTGATTCAAGTCCGCCTCCGCTTAGGTACCAGAGGTCTGGTGTTAGTTGGATGATTTTACCATTTTTAGCGGCAGGAGTTTCAGCGATAAGGGCATTTTCTAGGACGCCATCGTTGCTAGAGTTGTCCCCACCGATGGCAAGGGTACGGTTGATGACAAAGAGGATGTCAGGGTTGATTTCTTTCACACTTTCAAAGCTGACTTCCTGTCCGTGGCGAGAGTCTTCAAATTGAGTATCAGTTGGTTTGAATTTCAAGGTTTGGTACAAGAAAGAGAAACGAGATTGGGCACCAAAGGCAGCCATTTTTCCTTCATTGAGGAGGATAGCAAGGGCTTTTTTGTCAGAACTTTCATTTTTAGTAGCAACTTCTTGGATGCTCTTGTCTAGGTTGGCCAATTCTTCCTTGGCTTTCTGTGTACCTGTCTCACCGAAGGCAGCAGCTAGTGATTGGATGTTGGTTTTAGTTGAAGTCCAGTAGTCGTCCTTGCTTGCTTGGAAGAGGACTGTTGGAGCGATTTCTTTGAATTTGTCTACGAATTTTTGTGTACGTGGAGAAGCAATAATCAAATCCGGTTCAAGAGCAGCGATGGCTTCTAGGTCTGGCTCAACCATAGAACCCACATTGTTGACATTTCCTGCAAGATCTTTTAGGTAAGTAGGAACAGTTTTTGTAGGCATTCCGACGATATTTTTTTCAAATCCAAGAGCACGAATAGTATCCGCAGCACCAAGGTCAAAGGTAACAATCTTTTCAGGAACTTTTGAAAGTTTGACGTCGTCTAGTGAACTTTTGATAGTTACTTCTGTTTGAGCAGAACTGCTTGTCTCTGTTTGCTTCGTAGTTTTAGTTGTACTACATGCACCAAGTAAGAGCAAGAAGCTAGCCGCTAGGGCAGTGAGATAAAGTTTAAGGGATGTTTTCATGATTTCTCCTTTTTAAAATGTGATAACGATGTAGGGGGGGCTCTTAGATAGGCTTGTTAGCTAAGAGACAGAGGGTTCTCTAACTCGAGTTTCTGAGTTACTAGCTATAGATACAGATTTTTTTGCCATTGATATCAGCCAGCGTGATGGGAATCTCATAAAGTTGACTGAGCAGGTCAGCCTGCATGATTTGAGCAGTCGTTCCCTTGCAAAAGACTTGACCGTCCTTGAAGGCAACAATTTCATCCGCATACTGGCTGGCCATGTTGATATCGTGGAGAACGATGATAATGGTCTTCCCTAGTTCCTCCACCAGTCGCCGAAGAATCTGCATCATGCTGACACTTTGCTTGATATCGAGATTGTTGAGCGGTTCGTCCAGCAAGATAAAGTCTGTATCCTGGGCTAGTACCATAGCGATAAAAACACGTTGGAGCTGTCCACCAGACAGACTATCGATGTAGCGGTCTTTTAAGTTGGTCAGTTCCAGATAGTCCAGAGTTTCTCGGATTTTTTCCCAGTCTTCTGTTCTGAGTCTACCTCGACTGTAGGGAAAACGTCCAAAGCTGACCAGTTCTTCTACAGTCAATTTGGCTTGGTAATTGATCTTCTGCTTTAGGATAGTCAGTTCTTTGGCTAGTTCTTGCGAATTCCAACTTTCAATTTCACGACCTTTGATACTGAGGATTCCTTGATCCTTCTTGGTCAGTCTGCTCATAATGGAGAGGAGAGTTGATTTTCCAGCACCATTTGGACCAATGAAGGCTGTAAGTTTATGAGGACTGACTTCAAGGGTAATGTCTTGCAAAATATCCTGTTTTTGAATGGATTTGTCAATGTTTTCTAGTTTCACCGACGTGCCCTCCTATAAAGTAAGATAAAGAATAAGAAGCCACCCACACTCTCGATGATCATGCTGATGCGAATTTCCAGTGCAAAGACTCGTTCAATAAGGGCTTGCCCCAAGGTCAAGCTAATAAATCCAATCAGAATGGCTACGATAAAGAGCAACTTGTGCCGATAATCTTTGACAATCAGGTAGGTAAGATTGGCCAGCATAAAGCCGAAGAAGGCCATAGGCCCTACCAAGGCAGTGGCTGTTGAGGTCAAAAGCACGATGCCCCAGAGGAGTTCCCTCTGTTCTTTTTCAACATCGAGTCCCAGTATCTGAGACGTTTCTCTTTGCAGGTGCAATACATCCAGAACGACTGCTTTTCGAAAGAAAAAGATTGTCAAGGCAAGGATGATCAGAGAACCGATAGCTAGGATGGAAGTGTTGAGATGCTGAAAGGAGGCAAAGAGACTGTTCTGCAGTTTATCGTATTCATTTGGATCCATCAGAACTTGTAGGAAGGTACTGATATTTCGAAAGAGACTTCCGAGGGCTAGACAGATCAGCAGAATGAAGACCAGATCTTGCTTCATCAGCGTCTTCAAGTAACCTTGTAAGGCGAGAAAGAAGAGGGATTGAAGCAGAAGCAAGACTAGGAATTCTAAGATTGGAGACTTTCCAAGCTGTAGAAATTTGCTTTCAAATATCAGTAGTAGGGTCTGAAGCAGAACATAGAAGGATTCGATTCCCAAAATACTAGGTGTCAGGAAACGATTTTCCGTCAGGGTTTGAAAACTGATGGTCGAAATCCCTGTCGCGATGGCTACCAAGAGATAAACAACCATCTTTTGGGAACGCAACTTCCAGGCAAAGGCAGACAGATGGGTGAAGGGCCAAAAGTAGAGGAGACAAGCCCCGATGGCCAGAATAATGAGAAGGCAGAAGAGTTTGGTATGTTTGCTTTTAAACTGCATCTTTTCGTCCCCCTCTCCATAGAAGTAGGATAAAGGCGAGGCTACCGATGATTCCTAGAAGGAGACTGACAGACAGCTCATAGGGCCGAATCAAGATTCGAGAGAGGATGTCGCAGGCCAGAACCAGATTGGCGCCGACCAGAGCGACGATGAGTTTGGTTTGGCCCAGATTATCTCCATAGCGCTTGCGGACGAGATTGGGAACGATGACCCCGAGAAATGGCAAGGCACCCACGGTAATCATGGTGACACTTGTCGTTAGCGCCACTAGAAAGAGGGCCAGCTTTTCAAGTAGGGAGTAAGAAATCCCCAAACTCTCACTGGTTTCCTTACCCAGATTCATGATGGTAAAGGTTTGGGATAATTTCCAAACGGCTATCAGGATAATGAGGCCTAAGAAGAGCCACTCATACTGATGGGTCTGAATCATGGAGAAGGAGCCCTGGGTCCAGGCCGTCATACTCTGAACCAGATTGAAACGATAGGCGATAACTTCTGTGATAGAACCGATAATCCCACTATAGATGATCCCAATTAAGGGCAACATCCACCTTTCCTTTACAGAAAAAATAGTCATAAAGGCTAGGAAGAAGAGGGTAAATAAGATGGATGAGCCAAAAGCAAAGAGCATCTTTTGGGTCAGACTAGCAGACGGAAAGACAAAGAGGCTCAACACCATTCCCAGTTTGGCGGCTTCTGTCGTTCCGACTGTACTCGGAGCAGCAAACTGATTTTGAGTAATGGTCTGCATGAGGAGTCCTGCCATGCTCATACTAGAGGCTGCAAGGAGAATACTGATGGTTCTTGGAAGACGCGACTCTTGAAAGAGAAGCCAGGTCTGTTGGTCAAAAGCAAAGAATTTTTCCCAAGAAAAATCACTGGTTCCAATGGTGATGGAGAGAAAGACTAGGAGTAGAAGTAAGCCTGTTAAAATATGAGAGAGTTTCATACCCCGTCCTTTCATGTAGATTTGGTATAAAAATACCCTTGGAGATAATGTAACACGATTTTTTTAATCTGTCAATAAATGTTCTGACAATTTAATGTAAAGTGATAGAAAAATTCCTGAAATAACATCTGCCCCTTTCTTTTATCGGAAAACAGAGTAAAAAACAATCTACTTTCCCTCTATCCTTCTCCTATAAAAAGTGGTAAAATGGATGAAAGAAAGAAGGAACTGAAATGACAACATTATTTTCAAAAATCAAAGAAGTAACAGAACTTGCTGCGATCTCAGGTCATGAAGCACCTGTCCGTGCCTATCTTCGTGATAAGTTGACACCGCACGTGGATGAAGTGGTGACAGATGGCTTGGGTGGTGTTTTCGGTATTAAACATTCAGAAGTTGCGGATGCACCACGCGTCTTAGTTGCTTCTCACATGGATGAAGTTGGTTTTATGGTCAGCGAGATTAAGCCAGACGGAACCTTCCGTGTGGTTGAAATCGGTGGCTGGAACCCTATGGTCGTTAGCAGCCAACGCTTTAAACTCTTTACTCGTGGCGGTCGTGAAATCCCTGTGATTTCAGGTTCTGTTCCTCCACATTTGACTCGTGGAACAGGTGGACCAACCATGCCAGCTATTTCAGATATTGTTTTTGATGGTGGTTTTGCGGACAAGGCTGAAGCAGAAAGTTTTGGCATCCGTCCTGGTGATACCATTGTCCCTGATAGCTCTGCTATCTTGACAGCCAATGAAAAAAATATCATCTCTAAAGCTTGGGACAACCGCTACGGTGTTCTCATGGTAAGCGAGCTTGCAGAAGCTTTGTCAGGCCAAAAACTGGGAAATGAACTCTATCTTGGTTCCAACGTCCAAGAAGAAGTTGGTCTCCGTGGCGCTCATACTTCTACAACTAAGTTTGACCCAGAAGTCTTCCTCGCAGTTGACTGCTCACCTGCTGGTGATGTTTATGGTGGCCAAGGCAAGATTGGGGATGGAACCTTGATTCGCTTCTACGATCCAGGCCATTTGCTCCTCCCAGGTATGAAGGATTTCCTTTTGACAACGGCTGAAGAAGCAGGTATCAAGTACCAATATTACTGTGGAAAAGGCGGAACAGACGCTGGGGCAGCTCATCTGAAAAATGGCGGTGTCCCATCTACAACCATCGGGGTCTGCGCTCGTTATATCCATTCACATCAAACACTTTATGCTATGGATGACTTTATTGAAGCTCAAGCCTTCTTGCAAGCTCTGGTGAAAAAATTGGATCGTTCAACGGTTGATTTGATTAAAAATTATTAAATATAAGGGAGGTGGTCAGGAGATGGTAGAACCAAACCTAGAAAGCCTTATAAGAGAACTCTATAATCATGCTCGTCAGGGCTTGAGTGAAGATTTAGTTGCTGCTCTCCTAGAGACTGCTAAAAAACTACCTACTACAAATGAGCAATTACTAGCAGTCCGACTCTCAGGACTTGTCAATCGTGAATTGCTCACTAATCCCAAACACCCAGCACCTGAATTGATCAACTTGGCGCGCTTTATCAAAAAAGAAGAGGCCAAGTACAGGGGCACTGCAGTTTCTGCTATCATGTTTGGAGAACTCTTTAAAATGCTTTGATTCCACTGTGAATCAAAGTATTTTTTTTATGCTCCAAAAGAAATTCTTAATGAGGAGACGAAAAAACCACCTAAGTAAAGGTGGCTTCTTACCTATTAAATCTGTTCAGCGATGACCTTTTCAGCTAGGTTCATAGCATGGTCAGACACACGAGTGTAGTGGGAAATGATGTCGATAAAGTTGACCCCGGCTTGTGTAGAACACTCACCCTTGTTAAGGCGTTTGATGTGGGTCTTTCTGAGAACGCGTTCCATATTGTTGATTTCTTTATGGCGTTCAATCAGACTCTGAGCTTTTTCAATATCATTGTTTTCCACACTATCAAGGGCATCTTTGATAAATGCAGTTGTTGCTTCATAAATCTCAGCTAACTCCTCCAAAGCTGCTTCAGAGAAAAGAACATTTTTGCGTTGGAGGTAGTCTGTTAGGTTGAGCAACCCTTCTGCGTGGTCCCCAATCCGTTCCAAATCACGAGATGAATCAAGGATGTTAGTCAAGACTTCGCTTTCCTTTTGACTCAAGGATTCGCTTGAGAGTCTGATGAGGTAACGAGTGAGTTTTTCATCGATGGTGTTGATAGCTTCCTCTGTCTTGTGCCCTTTTTCAGCTACCTTTTCATCTAAACCGATGATATAGGTATAAGAAAGGTCAAAAGCTTTAGCTGCATAGTTCCCCAAATGTAAAAGTTCTTTTTTGGCATTTCCGAGAGCGATAGAAGGAGATTGCTGGATAAGTTGTTCGTCGAGATAAAGGGGCTCGTACTTGACAACCTCGTCTTCACCAGGGATGAGCTTGGTTACAAAGTAGGCCAAGGCTCCGATGAACGGAAATTGTACAATGGTGTTACTTACGTTAAAGGCACCGTGAGAGAAGGCAATGGTCATCTCAGGTGAGAGGTGAAGGAGTGCCTGGAAGTACTCGATCATAGCAGTAAAGGGGCCTAATAAGATTAAGCAAAGAATAGTCCCTAAAACGTTAAAGGTAACGTGGGTTGCTGCAACGCGTTTCGCAGAGACATTGGCTCCAGCTGCCGCAATGATAACTGTTAGGGTTGTCCCGATATTATCTCCGAAAAGAACTGGTAGTGAACCTTTAAGGTCAAGGAACCCACCTGCATAGAGGCCTTGCAAAATCCCGATTGTAGCCGAGGAAGCCTGGATGAGGACGGTAATCACCGCACCAGCTACTACTCCTAAAATAGGATTTTGTCCCAAGGTCACCATATATTCCTTGAATTGTGGTAAATCTTTAAGCGGACTCATACCGGCACTGATGAGGTTGAGGGCGTAGAAGATTCCCCCAACACCAAATAGGATGCGTCCGATATTGTTTGCGGTTCTATTTTTTGTAAAGAAGAGGAACATGGTTCCAAGGAAAATCAAGGGTAAAGCATACTCACCCAGTTTGAAACCGATGATAAAGGAAGTAACAGTGGTTCCAATATTAGCTCCCATGATAATTCCGATAGCCTGTCTAAGAGTTAGAAGACTAGCGCTAACCAGCCCAACCGTGATAACTGTAACTCCTGTACTTGACTGAATCAGGGCGGTCACGACGATTCCGACTAGAACGCCTAAAAAGGGATTGCTGGTGTACTTGTCAATGTAAAAACGAAGGCGATCTCCAGCAGCTTGTTGCAAACCGTCTCCCATGGTCTTAATGCTGTATAAAAACAGTCCTAGACCTCCTAAAAAGTGAAATAAAATTTCCTGCCAATTAATGGACATTTCTTTTTCCTCCGAAAAATAATCGCGGAATTTCTCCTATTCTATTTTAAAGGATAATAGGAAATCCCACAAGTGTTTTCTTGATATTTTAGTAAGAAATCGCTAACTTTTTTAAATTTCTTCCTTAAATAGAGTTCTTACCTCAAGTATAAATGTCTGCAAGGATTATATCCAAATTAAACTGTTTTTTATCCTAGTTATAGTTTTTTTATCAAACGGATTGACAACGTTTTCACATGAGGTAGAATGAAGATGATCCTGTTCTGGTGGTGTGCACTGAGAACAGTTACTTTTTATCAAAAGAGTGAAGCGCTTACTTTATATTTTATTAGGAGGATAAGATGAAAGATCTATTTTTTGAAAAACGTTGCCGTTACAGTATTCGTAAGTTGTCAATCGGGGCTTGTTCCTTGATGATTGGTTCAGCTCTATTTGCGAGCCCAGCTCTTGCCGAACAGGTTACAGTCCCTGATCCAGCTACTAATACGAGTGCTCAAGCGACAAGTGCTAGTGAATCAACTAATCCAGATACCACAGCTATCGAAAAACAATTATCGGAAACAGAGAATAAAGTAGCTGAGCAACCAATTTCAGAAAACACTCCAGCAATAACGGATTTGGTTAATGAAAAAGAAGAAGCGAAGCCAGCTCCAACAGAAAAAGTTGAAGAAACAGCTCCATTATCTGATAAAGAAGGCGTCAAATCAGAGGAAGCTCCTCAAATAGCTGAGAAGAAAGCCGATAAACCAAGTCTAGCAGACGTTCCTAAAAATGAAGAAAAGAGTCTCCGGCCCAAAGAAATCAAATTTGATACATGGGAAGATTTGCTGAAATGGGAACCGGGTGCGCGTGAGGACGATCCCATCAACCGTTCCTCAGTTGAACTTGCCAAGCGCCACAGAGGTCAGTTGGTTAATGAAAAAGCAAGCAGAAGAGCCAAGGTTCAAGCGCTAGCAAATACCAACTCGAAAGCTAAAGACCACGCTTCTGTTGGTGGAGAAGAATTCAAGGCCTACGCCTTTGACTACTGGCAATACTTGGATTCAATGGTCTTCTGGGAAGGTCTAGTTCCAACTCCAGATGTCATTGATGCCGGTCACCGCAACGGAGTTCCCGTTTATGGAACACTCTTCTTCAACTGGTCAAACAGCATTGCCGACCAAGAGAAATTTGCCGCTGCTTTGAAACAAGATGCAGATGGTACCTTCCCTATTGCACGAAAACTTGTCGATCTTGCTAAGTATTACGGATTTGATGGTTATTTCATCAACCAGGAAACAACGGGTGAATTGGTAGAACCTCTTGGTGAAAAGATGCGCCAATTCATGCTCTATACAAAAGAATACGCAGCTAAAGTCAATCACCCAATCAAGTATGCTTGGTACGATGCCATGACCTACAAATACGGTCGTTACCACGAAGATGGTCTAGGTGATTACAACTACCAGTTCATGCAAAAAGAAGGCGACAAGGTTCCTGCAGATCAATTCTTTGCCAACTTCAACTGGAACAAAGAAAAGAATGACCACTCAGTAGAGATGGCTAAATGGCTAGAGCGTAGCCAATATGATGTCTTTGCCGGTTTGGAATTGCAACAAGGTGGTTCTTATAAGACCAAAGTCAAATGGGATGCCCTCTTAGATGAAAAAGGCAAGTTGCGTTTGTCACTTGGACTCTTTGCACCAGATACGATTACCAGTCTAGGAAAAACAGGCGAAGACTACCACAAGAACGAAGACATCTTCTTTACAGGTTACCAAGGAGATCCAACGGCTCAAAAACCAGCGGACAAAGAGTGGTATGGGATTGCCAATTTAGTTGCTGATCGTACACCAGCAGTAGGACGCACCTTCACTACCTCTTTTAATACAGGGCACGGTAGAAAATGGTTTGTTGACGGCAAAGTTTCTAAGGATTCTGAGTGGAACTACCGTTCGGTTTCAGGTGTCTTGCCAACATGGCGCTGGTGGCAGACTTCGACAGGTGAAAAACTTCGTGCAGAATATGACTTTACAGATGCTTATAATGGCGGTAACTCACTTAAATTCTCAGGTGATGTAGCTGGCAAGACAGACCAGGATGTGAATTTGTATTCTACTAAACTAGAAGTGACTGAGAAAACCAAACTCCGTGTTGCCCACAAGGGAGGAAAAGGCTCTAAAGTTTATATGGCCTTCTCTACGACTCCAGACTATAAATTTGATGATGCAAATGCATGGAAGGAACTTACGCGATCTGACGATTGGACAAATGAAGAATTTGACCTCAGCTCACTAGCAGGTAAAACCATCTATGCAGTCAAACTCTTCTTCGAGCATGAAGGAGCTGTAAAAAATTATCAGTTCAATTTAGGTCAATTAACAATTTCAGACAATCACCAAACACCACAAGCGCCGACGGGTCTTTCTGTTGTGAAACAATCACTTAAAAACGCCCAAGAAGCTGAAGCAGTTATCCAGTTTGCGGGTAACAAGGATGCCGATTTCTATGAAGTTTACGAAAAAGATGGAGATAACTGGCGTTTATTGACAGGATCATCTGCTTCCACTATCTACTTGCCAAAAGTTAGCCGTTCTGCTAATGCGACTGGTACGACTCAAGAATTGAAGGTCGTTGCAGTTGGTAAAAATGGCCTCCGCTCTGAAGTTGCGACGACATCCTTTAACTGGGGGATGACTGTTCAAGATACCAGTCTTCCTAGACCTTTGGCTGAAAATATTGTTCCAGGGGCGACTGTTATTGATAGCACTTTCCCAAATACTGAAGGTGGAGAAGGTATCGAAGGTATGTTGAACGGTACCATTACTAGCTTGTCAGATAAGTGGTCTTCAGCTCAGTTGAGCGGTAGTGTGGATATTCGCTTGACCCAACCACGTCGTGTTGTTAGATGGGTGATGGATCATGCGGGAGCTGGCGGTGAGTCTGTTAACGATGGTTTGATGAACACCAAGGACTTTGATCTTTATTACAAGGATACTGATGGCGAGTGGAAACTAGCTAAGGAAGTCCGTGGTAATAAAGCGCACGTTACGGATATCACTCTTGATAAACCAATCACCGCCCAAGACTGGCGTTTGCATGTCATTACATCTGATAACGGAACACCTTGGAAGGCCATTCGTATCTACAACTGGAAGATGTACGAAACCTTGGACACAGAAAGTCAAAATATTCCAATGGCTAAGGTAGCGGCTCGTTCACTTGGAAACCATCAAGTTCAACTAGGCTTCTCTGATGTTCCGGCAGGTGCAACCATCACCGTTTACGACAAGGCGGATTCACAAACACCAATTGCAACCTTGAAGACTGAAACTGGTGGGGACCTGGTAACAGCACCATTAGCCTTTAACAAGCAACCAAATCTCCTCTACTATCGTACCCAACTACCTGGCAAAGAAATCAGTAACACTTTGGCTGTAGCGATTCCACAGGATGAAAGAAAAATTAAATCTGTCAGCCTTGAAAAAGGACCTAAGAAGGCGGTTTATAAAGAGGGAGAAAAACTCGACCTCAGAGGCGGAACACTCCGTGTTCAATATGAAGGGGGACAAGCCGACGAGCTGATTAACCTCACCCACTCAGGTGTGACTGTATCTGGATACGACGCTCATCAAAAAGGGGAACAGAAGCTCACAGTCAGCTACCTTGGACTTCCAGTTACTGGTGATTTAAACGTACAAGTGACTGGCCAAGATGAAGGAAAACCAAAAGAAGTAGCAGGCTTGTATATTACTCAGAAACCAAAAACAGACTATCTAGTTGGAGATCAACTGGATCTTGCAGAAGGTCGCTTTGGAGTTCTCTATGATGATGAGACAGAAGAGGCTCACAGCTTTACTGATCAAGGTGTTGAAATTACAGGCTACGATGCTCAAAAGACTGGTCGTCAGACCTTGACCTTGCATTACAAGGGGCACACCGCTGAGTTTGATGTTTTGGTTTCTCCAAAAGCAGCTGTCAATGATGAGTACCTCAAACAAGAAATCACTGCTGCCAAAGGCCGTCAGTCAACCCTTGCCTACACCTTCTCAAGTGAGGACAAACAAGAAGCGTTAGTAGAGAAGCTCAATGCTGCGAAAGCTGTTGCTGAAAACCATGATGCCAGTCAGGAAGAAGTCAACAAAGCCTTGAATGAATTGAAACAAGCTGGAGCGGACTTGGATGGAAATCAACGTTATCAAACTGCTAGAGAAGAATTGGAAGGCTTGCTCGAATCCGTCCGTGAAAAAGATTCTCAAGATGAGTTGATTGCCCAAGCTGAAGCTTTGTTAGCTCTACAAAATCCAACTCCACAAGCTTTTGTGGACATGAAAGAAAAGCTGAATAAGAAACTAGCTCCTGCAGAAGAAAGTCACCACGTTGGCAGCATGGATCCTAATGAAGTGGTGCCAACAGTAGAGGCATTGCCTGAACTGGTTATTGAAACAGAAACAACAGCCTTTGAACGTCAAGAAAGACAAAATGTGGATCTTCTTAAAGGTCAACGTCAACTTGTCCAAAAAGGAGAAGAAGGGCAAATTCGTCGTCTAGTAGAAGTAGATGCCCAAGGCAAACGCACCCTTCGTTCAACTGAAGTTCTTAAGGAAGCTATCCCAGAAATCACAGAAGTTGGAACAAAAGTTCTATCAAGCAACCAACCGGCTGGGGGAGTAAAAGACCTAGTTTTAGAAATTCCGAAACTAGAAATTGAAGAGGATACAGTGGACTTCGAACGTCAAGAGCGACCAAATGCAAGCCTTCTAAAAGGTCAACGTCAACTTGTCCAAAAAGGAGAAGAAGGACAAATTCGTCGTCTAGTAGAAGTAGATGTCCAAGGCAAACGCACCCTTCGTTCAACTGAAGTTCTCAAGGAAGCTATTCCAGAAATCACAGAAGTTGGAACAAAAGAAGTGGCGCCAAGTCCAGATAAACCTCATGCTGATACCCTCTCTAAAGAGCAAAAGGGACTTCCAGCTACACCAAGTACCAATGCTCCAACTGCAGAAGTGCCTGTCAAAGGTGAAGTAGCAAGCAAACAACTGCCAAATACAGGAGTAGAAACAGATGCCAGTCTTGTAGCTCTGGGGCTTCTCGGAGTGATGAGTGGCTATGGACTTGTAGCTTTGAAAAAGAGAGAAGACTAAGAATAGATAGTATTTCTTAAGCTGAGATTAGAAAGAAATCGTTTCAAGAAGCAACAGCTAAAAATAGTTGTTGCTTCTTTGTGTTCTATCATCCGAATGGTTTTCTGAATTGAGACTGAATAGCTTGTAAGCCATCATAAAGTGTTTTTCAGCAACATAATCTTCAAATTCAGTTCGGTCATATTTCTGGACTTTAATCAGTTTATTTGATACCATAAAATTTCAGTAAAATTTTAAGGAGATGTTGTGAAATTATTTGTAAAACATGGGATATTTCTTTTTGCAACGGTTCTATCCCTCAGTACCTATAGTGTCATGGCTGATGAAGCTGTACAGACTAGTACAAAATCTAGTGTTGAAAATATGGCAAAATCTACGCCAAATGATGTCGTTGTCGGCAATCCGAACAATGCAATTTCCGATTTAAAGGAAGACAAAAATAGTGGGACTTCTGAACCTAGCATTACTAAAATTGAAGTCTCTGGTGGAGTAAATCCATCTGCGACCGGTGTCGATTTTTTCAAAGATGTTGAAATTAATCTTGAGGGAAATAACCTAACTGATGATAACTTTCTCAGCAAAGAAGGACTTCATTGGTCTGATAAAACATATGTCGAAATTGATAAAGGAACTGAAAATGGTCTTTTAAATGACAGTGAACGATTTGGTGAGGCCAACACTCCCTCAACCCCTGTTATAGCATATAGCAACAATGTAGGTGATAGTGGACGAATCAATTTTGTCGGCAAAACCTTATCTGGTATAGATTTAGATTTACTATGGACGGTCATTGAAAGTGATAAAGATGAGTGGGCTTCAAATTCTGGATTTCAGGATAGTCGTCCAAAAGGACTAGGTTTCTCAGGTGAGCAATTTATTCCAGGCGCAACAGGGAATTCTATCGTTGTATTGTACAACAATGCAAGTAACCTCGCTCTACATTATCAAATTGTAAAACATGGAACTAAGATTGAGCAACCCATACTTGTTAGTTTTATTTCTACCGATATTGATGCCGCTCAGGGAGTTCAAACGAACCTTGCAAATTTAGTTGAAATCATTCCGACAGAATCCAATCTCGTCAAGGAAGATGGAATTATCTATGATGCTACTTCAGGCGTAGTCGGTCTAAATGGCTCTAAAGATCTTCCGAAAGGTGGCTATCTTGGAGCTGGCTTTATTTCAAATTTTGATTATACCTTCTACTCGCCTGCCCCAAAAAGAGTGAATGATTCTTACTACTACCCAATAGCTGTAAGGTACGATATTTTTGGAAGCAGCTTGCAAGCCAATATCAATACGCGAGTTTCTAAACCGATTATTGTCCAGTATGTTGATAAACATGGAAAAGAATTAAAGAAAACAGAATTTTATAAAGGTTTCGATGATGAATCTTATAAAGTGGAATCCCTTAATATTCCAAATTATCGATTAGTAGATGTTAAGAGATTAACAGAAAATAAGGCAAAAACAAGGATTCAGTTCGTCTATCAAAAAGAACTACCCGTAACATTAAAGTTTCAAGATGAAAAAGGGAAGGAGTTGTACGGTACTCTAACTTATAAAGTTCTCGAGGGGCAAAGACTAAAGCATACACCTAAGAAAGTAGATGGTTATGTGACGCCAACAGTATTTGAGACCTTGGTCGAACATGCTGTAGAAAAGGTTTTTGTTTATCAGAAGATTCCACAAGCTAAGGAAAATCTTCAACCTTCTAGCAAAATTACGAATCCTAACGCGGAGAAGACTATCAGGCCACAGCTGCCATCATCCTTTTCCTCAGCAAACTCTAATTACCCTGTAGAGACCTCTTTGGCAGGGAGCTCATTACCATCCTTTTCTCAGGGATCAAACCAAGTACCAAATAACCAAGGCCAAAGAGTAGAGGATAGTCATACTGAACCCAAAAAGCAAGAGATACCAACCAAAAAAGATCCCTTTTTAACCAATACCAAGATGAATCAAGATGAGAAGAAATTGTTTCTTGATTATATCAGGGCTGTTGGAGATGAAGCACGCAAAAAATATGGTAATAATCGCAATAAAATCAATCACGCTATTGCTAACGCCATCGCGCGTGTTCCTTACTCAAAAGATAAACTGCAATCCATGACCAATGATTTTGGAGAAGCCCCAGATTTTTTAACTTCTAAAATTCATTATCTATTATCTGATTTGCACACATCTCCATCATATACTATTGACTTTCCACATCTGGCTGCACCGATTGCTACCTCTTATCAAAGTAGTTTTCTAAAAGAAGTAGGGAAATTTTTTGCAGGTTTTTCCCCATTTAACCTTTTTGGCTTATCCCCAAAAGCGATTCTTTTTCAAAATAATTCTCTAACAGGAGACTTATTAACAACCATCGATGAAAAGGACACGCTCACAGATATAGATGCCTTTATCCTGAAGTATCATAGGGACTTTAAAGACTTGGATTTGGATCAGGCCATCGAAAAATATTACCATACAGATGGCTTGGAGCAGAAACGTCAAGAGTATTATCACCAAGTACTCAAAGAGCAGTCGGGAAATACCACTGCCGAGGGCTATAAAGATCTCTTGTTACTTGGAAGTATTTTTAGTTTATCAGGGCTCGCCTTGTTTGGGATGAAAAAGTTCAATGAGGGCAAAGCTTTTGTAGAACGGTTGTGGAAAGATCCTTCAACGACGATTCAAAAAGATATTTTGGAACCACTAAAATCCGGCTTTGATTCCTTTATGAAACACCCACTAAAATTTGTCGAGAAGCATATTGCAGCTCCGATAGGAAATACCTTGGCTACTTTTGGAAGTGCTACCTTATATGTGGGTGCGAGAGTGACAAAGGCTGTTAATGACTATCTCCTTAAGCCAGTCGTAACCTTTGTAGCTACCAATGTGGTGAAACCCCTCTACAATAGTGTCGTCAAACCAGTAGTTGATGTCGCTGTGAATAAAGTGGCTAAACCGCTCTATCAAAAGGTTATAAAACCAGTAGTAAAACCAATCGTAAACTTTGCTTATAATGCAGTAGCGAAACCCTTCTACCATGGAGTTGTCAAACCTGCCTATAATCACGTGGTGAAGCCTATTGCAAAAGCTATCCACAACAATGTGCTTAAGCCCGTCTACAATCATGTACTCAAGCCTGCGGCAAGTTTTGTGAATCGGACAGTCGTCAAACCCGTCTATAACTATGTTGTTAAGCCCGTCTACAACCATATTGTTAAACCAATCGTCAAACCGATTTATCAGAAGGTTGTAAGGCCAATCGCTCGGGCAACCAATCGCTATATTATAAAACCAGTGGTAAACACTGTAAACAAATGGATCGTTAATCCAATTAAAAATTGGTTTGGTCGTAAGAAAGGAAAGAGATGATGAAAATGGTAAAAGCGCTTCTAGTAGGAATTGTTACAATCTTGCTCATAAGTTTCTATGCATATGCTAATTTAAAACACAATTCGATCTACTATGCCCAACAGATGCCCCATAAGGAGGGGACAGAGCCTGACTTAGTCATGCTGATTGAAAATATGTGGTGGATTTATACACCAGAAATAGAAGGAATCCGCTATGACGATGATGGAATGAATAGTATAGCTAGAAATATTGAGGGAAAGGAGTCAATATTCTCTGCATCAGGAGATTATTTAATGTTTCATTCCGGTACTGATAATCATTATCTCTTCGATGAAGTTTTTCGTATTCAAAGTGCATTTGATGAACATTATAATGATATTGAATTCAATCAACAACTAGTTTTAGATGAAATTAGAGAGACCGTTCAGCCCATACTTGATGTACAATCTAAGCCCCTCATTAATCTTCAGTGGCTGTTTAATTTACTGTATCAGGACAGGTTTAACTAAAGATGAAAATGGTAAAAGCGCTTCTAGTAGGAATTGTTACAATCTTACTTATAAGTTTCTATGCATATACTAATTTGAAATACCATTCGGTCTACTATGCCCAACAGATGCCCCATAAGGAGGGGACAGAGCCCGACTTAGTCATGTTACTTGAAAATATGTGGTGGGTTTACACACCAGAAATAGAAGGAATCCGCTATGATGATGATGGAGGGAATGCTATTATTGACACTAAAAACAATTTTGTTTTATCAGAAACCATGGGAAATTTTTCATATCATAAATATCATCTCTCTATAGGTTTTGATAGTACTTTTAGATTTCACCATGTAAGTGACTTCACAGGAGAACAACCAAAAAGAGAAATTCATGAGGATGAAATAAAACAGGAGATTAGGGAAGTGTTTGCCCCAGTTATTGATGCTCAGAGCAAACCCTTCGTCAACCTTCAGTGGCTGTTTAATTTACTGTATCAGGACAGGTTTAACTAAAGATGAAAATGGTAAAAGCGCTTCTAGTAGGAATTGTTACAATCTTACTTATAAGTTTCTATGCATATACTAATTTGAAATACCATTCGGTCTACTATGCCCAACAGATGCCCCATAAGGAGGGGACAGAGCCCGATTTAGTCATGTTACTTGAAAATATGTGGTGGGTTTACACACCAGAAATAGAAGGAATCCGCTATGATGATGATGGGAATAATGCTATTGAAAATACCAAAACGGAAACAGTTCTGTCCAACTCTATGGGAAATTTTTTGTATCATAAAAATCGTGTAACTGTAGCTTTTGATAGTACCTTTAGATTTTTCCATGTGACTGACTTATCAGGAGAGCAACCCAAAAAAGAAATTCATGAGGATGAAATAAAACAGGAGATTAGGGAGGTTTTTGCACCAGTTATTGATGCTCAGAGCAAACCCTTCGTCAACCTTCAGTGGCTGTTTAATCTACTGTATCAGGACAGGTTTAACTAAAGATGAAAATGGTAAAAGCGTTTCTAGTAGGAATTGTAACAATCTTGCTCATAAGTTTCTATGCATATACTAATTTAAAACACAATTCGGTCTACTATGCCCAACAGATGCCCCATAAGGAGGGGACAGAGCTTGACTTAGTTATGTTGATTGAAAATATGTGGTGGGTTTATACACCAGAAATAGAAGGAATCCGCTATGATGATGATGGTAGAAATTTTATTGAAAATTCAACCAATATGATTGGTAAACCTACAAATTTTTCTGAGTTTGATGGAAGTTATAGCTATAGAGATCAAAATAATGTAGCTTATAAATTCGGAAAAAATTTTTCTCTTGAGTGGGCTATTGACAAGCATTATAAAAAGATTGATCTAGCTACAATTGACGAAAAAAAGATAAAACAAGGTATTAGAGAGACCGTTCAACCCGTACTTGATGTACAATCCAAGTCCCTCATTAATCTTCAGTGGCTGTTTAATCTACTGTATCAGGATAGGTTTAATTAAAGATGAAAATGGTAAAGGTTTCATCTGATAAGCAAAGTTAATGTCAATTTTTCCAGATGGAATAGAGAACAAGAAAAGTGCAGGCTTTTGCTATCTCTTTTACTGATTTTGTGATATAATTAACACGTATAAAAAAAGAAGGAGTCATATCTAATGGCAAAATTGACTGTTAAAGACGTTGACTTGAAAGGGAAAAAAGTTCTCGTTCGTGTTGACTTCAACGTACCTGTTAAAGATGGCGTGATTACCAATGACAACCGTATCACTGCAGCTCTTCCAACTATCAAGTACATCCTTGAACAAGGTGGACGTGCAATCCTCTTCTCTCATCTTGGACGTGTAAAAGAAGAAGCAGACAAAGAAGGTAAATCACTTGCTCCTGTAGCTGCTGACTTGGCTGCTAAATTGGGACAAGAAGTTAAATTTATCCCAGGTGTTACACGTGGTGCTGAATTGGAAGCCGCTGTTAACGCTCTTGAAGATGGACAAGTTCTCTTGGTTGAAAACACTCGTTTCGAAGATGTTGACGGCAAGAAAGAATCTAAAAATGATCCTGAACTTGGTAAATACTGGGCATCACTTGGAGATGGTATCTTCGTAAACGATGCATTCGGTACAGCTCACCGTGCACACGCATCTAACGTTGGTATCTCAGCAAACGTTGAAAAAGCAGTTGCTGGTTTCCTTCTTGAAAACGAAATTGCCTACATCCAAGAAGCTGTTGAAGCTCCAGAACGTCCATTCGTAGCGATCCTTGGTGGTTCAAAAGTATCTGACAAGATCGGTGTCATCGAAAACTTGCTTGAAAAAGCTGATAAAGTGCTTATCGGTGGTGGGATGACTTACACATTCTACAAAGCTCAAGGTATCGAAATCGGTAACTCACTTGTAGAAGAAGACAAATTGGATGTTGCGAAAGCTCTTCTTGAAAAAGCAAACGGCAAATTGATCTTGCCAGTTGACTCAAAAGAAGCAAACGCATTTGCTGACTACACTGAAGTGAAAGACACTGAAGGTGAAGCAGTAGACCCAGGTTTCCTTGGTTTGGATATCGGTCCTAAATCTATCGCTAAATTCGACGAAGCTTTGACTGGTGCCAAAACAGTTGTATGGAACGGACCTATGGGTGTATTTGAAAACCCTGACTTCCAAGCTGGTACAATCGGTGTGATGGACGCTATCGTGAAACAACCAGGCGTGAAATCAATCATCGGTGGTGGTGACTCAGCTGCTGCAGCCATCAACCTCGGTCGCGCAGACAAGTTCTCATGGATCTCTACTGGTGGTGGAGCATCAATGGAACTCCTTGAAGGTAAAGTATTGCCAGGATTGGCTGCACTTACAGAAAAATAATCTTTCGTAAATGAAACGATGAAAAGAGGAACTTTGTTTCCTCTTTTTCTTGTAGCTTGAATTAAAAACGTTTCCGATTGATTTTGGCTCATAAAATCAACTAAATTATGATAAAATGGAAATAGAAAGTTGAGATTATGGGTTATTTTAAAAAATATAAATTTGATAAGTCACAGTTCAAGCTTGGTCTACGAACCTTTAAAACCGGAATTGCTGTTTTTTTAGTTCTCTTGATTTTTGGATTCTTTGGTTGGAAGGGGCTTCAAATTGGGGCTTTGACAGCAGTCTTTAGTTTGAGAGAAAGCTTTGATAAGAGTGTCCATTTTGGAACTTCACGTATCTTAGGAAATAGCATCGGAGGTTTTTATGCTCTTGTCTTTTTCCTCTTAAATACCTTATTTCAAGAAGCCTTTTGGGTGACCTTGCTGATTGTGCCAATCTGCACCATGTTAACCATTATGACAAATGTTGCTATGAACAATAAGGCGGGAGTTATTGGTGGTGTAGCAGCTATGTTGATTATTACCCTATCAATACCGAGCGGAGAAACATTTTTGTACGTATTTGCTCGTGTATTTGAAACTTTTATGGGTGTTTTTGTCGCAATACTCGTAAATTATGATATTGATCGCTTCAGAAATCTTTTTGAGAAAAAAAGAAAATAATGTTATATTTTGTGACATTATCAATTGACGTATATCTTTTTTTAGACTATAATAGACAGAAAGAAGGAAATTGTAAATGAAGGAAAGAGAATTTCGCCGAAATATGGCTGTTTTTCCTATCGGCAGTGTGATGAAGTTGACCGATCTATCGGCGCGTCAGATTCGTTATTATGAAGATCAAGAGTTGATAAAGCCTGATCGAAACGAAGGGAACCGTCGCATGTATTCTTTGAATGACATGGATCGTTTACTTGAAATCAAAGACTATATCTCGGAAGGTTTCAATATCGCTGCCATTAAGAAGAAATATGCTGAACGTGAGGCGAAATCCAAGAAAGCAGTGAGTCCAACGGAAGTGCGTCGTGCGCTTCATAATGAGCTCCTCCAACAGGGACGCTTTGCTTCAGCACAGTCGCCTTTTGGTCGCGGTTAGGCAACCGCAAGTAGTCAGATATTAAGGAGAAAAACCATGCCAATCACAGCTGCAGATATTCGTCGTGAAGTCAAGGAAAAAAATGTTACCTTTATCCGTCTCATGTTTTCAGATATTCTGGGAACGATGAAAAACGTCGAAATTCCTGCTACAGATGAACAGTTAGATAAAGTCTTGTCAAACAAAGCCATGTTTGATGGATCTTCTATTGAAGGTTTTGTACGTATCAATGAGTCAGATATGTACTTGTACCCAGACTTGGATACATGGACAGTCTTCCCTTGGGGAGATGAAAACGGAAGTGTTGCAGGTTTGATCTGTGATGTCTATACAACAGAAGGAGAACCCTTTGCAGGTGACCCTCGTGGGAATCTGAAGCGTGCACTTCGTCATATGGAAGAAGTAGGATTCAAATCCTTCAACCTTGGTCCAGAGCCAGAATTCTTCCTGTTTAAATTGGATGAAAATGGGGATCCAACTCTTGAGGTAAATGACAAGGGTGGCTATTTTGACTTGGCACCTACTGACCTTGCAGACAATACACGTCGTGAAATTGTGAATGTCTTGACCAAAATGGGATTTGAAGTAGAAGCGAGTCACCACGAGGTTGCAGTTGGACAACATGAAATTGACTTCAAGTATGATGAAGTCCTCCGTGCCTGTGACAAGATTCAAATCTTTAAACTCGTTGTTAAAACCATTGCTCGCAAACACGGTCTTTACGCAACCTTTATGGCGAAACCAAAATTTGGTATCGCTGGATCAGGTATGCACTGTAATATGTCCTTGTTTGATGCAGAAGGAAACAATGCCTTCTTTGATCCAAATGATCCAAAAGGAATGCAGTTATCTGAAACGGCCTACCATTTCCTTGGTGGTTTGATCAAGCATGCTTACAACTATACTGCTATCATGAACCCAACAGTTAACTCATACAAACGTTTGGTTCCAGGTTATGAAGCACCTGTTTACATTGCTTGGGCTGGTCGTAACCGTTCACCACTTGTGCGTGTGCCTGCTTCACGCGGTATGGGAACTCGTCTCGAGTTGCGTTCAGTGGATCCAATGGCAAACCCATACATCGCGATGGCAGTTCTTTTGGAAGTTGGTTTGCACGGTATTGAAAACAAAATCGAAGCACCAGCTCCTATCGAAGAAAATATCTACATCATGACAGCAGAAGAGCGTAAGGAAGCTGGGATCACAGACCTTCCATCAACTCTTCATAACGCCTTGAAAGCTTTGACTGAAGATGAAGTAGTTAAGGCTGCCCTCGGAGACCACATCTATACCAGCTTCCTTGAAGCCAAACGTATCGAGTGGGCTAGTTATGCGACCTTTGTTTCACAATGGGAAGTTGATAACTATTTAGATCTTTATTAATGTAGAAGAAAGATTGCCTGAGGGCGGTCTTTTTTCTTGCGTTTTATATCGAGGTGTGATATATTTTATATAACGAGGTGCGATGTATCGAACTGAATAGGAGGCAGTTGTAAATGGAATTAACGGATAAGATTCGTCGAGTTTATCTTCCGATGACGGAAACGGGTTTTTATATCTTGTTCTGTCTGCAAAAGGAACGTCATGGTTATAGTATTACCCAAAAGGTCAAGGAGATGACAGATTCGCAAATCTTGATTAGTCCGGGGACTATGTATGGGACCTTGTCAAAGATGGAAAAGGATGGCTTGATTTCCTTTGTTCGCGAAGAGGAAAAGCGTAAAATCTATCAGATCACAGACTTGGGACGAAAAGTCTTAGATATTGAATTGAAACGTATTGAACGACTTTACAGAAATAGTCGGGAGGAAGGTTGATGGAAAAGAAGGTTGTTTATAGAATTACTACCATTGCGGATTATGATAGAGAGGCTTTATACCTTGGGGAAATGCATGCTAAGGGTTGGAAACTTAAGGAAGTGAGTTACTCTAACTTAGTAGTTGCGGTTAAGTATACTTTTGAAAAGTGCCAACCGGAGCAGGTGTCTTATCAGTTGGATTTTCACCCAATGGAAAAATCAGAGAGAGCCTCCTATTTACAACTATTTAAAGACTGTGGCTGGGAGCATATTACAGACTTTAATGGCTTTTCCTACTTTAGAAAGCTTCGTTCTGGAATTGAGTTGGATGCCGAGTTTGAAATCTATAATGACGCTACTGGGAAGTTAGCCATGGTCAAACGGATTTAAATAATGCGGATGCTACCTATTTTGATTCTTTTTTCAGCTCTACTACCGGTTTTCTCAAAGTTTTTCAGTGGAGGTAGTTCTTTCAGTTGGGTAATGTTTTTGATTGTTATTATGGATTGTGTTTTATTGATAGTTTTTGCGATTCAGATTTCTTATATTTTTTGGAGATTGTTCCAAAAGTGGAAAGAATTATCTGATAGCTGAAACAATACTTGTTTTCTGATTTGGAGGTCAGGCAATGAATAGCAAAGTACAATTTCGGATTTTCACCATTATTGATTTGGACAAGGAAGAAGATTATTTGCATGAGATGCACTTGAAAGGTTGGAGATATAGAACTAATCGTTTGAGCTTTTTCTATTTTGAACAATGCCAACCAGATGATGTCATCTATCAGATCTATGATACTCGCCATCTTAAAAAGTATAAGCATGAACTACAAAATTTTAAAAATAGCGGTTGGGAATTGATAGAAACAGGTTCTTGTTTGATTCTTCGTAAACCAGCTTCCGATATACTTTCAGATGATCAAATCTATATGAGTAATGACCTCAGGTGGGAAGTTATGCGGTCTAGACTTCGATCCTGTACAGCTGCTTTCTCAGGTGGTCTTGTTGTTTGCATGAGTTTGTATCGAGAAAACTTGTCTCAGTCTTTCTTTATTATTTTCTTGTTATATGCTTGCTTAATTTCTTATCTAATCTATGGTTTTTTCAGACTTAAAAGGAAATACCAAATTGATGAAAAGTAAGTTTCTAGGTCTTCAGACTGATTTTTAGCACTCTTGGCAAAAGAGTGCTAATTTTTTGAGTTTTTGTCTTGACATTCTCTTCTAAGGGTGTATAATAGAATCATGAGTTAGCACTTAGGTGGATCGAGTGCTAATCGATTGGACAGAGAGGAGTGATGAGATGGTTACAGAGCGTCAGCAGGATATTTTAAATCTGATTATTGACATCTTTACCAAAACGCACGAACCTGTCGGATCCAAAGCTTTGCAAGAGTCTATCAACTCTAGCAGTGCAACCATTCGTAATGATATGGCGGCTCTAGAAAAGCAAGGTTTGCTTGAGAAGGCGCATACTTCAAGCGGTCGGATGCCAAGTGTTGCTGGTTTTCAGTACTATGTGAAACACTCACTGGATTTTGACCGACTGGCTGAAAATGAGGTCTATGAGATTGTCAAAGCCTTTGATCAGGAATTCTTCAAACTAGAGGATATTCTTCAAGAGGCTGCCAATCTACTAACAGAATTGAGTGGCTGTACGGTAGTGGCACTGGATGTTGAGCCCAGCAGGCAACGGTTGACAGCTTTTGATATCGTTGTTCTAGGGCAACATACAGCCTTGGCAGTATTTACCCTAGACGAGTCGCGAACGGTTACCAGTCAATTTCTGATTCCAAGGAACTTCTTGCAGGAAGATTTGCTGAAGCTTAAGGCAATCATTCAGGAACGTTTCCTAGGTCACACCGTTCTAGATATTCACTACAAGATTCGGACGGAGATTCCGCAGATTATCCAGCGTTACTTCACAACGACGGACAATGTTATGGATCTTTTTGAACACATTTTTAAAGAAATGTTCAACGAAAACATTGTGGTGGCTGGTAAGGTCAATCTCTTGAATTTTGCAAATCTAGCAGCTTATCAGTTTTTTGACCAACCACAGAAAGTGGCTCTGGAAATTCGTGAGGGTCTGCATGAAGATCAAATGCAAAATGTCCGTGTTGCGGACAGTCAAGAGTCTTGTCTAGCAGATCTAGCAGTGATTAGCAGTAAATTCCTCATTCCTTATCGAGGTTTTGGAATTCTTGCCATTATCGGTCCGGTTAATCTGGATTACCAGCAATTGGTTAATCAACTCAATGTTGTCAATCGAGTCCTAACTATGAAACTCACAGATTTCTACCGCTATTTGAGTAGTAATCATTATGAGGTGAGTTGAACATGAAATTACATAAATTCCTAAAAAGGAGGCGAAAAATGTCTGAGGAAATAAAAAACGAAGAAGTAAAAGAAGAGGAAGTTGTGGAAACAGTTGAAGAAACAACTCCTGAAAAGTCAGAGTTAGACTTGGCAAATGAACGTGCGGACGAGTTTGAAAATAAATATCTTCGTGCTCATGCAGAAATGCAAAATATCCAGCGCCGAGCTAATGAAGAGCGTCAAAACTTGCAGCGCTATCGTAGTCAAGATTTGGCAAAAGCAATCTTACCATCGCTCGATAACCTAGAACGTGCACTTGCAGTTGAAGGATTGACAGACGATGTCAAAAAAGGATTGGAGATGGTGCAAGAGAGCTTGATTCACGCTTTGAAAGAAGAAGGAATCGAAGAAATCGCAGCTGATGGCGAATTTGACCATAACTATCATATGGCCATCCAAACTCTCCCAGCAGACGATGAACATCCAGCAGATACCATCGCCCAAGTCTTCCAAAAAGGCTACAAACTCCATGACCGTATCCTACGCCCAGCAATGGTAGTAGTATACAACTAGGCAATAGAGCTTAAAAATCTTGTCTGAAACGACAATAAACTATGAAGAAAGATAAAAAAGTAGTTCAGCTTTGCAATAGTGAGCGAAGCGAACTAAAGGCGATACTCTTCGCCGTGGCGTTATTTGCGCAAACTTTGAGACCTTAGGCTCAAAGTTTAGTCAAAGAGATTGACGAAGTCAAGCTCTGACGGCGCCGCCACCTAAGAAGGGTATCAAAAAGAAAGAATATAAAATTTAAGGAGAAAAACACATGTCTAAAATTATCGGTATTGACTTAGGTACAACAAACTCAGCAGTTGCAGTTCTTGAAGGAACTGAAAGCAAAATCATCGCAAACCCAGAAGGGAACCGTACAACTCCATCTGTAGTATCGTTCAAAAACGGAGAAATCATCGTTGGTGATGCTGCGAAACGTCAAGCGGTCACAAACCCAGATACAGTTATCTCTATCAAATCTAAAATGGGAACTTCTGAAAAAGTTTCTGCTAACGGTAAAGAATACACTCCACAAGAAATCTCAGCTATGATCCTTCAATACTTGAAAGGTTACGCTGAAGATTACCTTGGTGAAAAAGTAACTAAAGCAGTTATCACAGTTCCTGCTTACTTTAACGATGCTCAACGTCAAGCAACAAAAGACGCTGGTAAAATCGCTGGTCTTGAAGTAGAACGTATCGTTAACGAACCAACTGCAGCCGCTCTTGCTTACGGTTTGGATAAGACTGACAAAGAAGAAAAAATCTTGGTATTCGACCTTGGTGGTGGTACATTCGACGTCTCTATCCTTGAACTCGGCGATGGTGTCTTCGATGTATTGTCAACTGCAGGGGACAACAAACTCGGTGGTGACGACTTTGACCAAAAAATAATCGACCACTTGGTAGCAGAATTCAAGAAAGAAAACGGTATTGACTTGTCAACTGACAAGATGGCAATGCAACGTTTGAAAGATGCAGCTGAAAAAGCTAAGAAAGACCTTTCTGGTGTAACTTCAACTCAAATCAGCTTGCCATTTATCACTGCTGGTGAAGCTGGACCTCTTCACTTGGAAATGACTTTGACTCGTGCGAAATTTGACGATTTGACTCGTGACCTTGTAGAACGTACAAAAGTTCCAGTTCGTCAAGCCCTTTCAGATGCAGGTTTGAGCTTGTCAGAAATCGATGAAGTTATCCTTGTTGGTGGTTCCACTCGTATCCCAGCTGTTGTAGAAGCTGTTAAGGCTGAAACTGGTAAAGAGCCAAACAAATCAGTGAACCCTGATGAAGTGGTTGCCATGGGTGCTGCGATCCAAGGTGGTGTCATTACTGGTGATGTGAAAGACGTTGTCCTTCTTGATGTAACGCCATTGTCACTTGGTATCGAAACAATGGGTGGTGTCTTCACAAAACTGATCGATCGCAACACTACGATTCCAACATCTAAATCACAAGTCTTCTCAACTGCGGCAGACAACCAACCAGCCGTTGATATCCACGTTCTTCAAGGTGAACGCCCAATGGCAGCAGATAACAAGACTCTTGGACGCTTCCAATTGACAGATATTCCAGCCGCTCCTCGTGGAATTCCTCAAATCGAAGTAACATTTGACATCGATAAAAACGGTATCGTATCTGTTAAAGCCAAAGACCTTGGAACTCAAAAAGAACAAACAATTGTTATCCAATCAAACTCAGGTTTGACGGACGAAGAAATCGACCGTATGATGAAAGATGCAGAAGCAAACGCTGAAGCAGATAAGAAACGTAAAGAAGAAGTAGACCTTCGTAACGAAGTAGATCAAGCAATCTTTGCGACTGAAAAGACAATCAAGGAAACTGAAGGCAAAGGCTTCGATGCAGAACGTGATGCTGCACAAGCTGCCCTTGATGACCTTAAGAAAGCTCAAGAAGACAACAACTTGGACGACATGAAAGCAAAACTTGAAGCATTGAACGAAAAAGCTCAAGGACTTGCTGTTAAACTCTACGAACAAGCCGCAGCTGCTCAACAAGCTCAAGCAGGAGCAGAAGGCGCACAAGCAACAGGAAACGCAGGCGATGACGTCGTAGACGGAGAGTTTACGGAGAAATAAGATGTTGAGGCGTTAAGAAAACGAAAGAAAAATAGGAAGCCATCGCCTTGTGCGATGCACAAAAGATGGCTTATCTTTTTTCCGAAGTTTTTAGCCGAAACTCAGTTAAGCATTACTAGTTTGATTTTTAAAACTTGAACGTCGTAATGATAGGAAGAAATCCAGAGGTTGCAACCCAGCCTCTGTTTTTCGGTAAAATAGAGGGTGTAGCTTATGAAAAAAGTACTTTGTGTCCTTTATCCTAATTTTTCTCTTTATGAGATAGCCACTTTAACAAGTACTTTAGCTCTGTCTTTTGACATCACGATTGATTATGTCGCTTCAAATCATTCGATGATTGTCTCTGAAGATGGTTTGCCCTGCCAACCGACGAAGACGTTGAATCAAATACGTCTAGAAGATTATTCTTGTGTCATTTTGCCAGGAATGGTAAATATAGGGTCTGCTCTACAGGATGAAAAATTAAATTCGTTTTTGAGGGGACTCGGCAAGCAGGATATCTTAATTGCAGCCATTTCTTCAGCGCCTATTTTGTTGGCAAAAGCAGGTTTATTGAATGATACGAAATTTACAGGTGGGATTTGGCAAAACTTCTTTGACTATTTTGAATTTGTTCCTCGGGAAAATTTCAAAGCAAAAGCTGTCCTGCAAGATAAAAATATCATTACTGCTATTGGCTTTGCACATCAAGAGTTTGCAAGAAAAGTAATTCTTGGTCTAGGTTTGGCAGAAAATACTGACAACTATTTTAAAGAACAGAACGAATATTCAGAAGAGGACTTGATTTTTACTCTATCGGACAAAGAGTTTGATGAAGTGAAACAGAGTATAGAAAATACTCTCTAATGATTTACTTATAAACTATAGAAAGGAATAAGGGTGTTCGAGTAACTGAACACGGGCTACGGACTGTGTCAAAAAGATAGTTTTTTCTAGGACGTAAGCGTCCGTCGTCAAAACTCTTATTTTGACTGTGTCCGTTTGACGCCCTTTGTATCTTGAATTATGAACAATACTGAATTTTATGATCGTCTGGGGGTGTCAAAAAACGCTTCGGCAGACGAGATCAAAAAGGCTTATCGTAAGCTTTCCAAAAAATACCACCCAGATATCAACAAGGAACCTGGTGCTGAGGAAAAATACAAGGAAGTTCAAGAAGCCTATGAGACTTTGAGTGATGACCAAAAACGTGCAGCCTATGACCAATATGGTGCGGCGGGTGCCAACGGTGGCTTTGGTGGTGCTGGCGGTTTTGGCGGCTTTGACGGAGCAAGTGGCTTCGGTGGTTTTGAGGATATCTTCTCAAGTTTCTTCGGCGGAGGCGGAGCTTCGCGCAATCCAAACGCTCCTCGTCAAGGAGACGACCTCCAGTATCGTGTGAGTTTGACTTTTGAAGAAGCTATCTTTGGAACGGAAAAAGAAGTTAAATACAATCGTGAAGCCAGCTGTCGTACATGTAATGGATCTGGTGCTAAACCAGGAACAAGTCCAGTCACTTGTGGACGCTGTCATGGCGCTGGTGTCATTAATGTCGATACGCAGACTCCGCTTGGTATGATGCGCCGTCAAGTAACCTGTGATGTCTGTCATGGTCGCGGAAAAGAAATCAAAGATCCATGTACAACTTGTCACGGAACGGGTCATGAAAAACAAGCTCATAGTGTACATGTGAAAATCCCTGCTGGTGTGGAAACAGGCCAACAAATTCGCCTAGCGGGCCAAGGTGAAGCAGGATTTAACGGTGGGCCTTACGGAGACTTGTACGTGGTGGTTTCAGTAGAAGCCAGCGATAAGTTTGAACGTGAAGGAACAACTATTTTCTACAAGTTAAATCTTAATATTGTCCAAGCTGCTCTTGGTGATACTGTGGAAATTCCAACCGTGCACGGTGATGTTGAATTGGTTATCCCAGATGGGACTCAGACTGGCAAGAAATTCCGTCTACGTGGCAAAGGAGCTCCGAGCCTTCGTGGTGGTGCCGTTGGTGACCAATACGTTACAGTTAATGTCGTGACTCCGACAGGCTTGAATGATCGCCAAAAAGCAGCGCTTAAAGAATTCGCAGCTGCGGGTGATTTGAAAGTCAATCCAAAGAAAAAAGGCTTCTTTGAGCATATAAAAGATGCCTTTGAAGGAGAATAAAGTAAAAAGAGCCAATTGGCTCTTTTTTTGCGTTATCTTTGAAAATTTAGCATCGAAAAATCATTTTCCAGTTAGCCTGCTATTTATACTTTTGAGTAAGCAGGCCAGCTGCATCCATCTCCCGGATGAGTTGCTTGATTTCCGCTTCTTTACCTGGTTTAACGGTGACGGTATCAATGTGCTTGATTGCTGAATTATCCTGAATATCTACCAAGGTCAAGGCTTTTTCATAGAATACGATTCCCTTTTTTAGACTTTCCTGATCATTCCAAAAGAGAATTGAGTAATTGGGATTAAATTTCTTTCCGATTTCTTGGAGATACTTCTCGCCCTCCTCCTCTAAAAATTGTATTAAACCATGATTGAATAAGTTGTCTCCAACTTTATAGTATGAAATCTCTCCTGTCTGGAGGACATAGACTTCGAGTCGGTTTTTGGAGAGTTTTGGACTTTCTTTTAGGACGGGGTGGCTATTGATGACCTCATCTGAGAAAGTAACATAAAAATGTAAGCCTCCACCCTCAAATTGATACCTTCCATTTGATTCTACTTTCTTAGGAGGCATGTCAAGAGAGATAAAGATTTGTTTTAAGGATTCATTCCCTTTTTGGATGTCACTCGGTGACGCTTTGAAAAGATTGATTAGTAGTAGAAATGCCAGAACTGCAAGGAGACAGAGGCAGCCACAAGGGATTGCGATGACCTTCGCTAGAACTTTTAAAAACTGTTTCACTTTCATTGCCTCCTTTTTCTGTTCAAACCTAGTATCCAAAAAAGAGTTTAAGGAAAGTTGGAGGCTTTCTTATTCTTGTTTTTCTTCTTGGAGGACCGCCATTCTGGTTTGGAAATCCTTTTCCAAGACTTTGAACTTGTAGGTTAGGTCTTTTTGGTATTCCTTGATAAGGGTTTTTTGCCGGTCGATGATTTGTAGACTGTTTTGAATGACATCCAAATCCTCCTTCATAGCTTCGACACGGTCGCTAGTATCCACAAACTCCTCTGTGATGGCTTGGCGATTTTTTACGACAAAATAACTTCCAGCTGCAGCTCCTGCGAATAGCAATAGATTGGATAGTTTCATGGCAACTCCTTAAGCGTTTCTAATGGTTTCAGCGACTTGGGCAAGTTTGTCAAAGTCAGGTTCGTGAGCGATAAAGTCAATCTTGAGGTCATCTTCTGCACCGTAGCGAGGTACGAGGTGCACATGGGTATGAAAGACCGTTTGACCAGCGACTTCCTCGCAATTGGCAATGATATTCATGCCGACAGCCTTGGTAGCCTTCATAACTTTTTGAGCCACTGTTGGCACTTGTGCAAAGAGTTGGCTGGCGCTCGCAGCATTCATCTCCAAGAGATTGCGGTAGTGCTCTTTTGGCACGACTAAGGTGTGTCCAGGCGTTACTTGAGAGATATCAAGAAAGGCAAGAACCTGCTCATCTTCGTATACTTTTGAAGCAGGAATATCCCCTGCGATGATCTTACAAAAAATGCAATCTGACATAAAATCCACCTCTACTGTATTGAATTTTGATATAATATAGCTACATTATACCAGATTCGGAGAAAATATGTTAGAAATTAAAAACCTGACAGGAGGCTATGTTCACGTTCCTGTCTTGAAAGATGTGTCCTTTACAGTTGAAAGTGGGCAGTTGGTCGGTTTGATTGGTCTCAACGGTGCTGGGAAATCAACGACTATCAATGAGATTATCGGTCTGTTGACACCTTACAGTGGGGAAATCAAGATTAATGGTCTCACCTTGCGAGAAGATGCAACCAACTACCGCAAACAGGTTGGCTATATCCCAGAAACGCCTAGTCTGTATGAGGAATTGACCCTCAGAGAGCATATCGAGACGGTTGCCATGGCCTATGGTATTGAGCAAAAAGTGGCTTTTGAGCGAGTAGAATCTTTGTTAAAAATGTTTCGTTTGGATCAAAAATTAGACTGGCTCCCAGTGCATTTTTCCAAAGGGATGAAGCAGAAGGTCATGATTATCTGTGCCTTTGTCGTGGATCCGAGCCTCTTTATCGTAGATGAGCCTTTTCTTGGCCTCGATCCACTCGCTATTTCTGACTTGATTCAGCTTTTGGAAGTGGAAAAGCAAAAAGGCAAGTCTATCCTCATGAGTACCCATGTTCTGGACTCGGCGGAGAAGATGTGTGACGCCTTTGTCATTCTCCACAAGGGAGAGGTGCGTGCCAAGGGGAATCTGGCGCAACTACGCGAAGCCTTTGACATGCCTGAAGCAAGTTTGAATGACATTTACTTGGCTCTGACCAAAGAGGAGGAGCTATGAAAGACTTGTTTTTAAAGCGAAAGCAGGCTTTTCGTAAGGAGTGTGTCGGTTATCTGCGTTATGTTCTAAATGACCACTTTGTCTTGTTCCTGCTAGTTCTTATCGGCTTTCTAGCTTACCAGTATAGTCAACTCTTGCAAGATTTTCCTGAAAATCATTGGCCTATCCTCTTGTTTTTTGGGATTGTATCTGTCTTACTTTTGGCTTGGGGAGGAATCGCGACCTACATGGAAGGACCTGACAAGCTCTTTCTCTTAGTCAGTGAAGAGGAGGTTAAGTCTCACCTCAAAGGGCAGACGATGCGCTCACTGGTCTTTTGGCTCTTTGTCCAAACCCTTTTCTTGCTTTTATTTGCGCCCTTATTTTTAGCCATGGGTTATGGCTTGCCAGTTTTTTTCATCTATGTGCTTTTATTGGGAGCAGCAAAGTACCTAATCTTTCGCCAAAAAGTTAGTAAATTTTTTACAGAGAATGGGCTTGACTGGGACTATGTGATCGCTCAAGAAAGCAAACGCAAGCAAGTCTTGCTTCGTTTCTTTGCTCTCTTTACGCAGGTCAAGGGGATTTCAAATAGTGTCAAACGTCGTGCTTATCTGGATTTCATCCTAAATGTTGTTCAAAAGGTTCCAGGGAAGATTTGGCAAAACCTCTATCTTCGTTCTTATCTGCGAAATGGAGATCTCTTTGCCCTCAGTTTCAGGCTTCTCTTGCTTTCTTTGTTAGCTGAGATCTTTATCGAGCAATCTTGGATTGCGACAGCAGTGGTAATACTGTTTAACTATCTCTTACTCTTCCAATTGCTAGCCCTCTATCACGCCTTTGATTACCAATACTTGACCCAGCTCTTTCCACTAGAAAAAGGGGAGAAAGAAAAGGGTCTGAAACAGGTTGTGCTCGGTGTGGGAAGTGCAGTTCTTTTGCTGGAGCTGCTGGTCGGAGCAGTGGTTTTTCAAGAAAAAATAGCCTTGTTGGCTCTTGTAGGGGCTAGTCTCTTCCTACAATTGTTTTATTTGCCTTACCAACTAAAAAGATTGGTTGACGAATAGACCAAAAACTAGTAGAATAGTAAGGAAACTTTATACGGAGGAAAGAAATGGACTTGGGTGATAATGAGCTAACGCTGACCCCTATACCTGGGAAGAGCGGCAAAGCTTATATGGGAAGCTACCCTGATGGGAAGCGCGTCTTTGTAAAAATGAACACCTCTCCAATCCTACCTGGCCTAGCCAGAGAACAAATCGCTCCTCAATTACTATGGACTCGTCGTTTGCCAGATGGTCGTGATATGTGTGCCCAGGAATGGTTGACGGGTAAAATCTTGACACCTCACGATATGAATCGCAAGCAGATCATCAATATCTTGACACGTCTTCACCGCTCACGTCCCTTGATGAAGCAGTTGAGCCGTTTGGGATATACCATGGAGACTCCATTAGACTTGTTGCAGTCTTGGAGGCAGGAAGCACCCGAAGTCTTGAAACGACATCAGTACTTAAACTCGGTGATTGATGATTTGCGCAGGACAGTTCCAGGTTTTAGGGAAGACCATGCAACGATTGTGCATGGAGATCTTCGCCATAGCAATTGGATTGAGACAGAGAGTGGACTCGTTTATCTAGTGGATTGGGATTCGGTTCGTCTGACGGATCGTATGTTTGATGTAGCGCATATGCTGTGTCATTATATTCCAGAGCAACATTGGCATGATTGGCTAACTTATTACGGTTATAAGTACAATCAGACAGTGTTAGATAAATTGTATTGGTATGGTCAGTATTCTTACTTGAGCCAGATTGCCAAATACTTTGTAAATCAAGATTTAGACAATGTAAACCGGGAGATTTATGCCTTGCGTGTCTTCCGTGACAAGTATGGAAAGAAGAGATGAGAGTTAGAAATCGTAAAGGGGCGACAGAGTTACTAGAGGCTAATCCCCAGTATGTTGTCCTCAATCCCTTGGAAGCCAAAGGGAAATGGCGAGACTTGTTTGGAAATGATCATCCTATTCATGTTGAAGTTGGAAGTGGGAAAGGGGCCTTCATATCAGGAATGGCCAAGCAAAACCCTGACATTAACTACATCGGGATTGACATTCAAAAGTCGGTATTGAGTTATGCCCTGGACAAGGTGCTTGAAGTTGGAGTGCCCAATATCAAATTGTTGTGGGTAGATGGTTCAGATCTGACCGACTACTTTGAAGACGGTGAAATTGATCGTCTCTACCTAAACTTTTCAGATCCCTGGCCTAAAAAACGCCATGAAAAACGTCGTTTGACTTACAAGAGTTTCTTGGATACCTTCAAGCGCATCTTGCCTGAGAATGGGGAAATCCATTTCAAGACAGACAATCGTGGCTTATTTGAGTACAGCTTGGTGAGTTTTTCTCAGTATGGGATGAAGCTCAATGGTGTTTGGTTGGACTTGCATGCCAGTGATTTTGAAGGCAATGTCATGACGGAATATGAGCAAAAATTCTCCAGCAAAGGTCAAGTGATCTACCGAGTTGAGGCAGAATTTTAAGACTAAGCTTGAAAACAAGCCCTTTGAATGCTTTTGCTTTACAAAAAGAATCAAGAGTGTTATACTAATAGCAAGAATATGAAAAAGTGAGGCGGGGAAATATCTTCGCCTCTTGCTTATGAGGAGGTGGACGCAATCGCAACAATCGTAGAATTAGTCAGAGAAGTTGTAGAACCTGTCATTCAAGCACCTTTTGAACTCGTGGATATCGAGTATGGAAAGATTGGCAGTGACATGATTCTCAGTATTTTTGTAGATAAACCTGAAGGAATTACCTTGAACGACACGGCAGACCTGACAGAAATTATCAGTCCTGTCCTAGACACCATCAAGCCCGATCCCTTCCCAGAACAATATTTCCTAGAAATTACCAGTCCAGGATTGGAACGTCCTTTGAAAACCAAGGATGCTGTCGCTGGAGCTGTTGGGAAATACATCCATGTCGGGCTCTACCAAGCTATCGATAAGCAAAAAGTCTTTGAAGGAACCTTGGTATCCTTTGAAGAGGACGAGTTGACCATGGAATATATGGACAAAACACGTAAGAAAACTGTCCAAATTCCATACAGTTTAGTATCAAAAGCACGTTTAGCAGTAAAACTATAGAAAAGAAAGGATAGCTTTTGAGGATTCAAAAGTGAAGAAAACATGAGTAAAGAAATGCTAGAGGCCTTCCGCATTTTGGAAGAAGACAAGGGAATCAAAAAAGAAGACATCATCGACGCAGTAGTAGAGTCGCTTCGTTCCGCTTATCGCAGACGCTATGGTCAATCTGATAGCGTAGCCATTGACTTCAACGAAAAAACAGGTGACTTTACTGTCTATACTGTCCGTGAAGTTGTTGATGAAGTATTTGATAGCCGTTTGGAAATCAGCTTGAAAGATGCCCTTGCTATTAATTCAGCCTATGAGCTTGGTGACAAAATCAAGTTTGAAGAAGCACCAGCTGAGTTTGGTCGTGTAGCAGCCCAATCTGCTAAACAAACCATTATGGAAAAAATGCGCAAGCAAACACGTGCTATCACCTACAATACTTACAAGGAACATGAACAAGAAATCATGTCTGGTACAGTAGAACGTTTTGACAACCGTTTCATCTATGTCAACCTTGGCAGCATCGAAGCCCAATTGTCAAAACAAGACCAAATCCCTGGAGAAGTTTTTGCTTCCCATGATCGTATCGAAGTTTATGTTTACAAGGTTGAAGACAACCCTCGTGGTGTCAACGTCTTTGTTAGCCGTAGCCATCCAGAAATGATCAAACGCTTGATGGAGCAAGAAATTCCAGAAGTTTATGATGGAACTGTTGAAATCATGAGTGTGGCTCGTGAAGCGGGTGACCGTACCAAGGTTGCAGTTCGTAGTCACAATCCAAACGTGGACGCTATCGGGACAATCGTTGGACGTGGTGGTGCTAACATCAAGAAGATCACCAGCAAATTCCACCCAGCTCGTTACGATGCCAAGAGCGACCGCATGATTCCTGTAGAAGAAAACATTGACGTTATTGAGTGGGTAGCGGATCCAGCTGAATTTATCTACAATGCCATCGCACCTGCAGAGGTTGACCAAGTTATCTTTGATGAAAATGACAGCAAACGTGCCTTGGTCGTTGTACCTGATAACAAGCTTTCTCTTGCCATCGGTCGTCGTGGACAAAACGTTCGCTTGGCAGCTCACTTGACGGGTTACCGTATCGATATCAAGTCTGCAAGTGAGTTTGAAGCTATGGAAGAAGCTGGTCAAGTGGATTACGCAGCTGCGGACGAATTGATCGAAGAATAAAAGCTGCTAGAGGAGGGAAAGATGAAAACAAGAAAAATCCCTTTGCGCAAGTCTGTTGTATCCAACCAAGTGATTGATAAGCGTGATTTGCTCCGTATTGTCAAGAACAAGGAAGGACAGGTCTTTATCGATCCAACAGGCAAGGCCAATGGTCGTGGCGCTTATATCAAGCTAGACAATGCAGAAGCCCTAGAGGCAAAAAAGAAGAAAGTCTTTAACCGCAGCTTTAACATGGAAGTGGAAGAAAGCTTTTATGACGAGTTGATCGCTTATGTGGATCACAAAGTGAAAAGAAGAGAGTTAGGACTTGAATAAGCAAAAGATAAGCAATCTCTTGGGACTTGCTCAACGAGCAGGTCGGATCATATCGGGTGAGGAATTGGTGGTCAAGGCCATTCAAGACCAGAAAGCCAAGCTAGTCTTTCTGGCTCATGATGCTGGTCCCAATCTGACCAAGAAGATTCAAGATAAAAGTGACTATTATCAAGTAGAAGTTATAACCGTGTTTTCAACACTGGAATTAAGCATAGCAGTTGGAAAATCGCGAAAGGTTTTGGCTGTGACAGATGCTGGATTTACAAAGAAAATGAGGTCTCTTATGGAATAGAAGAGGAGGACATGATTTGTCTAAGAAAAGATTGTACGAAATCGCAAAAGAACTTGGAAAAGAAAGTAAAGAAGTTGTAGCGCGTGCAAAAGAGTTGGGCTTGGATGTGAAAAGCCACTCATCGAGCGTGGAAGCTGCTGCTGCTGAACAAATCGCAGCTAGCTTTAAACCTGCACCTGCTCCTAAGGCAGAAGCAAAACCTGCAGCACCAAAAGTAAGTGTAGAAAAGAAAGCAGAAAAGCCTGTATCAGCTAAACCAGTAGCTGCTAAGAAAGAAAGCAAATCAGCTATACCTGCAGCTCCTAAGGAAGAAACAGTAGTGGCAGCAAGACCACAAAGTCGAAACTTCAAGGCGGAGCGTGAGGCACGTGCCAAAGAGCAGGCAGAGAGACGCAAACAAAACAAGGGCAATAACCGTGACCAACAACAAAACGGCAACCGTCAGAAAAATGACGGCCGTAATGGTGGCAAACCTGGTCAAGGAAACCGCGATAATCGCCGATTTAACGACCAAGGGAAAAAACCACAAGGTCAAGGAAATCGTGGCAATGATCGCCGTCAGCAACAAGACTTCCAGCCAAAACAAGCTGGACCACGTGTTGACTTTAAAGCCCGTGCGGCAGCCCTAAAAGCAGAGCAAAATGCAGAGTACGCACGCTCAAGCGAGGAGCGCTTCAAACAATCGCAAGCTGCCAAAGAAGCCTTGGCTCAAGCTAACAAACGCAAGGAGCCTGAGGAAATCTTTGAGGAAGCTGCTAAGCTAGCTGAACAAACGCAGCCAGCCGTAACAGTAGCTCCAGTAGCGAAAGAAGCGCCAGTGGATACACGTCGTAAAAAACAAGCTCGACCAGACAAAGAACGTGACGATTATGATCACGAAGAAGATGGTCCTAGAAAACAACAAAAGAATCGAAGTAGTCAGAATCAAGTGAGAAATCAAAGAAATAGTAACTGGAATAACAACAAAAAGAATAAAAAAGGGAACAAGCAAAACAACCGTAACCAGACTCCAAAACCTGTTACAGAGCGTAAGTTCCACGAATTGCCAACGGAATTTGAGTATACAGATGGTATGACTGTTGCGGAAATCGCAAAACGTATCAAACGTGAACCAGCAGAAATCGTTAAGAAACTCTTTATGATGGGTGTGATGGCCACACAAAACCAATCCTTGGATGGAGAAACCATCGAACTCCTCATGGTGGATTACGGCATCGAAGCCAAACAAAAGGTTGAAGTGGATAATGCCGACATCGAACGTTTCTTCGTCGAAGATGGCTATCTCAATGAAGATGAATTGGTTGAGCGTCCACCAGTTGTAACCATCATGGGACACGTTGACCATGGTAAAACAACCCTCTTGGATACCCTTCGTAACTCTCGTGTTGCGACAGGTGAAGCAGGTGGTATCACTCAGCATATTGGTGCCTACCAAATCGTGGAAAATGGCAAGAAGATTACCTTCCTTGATACACCAGGGCACGCAGCCTTTACCTCTATGCGTGCGCGTGGTGCTTCTGTTACCGATATTACCATCTTGGTCGTTGCGGCAGATGACGGGGTTATGCCTCAGACTATCGAAGCCATCAACCACTCAAAAGCGGCCAACGTTCCAATTATCGTAGCTATCAACAAGATTGATAAACCAGGTGCCAACCCAGAACGTGTTATCGGTGAATTGGCAGAGCATGGGGTTATGTCAACAGCTTGGGGTGGAGATTCTGAGTTTGTCGAAATCTCAGCCAAATTCAACCAAAATATCGATGAACTCTTGGAAACAGTCCTTCTTGTAGCTGAAATCCAAGAACTCAAGGCAGACCCAACAGTTCGTGCGATTGGTACGGTTATCGAAGCGCGCTTGGATAAAGGAAAAGGTGCAGTTGCAACCCTTCTTGTTCAACAAGGTACCTTGAATGTCCAAGACCCAATCGTTGTCGGAAATACCTTCGGTCGTGTCCGTGCCATGACCAATGACCTTGGTCGTCGTGTTAAGGTTGCAGGCCCATCAACGCCGGTTTCTATCACAGGTCTAAACGAAGCGCCAATGGCGGGTGACCATTTTGCCGTTTACGAGGATGAAAAATCTGCGCGTGCAGCAGGTGAAGAGCGTGCGAAACGTGCCCTCATGAAACAACGCCAAGCTACCCAACGTGTCAGCCTTGAAAACCTCTTTGATACGCTTAAAGCTGGTGAACTTAAGTCGGTTAACGTTATCATCAAGGCCGACGTACAAGGTTCTGTCGAAGCCCTTTCTGCCTCACTTCAAAAGATCGATGTAGAAGGTGTCAAAGTTACTATTGTCCACTCGGCAGTCGGTGCTATCAATGAATCTGACGTGACCCTTGCGGAAGCTTCAAATGCCTTTATCGTTGGTTTCAACGTACGCCCTACACCACAAGCGCGTCAACAAGCGGAAGCTGACGATGTAGAAATCCGTCTCCACAGCATTATCTACAAGGTTATCGAAGAGATGGAAGAAGCCATGAAAGGGATGCTTGATCCAGAATTTGAAGAAAAAGTTATCGGTGAAGCAGTTATCCGTGAAACCTTCAAGGTATCTAAAGTAGGAACCATCGGTGGATTTATGGTTATGAGTGGTAAGGTTACCCGTGATTCTAAAGTTCGTGTCATCCGTGACGGTGTCGTTATCTATGACGGCGAACTCGCAAGCTTGAAACACTACAAAGACGACGTCAAAGAAGTTACAAACGGTCGTGAAGGTGGATTGATGATCGATGGCTACAATGACATCAAGACTGATGATGTGATTGAGGCTTATGTCATGGAAGAAATCAAGAGATAATAGAGAAACGATAGCCGATTTGACTCGTCGTCAACAGCGCCTTGATGAACCCTTAGTTCTATCTAAGGCTTGTTTCCTAGATTCAAATGGCTCTAGTTCCTCTATCTAACAGAAATAGCTAGGTCTGCTGGCCTAGCTTTTGGTTCAAAGTAGAGAAAGGAATATCATGGCAAATCATTTCCGTACGGATCGTGTGGGCATGGAAATCAAGCGTGAAGTCAATGAGATTTTGCAAAAGAAAGTCCGTGATCCGCGTGTCCAAGGTGTGACCATTACAGATGTTCAGATGCTAGGTGACTTGTCTGTTGCCAAGGTTTACTATACCATTTTGAGTAACCTTGCTTCGGATAACCAAAAAGCACAAATCGGGCTTGAAAAAGCAACTGGTACCATCAAACGTGAACTTGGTCGCAATTTGAAATTGTACAAAATCCCAGATTTAACCTTCGTCAAAGATGAATCCATTGAATATGGAAACAAGATTGACGAGATGCTACGCAATCTGGATAAAAATTAAGAAAGAGGGGTTGCCCCTCTTTTTTAGTGTTTGCTAGTCAGGCTTATGGTATAATATAAGCAGGAAAATCATTTTAGAACATACATGGAGGTCGTCATGGATAATATCATCGATGTGTCAATTCCCGTTGCAGAAGTGGTGGACAAGCATCCAGAAGTCTTGGAAATCCTAGTGGAGCTGGGTTTTAAACCACTTGCTAATCCCTTGATGCGCAACACAGTCGGTCGCAAAGTATCGCTCAAACAAGGTTCTAAGCTCGAAGGAACTCCTATGGACAAGATTGTCCGCACACTGGAAGCGAATGGCTACGAAGTGATTGGATTAGACTAATGGCAGATGAACGGATTCATATCCTACGGGATATTTTGTTAGAATTGCACAATGGCGCCTCTCCTGAGTCAGTTCAGGAACGTTTTGATGCGACCTTTACAGGTGTCTCGGCAATTGAGATTTCTCTCATGGAGCACGAATTGATGAACTCAGATTCAGGAGTCACCTTTGAAGATGTCATGGAGCTTTGTGATGTCCATGCTAATCTTTTTAAAAACGCTGTAAAGGGTGTCGAAGTAGAGGATACCGAACACCCTGGTCACCCAGTTCGCGTCTTCAAGGATGAAAATCTGGCCCTCCGTGCTGCCTTGATTCGCATTCGGAGATTGTTAGATACCTATGAGTCTATGGAAGACGAGGAAATGCTGGCGGAGATGCGCAAGGGTTTGGTCCGTCAAATGGGGCTTTTGGGGCAATTTGATATCCACTACCAGCGCAAGGAAGAGCTCTTCTTTCCCATCATGGAGCGCTATGGTCACGATTCACCTCCAAAAGTTATGTGGGGAGTGGATGACCAGATTAGGGAACTCTTTCAAACAGCTCTAACGACAGCCAAGTCACTTCCAGAAGTGTCGATTAGTAGTGTAAAAGAAGACTTTGAAGCTTTTGCGACAGAGTTTGAAAGTATGATTTTCAAGGAAGAGTCCATCCTTCTCATGATTCTCCTTGAGTCCTTTACTCAGGATGACTGGCTTCAGATTGCGGAGGAGAGTGACGCCTATGGCTATGCCATCATCCGTCCGTCTGAGAAATGGGTTCCAGAACGCCAGAGCTTTGTTGAGGAAAAGAGTGCAGAGGAGCCCGTGCAACTAGACACGGCTGAAGGTCAAGTGCAGCAAGTTATCGATACACCAGAAGGACAGTTCACCATTACCTTTACCCCTAAGGAAAAGGAAGCAGTGCTGGACCGCCATAGTCAACAGGCTTTTGGGAATGGCTATCTCTCAGTTGAGCAGGCCAACCTCATCCTCAATCACCTCCCCATGGAGATTACCTTTGTCAATAAAGACGATATTTTCCAGTATTACAATGACAATGCGCCAGCTGATGAGATGATTTTCAAACGGACACCATCTCAAGTCGGGCGTAATGTAGAACTCTGTCATCCGCCCAAGTACCTAGAAAAGGTGAAGGCCGTTATGAAAGGTCTTCGTGAAGGTAAAAAGGACAAGTATGAAATGTGGTTCAAGTCAGAGTCGCGAGGCAAGTTTGTCCACATCACCTATGCCGCCGTACACGATGAAAACGGAGAATTCCAAGGAGTGTTGGAGTATGTTCAGGATATTCAGCCCTACCGTGAGATTGATACGGACTATTTCCGTGGATTAGAATAAGGAGAATCAATGAGTTACGAACAGGAATTTATGAAGGAATTTGAAGCTTGGGTCAATACCCAGATTATGATCAACGACATGGCGCACAAGGAAAGTCAAAAGGTCTACGAGGAAGATCAAGACGAGCGTGCCAAAGATGCCATGATTCGCTACGAAAGCCGCTTGGATGCCTACCAGTTCTTGCTGGGTAAGTTTGAAAACTTCAAGGCAGGCAAGGGATTTCATGATTTGCCAGAAGGATTGTTTGGCGAGCGAAATTATTAAAATAGTGATACTTTCTTGATTTTTTATCGAAATCTTGATAGAATATCTTTATTAAATCCTTGTCAGATCAGGGATTTTTTATTGAAAGGATTTTATCATGTCAAAGAAACTCCAACGTAAAAAACAATTGCGAAATAGCCTTCGTCGCTCAGGTGCCTTTTCAAGTACGGTGACTAAGGTTGTAGAAGAGACCAAGAAAGTCGTGAAACACGCAGAAAAATCTGCTAGCGAAGCAGGAAAAGTTGTCTCTAAAAAAGTGGAACAAGCAGTAGAAGTAACTAAAGAACAAGCTCAAAAAGTAGCCAATTCAGTAGAAGATTTCGCAGCTACTTTGGGAGGCCTCTCGGTAGATCGTGCTAAGACTTTCTATGATGAAGGCATCAAGTCGGCTGCTGACTTTAAAAACTGGACTGAAAAAGAACTCCTTGCCTTGAAAGGAATTGGCCCTGCTACCATCAAGAAATTAAAAGAACACGGAATCAGTTTCAAGTAATCTTTCTTGAGCCTTGCTTTTCCGAGAAAAAATTGCTACAATAGAGCCATTAGAGGTGTTTTGGATTCCACATTTTACAGAAAGTGGCGGTGCTGAGAAGTCCACAAATGTGTCAAAACTGGTTGCTGATGGATGAAAAATGAAATAAAAAGTCTTTTTGTTTTAAAGACAAGAGTTGCGGGCAACTGCCCGAAGTTGGGTGGTACCGCGGATAAGCACATTCGTCCCTGTCATGTAGATGGCAGGGGCGATTTTTTGTAGAAAGCGAGGCAGGAAAATGACCAGAGCAGAGTTGCCAGAACGAATAGAAACCGAGCGACTTGTCTTGCGAGTCCGTACAGTGGCGGATGCTGAGGATATCTTTGACTATGCCAGTTGTCCAGAAGTCTCTTACCCAGCAGGTTTTCTACCTGTCAAGACCTTGGAAGATGAGATTTATTACCTAGAACATATCCTTCCCGAGCGTAATCAAAAGGATAATCTCCCAGCAGGCTACGGAATTATCGTTAAAGGAACCGATACAATCATTGGTTCTGTCGATTTCCCCTGTCGCTACGAAGACGATGTTCTGGAGATTGGCTATACCTTGCACCCAGACTATTGGGGACGAGGATATGTCCCAGAAGCAGCACGTACCTTGATTGATTTAGCTTTTAAAGAATTGAATCTTCATAAAATTGAATTGTCTTGTTTTGGCTACAATGTCCAAAGTCAACGAGTCGCAGAGAAGCTTGGCTTCACTCTAGAAGCTCGCATAAGGGACCGCAAAGATGCCCAAGGAAATCGCTGTGACAGTCTGATATATGGCTTGCTGAAGAGTGAGTGGGAGAGTTTTTAATGAGTAAGATATATTCTTGTTTTTATATGCTTTAAGGGAGACATGATGAGAAGTAGTCATAATCAAATATTAGATGCCTGGATTACAGTAGAACAATTATCAGAAGGGAATATTGAAAAAAGTGATTCTAAGTATAAGATTTTTCAAGGTGATGATTATCAATCAATATTAAAAGATTTTTTTAAACGTCAAAAATTAAAATCCAGTTCAGGGATTGCTGTTTATTGTGGAATTTTCCCTTTTCGAAAAATTATTGAAGTGTTAAGAGGCAAATACAATTTAAAAGCGACGGAGGAAGAATTGGGAAGAGCTTCTTATAAATTTACTTTTGCTCTATACTTTGATAAAGATTTGAAGTTCTTGGCTGATAAGTTTTTTTTAACCATGAGTGGGCAAATTTTCAAAAATAGGGAATTGCCTAAAGATTTTTTAATAGCAGAAAATGAGCTTCGAGAACAGTTAGGTCAGACGTTTCTTGATGGAGAGTTCAATGAAGTTTTTAGTAAACTTCTCAAAAAGTATGAGATTTCACCAAGTGATTGCAGATATTATTTTGTTAAGAATTTCGATGACGAAATAAATTTACATTCATTTTTTCTAAAGGATTTGAAATATGCAAAATCAATTTATAATGAAAATCTCAATCGTTATTTATCAGGATCCGATTCTGTAAGGGTCAATCTGGACGGCAATAAAGAATCATCCTATTTTAATCCCAAAGATTTAGAAACTATACTTGAACCGAAAAATTATCCATTAGGAAGATTTCCTAGTAACCCTAAATATGCTCTGTCCATGATGCAACAAGTAGCTGTAAATTTAGCTTCGAATGCGGATGAAGATGTGAGAAGTGTCAATGGTCCTCCGGGAACTGGTAAAACGACACTTTTAAAAGATATTTTTGCAGATCTGGTAACGGAACAGGCGAGAATTATTAGTGAATTATCGGCTCCTAAGCTTAAAGGGAATCTAGTTTGTCATGACAAATCTGATCTTATTGCAAAATTACCAAAAGAAATTGCAGAAAAGGGAATCGTAGTTGCAAGTTCTAATAATGGTGCTGTTAAAAATATTGTTAATGAATTACCCCAAAGAAAAGAAATTTATCAGAAATTAAATTGGTTAGATGAATTAAAGAAAATTGATTATTTTGCTGAAATCAGTAATGATTTATTGTTAGAAGATGAAGATGTTTCTAACGACAAAAAATATTGGGGATTGTTTTCGATAGAAGGTGGAAAAAAACAGAATAGAGACCGTCTGCAAAATGTTTTAAAAGCAATACGACAAGAGTTGAATTCGGATAAATTTCAATCGAATCCATCAGTATACGAAGAGTTTAAAATTCAATATCAGAAGCTATTTGATAAAAGAGAAAAGATGCAAGATATAGCAGATAAGATTCGATTGCATGTAAAATTGAAAAATGCTTACCAGCAGGTTGAGATAGAGTTTCATCAGGATGATGCCCAAAGACGTTCAGAACTATCTAAAATACGGGATAAACATATTCAATTAGAAAATAGTAAAAAGGAAATAGAATCTGAGCTGTTTGAGCATGAGCGTCTTATTTCTATGTTAAATGTTAACAAACAGATAGCAGCACAAGATGTTGAGTTGATAAAATTACAAGCTCCACGTTTCTTATGGTTAAAAAGACTTTTCACACCATCGAAATTAGATACTTATTTTACGAGATTGAATCAAGCGAATGAAAGTCTAAAAGCAGAACTGAAGAAAGTACATGATGAAAGTCAATATTGCCACGGTTTGCAAAAAGAGATAAAAATGCATGAACTTGAATTAAATCAATTGAGTCAAAGGCAACAGAGATATAATGAATGGAAATCTAAACAAGAAGATAAATTAATTCGTCATCAGGAAAAAATTTTGAAATTACAATCGGAACTTGCTACATACCCTGTTAAAAAGTTGAATTTTTCTGTTCCATATGAAGAACTACAAGTATCAAATTTTTGGTTTGATGATGACTATCGAGAAGAGCAGAGTCGTTTGTTTATTAAAGCACTGGCAGTTAGGAAGCAATTTATATATGACAATAAAAAGCATTTTGAAAAAGCATTATGGATTTGGGAGAAGCCTCAAAACTATTCAATGAGAGATAATGCTAGTGATTTATATAAAGCTGCGTGGGATTGGGTCAATTTCACTGTTCCAGTTATTAGTACAACTTTTGCAAGCTTTAATTCCATGTTTCGGTGTTTGCCTGAAAATAGTATCGGTAATGTATTTATTGATGAAGCTGGTCAGGCATTACCTCAAGCAAGTGTGGGGGCTATTTTTAGAAGTAAACGTATTATGGCTGTTGGAGATCCTTCTCAAATACAACCAGTACAGACTATGGATAAAAATATTTTAGGATTTTTAGCACAGCACCACAAGATAGCCTTTAAATATCTTGTATCATCAACGCAAGAATTGATGGATTCTGCTAGTAGATATGGTTTTAAAAAACAAGATGGGACATGGATAGGACTTCCTCTCTGGGTTCATCGTCGTTCTAGTGATCCGATGTTCAGTATTTCCAATAAAATTTCTTATGATAATTTAATGGTTCAAGGAAAGGAAGAAGCTCGAGGTCTGGGAGAATGGTTTGACGTTGGTGGAGGTGCTAAGGATAAATTTGTTCCTGAGCAAGCTGATTATTTGAAAGAAGAGTTGCAGAAAAGACATGAGGAATTTGATGATATCTATGTCATTACTCCTTTTAAAAATGTATCGGTTCAACTAGCAAAAGAACTAGATAAAATCGGTTTCACAAAGCGGGAAAATGGAAAACCTATAAATGTAGGGACGGTACATACTTTCCAAGGAAAAGAAAATAAGATTGTATATTTTGTGCTTGGAGCAGATAATATGAGTGAGGGGGCTGCTCGTTGGGCTGTCTCTGAACCCAATATTTTAAACGTTGCAGCGACTAGAGCTAAAGAAGAGTTTTATATTATTGGGAATAAATCTCTTTACAAAGCCACACAGAGCCCTATTATAAGAGATACTATTGATATTTTAGATGCTTATCAAAGTAGCTTAGAAATTAACTAGAAAGGACACACACATGTCTAAAGAACTTTCACCTAAATACAATCCAGCCGAGGTTGAGGCTGGTCGTTACCAAAAATGGCTTGATGCGGATGTTTTCAAGCCTTCTGGCGATAAAAAGGCTAAGCCTTATTCTATCGTCATTCCACCACCAAACGTAACTGGTAAACTTCACCTTGGTCACGCTTGGGACACGACTCTCCAAGATATCATCATCCGTCAAAAACGCATGCAAGGCTTTGATACGCTTTGGCTTCCAGGTATGGACCACGCTGGAATTGCAACTCAAGCTAAGGTTGAGGAGCGCTTGCGTGGTGAGGGTATTTCCCGCTATGACCTCGGTCGTGAGAAATTCCTAGAGAAAGTCTGGGAATGGAAAGACGAGTATGCCACTACTATCAAGGAACAATGGGGCAAGATGGGCCTCTCTGTAGATTACTCTCGTGAGCGTTTCACTCTTGATGAAGGTCTGTCAAAAGCCGTCCGCAAGGTCTTTGTCGACCTTTACAAGAAAGGCTGGATCTACCGCGGTGAGTTTATCATCAACTGGGACCCAGCAGCTCGCACAGCTCTTTCTGATATCGAGGTGATTCACAAGGATGTCGAAGGTGCCTTCTACCACATGAACTACATGCTAGAAGACGGTTCACGCGCCCTTGAAGTTGCGACAACTCGTCCTGAGACCATGTTTGGGGACGTTGCGGTTGCGGTCAATCCAGAAGACCCGCGCTACAAGGACTTGATTGGTAAAAATGTCATCCTTCCAATCGCTAATAAACTAATTCCAATCGTTGCTGACGAACACGCTGACCCTGAGTTTGGTACTGGTGTCGTGAAAATCACACCTGCCCACGATCCAAACGACTTCTTGGTTGGTCAACGCCATAACTTGCCACAAGTTAACGTCATGAACGACGACGGAACCATGAACGACTTGGCCTTCGAATTTGCTGGCATGGACCGTTTTGAAGCTCGTAAGGCAGTCGTTGCTAGGTTGGAAGAAATCGGTGCCCTCGTTAAAATCGAAAAACGTGTTCACAGTGTTGGTCACTCAGAGCGTACAGGTGTAGTGGTTGAGCCACGCTTGTCTACTCAATGGTTCGTCAAGATGGACCAATTGGCTAAGAATGCCATTGCCAACCAAGACACAGACGACAAGGTAGAATTCTACCCACCTCGTTTCAACGATACCTTCCTCCAATGGATGGAAAATGTCCATGACTGGGTTATCTCTCGCCAGCTCTGGTGGGGTCACCAAATCCCTGCTTGGTACAATGCTGAGGGTGAAATGTACGTCGGTGAAGAAGCTCCAGAAGGTGACGGTTGGACTCAGGACGAAGACGTCTTGGATACGTGGTTCAGTTCTGCCCTTTGGCCATTCTCTACCATGGGCTGGCCGGATGTCGACTCAGAAGACTTTAAACGTTATTATCCAACATCAACTTTGGTGACTGGTTATGATATTATTCCGTTTTGGGTGTCTCGGATGATTTTCCAAGGTTTGGAATTTACTGGCAAGTCGCCATTCAAAAATGCCTTGATTCATGGTCTCATTCGTGATGAGCAAGGACGCAAGATGTCGAAATCTCTCGGTAACGGGATTGATCCAATGGATGTTATTGATAAGTACGGAACAGATAGCCTTCGTTGGTTCCTTTCAAACGGTTCTGCACCAGGGCAAGACGTGCGTTTCTCTTACGAGAAAATGGATGCTTCATGGAACTTCATTAACAAGATTTGGAACATCTCTCGCTACATCCTCATGAACAATGAAGGTTTAACCCTTGAACAAGCAACTGCCAATGTGGAAAAAGTTGTCAACAAGGAAGCTGGAAATGTCACAGACCGCTGGATTCTCCACAACCTCAATGAAACGATCGGAAAAGCAACTGCCAACTTTGACAAGTTTGAGTTTGGTGTGGCTGGACACATCCTCTATAACTTCATCTGGGATGAGTTTGCGGACTGGTACGTTGAATTGACCAAGGAAGTCCTTTATAGCGATAACGAAGAAGAGAAAGTTATCACACGTTCTGTTCTCCTTTATACTTTGGACAAGATCCTTCGTCTCCTTCACCCAATCATGCCATTCGTGACCGAGGAAATCTTTGGACAAATCTCAGAAGGCTCTATCGTTACAGCAGCATACCCAACTGTCAACCCAGCCTTTGAAGACCTTGCGGCTCACACTGGTGTCGAAAGCCTCAAAGACTTGATTCGGGCTGTTCGGAATGCGCGTGCTGAAGTAAACGTTGCTCCAAGCAAGCCTATCACCATCCTTGTCAAGACAAGCGATAGCGACTTGGAAGCTTTCTTTAACAGCAATGTCAACTACATCAAACGCTTCACAAATCCAGAACACTTGGAAATCGCATCAACTATCCCTGCACCTGAACTCGCCATGTCAAGCGTCATTACTGGAGCAGAAATCTACTTGCCACTAGCAGACCTCCTCAATGTCGAAGAAGAACTCGCTCGTCTCGACAAGGAACTGGCTAAATGGCAAAAAGAACTGGATATGGTTGGTAAGAAGCTCTCTAACGAACGCTTCGTAGCCAACGCAAAACCAGAAGTCGTCCAAAAAGAACGCGATAAACAAGCCGACTACCAAGCAAAATACGACGCGACCGTCGCACGTATTGATGAGATGAAGAAGTTGGTGAAATAAACACAGAAACACGGTGGTGAGCCGTGTTTTTTTGGTATAATGAAATCAATATCTATTGATGGAGAAAGTGATATCTAAACACCCACATTATGAATTGTTAAATTTAATTGGTTACGGTCTTGCCAAGTTTGACAAGCTTTTTATAAAAGAATTTCAATGCTCTAGCAAGTCAGAGTTTTATCGCTATGTGGTTTCTCTGGGAATTGCTGAAACAACTGGGGTTGTAAAAAATAGAATGGATTTATTTGATCCTTATTTTGACAATAATCGAAAAGGTTGGTGGCAGAAAGCCGAAGTTTATCGTTTTCGTAAAGATTTAATTGATATATTGTTTGGAAATGAAGATGTTCATAGTTATGCTGAAATCGTTAAAATGTTACTTGCTAGTGAAGGAAAGCAAACAGGCATAACCATCGTTGAAAAACCAATTATTCGAACTAAATTCAAACGTCTACAGGAAACGGGGATGGAGGCAGAGAATTATTTTATCCTTCATTTTGATAAAGAAGAGAAATTTCAAGGTGGGCTATTGACCGATGCCCGTCTTTATGGTGATGGATATGACTTTCAAGTAGATGTTCAAGAGCATTCTTACCTTGCCGAAGTAAAAGGGATTCGAAAACCTAAGGGTCGCATTCGTTTGACTGCCAACGAATTTGAAAAAGCCAAAGAGTTCCAAACAGATTTTATTTTATCCTTGGTTACCAATCTAGATGATATTCCAAAGTTAGTGTTAATCGATAATCCTTTAAAACATTTTGAGTTTAAAAAGAATATTATCAAAAATGAAATTATTGAATATAGCAGCTTAGAAGATTTGTATTAGTTCTCCCATTTAACCTTTGACTATTCCGCAAAATTATCGTACAATAAAGAGTACATGATAAAATGAGGTCAGAGTCTGTTCGCTCTGGCGATAGTAGTAAAAATGAGGAGAAACGCTTTGGAATTAGAAGTATTTGCTGGGCAAGAAAAAAGTGAACTATCTATGATTGAGGTAGCGCGTGCTATCTTAGAACTTCGTGGTCGCGATCATGAGATGCATTTTAGCGATCTTGTAAACGAAATTCAAAACTACCTTGGAACATCAAACAGCGATATCCGCGAAGCTTTGCCTTTGTTCTACACAGAGTTGAACTTTGACGGTAGCTTCATCTCTCTTGGAGACAACAAATGGGGGCTTCGTTCATGGTATGGTGTGGACGAAATCGACGAAGAAATCATCGCTCTTGAAGAAAGTGACGACGATGAAGTAGCACCAAAAGCTAAGAAAAAACGTGTCAATGCCTTTATGGATGGTGATTCAGATGCTATTGACTACAATGCAGATGATCCAGAAGACGAAGATGCATACGAAGCAGATCCAGCTCTTTCATATGATGATGAAAATCCAGATGATGAGAAAAATGAAGTGGAAGCTTACGATGCAGAAATCAATGAAATCGCCCCTGATGACTTGGGTGAAGACGTGGATCTCAACGAAGAAGACGATGAGTTTTCTGACGATGACGCTGAAACGAGTGAAGAAGAGTAAAAGACTTCACAAAGGAGATCGCCTGATCTCCTTTTTTGTTCCTTGAGCAGGTCATCCGTTGGGATGCGGATCTTTAGTTGGTTTTCTGAAAGTAATCTTCTCATTTTCATGTTTTACCAATTCGGGTTGACAAATGTTCTGCTTTAAGGTATTATATTGTTCGGGCACCTCTTTTAGAGGTCGGGGCTCCCTAGTTACTAGGGAGCTATTTTTGTTTTTTCAGGAAGTTTTCTTGAAGAGTTGTTATTCATAAGGGTCTTGTTTTCGATGTCCCCTTGTAGTTAACAAGGCCTTGAGCATTTTAGAAAGAGGAATCTATGTCTACGAAATATATTTTTGTAACTGGTGGTGTGGTGTCGTCTATTGGGAAAGGAATTGTCGCAGCAAGTCTGGGCCGACTCTTGAAAAATCGTGGTCTTAAAGTAACTATTCAGAAGTTTGACCCTTATATCAATATCGATCCGGGAACCATGAGTCCTTACCAGCACGGGGAAGTTTTTGTGACAGATGACGGAGCTGAGACAGATTTGGACTTGGGTCACTATGAACGTTTCATCGATATCAATCTCAACAAATATTCCAACGTGACAACTGGTAAAATTTACAGTGAAGTTCTTCGTAAGGAGCGCCGTGGAGAATACCTTGGAGCAACTGTTCAAGTCATTCCTCATATCACAGATGCTTTGAAAGAAAAAATCAAGCGTGCCGCTCTAACGACAGACTCTGATGTCATTATCACAGAGGTCGGTGGAACCGTTGGGGATATTGAGTCCTTACCATTTCTAGAGGCCCTCCGTCAGATGAAGGCAGATGTGGGGGCGGATAATGTCATGTATATTCATACAACCCTGCTTCCATACCTCAAGGCAGCTGGTGAAATGAAAACCAAACCTACTCAGCATTCTGTAAAAGAATTGCGTGGGTTGGGAATCCAGCCAAATATGTTGATCATTCGTACAGAAAAACCAGCTGGTCAAGGAATTAAAAATAAACTAGCTCAGTTCTGTGACGTAGCACCAGAAGCTGTCATCGAATCATTGGATGTTGAACATCTTTACCAAATTCCATTGAATTTGCAGGCGCAAGGCATGGACCAAATTGTCTGTGACCATTTGAAACTAGATGCACCAGCAGCGGATATGACAGAGTGGTCAGCCATGGTGGACAAGGTCACGAACCTGAAGAAACAAGTCAAGATTTCCCTCGTTGGTAAGTATGTGGAGTTGCAAGATGCTTACATATCTGTGGTCGAAGCCTTGAAACACTCTGGTTATGCCAACGACGCAGAAGTGAAGATTAATTGGATCAACGCCAATGATGTGACAGCAGAAAATGTGGCAGAACTCTTGTCTGATGCGGACGGAATCATCGTACCAGGCGGTTTTGGCCAACGTGGTACGGAAGGGAAAATCCAAGCCATCCGCTATGCGCGTGAGAATGATGTTCCAATGTTAGGTATCTGCTTGGGAATGCAGTTGACTTGTATCGAGTTTGCTCGTAACGTTTTAGGTCTTGAAGGTGCCAATTCTGCAGAACTTGCACCAGAAACAAAATACCCTATCATTGATATTATGCGTGACCAGGTTGATGTTGAAGATATGGGTGGAACCCTTCGCTTGGGCCTCTATCCGTCTAAGTTGAAACGTGGTTCTAAGGCAGCAGCTGCTTACCATAATCAAGAAGTGGTGCAACGCCGTCACCGTCACCGTTATGAGTTTAACAACGCCTTTCGTGAACAGTTTGAGGCAGCAGGCTTTGTCTTTTCAGGAGTTTCACCTGATAATCGTTTGGTAGAAATCGTTGAGATTCCTGAGAATAAATTCTTTGTGGCTTGTCAGTATCACCCTGAACTTTCCAGCCGTCCGAACCGTCCAGAAGAACTCTACACTGCCTTTGTTACTGCAGCGGTTGAAAATAGTAACTAGTTATCTTCCAATCTCTGAGAGCAATCTCAGAGATTTTTTTAATCCATTCAGGAAATTCTTGTTAACTCAGGCGCTTGGCAATAAGAATCAGAACTTCACTTTTCTCACTGAGGGAAGTGATTTTCCTTGCTCGTATACGGCTTCCCTATTTGTCCTAGAGGCCTTTTTGTGTTACAATGAAAGGTATGAAAGCTAAGAAATTATGGATGACTGGCTTGACTGTGGCTGGTCTAAGTGTCCTCGCTTTGGGTGCCAAAAAAGCAGCAGATAACCACAAACTCATGAAGACGCAAGAAGAGTTAACCACTATCGTGCGCGAACTTTTCTCAGATATGGGTGAGATTGCGACTCTCTATGTTCAAGTCTACGAAAGTAGTCTAGAGCGCCTCGTCGGAGGAGTCATTTTCGAGGATGGCCGTCACTATACCTTTGTCTATGAAAATGAAGATCTGGTCTATGAGGAGGAAGTCTTATGATTACTCCCGGTAGTATAGAAGAACTCGCAGGTTTTGTCGAGCAGGATGGCAAGAAGGTCTTTCTTTTTGTGGCAGACTGGTGTGGAGATTGTCGTTATATCTATCCATCCTTGCCAGAGATTGAGGAGACCAATCCAGAGTTCACCTTTATTCGAGTGGACCGAGACCAGTATCTGGATCTATCCAAACTCTGGGATGTGTACGGGATTCCTAGTCTTGTTGTTCTAGAAAAGGACAAGGAAATCGGCCGTTTTGTCAATCGCGACCGTAAAAGCAAGGAACAAATTAACGACTTTTTAGCAGGACTGAAATAGGAGAAAAGGAAAGAATGATTTTTACATATAACAAAGAGCATGTCGGCGATGTCCTTATGATCATCGTGAAAAACAGCGGAGATGCCAAGTTGGACGTGGAGCGCACAGGCAAGGTAGCCCGTGTTTTCATCAAAGAAAATGGAGAAACAGTAGCTTGGAATATTTTCGAAGTTTCAAGTTTATTTGAAATTGCAGAGCGTGGTCAAGTCTTTTTGACAGATGAACAAGTAGAACGTTTGAACCAAGAATTGCGGGCGGAAGGCTTTGCAGAAGAGATTGTCAATGACAAAGAACCTAAGTTTGTCGTTGGTGAAATTGTCGAGATGGTAGCTCATCCTGATAGTGACCACCTCAACATCTGTCGAGTGGCCGTTGCAAGTGACAAGACAGTGCAAATCGTTGCAGGGGCACCTAATGCACGTGTTGGGTTGAAAACCATTGTGGCTCTTCCTGGAGCGATGATGCCCAAAGGCAATCTCATTTTCCCAGGCGAACTTCGTGGCGAAAAGAGTTTTGGCATGATGTGTAGCCCTCGTGAGTTGCATTTGCCAAATGCTCCGCAAAAACGTGGGGTTATTGAACTATCAGAAGACCAAGTTGTTGGAACTCCATTTGACCCAGCTAAACACTGGACTGCCTAGGAAATTGTCAGTGCTTGATAGACCAGATAGAGGGGGATAAGATGGCAAAAAATGTAGTGATTACAGGAGCGACCTCTGGAATTGGTGAAGCGATTGCGCGTGCTTATCTGGAGCAGGGAGAGAATGTCGTTCTAACAGGGCGACGGACAGACAGACTAGAGGCCTTCAAGTCAGAGTTTGCAGAAACTTTTCCAAATCAAACCGTTTGGACCTTTCCACTGGATGTGACGGATATGGCTATGGTAAAGACTGTCTGCTCCGATATTTTGGAAACGATAGGGCAGATTGATATCTTGGTCAATAACGCTGGACTAGCTCTTGGTTTAGCTCCCTATCAAGACTATGAAGAATTGGATATGCTGACCATGTTGGATACCAATGTCAAGGGTTTGATGGCAGTTACTCGCTGTTTCTTGCCAGCAATGGTAAAAGCCAATCAGGGTCATATTATCAACATGGGATCGACCGCAGGAATTTATGCCTATGCGGGTGCAGCAGTTTATTCAGCCACCAAGGCAGCAGTTAAAACCTTTTCAGATGGACTGCGAATTGATACCATCGCAACGGATATTAAGGTGACCACCATTCAGCCAGGGATTGTCGAAACAGACTTCTCTACGGTTCGTTTTCATGGTGACAAAGAGCGTGCTGCGACGGTCTATCAGGGAATCGAAGCCCTGCAAGCTCAGGATATTGCAGATACAGTGGTCTATGTGACCAGTCAGCTTCGTCGTGTGCAGATTACAGATATGACTATTATGGCCAATCAACAGGCGACAGGTTTCATGGTGCATAAAAAATAAAAAATTTCTTCGAAAAGTTACAAATTTCTGTAACTTTTTTTGATTCCCTACGAATAGATAAGTAGGAGGAAGAAAATATGTATAATAAAGTTATTCTTATTGGGCGCTTGACGTCTACACCAGAATTGCACAAAACCAACAACGACAAGTCAGTAGCGCGAGCAACTATCGCTGTGAACCGTCGTTACAAAGACCAAAACGGGGAACGTGAAGCTGATTTTGTCAATCTTGTTTTTTGGGGGAAATTGGCTGAAACCTTGGCAAGTTACGCGACCAAAGGAAGCCTCATTTCAGTAGATGGGGAACTTCGTACCCGTCGCTTTGAGAAAAATGGTCAGATGAACTATGTGACTGAAGTTCTTGCCACAGGATTCCAACTTTTAGAAAGCCGCGCCCAACGTGCTATGCGTGAAAATAATGCAGGACAGGATTTGGCAGACTTGGTTTTGGAAGAGGAAGAATTGCCATTTTAATACTCTTCGAAAATCTCTTCAAACCACGTCAGCTGGTATAGGTAACTGACTTCGTCAGTCTTATCTACAACCTCAAAACACTGTTTTGAGCAACCTGCGGCTAGCTTCCTAGTTTGCTCTTTGATTTTCATTGAGTAGAAACATTGAAAAGTCTGAGTTGGTCTCAGGCTTTTTATCTTGAGAAAGTCAGACTTTTTTCTTGACTATTTCTGACCAAGTGATACAATAGAACTATGAATTAGCACTCGGTTACAAAGAGTGCTAATAATATGTAGTTCATCATGGAGGAAAACAGATGTTGAAACCATTAGGAGACCGTGTGGTCTTGAAAATCGAAGAAAAAGAACAAACTGTTGGAGGCTTTGTCCTTGCAGGATCAGCCCAAGAAAAAACAAAAACAGCTCAAGTTGTAGCTACTGGACAAGGTGTTCGTACCTTGAATGGTGACTTGGTGACCCCAAGCGTTAAGCCTGGAGACCGTGTCTTAGTTGAAGCTAATGCAGGTATTGATGTCAAAGATGGCGATGAAAAGTACATCATCGTTGGAGAAGCCAATATCTTGGCAATCATTGAAGAATAGAAGGAGAAAATAAGTATGTCAAAAGAAATTAAATTTTCATCTGATGCTCGTTCAGCTATGGTCCGTGGTGTTGATATCCTAGCAGATACTGTTAAAGTAACCTTAGGACCAAAAGGTCGTAATGTCGTTCTTGAAAAATCATTTGGCTCACCATTGATTACCAATGACGGTGTTACTATTGCTAAAGAAATTGAACTAGAAGACCATTTTGAAAATATGGGTGCCAAATTGGTATCAGAAGTAGCTTCAAAAACAAATGATATCGCAGGTGACGGAACAACTACTGCAACCGTATTGACCCAAGCAATCGTCCGCGAAGGAATCAAAAACGTTACTGCAGGTGCCAACCCAATCGGCATTCGTCGTGGGATTGAAGCAGCGGTTGTCGCTGCAGTAGAAGCCTTAAAAAACAATGCCATCCCTGTTGCCAACAAAGAAGCCATCGCTCAGGTTGCTGCCGTGTCTTCTCGTTCTGAGAAAGTCGGCGAGTACATTTCTGAAGCTATGGAAAAAGTTGGCAAAGATGGAGTCATCACCATCGAAGAGTCACGTGGTATGGAAACAGAGCTCGAAGTCGTGGAAGGAATGCAGTTTGACCGTGGTTACCTTTCACAGTACATGGTGACAGATAGCGAAAAAATGGTGGCCGACCTTGAAAATCCATACATTTTGATTACTGATAAGAAGATTTCCAATATTCAAGAAATCTTGCCACTCCTAGAAAGCATTCTCCAAAGCAACCGTCCACTCTTGATTATTGCGGATGATGTAGATGGTGAAGCTCTTCCGACTCTTGTATTGAACAAGATTCGTGGAACCTTCAACGTAGTAGCTGTCAAGGCACCTGGCTTTGGTGACCGTCGCAAAGCAATGCTTGAAGACATCGCCATCTTGACAGGAGGAACAGTCATCACAGAAGATCTTGGTCTTGAGTTGAAAGATGCGACAATTGAAGCGCTTGGTCAAGCAGCGAGAGTAACTGTGGACAAAGATAGCACTGTTATCGTAGAAGGTGCTGGAAATCCTGAAGCTATTTCTCACCGTGTTGCGGTTATCAAGTCTCAAATCGAAACTACAACTTCTGAATTTGACCGTGAAAAATTGCAAGAACGCTTGGCAAAATTGTCAGGTGGTGTCGCAGTCATCAAGGTCGGAGCTGCAACTGAAACTGAGTTGAAAGAAATGAAACTCCGCATTGAAGATGCCCTCAACGCTACTCGTGCAGCCGTTGAAGAAGGAATCGTTGCAGGTGGTGGAACTGCTCTTGCCAATGTCATTCCAGCCGTAGCTGATTTGGAATTGACAGGAGATGAAGCAACAGGACGCAATATTGTTCTCCGTGCCTTGGAAGAGCCTGTTCGTCAAATCGCCCACAATGCGGGATTCGAAGGTTCTATTGTTATTGACCGTTTGAAAAATGCTGAAGTTGGTACAGGCTTCAACGCAGCAACTGGCGAGTGGGTCAACATGATTGAAGAGGGAATCATCGACCCAGTTAAAGTGAGCCGTTCAGCCCTTCAAAATGCAGCATCTGTAGCCAGCTTGATTTTGACAACAGAAGCAGTCGTAGCCAATAAACCGGAACCAGCAGCCCCAGCTCCAGCAATGGATCCAAGCATGATGGGTGGCATGATGTAAAAGTAACTTACTAAAAAACACAAAAGGAGGGGAATGCATCCCTCCTTTTATGGTTCTCTCTTCTAAAATTGATTTGAGCTCTCCTAACTTATATGATAAAATAAGACTAGAAAAAGGAGAAGAACATGATCGATGTAGAAGAAATTCTGAGCAAGATGAATCCCAATCAGAAGATTAATTATGACCGTGTTATGCAAAAAATGGTTCAGGTTTGGGAGAAAAATGAGCAACGTCCCACTATTCTCATGCATGTTTGCTGTGCTCCTTGTAGTACCTACACCCTAGAGTATCTGACCAAGCACGCTGATGTGACTATCTATTTTGCCAATTCCAATATCCATCCCAAGGCAGAATACCACAAGCGGGCTTACGTCACCAAGAAATTTGTCAGTGATTTCAATGAGAGGACAGGAAATACGGTTCAGTATTTAGAAGCACCTTATGAACCAAATGAATACCGGAAGTTAGTCAGAGGACTGGAAGAAGAACCAGAAGGTGGTGACCGTTGCAAGGTTTGTTTTGACTACCGTTTGGACAAAACAGCACAGGTAGCTATGGACTTGGGCTTTGACTACTTTGGTTCAGCTTTGACCATCAGTCCCCATAAGAATTCTCAAACCATCAACAGCATCGGAATCGATGTGCAAAAGATTTACACAACCCACTATCTTCCAAGTGATTTCAAGAAAAATCAAGGCTATAAACGTTCAGTGGAGATGTGCGAGGAGTATGATATCTATCGTCAATGTTATTGTGGATGCGTCTATGCAGCTCAAGCCCAGAATATTGATCTTGTTCAGATTAAGAAGGATGCCACGGCTTTCTTGTTGGATAAGGATGTTGAAAAAGACTATTCTCATATCAAGTTTACTGTCACTAAATTAGATATATAGCAATTAACCCAGCTTCCAGGCTGGGTTTTTCAAATAAAAAACCAGGGCTCTCACCCCAGTTTGACAACTTTACCGATTCTTTAGTTCTATGTAGCGTTTGTACCAAATGTTGACATAGGCCTCTGAGAAAGGACCGCGTCCATTGTTGATCCAATCAACAAGGATTTTAACATGCTCTTTCAAAATATAGTCTAAATCATCAGAATACTTCATTTTGCGTTTATGGCGCTCATACTCTTCAACGTCCAAGAGACGCTTTTCACCATCAGTGAAAACCTTGACATCCAAATCATAATCAATGTATTTCAGGGCTTCCTCATCTAGATAGTAAGGGCTGGCCATATTGCAATAGTAGGAAATCCCATTATCACGAATCATAGCAATGATATTAAACCAATATTTTTTGTGAAAGTAAACAATAGCCGGTTCTCGAGTTACCCAACGACGACCGTCACTTTCGGTAACAAGTGTGTGGTCGTTGACGCCGATAATAGCGTTCTCTGTTGTTTTTAGTACCATGGTGTCCCGCCAAGTACGGTGAAGACTCCCATCATGCTTATAACTTTGAATTGTAATAAAGTCGCCTTCTTTTGGAAGTTTCATAACTAACCAACTTTCTACAATTTATAAGTTTATCGTCTACTATTATATCATAAATTGATCTAATTTTTTTGAATTTTACATGAAAATGTTAAAGATAATCTCTGAGAGCGCTTGCTATATCCGAAAAATCATAGCCTTTTCTAGCTAAAACTTGAGTCAATCGTTGCTTTAGTTCGTAACCTTCATATTTGCGAGCGTATTTAGTATATTGTTTGTCTAACTCTTTGAAAATGAGTTCTTGAGTCGTTTCTTGGTCGACTTGACTGTCCAAGTCATCAAAGGCATTTTTAGCATCAGAATAGGAGAAGCCTTTGTTCGTCAAGCTTTGAATAATCTTATCCTGCAAGGCACGAGCAGGAAGCTTTCCGGTATGTTTTTTAAGTAGTTTCTCCGCCACACGATGAGCAACCTCTGAAAAATCAAAATCCATTAAAACATCTTCAATAGTTGATTTGGCAATCCCTTTTTGAGACAGTTTTTGAATTAGCACATAAGGTCCCTTATCTCCAGAAAGTTGATTTGCATTGATGACAGAGTAGGCATACTGACGATCATTAATCCAGTTATCTTCTTTAAGGTTAGCGATAACTTGACTAGTGATTTTTTCATCAAGTTCATACTTTTTCAGATACTCACGAACTTCCTTTTCGGTTCGAGCTTTAAATGATAGATGGTAGAGTGCGAGATTCTTACCATAAGAAAACTGGGCAAAGGCCTGTATCTCGGTTAATTCTTCTTTGCTAACAACCTTATCTTTAGACAACATAAAACGGACAATGGTATCTTCCGTGATATAAGAGGTTTGTTGATTATCTAGCTCCATTAAGTAGAGGCGTTTTTTCTTTTCAAGTTTTGTGATTTTCATAGTTCTATTATACCGTAAAATGTGATAAGATAGGGGTATGAATCTGAAAGTCAAACAAAAAATACCTTTAAAAATCAAGCGGATGGGTATCAATGGTGAGGGAATCGGTTTCTACCAGAAAACCCTCGTTTTTGTGCCAGGTGCCCTCAAAGGAGAAGATATCTATTGTCAGATTACTTCTATTAAACGCAACTTTGTTGAAGCAAAATTACTAAAGGTTAATAAGAAGTCGAAATTTCGAGTCGTACCGGCTTGTACGATTTATAATGAATGTGGTGGATGCCAGATCATGCACCTTCACTATGATAAACAGTTAGAGTTCAAAACGAACTTGCTCCACCAAGCTCTGAAAAAATTTGCTCCTGCAGGATATGAAAGCTATGAAATCCGTCCAACTATCGGAATGCAGGAACCGAAGTACTACCGTGCTAAGTTGCAATTTCAAACTCGGAAATTTAACAATCAGGTCAAGGCAGGTTTGTATGCACAAAACTCTCATTATCTCGTAGAGTTAAAAGACTGCTTGGTACAAGATAAGGAAACCCAAGTGATTGCGAATCGCCTAGCTGAACTTCTTACTTACCATCAAATCCCCATCACCGATGAGAGAAAAACGCTAGGCGTTCGCACCATCATGGTACGTCGAGCAAGGAAGACGGGACAAGTCCAGATAATCATCGTCACAAATCGTCAGCTTAATTTAACCCAGCTAGTAAAAGACTTAGTTAAAGATTTTCCAGAAGTCGTCACAGTTGCAGTCAATACAAATACAGCAAAAACAAGTGAAATCTATGGTGAAAAGACGGAAATTATCTGGGGCCAAGAGAGTATTCAAGAAGGAGTGCTCGACTATGAGTTTTCTCTCTCGCCCCGTGCCTTCTATCAGCTCAATCCGGAGCAGACTGAGATTCTCTATAGTGAAGCAGTTAAAGCTTTAGATGTTAGCAAAGAAGATCATCTGATTGATGCCTATTGCGGTGTCGGGACGATTGGATTCGCCTTCGCAAATAAGGTCAAGAGTCTCAGAGGGATGGATATTATTCCAGAAGCCATTGAAGATGCCAAGCAAAATGCTCAAAGAATGGGGTTTGACAATACCCATTACGAAGCGGGGACAGCTGAAGAGATTATTCCACGCTGGTATCAAGAGGGTTACCGAGCGAATGCACTGATAGTAGACCCTCCTCGTACGGGCTTAGATGATAAGTTGTTGGATACCATTCTGACTTATGTTCCAGAAAAAATGGTCTATGTATCCTGCAATGTTTCTACCTTGGCGCGAGATTTAGTTAAACTAGTGAAAGTCTATGATCTCCAGTATATCCAGTCAGTCGATATGTTTCCCCACACCGCACGAACAGAAGCAGTTGTGAAGTTGATCAAGAAAAGAAAAAATCAAATTCACTGAAAAAGTCCTTGACAAAGAGGAAAAAGTAGGTATAATAGAAAGAGTTGACAAGCTCAAGGTCCGTTGGTCAAGGGGTTAAGACACCGCCTTTTCACGGCGGTAACACGGGTTCGAATCCCGTACGGACTATGAGTGTATCGCAGGGACGAAAAAAGTAAAAAAAGTTTCAAAAAAGTGTTGACATAGGTCAACAGCTGTGATATACTAACATAGTTGTCGCTTGAGAGAGAAAGAGTGACAAAGACCTTTGAAAACTGAACAAGACGAACCAATGTGCAGGGCACTATAACTAA
>NZ_KQ969037.1:1014813-1188840 GCF_001578705.1 Streptococcus oralis | reverse complement strand
TTTATTGACTAAGATACTTAAGTGAGTATCTTTTTTTGGCTCTTTGTCAACTGTAGTGGATTGAAGAAAAGCTAAGATCGAGAAAGGACAAATTTTGTCCTTTCTTTTTTTATGTTCAGAGTGATGAAAATCTATTTTTTGAAGTTTTCAAAGTTTCGAAAACCAAAGGCATTTCGTTTGATGAGTTTAATGAGATTATTAGTCGCCTCTAATTTTGCGTTAGAATAGGGTAGTTGAAGGGCGTTGACAATGTTCTCTTTATCTTTGAGGAAGGTTTTAAAGACAGTCTGAAAAAGAGGATGAACCAGCTTTAGATTGTCCTCAATGAGTCCGAAAAATTTCTCGGGTTCCTTATTCTGAAAGTGAAAAAGCAAGAGTTGGTAGAGATGATAGTGGTGTTTTAAGTCTTCTGAATAGCTCAAAAGCTTGTCTAGAATTTCTCTATTCGTTAAGTGCATACGAAAAGCAGGGCGATAAAATCTCTTATCGCTGAGTTTACGGCTTTCTTGTTGAATGAGCTTCCAGTAGCGCTTGATAGCCTTGTATTCATGGGATTTTCTATCGAATTGGTTCATGATTTGGACCCGCACACGGCTCATAGCACGGCTTAAGTGTTGCACAATGTGAAAGCGATCCAATACAATTTTTGCATTTGGGAGTGAAACAGTCTGGTAGACTGTTTCAGCCTGAGCCTAGAAATTCGAAAGCGAAGTCGTTTAGCCAAGTCATAGTAAGGGCTAAATATATCCATCGTAATGATTTTCACCTGCCAACGGACGGCTTGATTGTAGCGAAGAAAATGATTTCGGATGATAGTTTGTGTCCTGCCTTCAAGGACAGCGATGATATTGAGCTTGTCAAAATCTTGCGCAATGAAACTCATCTTTATCTCCCGATTGAAACAGTCACTCCCCTGACTGTTTCAACGTCCCAGGACATAATCTCAGGAAGTCGGCTAAAGTCATGTTTAAAGTGAAAGTTATTGAGCTTGCGAATGACAGTTGAAGTTGAAATGGCCAGCTGATAAGTAATATCAGTCATAGAGGTCTTTTCAATCAACTTTTGAGCAATTTTTTGGTTGATAATACGAGGGATTTGGTGCTTTTTCTTGACGAGAGAAGTCTCAGCGACCAACATTTTCGAACAATGATAGCACTTGAAACGACGTTTTTTCAGAAGAATTCTAGTAGGCATACCAGTCATTTCAAGGTAAGGAATCTTAGAGGTTTTTTGGAAGTCATATTTCTTCATTTGGGTTCCGCAATCAGGACAAGATGGGGCATCGTAGTCCAGTTTAGCGATGATTTCCTTGAAGGTATCTCTATTAACAACATCCATAATTTGGATATTAGGGTCTTTAATATCGAGTAGTTTTGTGATAAAATGTAATGGTTCCATATGATTCTTTCTAATGATGGTTTGGTCGCTTTTCATTATAGATCTTATGGGACTTTTTTTCTACAACAAAATAGGCTCCATAATATCCATAGGGGATTTACCCACTACAAATATTATAGAGCCTGCAAACAACACCCCATGACTAGAAGATTCTTCTAACCATGGGGTGTTTTCTCTATAGGAGGGCTAGGTTATACTCTTCGAAAATCTCTTTAAACCAGGTCAGCTTCGCCTTATCTACAACCTCAAAGCTGTGCTTTGAGCAGCCTGTGGCTAATTTCCTAGTTTACTCTTTGATTTTCATTGAGTGTTAGTTCTTTTTCTTGTTTTTTATCAACCATCCAAGTCCAAGAAGGGCAAGGATGCTGAATCCAGCAAGGGCAAGGAGGGATTTGCTCTCAGTTCCTGTGTTTGGAAGGAGGTTCTGAGAGTGAGCCTCTGCAGCAGTTTCTTGAGTTTCAGGATTGGCTGCTAGGTTTTGAGCTTGGCCTTGTTCTGGTTCAACTTTCAAGCTAGAAAAATCAAATTCTGGTTTTTCTTCCACAGCTGGAGCGACAATGGCACCACCTTGAGACAAGCGGAGAACGACAGCAGTGAGAGCGTTTAATTTCAAGCCTTTTTCGGTCCATTCGAGACCTTGAGGATTGGCAATTCCTACGAATCCTGCTTGGTTTTCATCAGCCAAAACTTCGGCCTTTCTTAAGTGAGCAAATGCAGTTCCCAAGTTGAATTCTCGAGCCTTACTATCCGCATTGACAAAGACTGCGTAGACATCTCCATTTGGAGCGGTGATTTGGTAGCCGATGACTACGTCTTCTTTTTCAACACCATTTTGGCCTGGGACAGTAATGAGTTGGACGCGTTCTTTGATATCTTGTAGACTCTTGAGGCGGAAGGCGTCTGTAGATTGACGAAGAGCGATCAATCCTTTCATGTAGTCACGGCTCTTGACATTTTCAGGATATGCTTTGCTATCTGTAGCCTTGGTCCAATCAAACTTGTTGACAGCATCACTAGAGTCGTAAGAGTCATGGATAAAGTAAGGATAGACAAATGGCTTGCCGTCTTTGTCACGTAACAAGTGAGACTTGTTTGGAACCTTATCGTCTGGAACAGGAGTCTTATAGGCTGGATCAAGGAATTGTTTGGTACGTCCGTATTCCTGACCAGAGTGGATAAACGGAGTTCCTTGAGCAGTCAAGACCATGAGGTTTCCAAGTCGCAAACGGCGATGGATTTCAGCGTAGTTCTCAGCCTTGCTTGGGTCTTTTTTGATCGACTGGGCAATGATGTCAAAGAGGGTCAAGTTATCATGGGCTGCGATATACTGGATAACATCTCCAGGACTGTCTGCTTCAAAGTTGGTTGGTTGGGCAATGAGATTTTTAAAGATGGTATTGATATCTCGTTTGCCACCTGTTATAAAGGCAGGTTGACCTTCGTTTGGATAGCCAGACTTGAGGTTGTTGCGGATGTCGTCTGAAAAGACAGCGACAGTATCTGTTTTCTTCATCCAATCTTGGTCGGCAGGTTGTACAAGCGCATTTTCATCACCAGTATAGGTTCTCCAGCCTTCACCTAGCATGATAAGATTTGGATTGAGGGCGCGTGCAGCCTTGTAAGCTTCTTCAATTGAAGCAGCATCGTGGTCACCCATCATATCGAAGCGGAAACCATCTACTTTGTAAGTTTCAACCAGATACTTGATAGAGTCTACCAAGACACGTTTAGACATGTAGTGGGTAGTTCCCAAACGGCCGCCTCCAAAGCTAGTACGTGGAGTTCCGTCTGCGTCCATAAAGTGATAGTAGTTTGGCTCAATATCTTCAAAAATGTCAACATTGGCAGTATGGTTGTAGACCACGTCCAAGATAGCCCCCATGCCACGTTTGTGGATTTCGTTGATGAGGTTTTTGAATTCGGCAATTCGTTTTTCTGGATCCTTAGGATCGCTTGAGTACATACCAGTCAAGGAGAAGTAGTTTTGAGGGTCATATCCCCAGTTGTAGTTGCTGTTGCTTGAAGCGTAGGCAGATAAACGTTCATGGTTTTTCAATTCATTGACAAAGTAGTAAGACAAGACTGGAAGGAGTTGGATATGAGTCACACCCAAGTCTTTGAGATAGTCTAGTTTTTCGATAAAGGCTTCAAAGGTACCAAATGGTTTGGTCAAGTCTTTTGCGATGGCAGGATCCGAAGTGAAGTCACGCACATGAGCTTCATAGATGACGGCATCTTCACGCGATTTGAAGTTGCGAATCTTCCCATAGGTCAAGTCTTGCGGACCTAACTTCGCTGGATCGACAAAGGCAGCCTTAGCAACTTTATGGGCAGCGTCTGTTTTTGCAAGATCGCTGTTCCAAGCTGCTAACGATTTAGCATAAGGGTCAAGAACGAGGACAGTTTTACCTTGGCGCTCGATTTGGTAGTGGTAGTAGTAGCCAGTGTAGTTGCTGATACCGAGACCAGAGTTTGCATCCAGAGTTTGTTTCCAGGTGCCTTTTTCTCCTTTTTCAAGGGCAACAGTTCCGACTACTTTTTCAGGATCTTTCTTGTCATATACGACAACGGAAACCTTATCAGCGCTTGGAGACCAGAGGGTGAGGTCAACACGCTTGCCATCTTCTTTTAGAGTTGCGCCGAGTGGACCATCGTAACTGTAGGACTCATCCTTGAGGCGCCAGCTTGAACGTGTGGTAAAGCGGTCTGAATTGTAGCTGACAGTGTACGGGTGTTGGGTGTCAGAGAAGTCGCCGATGTAGGTCACTTTTTTACCTGTCTCATCCACTTCCACGTCTGTGATAGCTACTTTATTCCCTTGGTAATCAGTGATGCTGGAGTGTTTGAGGATATCGTCTTTCTTAGCTCCAACGAGGGTAGAAAAACTGCTTTCGATACGAGATTTAGCCACGTGTTGGGCACCAGTCATACGGATATCGTGAACGTAGTAGGGGTTGGTATAGATGGTTTCGTCATCATCTTTGAGGAAAATCTGACTGTGATTTTTTAGATCAGTGAATTTATAATCTTCTTTTCTGATTTTCACATCATCGCCTTTCTTGCTTTCGTCTAGTAATAAAAATCCAAATTCTCTCGCAGCTTCATTGAGTGGGATATCAATGTAGCGACCATATTTTCCAGTTGCGGTAAAGTCAGTACCGTCAGGCCATTCTCCACTGCTTGGGTTTTTGACATCGCCCCAATACCAAAGAGATTTTTTGTCATAGTTGCCATCGGTGCGGTAGTAGTTGACACGAATAGTTCCTGCTGGTTGAGGGCGATAATTGTATACCTTGTAGTTTTCATCTAGCCAGGCCTCGTTCATTTTTGGAGAGAGGCGCTCTACAGAACGATCCCCTGTCAGGTTATCCCCCTTGGTATTGTTGATAAGGAAGCTGACTTTCTTGGCTTGCTCATTTTTGAGTTTGACATCTAGATAATAGCCGTAGTCATCTTGCTTGGCATCCTTGAAGGACTTGGCTCCATTGGGCCAGTTTTCAGACGGCTTTTCAACATCGTCCCAAGTCCAAAGACCTTGAGAATCTTTGTTTTCTTCAGGGAGTTTTTTTACATGGATACGGAAGTGGTTGTCTGCGATGGGTTCTTCAGAAGATGTGTCAGCTTGTGGTTTTTGATCTGAAGTTGGCGTTGAAGTGCTGGCATCTACTTTCTCTTCCTTGCTGTTAGCCTGGCTTGTAGTAGCATCTTCTGTTTTAGGTGTTTCTGGTGCTGTAGTAGTTTCCGCAGCTGTAGCTTCTTTTTTAGCGTCAAGGGAAGCGTTTGCATTCTTTTGTTCAGAAATAGGCGTTTCCTTTTGAGTTTGACTAGTTTCAGTCTCAGTAGGAGCCTTGGTCACTACGCTAGTATTCTCCTGAGTTTGAGGAAGGTTTTCGTTGGCCGAAATAGTTGGCATTGCAGCAGAAAGTAGGACAATACTAGCACCAATAAGGACAGAACCAGTTCCGTTCTTCAAGGAACGAATACCGTAAATCATTTTTTTCTCAGTTTGAGATGGGATCTTTTTCATCACAATTCTCCTTGTGTAGTTGTTCCCTATCAGTATAGCACGAGGTAAACATTAATGCAAGCGTTTTCCTAATTTTTGAGAGAAAATATAATGCTTCATTCTCTTGAAATTTAGCAATAATATATAGGAAAAAATTGTTTGAAAAATGGTAAAAAATCTTGAAAAATCTAGCTAAATAAGGTATAATATGAGTAATCATTTGTCGTAGGTTTTGTCTGAAATATTGTCCAGACAAGGCTCACAGCAGTTAAATCTTCTGAAAAAGTCAGATTTAGCTGCTCTTTTTGTGCTTTTTTTCAGGTTTTTGAGTGTTTGTAACAAAGATTTAAAGATTCTGAAAATTCATCAAAGGGACACGGTGATAGGGGTTTAAAAAACCATATGACGATTAGAAAAGCCTGATTGACAAGGCTTGGAACTTATTTACAAAGGAGAATCATCTTGGCAGGACATGACGTTCAATACGGGAAACATCGTACCCGTCGTAGTTTTTCAAGAATCAAAGAAGTTCTTGACTTACCAAATTTGATTGAAATTCAAACGGATTCATTCAAAGATTTCCTAGATCACGGTCTTAAGGAAGTGTTTGAAGATGTATTGCCAATTTCAAACTTCACAGACACAATGGAGTTGGAATTTGTTGGCTATGAAATCAAGGAACCAAAATACACGCTCGAAGAAGCACGTATCCACGATGCTAGCTACTCAGCACCAATTTTTGTAACCTTCCGCTTGATTAATAAAGAAACAGGCGAAATCAAGACTCAAGAAGTCTTCTTTGGTGATTTCCCAATCATGACCGAAATGGGTACTTTCATCATCAATGGTGGTGAACGTATTATCGTTTCTCAGTTGGTCCGCTCACCAGGTGTTTACTTTAATGACAAAGTAGATAAGAACGGTAAAGTGGGTTACGGTTCTACTGTTATCCCTAACCGTGGAGCTTGGTTGGAACTTGAAAGCGACTCAAAAGACATCGCTTATACTCGTATCGACCGTACTCGTAAGATTCCATTTACGACCTTGGTTCGTGCGCTTGGTTTCTCAGGTGATGATGAAATCTTTGATATCTTTGGTGATAGTGAGTTGGTTCGCAATACTGTTGAAAAAGATATCCACAAGAATCCAATGGACTCTCGTACAGACGAAGCCTTGAAAGAAATCTACGAACGCCTTCGTCCAGGTGAGCCTAAGACTGCTGAAAGCTCACGTAGCTTGCTTGTGGCTCGTTTCTTTGATCCACGTCGCTACGATTTGGCAGCTGTTGGTCGTTATAAGATCAATAAAAAATTGAACATCAAGACACGCTTGCTCAACCAAACCATCGCTGAGCCATTGGTAGACCCTGAAACTGGTGAAATCTTGGTAGAAGCGGGTACCGTTATGACTCGTAGCGTGATTGAAAGTATCGAGAGTCACTTGGATGGCGACTTGAACAAGATCGTTTATATTCCAAACGATGCAGCTGTTCTGACAGAACCAGTTGTGCTTCAAAAATTTAAGGTTGTTGCCCCAACGGACCCAGACCGTGTTGTAACCATCATCGGAAATGCTAATCCAGACGACAAGGTTCGTGTTGTAACTCCTGCGGATATCCTTGCTGAAATGAGCTACTTCCTCAACTTGGCGGAAGGTATCGGCCGTGTGGATGATATCGACCACCTTGGAAACCGTCGTATCCGTGCAGTTGGTGAATTGCTTGCCAACCAAGTACGTCTTGGGCTTTCTCGTATGGAACGTAATGTCCGTGAACGTATGTCTGTTCAAGACAATGAAGTCTTGACACCACAACAAATCATCAATATCCGTCCTGTAACAGCTGCGGTTAAAGAATTCTTTGGTTCATCACAGTTGTCGCAGTTCATGGACCAACACAACCCGCTTTCTGAGTTGTCTCACAAACGCCGTTTGTCAGCCTTAGGACCTGGTGGTTTGACTCGTGACCGTGCTGGATATGAAGTACGTGACGTGCACTATACTCACTATGGACGTATGTGTCCAATCGAGACACCTGAAGGACCTAACATCGGTTTGATCAATAACTTGTCATCTTACGGGCACTTGAACAAATATGGTTTTGTTCAAACACCATACCGTAAGGTTGACCGTGAAACAGGTGTTGTGACCAACGAAATCGTTTGGTTGACAGCCGATGAAGAAGATGAATTTACTGTAGCACAGGCCAATTCTCGTCTGAATGAAGATGGAACATTTGCTGAGAAAGTTGTCATGGGACGTCACCAAGGGGTCAACCAAGAGTATCCAGCTAATGTTGTTGACTACATGGACGTGTCACCAAAACAAGTAGTTGCCGTTGCGACTGCATGTATTCCTTTCTTGGAAAACGATGACTCCAACCGTGCCCTCATGGGTGCCAACATGCAACGTCAGGCTGTACCATTGATCGATCCAAAAGCGCCTTACGTTGGTACTGGTATGGAATACCAAGCAGCTCATGACTCAGGTGCAGCTGTTATTGCTCAGTATGATGGTAAAGTTACTTACGCAGATGCTGACAAGGTAGAAGTACGCCGTGAAGATGGTTCGCTAGATGTTTACCATATCCAAAAATTCCGTCGTTCAAACTCAGGTACTGCTTACAACCAACGCACTCTCGTTAAAGTTGGCGATGTCGTTGAAAAAGGCGACTTTATCGCTGACGGACCTTCTATGGAAAAAGGGGAAATGGCACTTGGACAAAACCCAATCGTTGCCTACATGACATGGGAAGGTTACAACTTTGAGGATGCCGTTATCATGAGCGAACGCTTGGTCAAAGACGATGTCTACACATCTGTCCACCTCGAAGAATACGAATCAGAAACGCGTGATACAAAGCTTGGGCCTGAAGAAATTACTCGTGAAATTCCAAACGTTGGGGAAGATGCCCTTAAAAACCTTGACGAAATGGGAATTATCCGTATTGGTGCCGAAGTTAAAGAAGGGGACATCCTTGTAGGGAAAGTCACACCTAAGGGTGAGAAAGACCTCTCAGCTGAAGAACGTCTCTTGCACGCTATCTTCGGAGACAAGTCTCGTGAAGTGCGTGATACTTCTCTTCGTGTACCACACGGTGCCGATGGTGTCGTTCGTGATGTTAAGATCTTTACACGTGCAAATGGAGATGAGCTGCAATCAGGCGTTAACATGCTGGTTCGCGTCTACATCGCTCAAAAACGTAAGATCAAGGTCGGAGATAAGATGGCCGGACGTCACGGAAACAAAGGGGTTGTCTCTCGTATCGTTCCTGTAGAAGACATGCCTTACCTTCCAGACGGAACCCCAGTCGATATCATGTTGAACCCACTTGGGGTGCCATCACGTATGAATATCGGTCAGGTTATGGAACTCCACCTTGGTATGGCAGCCCGTACTCTTGGTATCCACATCGCAACACCAGTCTTTGACGGAGCAAGTTCTGAAGACCTTTGGGACACTGTCAAAGAAGCAGGTATGGACAGCGATGCTAAAACAATCCTTTACGATGGCCGTACTGGTGAGCCGTTTGACAACCGTGTATCAGTTGGTGTCATGTACATGATCAAACTCCACCACATGGTTGATGATAAATTGCACGCGCGTTCAGTCGGACCTTACTCAACCGTTACTCAACAGCCACTTGGAGGTAAAGCTCAGTTTGGTGGACAACGTTTCGGTGAGATGGAGGTTTGGGCTCTTGAAGCCTACGGTGCGTCAAATGTTCTTCAAGAAATCTTGACTTACAAATCTGACGATATCAACGGACGTTTGAGAGCTTATGAAGCTATTACAAAAGGAAAACCAATTCCAAAACCAGGTGTTCCAGAATCCTTCCGAGTTCTTGTAAAAGAATTGCAATCTCTTGGTCTTGACATGCGTGTTCTTGACGAAGATGACCAAGAAGTGGAACTTCGCGACTTGGATGAAGGAATGGACGAAGATGTCATCCACGTAGATGACCTTGAAAAAGCCCGCGAAAAAGCAGCCCAAGAGGCTAAAGCAGCCTTTGAAGCTGAAGAAGCTGAGAAAGCAACAAAAGCGGAAGCAACAGAAGAAGCTGCTGAACAAGAATAAGCAGTTCACTTAGAATAGAAAGGGAAGAAATAGTGGTTGATGTAAATCGTTTTAAAAGTATGCAAATCACCCTAGCTTCTCCAAGCAAAGTCCGTTCATGGTCTTATGGAGAAGTCAAAAAACCTGAAACAATCAATTACCGTACGTTGAAACCAGAACGTGAAGGACTCTTTGACGAAGTCATCTTTGGTCCTACAAAAGACTGGGAATGTGCTTGTGGTAAGTACAAACGCATTCGTTACAGAGGGATTGTTTGTGACCGCTGTGGGGTTGAAGTAACGCGTACAAAAGTTCGTCGTGAGCGTATGGGGCACATCGAGTTGAAAGCTCCTGTATCTCACATCTGGTATTTCAAGGGGATTCCAAGTCGTATGGGCTTAACCCTTGATATGAGCCCTCGTGCCCTCGAGGAAGTTATCTACTTTGCGGCTTATGTGGTGATTGATCCTAAGGATACACCACTTGAGCACAAGTCTATCATGACAGAGCGCGAATACCGTGAGCGCTTGCGTGAGTATGGCTATGGATCATTCGTTGCCAAGATGGGTGCCGAAGCTATCCAAGACCTTTTGAAACAAGTAGATCTTGAAAAAGAAATTGCTGAACTCAAAGAAGAGTTGAAAACAGCTACTGGACAAAAACGTGTCAAAGCTATCCGTCGTTTGGATGTTTTGGATGCCTTTTACAAGTCTGGAAATAAACCTGAATGGATGATTCTCAACATCCTTCCAGTTATTCCACCAGATCTTCGTCCAATGTTGCAGTTGGATGGTGGCCGTTTTGCCTCATCTGACTTGAACGACCTTTACCGTCGTGTTATCAACCGTAACAACCGTTTGGCTCGCTTGCTTGAGTTGAATGCACCAGGTATCATCGTTCAAAATGAGAAGCGTATGCTTCAAGAAGCGGTTGACGCTTTAATTGACAACGGTCGTCGTGGTCGTCCGATCACAGGACCAGGTAGCCGTCCACTGAAATCATTGAGCCACATGCTTAAAGGTAAACAAGGACGCTTCCGTCAAAATTTGCTCGGTAAACGTGTTGACTTCTCAGGACGTTCCGTTATCGCCGTTGGTCCAACTCTTAAGATGTACCAATGTGGTGTGCCACGTGAAATGGCGATTGAACTCTTTAAACCATTCGTCATGCGTGAAATCGTTGCCCGTGACATCGTGCAAAACGTCAAGGCAGCTAAACGCTTGGTAGAACGCGGAGACGAACGTATCTGGGATATTCTTGAAGAAGTAATCAAAGAACACCCAGTGCTTTTGAACCGCGCACCGACCCTTCACCGTTTGGGTATCCAAGCCTTCGAGCCAGTCTTGATTGATGGTAAGGCCCTTCGCTTGCACCCACTTGTCTGTGAAGCCTACAATGCCGACTTTGACGGGGACCAAATGGCCATCCACGTACCGCTTTCAGAAGAAGCTCAAGCAGAAGCTCGTATCTTGATGTTGGCTGCTGAGCATATCTTGAACCCGAAAGATGGTAAACCAGTTGTTACTCCTTCTCAGGACATGGTTTTGGGTAACTACTACTTGACCATGGAAGAAGCTGGTCGTGAAGGTGAAGGAATGGTCTTCAAAGACCGTGACGAAGCTGTTATGGCTTACCGCAATGGTTATGTTCACCTCCACTCACGTGTTGGTATCGCGACAGATAGCCTCAACAAACCTTGGACTGAAGAGCAAAAACACAAGGTCTTGCTGACAACAGTTGGTAAAATCCTCTTCAACGACATCATGCCAGAGGGGCTACCTTATTTGCAAGAACCTACAAATGCCAACTTAACAGAAGGTGTTCCAGCTAAATACTTCTTGCCACTAGGTGGAGATATCAAGGAAGCAATCAGCAATCTTGAACTTAACCCTCCGTTCAAGAAGAAAAACCTTGGAAATATCATCGCTGAAATCTTCAAACGTTTCCGTACGACAGAAACTTCTGCCCTACTTGACCGCATGAAGAACCTCGGTTACCACCACTCAACTCTTGCAGGTTTGACAGTGGGTATTGCCGATATCCCAGTTGTTGAAGACAAGGCTGAAATCATCGAAGAATCACACAAACGTGTAGAACAAATCACCAAACAATTCCGTCGTGGTATGATTACAGACGATGAGCGCTACAACGCTGTTACAGCTGAATGGCGTGCAGCCCGTGAAAAATTGGAGAAACGTTTGGTTGCCAACCAAGATCCTAAGAACCCAATCGTTATGATGATGGACTCTGGAGCCCGTGGTAACATCTCAAACTTCTCACAGCTTGCCGGTATGCGTGGTCTGATGGCCGCTCCGAACGGACGTATCATGGAATTGCCAATCCTTTCAAACTTCCGCGAAGGTTTGTCAGTACTCGAAATGTTCTTCTCAACTCATGGTGCCCGTAAGGGTATGACCGATACGGCCCTTAAGACAGCCGACTCAGGTTACTTGACTCGTCGTTTGGTTGACGTTGCCCAAGACGTTATCATTCGTGAGGACGACTGTGGAACAGACCGTGGTCTCTTGATCCGCTCTATAGCAGAAGGAAAAGAGATGATCGAGTCTCTCGAAGAACGCCTCAATGGTCGTTACACTAAGAAAACTGTTAAACACCCAGAAACTGGTGCAGTGATCATCGGTCCAAATGAGTTGATTACAGAAGACAAGGCGCGTGAAATTGTCAATGCTGGTGTGGAAGAAGTGACTATCCGTTCTGTATTTACATGTAACACTCGTCATGGTGTCTGCCGTCACTGTTACGGTATCAACTTGGCGACTGGTGATGCGGTTGAAGTTGGTGAAGCAGTTGGTACAATCGCTGCCCAATCTATCGGGGAACCTGGTACACAGCTTACAATGCGTACCTTCCACACGGGTGGGGTTGCCTCAAATACCGATATCACTCAGGGTCTTCCTCGTGTCCAAGAAATCTTTGAAGCCCGCAATCCTAAAGGGGAAGCGGTCATCACTGAAGTCAAGGGTGAGGTCACAGCAATCGAAGAAGATGCTTCAACTCGTACCAAGAAAGTCTTTGTTAAGGGTGAAACTGGTGAAGGTGAGTACGTGGTGCCATTTACAGCACGTATGCGTGTCGAAGTTGGAGACCAAGTCTCTCGTGGTGCAGCATTGACAGAGGGATCTATCCAACCAAAACGTCTCCTCGCTGTTCGCGATGTCTTGTCAGTTGAAACCTACCTCCTCGGTGAGGTGCAAAAAGTTTACCGTAGCCAAGGGGTAGAAATCGGTGACAAACACATTGAGGTAATGGTTCGTCAAATGATTCGTAAAGTTCGTGTCATGGATCCAGGTGATACAGATCTTCTCATGGGTACCCTCATGGATATCAACGACTTTACAGATGCCAACAAAGATGTTCTTATCGCAGGTGGAGTTCCAGCGACTGGTCGTCCAGTCCTTATGGGAATCACCAAAGCCTCACTTGAAACTAATAGTTTCTTGTCAGCGGCTTCCTTCCAGGAAACAACTCGTGTCCTTACAGATGCAGCTATCCGTGGTAAGAAAGATCATCTCCTTGGACTCAAGGAAAATGTTATCATCGGTAAGATCATCCCAGCAGGTACTGGTATGGCTCGCTACCGTAACCTTGAACCACAAGCTATCAATGAAGCAGAATATCTGGCTCCAGAACAAGAAGATTCAGAACTTGCTCCAGTAGATGAAACTGTGGAAATCCAAGTTGAAGAAACAGTAAAATAAGAAGCAAATAAGGGAACCTTCGGGTTCTCTTTTGTTTTACACCTCTGCCTATTGGGGTTAGGTGAGCACGACGCAATATCTCTCAAAACGCTTCAACTATTTTTCATTTTTGTCAGTTGAGCGTCAAAATTGGACATTTGAGACGAGAGGGGAATTTTTATCTTTCTCGCAGAGTATAATCATGTATACGAAGGGAGAACTGAAAATGATAAAATCAATTCGCATCTTATTGTTGCTGGCTTTGATCCAGATTAGTCTGAGTAGCTGTTTACTGTGGAAGGGAGCCATCTTAACCTTAAAGCAATCAAGCGCCTATTTTCTAGTGTTTATCGTATTGGCATCAGGTCTGTGCGCAGGGATGAATTTCTTTTATACTCGAGATCAGGATGTTCATAGCATTATAAACAGTCAGAAAAAAGTGAAACTATTTTATAGTATCTTGTTGGTTTTAAACCTAGTAGGCGTCTGTCTGGTGTTGTCGGAGACTATTTTAACACAGACAGCTGTTCAGCAAGAGCTGGTAGATCTTTTCTTGCCCTCCTTCTTTTTCTTGTTTGGGATTGATTTACTTGTCTTTTTACCATTTGAAAAATACAGCCGAGATTTGGGAACCACTCTCAATAAGAAAAAAACAGTTATCCTGACAGTTCTCGCAACCTTGCTGTTCTTAAGAAATCCAATGACGGTTTTATCTATTGTTTTTTATGTTGGTTTAGGCTTCATTTTTGCTCGGTTTTTGTTTCCAAAATCTATGAGAAGAGAATTTTCTTTTTACGGTCATGTGATCCGAGATATTTTACTTGTTAGCGCCATGTGTATATTCTTCTAAAAACGCTTTTCTATCAATAAAAATTCCTTATTTTACCAAATTTATTATAGTAAGTTTGTAAAGAAAATTTACATAAAATAGAACTTTTTGGTATAATAGTAGCATGTACACAAAAAATGAAGAAGAGCTGATCAATCTGGGAGAACGCCTAGGAACCTTGCTCCAAAAAAATGATGTTTTGATCCTGTCTGGTGAATTGGGTGCTGGTAAAACAACCTTTACAAAGGGTCTTGCCAAGGGCTTAGGGATTCGTCAGATGATCAAAAGTCCAACCTACACCATCGTGAGAGAGTATGAGGGTCGCCTTCCGCTCTACCACTTGGATGTCTATCGGATTGAGGGGGATGCTGATTCGATTGACTTGGATGAGTTTCTCTTTGGTGGTGGAGTGACCGTTATCGAGTGGGGACATCTTTTGGGTGAGGATTTACCAGATTCCTACTTGGAGTTGGAACTCTTGAAAGAGGCTGAGGGTCGTCGCCTCTATTTTACCGCTCAGGGTTCTCGTGCTGAGGAATTGATTAAGGAGCTTCAAGATGGAGTATGAACTTTGTATTCGTGAGGCTGAAGCTCAGGATGCTGCTGCTTTGGTTGCATTCTTGGATTTAGTTGGTCAGGAGACAGATTTCACCAGTTTGGATGAAAATGGTATCCTGATGACAGAATCTGAAATGGCGCTTTTTATTGAAAAGCAAGCGACTTCAGATAATCAAATCACTCTCCTAGCCCTCCTGAATGATGAAATTGCAGGTGTTTTGAACATCACGGCAGAGCAACGTATACGGATTCGTCACATCGGGGATATCTTTTTGGTCATCCAAAGGAAGTTTTGGAATCATGGCTTAGGAAGCATACTCCTTGAAGAGGGAATTGAGTGGGCTAAAACTAGTGGAGTTCTGCGTCGTTTGCAGCTCAGTGTACAAAAGCGCAACGAGGCAGCTATCCACCTCTATTCAAAATTTGGATTTGTTACAGAAGGCTTACAAGAAAGAGGAGCCTATTTAAAAGAAGGGATATTTTTAGACGTTTACCTGATGGGTAGACTGATAGATAAATGATAAGATGGTAAAAAAAATAATCGGAATGCTATTAGCTTTTCTAACAGTAACGGCTTTAGGTGTAGGTGCGTATGCCTATACTATTTATTATCAAGGAACTGAAACCTTAAGTAAAAAAACTTATAAGAAAATTGGTGAAGAAACCAACGTTATCGAAGCGACAGAGCCTTTAACTATTCTCTTGATGGGGGTGGATACGGGAAATGTGGAACGTACAGACCCCTGGGCGGGGAATAGTGATTCCATGATTCTTCTGACAGTCAATCCGAAAACCAAGAAAACCACTATGATGAGTTTAGAACGGGATATTTTGACCAAGATTGAGACTGGAAACGGTCAAGTTCAGGAAGCCAAACTCAATGCGGCCTATGCCAATGGCGGTGCAGAGTTGGCTATTTCAACAATTCAAAAAATGATGAACATTCATATCGATCGTTATGTGATGGTCAACATGCAAGGACTCCAACAGCTAGTTGATGCAGTTGGGGGCATCACAGTAAATAACACACTCGGTTTTCCAATTTCGATTGCTGATCAGGAAGAATTTAATAAAATCTCGATTGGAGTCGGTGAGCAAACTTTGAATGGTGAGGAAGCCCTGGTCTATTCACGGATGCGTTATCAGGATCCTGAGGGAGACTATGGTCGTCAAAAACGTCAACGTGAAGTCATTCAAAAGATTATGGAAAAGGTCTTGAGCCTCAATAGTATCAGTCATTATCAAGCTATCTTAAAAGCGCTTAGTGATAATATGCAGACAAATGTTGATTTGTCTGCCTCCAGTATCCCACAACTACTTGGTTACCAAGATTCCTTTAAAAACATCGAAACTCATCAACTTCGTGGTGAAGATGCTGAGTTGCAAGGAATCTCTTACCAAATCGTAACGAGAGAGCATATGCTAGAAATGCAAAATCTCTTGCGTCGTTCCCTAGGGAGAGAGGACGTAGCAGAGTTGGAGACCAACGCTGTTCTGTATGAAAATCTTTATGGTCGAACAGCACCTTCCACAAATGCTTCAAACGAAGAGATAGAATAAAACAAAGAATCAAATCGTGGGACTTTCCTGCGATTTTTTCAAAAAGAATCCGAATAGATAGGTAGGAGGAAAGATGAAAGCAGAAATCATTGCTGTAGGAACGGAAATTTTAACAGGGCAGATCGTCAATACCAACGCCCAGTTTTTATCAGAAAAGCTAGCAGAAATTGGAGTAGATGTCTACTTCCAAACAGCTGTCGGAGATAATGAAGCGCGTCTCATGTCCTTGCTAGAGATTGCGAGCTCGCGTAGCAGTCTAGTCATTTTGACAGGGGGGTTGGGACCAACTGAGGATGATTTGACCAAACAAACTCTGGCAAAATTTTTGGGAAAAAACTTAGTGTTTGATCCTCAAGTACAAGAAAAACTGGATATCTTTTTTGCTCATAGACCTGACTATGCTCGGACACCAAATAATGAGCGCCAAGCACAAATTGTAGAAGGGGCAACTCCACTGCCAAATGAGACAGGTTTAGCAGTAGGAGGGGTGTTGGAAGTGGATGGCGTGACCTATGTGGTCCTTCCAGGACCGCCAAGCGAGTTGAAACCCATGGTCTTAAATCAACTCTTGCCTAAGCTGATGACAGGCAGCAAGCTGTATTCCCGTGTGCTCCGTTTCTTTGGGATTGGTGAAAGTCAGTTGGTGACCATTTTGGCGGATTTGATTGACCATCAAACTGATCCGACCTTAGCTCCTTATGCCAAAACGGGAGAGGTAACCTTGCGCTTGTCTACAAAAGCAGTCAGTCAAGAAAAGGCTGATCAAGCATTGGACACCTTGGAAAATCAAATCTTAGATCGCCAGACTTTCGAGGAACTTTCTCTTCGAGACATCTGTTATGGATATGGGGAGGAGACCAGCCTAGCAAGTGTCGTTGTAGAAGAGCTAAAGAAGAGACAGAAAAGCATTACTGCGGCAGAAAGCTTGACCGCAGGTCTTTTTCAGGCTACTTTAGCAGACTTTTCGGGCGTTTCAGCCATCTTTAATGGCGGTTTTGTCACTTACAGCCTAGAAGAAAAGTCCAAGATGTTGGATATTTCCGAGCAAGAGCTAAAAGAGCACGGGGTCGTTTCTGAGTTTACGGCTCGAAAAATGGCAGAGCAGGCTCGACTCAAGACTCAGTCTGACTACGGAGTTAGTTTGACGGGTGTGGCAGGACCAGATAGCTTAGAGGGGCATCCAGCTGGTACAGTTTTTATTGGACTGGCACATGCGAAAGGGACAGAGGTGATCAAGGCTAATATTGCAGGGCGGAGCCGAGCAGATGTTCGTCAGATTGCGGTCATGCATGCCTTTAACCTAGTTCGCAAGGCTTTATTAAGTGACTAACTTTTGATATAATAGTAGATAGGTCTTAGGACTATTAGAATACAGGAGAATAGAATGGCGAAAAAACCAAAAAATTAGATGAAATTTCAAAAAAGTTTGGAGCGGATCGTGAAAAAGCCTTGAACGATGCCCTTAAATTGATCGAGAAAGACTTCGGTAAAGGCTCAATCATGCGCTTGGGTGAGCGTGCGGAGCAAAAAGTGCAAGTCATGAGTTCAGGTTCCTTGGCTCTTGACATTGCTCTTGGTTCAGGTGGTTATCCTAAGGGACGTATCATCGAAATCTATGGGCCAGAATCATCTGGTAAGACAACAGTTGCCCTTCACGCTGTCGCGCAAGCACAGAAAGAAGGTGGTATTGCAGCCTTTATCGATGCGGAACATGCGCTTGACCCAGCCTATGCTGCGGCCCTTGGTGTAAACATTGATGAGTTGCTCTTGTCACAACCAGACTCAGGTGAGCAAGGTCTTGAAATTGCAGGGAAATTGATTGACTCAGGTGCAGTTGACCTCGTCGTTATCGACTCAGTTGCTGCCCTTGTACCTCGTGCAGAAATTGATGGAGACATTGGAGACAGCCACGTTGGTTTGCAGGCTCGTATGATGAGCCAAGCCATGCGTAAACTCGGAGCTTCTATCAATAAGACTAAAACAATTGCCATCTTTATCAACCAATTGCGTGAAAAAGTTGGGGTCATGTTTGGAAACCCAGAAACAACCCCTGGTGGACGTGCTTTGAAATTCTACGCTTCAGTCCGTTTGGATGTTCGTGGAAGCACACAAATCAAGGGAACTGGTGACCAAAAAGATACCAATGTCGGTAAGGAAACCAAGATCAAGGTCGTGAAAAACAAGGTGGCTCCACCATTTAAGGAAGCCTTTGTTGAAATCATGTACGGAGAAGGAATTTCTAAGACCGGTGAGCTCTTGAAGATTGCAAGCGATTTGGATATCATCCAAAAAGCAGGAGCTTGGTACTCGTACAAAGGTGAAAAAATCGGACAAGGATCTGAAAATGCTAAGAAATACTTGGCAGATCACCCAGAGATCTTTGATGCCATCGACCATCAAGTTCGTGTTCAATATGGCTTGATTGAAGATGAAAAAGGGACAACCCCTACTTCTGTCGCTGAAGATCTGGCACCTAACCAAGAAGTAACGCTTGACCTAGGCGATGGACTTGAAATCGAAATTGAAGAATGACATAAAAAGTAGCAGTTCCTATCTGCTACTTTTTATGTTTGTTTCAGATGAAAGAACTAATGATCACTGAAACGACGATACTCGATATGAAAGTCGAAATAATGCTCATCCTGTAACTTTTGGAAGATGTCGCGATAGGCTTCCTCATCGAAATGGTCGCCACGGTAGAGAATTTCAAAACTCAAACCTTCGTACTCTAGAAAAGCGTTGGCTGTTTTGAAACCATTTTGGTGATAGAAATCCATGCGGGCCTTTCTCTGCTCCAAGTTATTGCATTCTTCATCCAATCGCTCGACTTCCAGCAACATGGTTCGCTGGTAAAAATCAGTCAGCTTTTCGATGATTTCCTTTCCGTACCCATGGCTCCTCAAGTGAGGCATGATGGCAAAAAAGCTGATATAGAAGGCTTTTTGATTGGAGATGGAGAAGGCAAAGCCAACAAACTCTTCTTCGTTATAAAAGGCAAAAAAGTGCGCGTCATCTCGGTCCTGATAGCGTAAGAACTCTGACAGAGGGACTCGTTCTTCCTCGGGGAAAGCTTCCTTGTTTAGCTTTTCAACCTTATCAAGATCTGGAAACACATCGGTTATTAATTGACTGGTCAAACTCATAAGTGACCTCCTTTTCTTGATTATAGCAAATTGTTTCTCTGTAAGCAATTGATTTTAAGAAAGCCAAGCAATCCTTGTCGCTCCTCTAGAAAGCTGATATAATAGCTTTATGAATAAGAAACGATCCGTGGACCTGATACATGGTCCTATTCTTCCTGCGCTGTTAAGCTTTGCCTTTCCAATCTTGCTGTCAAATATTTTTCAGCAACTCTATAATACAGCTGACGTCTTGATTGTTGGGCGTTTTCTTGGTCAAGATTCCTTAGCTGCAGTAGGGGCGACAACGGCCATTTTTGACTTGATTATAGGCTTTACTCTAGGTGTTGGAAATGGCATGGGGATCGTCATTGCCCGCTATTATGGAGCTCGTAATTTCACTAAAATTAAAGAAGCAGTAGCAGCAACCTGGATTTTAGGAGGGCTTCTCAGTATTTTGGTCATGCTGATGGGCTTTGTCGGTCTGTATCCACTCCTGCAATATTTAGATACTCCTGCAGAAATCCTTCCTCAATCCTACCAATATATTTCTATGATTGTGACTTGTGTAGGTGTCAGCTTTGCTTATAATCTCTTTGCAGGCTTGTTGCGGTCCATTGGTGATAGTCTAGCAGCTCTTGGCTTTCTGATTTTCTCTGCCTTAGTCAATGTGGTTCTGGATTTGTATTTCATTACGCAACTGCATCTGGGAGTTCAATCTGCGGGGCTTGCTACCATCATTTCGCAAGGCTTGTCAGCGGTTCTCTGCTTTTATTATATTCGCAAGAGCGTTCCAGAACTGCTCCCTCAACTTAAGCATTTTAAATGGGACAAGGCCTTGTATGCGGATCTCTTGGAGCAAGGTTTGGCTATGGGGTTGATGAGTTCGATTGTGTCTATCGGTAGTGTGATTTTACAATCCTCTGTCAATACCTTTGGTGCTGTGATTATTAGCGCCCAGACAGCGGCTAGACGCATTATGGCCTTTGCTCTGCTTCCGATGACGGCTATTTCTTCTGCCATGACAACCTTTGCTTCTCAGAATCTCGGGGCTAAGCGACCAGACCGCATTGTTCAAGGACTTCGAATCGGTAGTCGTTTGAGCATGTCCTGGGCAGGTTTTGTTTGTATTTTCCTCTTTTTTGCCAGTCCTAGCTTGGTTTCCTTCTTGGCCAGTTCAACGGATAATTACTTGGTAGAAAATGGTAGCCTCTACCTGCAAATCAGTTCAGTCTTTTATCCGATTTTGAGCCTTTTGCTGATTTATCGGAATTGCTTGCAGGGATTGGGGCAGAAAATCTTACCACTTGTTTCCAGTTTTATAGAACTAATCGGGAAAATCGTTTTTGTGGTCTTGATTATCCCTTGGGCAGGGTATAGGGGAGTTATCCTTTGCGAACCCCTTATCTGGGTTGCCATGACCACCCAACTGTACTTTTCACTTTTCCGCCATCCCCTGATAAAAGAAGGCAAGGCAATCTTGGCAGCCAAAGGACAATCCTAGCTGGATTTGCTGAATAAAATCCATTTCCTCTAGTGAAAATCGAAAAAACTTGTGTTATAATAAGAAAGATTAAAATGTGAAAAAAGGAGATTCCTAATGGGACGTAAATGGGCCAATATCGTAGCCAAGAAAACGGCTAAAGATGGAGCTAACTCTAAAGTATATGCAAAATTTGGTGTAGAAATCTATGTAGCAGCTAAAAAAGGTGATCCAGACCCAGAATCAAACACTGCTTTGAAATTCGTTATCGATCGTGCCAAACAAGCCCAAGTGCCGAAACACGTTATCGATAAAGCGATTGATAAAGCAAAAGGAAACACAGACGAAACCTTTACAGAAGGACGTTACGAAGGATTTGGACCAAATGGTTCTATGCTGATCGTTGATACCTTGACTTCAAACGTCAACCGTACAGCTGCGAACGTTCGTGCTGCATTTGGTAAAAACGGCGGAAACATGGGTGCTTCAGGTTCAGTTTCATACCTCTTTGACAACAAGGGTGTGATCGTATTTGCAGGTGAAGACGCTGATGCGGTCTTTGAGCTTTTGCTAGAAGCAGATGTGGATGTGGATGATGTAGAAGCAGAAGATGGAACAATCACTGTTTACACAGCTCCAACAGACCTTCACAAGGCTATCGTTGCCCTTCGTGAGTCTGGCATCGAAGAATTCCAAGTGACTGAATTGGAAATGATTCCTCAGTCTGAAGTGGAATTGTCAGGCGAAGACCTTGAAACCTTTGAAAAACTTTACAGCGTCCTTGAAGACGACGAAGACGTACAGAAGATCTATACCAACGTAGATGGATTCTAATAGAAAAGCGAACAGACTTGCTAGCTGTTCGCTTTTTATATTTGAGATTAGATTCTGGTTCCAGAATCTCTTTGCTGCTGGCTTTCTCCTAGGCCTACAGCTATTTTATGAACGAGTAAGAGTTGACCATTATCCTGTTTTACAAAGGTTAGAGTAACGGTTTTGATTCTATCATTAATGCCAATATAGGTAATTTTCTTGGTGTCGTAGCCCTCAATGATTGAATCAAATTCGGAATTTGGTAGTCCGTGTTTTTTGATAATATCCTTGTAGTTGGTACCACCTTTTCCTTTATTGTCAAGGTCACCTTCGATTAAGGCGTCGAACTGTTCTTGGGTCCAGGTGAAGGTATCGTCTTCTTCCTCTTCAGGGATGGAATAGGCGCTATCATCTGTCAAGTCGCTTTCTTCTTCGCGTTCCATTGAGGAACTTGCCTCCCTATAGGAACGGTTAAACTCCCTGGCAAACTCTTTGTAGACATTAGCGTACAGTATCTGGGTCGTAAAGAAAAGTACAACAGAAGCAATTGCTAGGGATGTTCCGATAATGGCCATCGTTTTCCGTTTTTTAAGGTTGACGATAAGGCCGATAATGCCCAAGATCAAAGCGACAATAGCGATGAAAAACGATAGATAGTTAATAAACGGAATCCAAGACCCTAAAAGTGCGATAGCTCCAAAAATAGTTGCTAAAATTCCTAAAACTTTTTGTTCTTCTGGTTTCATTTGAAAGTTTTCTCCCTTCATCGAGTGAATGGATTTCTATCCATGGTAGTTAGTGCTTATTATAGAAAAAATATTGCATAATGTCAATTTGTGCCAAAATAGTTCTCTAGGAAACTTTTTTCTTGACATCTCTTCTGAAAGTGATAAAATAGTTCTCATGGAAACTTAAATAGTTCTTGTGAGAACTATTTAAAGGATAAGAAAGGAGCAATCATGGACAAGCCGATGTTAATGTTTAAACGTTTTGGACACCAGGTTCATCTGATGGTACAGAAAGAAGCCAAGCGATGTGGCATTGAATTTATGGGTGGACCGCAAGGGCAGGTTCTGCGATTTTTAGATTTTCAAGAACAGTCTAAAAATCTGGTCTTGATTAAAGATATCGAGCAGGAACTCAATATTACCAAATCTGTTGCGAGTAATCTAGTCAAGCGCATGGTACAAAATGGTTTGGTTGAGTTAGAGGCGAGCCCGAGCGATAAGCGGGCAAAATTTGTTCGCCTGACGGAGAAATCGCGTTCGCAGATGCAAAAAGTTAAGGAATTTTTTGATCGGATCGATCAGATTCTGCTAGAGGGTGTTTCAAAGTCAGACTTGGCAATATTTGAAAAAGTTCTCGGTCAGTTGCAAAAAAATGTTGAGAAGATAGGAGGAGAAGATGAAGAAACTCGCTAAACGTATTACAGGAAAAGAGTGGGGGATGATTGTCCTTACGATTCTTTTCACTTGTTTCTCGGTCTATCTCGAGTTAGAAGTGCCGACCTATATTTCGCAAATTACAGAATTACTGGGAACGTCTGGAACGCAGTTGGGTGAACTCTGGTCACCAGCTGCGAAGATGATTGGTTTGTCTTTATTGGCTTTCTTTTCATCTGTTATGGTTGGTTTCTTTGCCGCTCGTGTTGCAGCATCCTCTACAACCCATCTACGTAGAGACGTATTTCATCGTGTTTTAGATTTTTCGCAGACAGAGATCAAACGTTTTTCAATCCCCAGTCTCTTGACTCGGACGACCAATGATATTACCCAGGTACAGATGCTCTTTACCATGGGCTTGCAAGTGGTCACTCGTGGGCCAATTATGGCTATCTGGGCCATTGGAAAAATCCTTGGGAAATCGGAATACTGGCTCTGGGCGGTCGTTGTGGCTGTTATTGTGAATGTCTTGATGACCACCGTTCTCATGACTCTGGCCTTTCCAAAACAATCGGTCATCCAAAAATTGACAGATAAACTCAATAGCATCACTCGTGAAAGTTTGACTGGGATTCGAGTTGTTCGCGCATACAATGCGGAAGATTACCAAGATGAAAAATTTGAAGCAGCCAATGATGAAGTGACGCGCCTCAATCTCTTTGTCAATCGATTGATGGCGATTATGAACCCGATTATGATGGGGATTTCAAGTGGATTGAGTTTAGCCATTTACTGGATTGGTGCCTATATCATCAACGACGCAAGTTTGACAGAACGTCTGCCGCTCTTTAGTGATATGGTGGTCTTCATGTCCTATGCAATGCAGGTCGTGATGGGCTTCCTTCTCATGGGAGCACTCTTTATCGTTCTTCCTCGTACCTTGGTTTCGGCAGGACGTATCAATCAAGTATTGGATCTGCATTCTTCTATTGAAAATCCTAGTCATGCACAGACAGCGGATCCTTCAGTTCAAGGACAAGTGGAATTTCGTGATGTAACTTTCCGCTACTCTAAAAACTCAGAAGCAGTCGTGGAACATGTCACTTTCAAAGCAGAAGCGGGTCAAACCGTAGCCTTCATCGGATCGACTGGATCAGGAAAGTCTACGCTTGTCAACCTCTTGCCACGTTTTTACGACGTTTCAGATGGACAAATCCTAGTGGATGGTGTCAATGTGCAAGATTATGACTTGGAAGATTTGCGCAATAAGGTCGGCTATATTCCTCAAAAAGCAGTCCTCTTTTCTGGAGATGTCAAGGGGAACTTGGACTTTGGTAAGAGCAAAGAAACTCCTCTAAGCGAAGCTGCTATGTGGCAAGCCCTTGAATTGGCCCAGTCTAAAAGCTTCATCGAGGACAAGGAAGCAGGACTTGCATCAGAAGTAGCCCAAGGTGGAACCAACTTCTCAGGAGGTCAAAGACAGCGTTTGGCCATTGCGCGTGCCTTGGCTCGTAAACCAGAGATTCTCATCTTTGATGATTCTTTCTCAGCCTTGGACTATAAGACAGATCGTGTCCTACGCCAAGAGCTAGCTGAGAAAACAAAATCCATGACCAAGCTCATCGTAGCGCAGCGGATTTCTACCATTATGGATGCTGACCTGATTTTAGTACTGGATCAAGGTAAAGTTGTGGGACAAGGCACCCACAAGGAACTTCTAGCTACCAACGAAGTCTACCAAGAAATTGCCTACTCACAACTATCGAAGGAGGAATTGGAACATGGAAAATAAAAAAGTTTCGGTCTGGAAACAGTGCAAACCTTATATGGCAGGCCTCCAACTCCCTCTCCTAATAGCAGTTTTGGCTGCGGTCATTTCAAGCATCATTACCGTTTATGGGCCAACTAAGATTAAGGAAATTACAAACTTAATTTCAGATGGTTTGATGACTGGAATTGATTTAGAGGCTGTGTCAAGTATTGCTAGCTTTTTAGTGATTCTCTATGTATTTGGCGCCATCCTTAACTATACACAGGCCTATATCTTTTCAACGAGCATTCAGCATTTTTCAAAACGCTTGCGGACAGCAATCGCTGAAAAAATCAATCGTTTGCCACTTGGCTATTTTGACCGTCATTCACAAGGAGATACCCTTTCGCGCGTGACCAATGATGTGGATACGGCAGCGCAATCTCTCAACCAAAGTCTAGGGACAGTTCTTTCAGCTAGTTTCTTGTTGATTGCTGTCTTGGTGACCATGTTTGGGATGAACTGGATTTTGGCATTGGTAACCGTTGTATCAACCCTTGTTGGTTTTGCGGCGGTTTCCGTAATCATGGCCAAGTCACAGGGTTATTTTAAAGCCCAACAAAATAATCTAGCAGCCGTCAATGGTTATGTGGAAGAGATGTACTCTGGCCATAATGTAGTGACCAGCTACAACGCAGTGGACACCTCCAAAGCGAGATTTGCAGGGTTAAACCAAGACTTGCATGACAGTATCTGGAAATCTCAGTTTATCTCTGGTATCATGATGCCAGCCATGTTCTTTGTTGGGAACTTTAGTTATGTCTTAGTCATCATCGTTGGTGCCGCGCTGGCGTTAGAAGGACATATCACGATAGGGATTATTGTAGCCTTTATGGTTTACGTACGGACCTTCTCCCAACCTCTGTCACAGATTGCCCAAGGGATTACGAGCCTGCAACAAGCGAGTGCAGCCATGACTCGTGTATTAGAATTTCTAGCTGAAGCAGAGATGCAGGATGAATCTCATAAGGAAAGACAATTGGCCCATATGAAAGGGGAAGTAGTCTTTGATCATGTGTCCTTTGGCTATACACCAGAGCGCACCATCATCCATGACTTTTCTGCGACAGCTCATGCAGGTCAGAAAGTCGCGATTGTTGGACCGACTGGAGCTGGTAAGACAACCATTGTCAATCTTTTGATGAAGTTTTATGAGATTGATAAGGGAAGCATCCGTATCGATGGTGTGAATACCAAGGACATGAAGCGTTCGGAAGTACACGATGCCTTTTCAATGGTCTTGCAGGACACTTGGCTCTTTGAAGGAACCATTCGAGAGAACCTGATCTATAATCAGACAGACATCAGTGATGAACGAATGATAGAAGCCAGCAAGGCTGTGGGAATCCACCACTTTATCATGACCTTGCCAGACGGTTACGACACTATCTTGGACGATACCGTGACCTTGTCTGTCGGACAAAAACAGCTCTTGACCATTGCTCGTGCCCTTCTCAAGGATGCACCGCTCTTGATTTTGGATGAAGCGACATCCTCAGTCGACACACGTACAGAGGAATTGATCCAAAAAGCTATGGACCGTTTGATGGAGGGAAGAACTTCCTTTGTCATTGCCCACCGCTTGTCAACCATCCGTAATGCCGACTTGATTCTTGTCATGAAAGATGGCAATATCATCGAACAAGGCAACCATGAGGAACTGATGGCACAAGGTGGCTTCTACGCTGACTTATACAATAGTCAATTTACAGAAGACGAAGCAGAAGAATAAATCAAAAGAAGGCTTGACGGTCTTCTTTTTCTGCACTATACTAGAAGACAAATGTCTCACCAGTAGACAAAAACAAGGTAATGAATGAGAAATTTAATGAAAAATTATCAAGAATGGTATCGAAATATCAGCTCCAGACTCACCAGTCATCCCACTCTTTTATTTCTGTTACGCAGTTTCAATCGTTTGATGACAGTTGCCATGCCCCTGGTCTACCTGACCTTGCTAGTCACTACTTACCTGCAACTAGGACTTGGTCAGCAAGTTGGGGTTTATGTGCTTATCCCTGCAACAGGTTTTGTAATTTTGTCTCTTTTCCGTAAGAAAATCACCCACCCGCGACCTTATGAAACTTGGGACATTAGTCCTCTGCTTGAAAAGGATAGTTCGGGACAGTCGATGCCCAGTCGCCATGTCTTTTCGGCAACCATCATTTCCATGGCCTGTCTGCATGCTAGTCTACCTGTTGGCTTAGCATGCTTGATCTTTTCAGCTTTGCTGGGCTTGGTGAGGGTTTTAGGAGGTGTTCATTATCCCAAGGATGTCTTGGTTGGCTATGCTTGTGGTCTGGTGTGGGGATTCCTTTTCTTCCTATTCTGATATGTAAGTTAAGCTAGTCCTACAACCACTTACAGGCTCAGATTGACCACTTGCTTTTTTGCCCTTGTTTTCCTATCCTAGCTTTGATATAGTAGAGTCAGAAAGGAGATGTGATGAAGTTACGAATTGAGATTGACGGCAATTTAGAGGAGACTGAAATTGTCATCAAGACCCCCACTTTGACAGATGAAATTGCAGATTTGCAACGACTCTTGCAAGAGTCAAAGGCTCCGAGGTTGACTTTTTACAAGGGGACAGGTGAATATTATCTAGACCTGTCAGAAATTCTCTTCTTTGAAACAGAAGGGAGTAAGATCTATGCTCATAACCAGAAGGAAGCCTATGAAGTACGTCTCAAACTTTATGAGTTGGAGTCCATCCTGCCTCGCTATTTTATTCGAGTATCCAAGTCAACTATCGCAAATATCCGTCAGATTTACTCAGTGGACAAGTCCTTTTCAGGAACGGGCACCATTTCCTTTTATCAGACGCACAAGGAGGTTCATGTCTCACGGCATTACCAATCCCTCCTAAAAGAAAATCTAAGAAACATGAGGTAAAAAACATGAAAAAGAAAGCATTTGGTATTGTTTTATTGGTTTTAGCAGCCTGGATCTTGCTGCAAGGAAATTTTGGTATTCCTTCTTTGGATGGTAAAATATGGCCTTTGATTGGTATCGCCTTTTTTGCCTACCAGTCAGTTGAAGCTTTGCTTCGTCGTCACCTGACATCGGCAGTTTTTACCGCTCTAGTAGCCTTAATGATTGCAAATCATTTTTATAACATTTTGCCAATCCCAAACCAGTCTTTGTTTTGGGCTAGCATCTTAGCAGTGCTAGGTGTCGGCTATCTCACTCACTCAAGTAAGTTTTGGTATGGCAAAAAATGGTGGTACAGTGGTGAGCGAACAGTCATCACGGATAAGGAAGTCGCTTTTGGTAGTGGAACCTTTTATAAACAAGATCAAGATCTTGTAGATGACCAAGTGGAAGTCGCTTTTGGTGACGCAAAAATCTACTATGATAACGCAGAGATGTTAGGTGATTTTGCCACTCTGAATATCGAAGTGGCTTTTGGTAATGCAACTGTCTATGTTCCACAACACTGGCGTGTAGACTTGAAAGTAGAAACATCCTTTGGTGCAGCCAAGGCAGACGCTCCTGTAGCTCCAACAAGCAAAACCTTGATTATTCGCGGGGAAGTTGCTTTTGGTAAACTTGGTGTTGTTTACGTCAAATAAAAAAATATTTTAATTCTCTTGATAAATTCAAGAAAGTGTGATAACATAGTACGGTATGTGGTGCTAGCACATCCGCTATATTAGATCTAATAGGAGGAAAATACAATGGCTAAAGTATGTTACTTTACAGGTCGTAAGACTGTATCAGGAAACAACCGTTCACACGCGATGAACCAAACAAAACGTGCCGTAAAACCAAACCTTCAAAAAGTTACTGTTCTTATCGATGGTAAACCTAAAAAAGTTTGGGCTTCAGCTCGTGCTTTGAAATCAGGTAAAGTTGAACGCGTTTAATAAAAATGAAAAGGCCACTTAGGTCTTTTTCTTTTGCTCGATAGATAAAACCATTTGAAAAATAGAGTAAATATCCGCCGATACAGCATTCTGCTTTTACACTTGGAATGAAATATGATAAAATAAAGTATCAACTAGTTGAGGTAAAAAAAATGACTGTAAAAATTAATACAAAAGATGGTCAAATCGAACTGACAGATGAAGTGATTGCAACCGTTGTAGGTGGTGCAGCAACTGAGATTTTTGGTGTGGTCGGTATGGCTAGCAAAAATACCCTCAAAGATAATTTCCAAGCCCTCCTTGGTAAGGAAAATTATGCAAAAGGTGTTGTCGTGAAGGCAGCCGAAGATGGCAGCATTGCAGTTGATGTTTATACCGTCTTGAGCTACGGAACAAAGATTAGTGAAGTCTCAAAAAACATCCAAGAGCGTGTTCGTTTTAGTTTGGAAAACCAACTAGGAATCACTGCTCAGACTGTGAATGTCTACATTCAAAATATCAAAGTTGTAGGAGAATAATCGTGTCAAAAATTACTACCAGCTTATTTCAAGAAATGGTGCAGGCTGCATCAACTCGTTTGAATAAGCAAGCTGAATATGTCAATTCATTAAACGTCTTTCCAGTTCCAGATGGAGATACTGGGACAAACATGGGAATGACCATCGAGAATGGTGCCAAAGAAGTAGCAGACAAGCCAGCTTCTACAGTTGGAGAAGTGGCGAGCATTCTTGCTAAGGGGCTCTTGATGGGTGCGCGTGGAAACTCAGGAGTTATCACGTCTCAACTTTTCCGTGGCTTCTCCCAAGCTATCAAAGATAAAGACGAATTAACAGGTCAAGACTTGGCTCTTGCCTTCCAATCTGGTGTCGAAGTAGCCTACAAGGCGGTTATGAAACCAGTTGAGGGAACTATTTTGACAGTTTCTCGTGGTGCGGCCATTGGGGCTAAGAAAAAAGCCGAGGAGACAGATGATGCTGTTGAGGTCATGCGTGCAGCCTTGGAAGGTGCTAAGAGAGCTCTGGCTAAGACTCCTGATATGCTCCCAGTCTTGAAAGAGGTTGGTGTCGTGGACTCTGGTGGTCAAGGTTTGGTCTTCATCTATGAAGGTTTCCTTTCAGCACTCACTGGTGAATACAGCGCTTCTGAGGACTTTGTAGCGACCCCTGCCAACATGAGTGAAATGATCAATGCTGAACACCACAAGTCAGTTGCTGGACATGTGGCAACAGAAGATATCACTTTTGGTTACTGTACTGAGATTATGGTTGCCCTTAAACAAGGTCCAACTTATTCTAAGGACTTTGACTATGATGAATTTCGTAACTACTTGAATGACCTTGGGGACTCGCTCCTTGTTGTCAACGATGATGAGATTGTCAAAGTTCACGTCCATACAGAAGATCCAGGTCTTGTTATGCAAGAAGGGCTTAAATATGGTAGCTTGGTCAAGGTTAAAGTGGACAACATGCGCAACCAACACGAAGCACAAGTTGAAAAAGAAGCAGCACAAGTCAGCAAGCCAGCTGAAGAGAAGGAATATGCCCTTATCGCAGTAGTAGCTGGTCAAGGTTTAGCAGATATCTTCCGTGCCCAAGGTGTGGATTATGTTATCGAAGGTGGTCAGACGATGAACCCTTCAACAGAAGACTTTATCAAGGCTGTTGAACAGGTCAATGCTCGCAACATCATCTTCTTGCCGAACAACAAAAATATCTTTATGGCAGCTCAGTCTGCGGCTGAAGTGCTTGAACAACCTGCTGTTGTTGTAGAAGCTCGTACCCTTCCTCAAGGTTTGACGAGCCTTCTTGCCTTTGAGCCAAGCAAATCAATCGAAGAAAACAAAGAACGCATGACTGCAGCCCTTGGCGATGTCGTAAGCGGAAGTGTAACTACTGCCGTTCGTGACACAACTATCGATGGTTTGGAAATCCATGAAAATGACAATCTTGGTATGGTTGATGGGAAAATCCTTGTGTCAAACCCTGACATGCACCAAACCTTGACTGAGACTTTGAAACACATGTTGGACGAAGATAGTGAAATCGTGACTTTCTATGTCGGTGAAGACGGAAGCGAAGAACTTGCCAATGAAATTGCCCAAGAAATCGCAGAAGAATTTGAAGATGTTGAAGTAGAGATTCACCAAGGTCAACAACCTGTATATCCATATCTTTTCAGTGTGGAATGAAAATTTAATAGATTAAAAGAAAGTTGATTTTTCAACTTTCTTTTTTTATGACATTTGTCATATTTCCTAGTGACAGAAGCATCTAGCACCGCTAACTTCAAAAGACTATAATTGAAGTAGAAACTGGAGGAAGAAGAAATGAAAAATAAAATGATTGTCGCAGTGAGTTTAGTAGCAGCAGGAGTTATGACCTATCTCATGTTTTCAGGATTGGACGAGGGTTTCTACCATTTTCCTTGGGAGCTCTTTGCTGGCTTTGGAATGATGTCTTGGCTTATCAGAGAAGGTTTGAAATTGGTCAGAGATGTGAAAAAGGAGTTTGAGGAATGAAAAAAGCAATCATCTATTTCTTTATCGGCCTGTCACTCTTGGTATGGTTAGTGGAAATGTTTACTGGTTGGTTTGACCAAACCGTGCTTCGCCAATTCATTCGTGGTGCTTGGGGTTTTGGATTTATGATTTTCGTTGTTTTCCCTATGGGAATGAAGTGGTTGAAAGGAGAATCTCATGACTGTGATTAAAGTTGAGAAATTGAGTAAGAAAATAAAAGACAAGGAGATCTTGCGGAACATATCCTTTGAAATCAACGATGGTGAATGTGTCGCCTTGATCGGGCCTAACGGAGCAGGAAAGACAAGCTTGATTGATTGCCTCTTGGGCGACAAGTTCATGAGTTCAGGTCAGATCGCCATTCAAGGCTTTGCACCAACAGATCCTCGATTAAAACAGCTTATTTCTGTCTTGCCCCAAGAAAATGCAGTTGTCCAAAGTTTGAAAGTGAAAGAACTCCTATCATTTTTCAAGTCACTTTATTCTGACAGTCTTTCAGACAAAGAAATTGATGACTTGCTGAGATTCTCAGACAAGCAGAAAAATCAGCTAGCGGGCAGGTTGTCTGGTGGGCAAAAACGTTTGTTCTCTTTCGTGTTGACTTTAATAGGTCGTCCGAAAATTCTATTTTTAGACGAGCCAACTGCTGCCATGGATACCTCGACACGTCAGCATTTTTGGGAAATTGTCAATCAGTTAAAGAAAAATGGTGTCACCATTGTCTATTCTTCCCACTATATCGAAGAGGTAGAGCATACGGCTGACCGCATTTTGGTTCTCCACAAGGGAGAATTGATTCGCGATACGACGCCTTATGCCATGCGTGGTGAAGAACAAGAAAAACACTTTACCGTACCTCTAATCTATCAGGATTTTGTCAATACCCTGACTATAGTTCAAGAGCTTGAAATCAAGCAAAATGCTCTTTCCTTCACAACCAAAGAAGCCAGTCAGGTATGGAAAGTCTTGCAAGAACAGGGCTGCACGATCGAAGAAATTGAAGTTCGTAATCGAACTCTCTTAGACAGTATCTTCGAAACGACTCAAGACTAAAGGAGATTGACGATGAAAAATATGACAAGTCTCATGAAAGTGGAACTCATTTTGATGAAACGGCAAGCCGTCTACTACTTGCTATCCATCGGACTCCCAAGTGTGTTTTACCTTATATTCTCTGGTATGATGTCAGGGTCAGATATTCCAGAAATTGTTCTTCAATCCTATCTTTTTGCCATGACGCTCTTTAGTATCATGTCGAGTGCTTTTTTCAGCATTCCTAGCACACTCGAGTCCGACAAGACAAACAACTGGCAAAAATTGATTCAACATTCTCCAGTATCTATGGTAGAATATTATGTATCGAAACTGTTCAGTACTCTGCTAACTTTCTTGTTATCAATTATAGTTGTCTTTTCGGTTGGTCATTTTGTCCGCGGAGTTACTCTACCTTGGCTTGACTGGTTGGTGATTGGTGTTATTTTGCTGGTTGGAAGCGTGGTCTTTATCAGCATGGGTGTCTTGGTGAGCTTGCTTCCCAGTGCTCAACTGATGACGGTTATTGGAAATATTGCCTATATTGCTTTAGCTGTCCTAGGTGGACTGTGGTTTCCTTTGAATTCCTTCCCAGAATGGCTCCAATCCATTGGGAAACTGACTCCAACCTATCAGCTGATGCAGGTCGTCTCTGCTTATTTGGAACACCATGAGTTTAATATTCTTTCCGCCCTAGTTGTACTAGGCTATACAGTTTTCTTTGGTGTACTGGTAATCCAGCTGAAAAAACGGATCGAGGTAAAATAAATCTATGTTGGAAAAATTAAAAAACACTCATTATATGTTTCATATTTCATTAGTGTTTATCATCTTTCCTATAGCGGGTGTCATCGGTGGAGAGTACCCGCTTTTAACCTTGCTATGGACCCTACTATTTGTCCTTGCTTTCTATTCGATTTTAATCAGTCAGAATCGCACCGTGCAGTGGCTAGCTTGGTGGGTCATGATTGCCTACATTTTTTATACATCAGTTTGGCTGAATTTGGGCTTCACATGGTTTATCTTTTATTTATCCAATCTCCTTATTTATGAGCTGGATGAGATTTCTTTTCACTCTTGGCGTTTTGTCAGTTTTATTGTCTTGCAACCCTTGATTTTAACCGGGATTTATATGGTCAATCATGTTAGTCCCTGGCAACTGCTCTTTTTCTTGCTGACCTTTGTCTTTTCTGATGCTTTTACCTTTGGTCTCTACCGAATTCGAGTATCAGAGGAAATAAAAGAAGAAAAGAGAAAGCAAAATGCTAAGCTTAATCTTTTCTTGGCTGAAAACGAACGCAGTCGAATCGGTCAGGATCTCCATGATAGCCTAGGTCATACCTTTGCTATGCTGAGTGTGAAGACGGACCTTGCCCTCCAACTTCTTCAAATGCAGGCCTATCCTCAAGTGGAAAAAGAGTTAAAAGAAATTCATCAGATCAGTAAGGAATCCATGAATGAAGTTCGTACGATTATCGAAAATCTCAAAACCAGAACTCTTGCCTCCGAATTTGCGACTGTTAAAAAAATGCTGGAAATTGCAGGAATTGAAACAGAAGTCAATCACCAACTAGATACAGCTAGTTTAACTCAGGAATTGGAGTCAACGGCTTCCATGATTTTGCTTGAATTGGTGACCAATATCATCAAACATGCCAAAGCGTCTAAAGCTTACTTAAAATTGGAACGAACAGAGAAAGAACTCATTCTAACAGTGAGAGATGATGGCTGTGGCTTTGCTTCTATGAAAGGGGATGAGCTCCATACAGTTCGAGATCGTGTCCTTCCATTTTCGGGAGAGGTAAAGGTGATCAGTCAGAAGCAGCCGACTGAAGTGCAGGTTCGACTACCTTATAAGGAGAGAAACTAAGATGAAACTACTTGTTGCAGAAGATCAAAGTATGTTGCGAGATGCCATGTGCCAGTTGCTTGCCTTTCAAGCGGATGTAGAGTCTGTCTTACAAGCCAAGAATGGGCAAGAAGCAATCCAACTCTTAGAAAAGGAGTCTGTAGATATCGCTATCCTTGACGTAGAAATGCCTGTTAAGACAGGCCTCGAAGTCTTGGAGTGGATTCGAGCAGAAAAGTTAGAAACAAAGGTAGTTGTGGTGACAACCTTCAAGCGCCCAGGTTATTTTGAACGCGCGATTAAGGCTGGAGTGGATGCATATGTCTTGAAAGAAAGAAGCATTGCAGATCTCATGCAAACCTTGCACACGGTACTCGAAGGACGCAAGGAGTATTCGCCTGAATTGATGGAAGTGGTTATGACCCATCCCAATCCATTGACAGAACAAGAGATTGCTGTCTTAAAGGGAATCGCTCAGGGCTTATCCAACCAAGAAATTGCAGACCAACTCTATCTATCAAACGGAACCGTCCGCAACTATGTCACCAATATTCTTTCCAAGCTAGATGCAGGCAATCGAACAGAGGCAGCCAACATCGCAAAAGAATCAGGTTGGCTTTGATAAGAAAGGTAAAAATATCTCAAACGAACGCTTAATTGAATGAAATCAATAACTGAATTTAGGAAGTCAATGGGCTTCCTTTTCTTTGTTAAAAAAGCGTTAAGAACTAGTGTCGAAGAGTTAAAAGATCGGAATAAAAACGAAAAAAATATTGACAAGGAAAGAAAAAATGTGTTACAATAATAGACGGTACTTTTTACTTTTGGTCTCTCAAAAGTGTACAGGGACGTGCTGACAAATGTTGCAAAAGTACACACAGATGGTAGCTGTCACCAAGTGTATCATCACCAAAAATAAAAAAATACAGGAGAATGTAGATGCCTACAATTAACCAATTGGTTCGCAAACCGCGTAAATCAAAAGTAGAAAAATCTAAATCACCAGCTTTGAACGTTGGTTACAATAGTCATAAAAAAGTTCAAACAAACGTTTCTTCACCACAAAAACGTGGTGTTGCAACTCGTGTGGGAACAATGACACCTAAAAAACCTAACTCTGCCCTTCGTAAATTTGCTCGTGTACGTTTGAGCAACCTTATCGAAGTTACTGCCTACATCCCAGGTATCGGACACAACTTGCAAGAGCACAGTGTGGTGCTTCTTCGCGGTGGACGTGTAAAAGACCTTCCAGGGGTACGTTACCACATCGTCCGTGGTGCACTTGATACTGCAGGTGTTAACGATCGTAAACAAGGCCGTTCTAAATACGGTACTAAACGTCCAAAAGCATAAGGAAAGGGGATAAAGAGAAATGAGTCGTAAAAATAGAGCTCCAAAACGTGACGTATTGCCAGATCCGCTTTACAATTCACAACTAGTTACTCGTCTTATCAACCGCGTTATGCTTGATGGTAAACGTGGTACAGCTGCTTCAATCGTTTACGGTGCTTTTGAGCAAATCAAAGAAGCTACTGGTAACGATGCACTTGAAGTATTTGAAACAGCTATGGAAAACATCATGCCTGTACTTGAAGTACGTGCACGTCGTGTTGGTGGATCTAACTACCAAGTCCCAGTTGAAGTTCGTCCAGAACGTCGTACAACACTTGGACTTCGTTGGTTGGTAACAATCGCTCGCCTTCGTGGTGAACACACAATGCAAGACCGTCTTGCAAAAGAAATCTTGGACGCTGCGAACAACACTGGTGCAGCTGTTAAGAAACGTGAAGACACTCACCGTATGGCTGAAGCTAACCGTGCCTTCGCACACTTCCGTTGGTAAGAATAAGATACTAAGGGCGTTAAAAAAGCGACTGAAAATTAGGAAGCTTGACGCAGAATCAAAGATTCTAGGAAAGCTTATCTATTTTCCAAGCTTTTAGCCCGAGTTCAATTATGATGCTAGGAACGGTAAGGATGCACAGTGAGAATAGGAAACTGACGCAGTATTCGACGAATACAAGGAAGTTTATCTTTTTCACACAGCATCCCGTTCCAGCTCAAATCGGCTAACTTAAGCTTTTAGCCCGAGTTCAATTCAACTTACCATCTCGTAAGTTGAAACCAACCAAAACAAGATAAACATTGAGAACGGGTAGGTCCTGCCTATCCGTTTTTTCTAAATAATGTTATAATAGATTGTAAAATAAAAAATAGGAGAAACTAACCTCATGGCACGCGAATTTTCACTTGAAAAAACTCGTAATATCGGTATCATGGCTCACGTTGATGCCGGTAAAACAACAACTACTGAGCGTATTCTTTACTACACTGGTAAAATCCACAAAATCGGTGAAACTCACGAAGGTGCGTCACAAATGGACTGGATGGAGCAAGAGCAAGAACGTGGTATCACTATCACATCTGCTGCGACAACAGCTCAATGGAACAACCACCGCGTAAATATCATCGACACACCAGGACACGTGGACTTCACAATCGAAGTACAACGTTCTCTTCGTGTATTGGATGGTGCGGTTACTGTTCTTGACTCACAATCAGGTGTTGAGCCTCAAACTGAAACAGTTTGGCGCCAAGCAACTGAGTACGGAGTTCCACGTATCGTATTTGCTAACAAAATGGACAAAATCGGTGCTGATTTCCTTTACTCAGTAAGCACACTTCACGACCGTCTTCAAGCAAATGCACACCCAATCCAATTGCCAATCGGTGCTGAAGATGACTTCCGTGGTATCATCGACTTGATCAAGATGAAAGCTGAAATCTATACTAACGACCTTGGTACAGATATCCTTGAAGAAGATATTCCAGCTGAATACCTTGATCAAGCTCAAGAATACCGTGAAAAATTAATCGAAGCAGTTGCTGAAACTGACGAAGAATTGATGATGAAATACCTCGAAGGTGAAGAAATCACTAACGAAGAATTGAAAGCTGGTATCCGTAAAGCGACTATCAACGTTGAATTCTTCCCAGTATTGTGTGGTTCTGCCTTCAAAAACAAGGGTGTTCAATTGATGCTTGATGCGGTTATCGACTACCTTCCAAGCCCACTTGACATCCCAGCGATCAAAGGTATCAACCCAGATACAGATGAAGAAGAAACTCGTCCTGCATCTGACGAAGAGCCATTTGCAGCCCTTGCCTTCAAGATCATGACTGACCCATTCGTAGGTCGTTTGACATTCTTCCGTGTTTACTCAGGTGTTCTTCAATCAGGTTCATACGTATTGAACACTTCTAAAGGTAAACGTGAACGTATCGGACGTATCCTTCAAATGCACGCTAACAGCCGTCAAGAAATTGACACTGTTTACTCAGGTGATATCGCTGCTGCCGTTGGTTTGAAAGATACAACAACTGGTGACTCATTGACAGATGAAAAAGCTAAAATCATCCTTGAGTCAATCAACGTTCCAGAACCAGTTATCCAATTGATGGTTGAGCCAAAATCTAAAGCTGACCAAGACAAGATGGGTATTGCCCTTCAAAAATTGGCTGAAGAAGACCCAACATTCCGCGTTGAAACAAACGTTGAAACTGGTGAAACAGTTATCTCAGGTATGGGTGAACTTCACCTTGACGTCCTTGTTGACCGTATGCGTCGCGAGTTCAAGGTTGAAGCAAACGTAGGTGCTCCTCAAGTATCTTACCGTGAAACATTCCGCGCTTCTACTCAAGCACGTGGATTCTTCAAACGTCAGTCTGGTGGTAAAGGTCAATTCGGTGATGTATGGATTGAATTTACTCCAAACGAAGAAGGTAAAGGATTTGAATTCGAAAACGCAATCGTCGGTGGTGTGGTTCCTCGTGAATTTATCCCAGCGGTTGAAAAAGGTTTGGTAGAATCTATGGCTAACGGTGTTCTTGCAGGTTACCCAATGGTTGACGTTAAAGCTAAGCTTTACGATGGTTCATACCACGATGTCGACTCATCTGAAACTGCCTTCAAGATCGCGGCTTCACTTGCTCTTAAAGAAGCTGCTAAGACTGCACAACCAGCTATCCTTGAGCCAATGATGCTTGTAACCATCACTGTTCCTGAAGAAAACCTTGGTGATGTTATGGGTCACGTAACTGCTCGTCGTGGACGTGTTGATGGTATGGAAGCACACGGTAACAGTCAAATCGTACGTGCTTACGTTCCACTTGCTGAAATGTTTGGTTACGCAACTGTTCTTCGTTCAGCATCTCAAGGACGTGGTACCTTCATGATGGTATTTGACCACTACGAAGATGTACCTAAGTCAGTACAAGAAGAAATCATTAAGAAAAATAAAGGTGAAGACTAATCAGTCCTCACTCTAGAAGGAAGTCACTTAGTGGCTTCCTTTTTATATTCTATATCAAGGAAGGTTAGAAAAATATACCCTAAACTAAATTTGGCAGTAATAAAATCGTTCAATTCCCTATTCATATTTATAAAAATAGGAAAAACATTCATAAAAACACGTTTAGATAGAAAATTCAGAAAATTGCTTCTTTTGCCTTGAAAATTTTTGAAAAAATGGTATGATAGTAACAAGCTATTTTTAAGAGAAGAGAAAGGGGAACAATGGAAAAAATCAGTTTAGACGCTCCTAAGACGGGATCGGATCTAGTTTTGGAAACCCTCCGTGGTTTAGGAATTGATACCATATTTGGTTATCCTGGTGGGGCTGTCTTGCCTTTATATGATGCGATTTATAATTTCAAAGGCATTCGCCACATCTTGGGTCGCCATGAACAAGGCTGTTTGCATGAAGCCGAAGGTTATGCCAAATCAACTGGAAAGTTGGGCGTTGCCGTCGTCACGAGTGGACCGGGAGCAACAAATGCCATTACAGGAATCGCGGATGCCATGAGCGATAGCGTTCCCCTCTTGGTCTTTACGGGACAAGTCGCTCGAGCAGGCATTGGGAAGGATGCTTTTCAGGAGGCAGACATCGTGGGTATTACCATGCCCATTACCAAATACAATTACCAAGTCCGTGAGACAGCAGATATTCCTCGTATCATTACGGAAGCTGTCCATATTGCGACCACAGGTCGTCCTGGCCCAGTTGTGATCGACTTGCCAAAGGATGTATCTGCCTTAGAGACGGACTTCATCTATTCACCAGAGGTAAATTTACCAAGCTATCAACCGACGCTTGATCCGAATGACATGCAAATCAAGAAAATCTTGAAACAATTGTCTAAGGCTAAGAAACCTGTATTGCTAGCTGGTGGCGGGGTTAGTTATGCAGAAGCGGCTGCCGAGCTCAATGAGTTTGCTGAACGTTACCAAATTCCAGTCGTGACCAGTCTTTTGGGGCAAGGTACGATTGCGACTAGCCATCCGCTCTTCCTAGGAATGGGAGGTATGCACGGTTCTTTCGCAGCTAACATTGCCATGACCGAAGCGGACTTTATGATTAGTATTGGTTGCCGTTTCGATGACCGCTTGACGGGGAATCCTAAGACCTTTGCTAAGAATGCCAAGGTTGCTCATATCGACATTGACCCAGCTGAGATTGGTAAGATTATCAGTGCAGATATTCCTGTGGTCGGGGACGCTAAGAAAGCTTTGCAGATGCTACTAGCAGAACCAACTGTTCATAACAATACTGAAAAGTGGATTGAAAAAGTCACGAAAGACAAGAACCGTGTTCGTTCTTATGATAAGAAAGAACGTGTGGTTCAACCTCAGGCCGTTATTGAACGCATCGGAGAGTTGACGAATGGGGATGCCATTGTTGTCACAGACGTTGGTCAACACCAAATGTGGACAGCTCAGTATTATCCTTACCAAAATGAGCGTCAGTTAGTCACTTCGGGAGGCTTGGGTACCATGGGATTTGGAGTTCCTGCGGCTATCGGAGCCAAGATTGCCAATCCAGAAAAAGAAGTAGTTCTTTTTGTCGGTGATGGTGGTTTCCAAATGACCAACCAAGAACTAGCTATCCTAAACATCTACAAGGTGCCGATTAAGGTTGTCATGTTGAATAACCACTCCCTGGGAATGGTTCGTCAGTGGCAAGAATCCTTCTATGAGGGTAGAACTTCAGAGTCGGTCTTTGACACTCTTCCTGACTTCCAGCTGATGGCACAGGCTTACGGCATTAAAAATTATAAATTTGACAATCCAGAAACGATAGAAAAAGATCTAGAGGCTATTCTGGAGGATGTGCCGATGTTTATCGAGGTGGATATTTCTCGTAAGGAACAGGTCTTACCGATGGTACCAGCTGGTAAGAGCAATCATGAGATGTTGGGGGTGAAGTTCCATGCGTAGAATGTTAACGGCAAAACTACAAAATCGTTCAGGAGTCCTCAATCGCTTTACAGGTGTCCTTTCACGTCGTCAAGTCAATATTGAGAGTATCTCAGTTGGTGCGACAGAGGATCCAAACGTTTCACGGATTACCATCATTATTGATGTAGCTTCTCATGATGAGGTCGAGCAAATCATCAAGCAACTCAATCGTCAGATTGATGTGATTCGCATTCGAGATATCACGGATAAGCCACACTTGGAAAGAGAAGTTATCTTGGTGAAGATTGCAGCACCAGCTGAAAAGCGTGCAGAAATCTTGGCTATTATCCAACCTTTCCGTGCAACGGTGGTGGATGTGGCTCCAAGCTCCATCACTATTCAGATGACGGGAAATGCTGAAAAAAGTGAAGCTTTATTGCGAGTGATTCGACCATACGGTATTAAAAATATCGCTCGTACGGGTGCAACTGGATTTACCCGCGATTAAAAATCCAGCTTAAATTTGGTAAAACCGCCTAAGAGGCAATAAATAATAGAAAAGAGAGAAAAACTATGGCAGTTCAAATGGAATACGAAAAAGATGTTAAAGTAGCAGCGCTTGACGGTAAAAAAATCGCCGTTATCGGTTATGGTTCACAAGGACATGCGCATGCGCAAAACTTGCGTGACTCAGGTCGTGATGTCATCATCGGTGTGCGTCCAGGTAAATCTTTTGACAAAGCAAAAGAAGACGGATTTGATACTTACACAGTAGCAGAAGCAACTAAATTGGCTGACGTTATCATGATCTTGGCACCAGACGAAATTCAACAAGAATTGTACGAAGCAGAAATCGCTCCAAACTTGGAAGCTGGAAATGCAGTTGGATTTGCTCATGGTTTCAACATTCACTTTGAATTTATCAAAGTTCCTGCAGATGTAGATGTCTTCATGTGTGCTCCTAAAGGACCAGGACACTTGGTGCGCCGTACTTATGAAGAAGGATTTGGTGTTCCAGCTCTTTATGCAGTCTACCAAGACGCCACAGGAAATGCGAAAAACATTGCTATGGACTGGTGTAAAGGTGTTGGAGCAGCTCGTGTTGGTTTGCTTGAAACAACTTACAAAGAAGAAACTGAAGAAGATTTGTTTGGTGAACAAGCTGTACTTTGTGGTGGTTTGACTGCCCTTATCGAAGCAGGTTTTGAAGTCTTGACAGAAGCAGGCTATGCCCCAGAATTGGCTTACTTTGAAGTTCTTCATGAAATGAAATTGATCGTTGACTTGATCTATGAAGGTGGATTCAAGAAAATGCGTCAATCTATTTCAAATACTGCTGAGTACGGTGACTATGTATCAGGCCCACGTGTGATTACTGAGCAAGTTAAAGAAAACATGAAAGCAGTTCTTGCAGACATCCAAAATGGTACATTTGCAAATGACTTTGTAAATGACTACAAGGCTGGTCGTCCAAAACTCACTGCTTACCGTGAACAAGCAGCTAACCTTGAAATTGAAAAAGTTGGTGCAGAACTACGTAAAGCAATGCCATTCGTTGGTAAAAACGACGACGATGCTTTCAAAATCTATAACTAATTCTTAGAATAAAAACAGAAGGCGAGTTGGGGGGTACCTAACTCGCTTTTTACCTTGTAAAGTATTTGAGGAGGAGACATGCTAAGTGCAAAAGATGTGGTGAAAGCCCACAAAGTTTTAAGTGGTGTAGTAGTGAATACACCACTAGAATATGATCATTATTTATCAGAGAAATATGGAGCTAAAATCTATTTAAAAAAGGAGAATGCGCAACGAGTTCGCTCTTTTAAAATTCGCGGAGCTTATTATGCCATTTCTCAACTGTCAAAAGAAGAACGTGAGCGTGGTGTAGTCTGTGCCTCTGCGGGAAATCATGCCCAAGGTGTCGCCTACACTTGTAAGGAGATGAAGATTCCCGCAACGATTTTTATGCCAATCACAACGCCCCAACAAAAAATTGGTCAAGTTCGCTTTTTTGGTGGAGAGTTTGTGACAATCAAGTTGGTTGGGGATACCTTTGATGCTTCTGCTAAGGCAGCGCAAGAGTTTACGTTGTCAGAAAACCGTACCTTCATTGATCCTTTTGATGATGCCCATGTTCAGGCAGGGCAAGGAACAGTTGCTTATGAAATTTTAGAAGAAGCTCGGAAAGAGTCAATTGACTTTGACACTGTTCTTGTTCCTGTTGGTGGTGGAGGTCTGATTGCGGGAGTTTCTACCTATATCAAGGAAACAAATCCGGAAATTGAAGTCATTGGTGTAGAAGCCAATGGTGCCCGTTCGATGAAGGCTGCTTTTGAGGCTGGAGGACCAGTTAAACTCAAAGAAATTGACAAATTTGCTGATGGAATAGCTGTGCAGAAAGTTGGGCAGCTGACTTATGAAGCAACTCGTCAGAATGTTGAAACTCTTATCGGAGTGGATGAGGGTTTGATTTCAGAAACCTTGATTGATCTTTATTCTAAGCAAGGGATCGTCGCCGAACCTGCTGGAGCGGCCAGCATTGCGGCCTTGGAAGTTCTATCAGACTATATTAAAGACAAGACAATCTGTTGTATCATTTCTGGAGGAAATAACGATATTAACCGTATGCCGGAAATGGAAGAACGTGCCTTGATTTACGATGGCATCAAGCATTACTTTGTAGTCAATTTCCCACAACGTCCAGGAGCTCTCCGAGAGTTTGTAAATGATATCTTGGGACCGCATGATGATATTACTCGTTTTGAATATATCAAACGAGCAAGCAAGGGGACAGGCCCAGTATTGATTGGAATTGCTCTTGCAGATAAACATGATTATGCTGGTTTGATTCATCGAATGGAGAAGTTTGACCCATCTTATATCAATCTAAACGGGAATGAGACTTTATATAATATGCTAGTCTAAAATAAATTTGCTATCATATTATTTGCATAATAAATATGATGGTGCTATAATGAGGGTGACGAAAGGGGGAGATTCCCATGGTTTTACATGTTTTACTTGTTCTCTTTATTCTAGTGCTGATTGCATCAGCGATTATTATCAGCTCTGTGTATGTTGTAAGGCAGCAATCTGTCGCCATTATTGAACGTTTCGGTAAATACCAAAAGTTGAGTAACAGTGGGATTCATGTGCGAGCGCCTTTTGGAATTGATAGAATTGCAGCCAGGGTGCAGTTGCGCCTATTGCAAAGTGAGATTGTCGTGGAAACAAAAACGCAGGATAACGTCTTTGTGACCATGAATGTGGCAACTCAGTATCGAGTGAATGAGAACAACGTCACAGATGCTTACTATAAACTAATGAGACCAGAAGCTCAAATCAAATCCTATATCGAGGATGCCTTGCGTTCGTCTGTACCGAAATTGACCTTGGATGAACTATTTGAGAAAAAAGATGAAATCGCATTAGAAGTTCAAAAACAAGTAGCAGAAGAAATGTCTACATATGGTTACATCATTGTAAAAACATTGATTACGAAGGTTGAGCCTGACGCTGAAGTTAAACAATCAATGAATGAAATCAATGCTGCCCAGCGTAAGAGAGTTGCAGCGCAAGAACTTGCAGAAGCAGATAAGATTAAGATTGTGACAGCAGCAGAAGCAGAGGCAGAAAAAGATCGCCTACACGGGGTAGGGATTGCAGAACAGCGTAAGGCTATTGTTGACGGACTTGCTGATTCTATTCAAGAATTAAAAGGAGCCAATGTTGAACTCACAGAAGCCCAGATTATGTCTATTCTATTAACAAATCAGTATTTAGATACCTTGAATAATTTCGCAGACAATAAGGGCAATAACACCATCTTCCTACCAGCAAATCCTGATGGAGTTGAAGATATACGAACAAGCATATTGTCAGCTTTAAAAGCTAAGTAATAACAATTCATTATTTGTTTTCAATAAGTAGATGTTTTTTTATGTATAGTCCTCAAAATGACTATATTTCAACATCGTAAAGAATGAAATAGGAGAAGAACATGGCTAAATCAAACTTTGAAAAAGTAGAATCAGTTGTTGGCTGGGTTCGTGATAAGAAAATCACAGGTTACCGTATCTCTAAGGAAACAAATGCACGTGAAATGTCAATTATTGCTTTGGCACAAGGTCGTGCAAAAGTGAAAAATATTTCATTTGAAACAGCCCTAGGCTTGATTGATTTTTATGACAAGAATCATGAAAAATTTGAAGATTAAACTAGGCTTACAGGCAGATTCTTAAAATGGATCTGCCTTTTGTTTTGAAAAGAGTTAGTAAAAAGACTACATATTTTATGCAGTCTTTGTTTGTTATTTGAGATAGCGCTGAAGAAATTCTCGCGTTCGTTCTTCTTTAGGGTTTGTGAAGAGGTCTTCTGGCTTGCCTTCTTCAGCAATGACACCCTTATCCATAAAGATGACACGGTGTGAGACATCGCGGGCGAACTCCATTTCGTGGGTGACGACGATCATGGTCAAGCCTTCTTGAGCTAGATCCTGCATGATTTTAAGGACTTCACCGACCATTTCCGGGTCAAGAGCAGATGTTGGTTCGTCAAAGAGAATGGCGTCAGGATTCATGGAGAGTGCGCGAGCGATGGCTACACGTTGCTTTTGTCCACCTGAAAGTTGTTTAGGCTTGGCTTGCCAGTAGCGTTCTCCCATGCCAACTTTTTCGAGATTTTCTTTGGCAATTTTTTCAGCTTCAGAGCGTTCTCGTTTAAGGACAGTCGTTTGGGCAACGATCGTATTTTCGAGAACATCGAGGTTTTCAAAGAGATTGAAAGATTGGAAAACCATACCGAGTTTTTCACGATAATGGGTGAGGTTATAGCCTTTTTCTAAGACGTTTTCTCCTCGATAGAGAATCTCTCCCTCTGTAGGTGTTTCTAGTAAATTAATTGAACGAAGGAAGGTTGATTTTCCGCTTCCTGAGCTTCCGATGATGGAAATAACCTCTCCTTTATGGACAGTAAGAGAAATGTCTTTTAGCACTTCATTTTGTCCATAGGATTTTTTGAGGTGTTTGATTTCAAGAATTGCTTGTGTCATTATTTCAAATCCTCCGTTTGCATTTGGTTAGCACCTGTAGTGTAAGTATCCATGTCCATACGGCGTTCGATAAAACGTAGGATACGGGTCACGGTAAAGGTGAGGACAAAGTAAATCACGGCAATGATTGTAAAGGTCTGGAAGTATTGATAGGTTTGAGTTGCGACAGTATTTCCTGAGAAATAAAGCTCAACAACTGAAATAACGTTTAATACAGAGGTATCTTTGATGTTGATGACAAACTCATTACCAGTAGCGGGTAGAATATTGCGAACAACCTGAGGGAGGACAACCTTGCGCATGGTCTGATTATGGGTCATACCAAGAGCCGTTGCGGCTTCAAACTGTCCCTTGTCAACTGCTAGAATACCACCACGAACGATTTCTGTCATGTAGGCACCAGTATTGATTGAGACGATAAAGATAGCAGCCAGTGTACGATCGAGATTGATTCCGAAGGCTTGTGCTGTACCGTAGTAGATAACCATCGATTGAACAATCATTGGCGTACCGCGGAAAATTTCAATATAGACATTGAGAATCCAGCCAAGTAGTTTTTGCAAGCCATAGATGACCTTGTTTTCAGATAGTGGAGCAGTACGGAAGACCCCGATTGCAAGTCCGATAATGAGACCTGTGATGGTTCCGATAATAGAGATTAAGAGTGTGATACCAGCACCACGCAAGAGTTGTTGCCAGTTTTCAGAAAGGATCTTAGCGACTTGACTAAAGAAACTGCTTTCTTCCTCCGTTGTTGCCTCAACTGGTTGCTCTTTAATCATACGATCCATCAGTGCAACTTGCTCATCCTTAGAGATGGTTTCGATACTAGTATTGATTTGGCTGATACGGCTGTCATCTTTACGAAGACCAATGGCAATAGCGGTGTCTTCTTCGCCAGTTTTGAAACCTGGTTGGGGTTGAATCATTTTGAACTTAGCGTTGGCAGATTCAGCGGTCAGGGCTTCAGGGCGTTCTGAGACATAGGCATCGATGACACCTGCTTCAAGTGCTTGACGCATCTGAGCAAAATCCCCCATGGCTGTTTCTTTCTTTGCACCTGAAATTTGGGAAATCAGGTCATAAAGGTAAACACCCTGTTGAGAAGTGATTTTTGCCCCGCTAAAGTCCTCTAAAGATTTGGCATTCGCATAGGCAGAGTCCTTTTTGACCAATAGAACCGGTTCGCTAGTATAGTAACTGCTTGAAAAAGCAATTTCTTGTTTGCGTTCAGCGGTTGGGCTCATACCGGCAATGATCATATCGATTTTGCCAGAAGTAAGTGCTGGAACAAGTCCTTCCCATTTGGTTTTCACAACCAAAGGTTCCTTACCAAGGTCTTTGGCAATTTTTTTAGCAATTTGAACATCGTAGCCGTTAGCATATTGGTTGGTACCGTCGATTTTGACGGCGCCATTACTATCGTCGTCTTGGGTCCAGTTGAAGGGAGCGTAAGCTGCCTCCATCCCAATGCGTAAATATTCGTCGGCTTGGACTTGGCTAACTAGTCCCAGTGTAAGGGCTAGGCTAGCAAGGATAGATAAGCATAATTTTTTCATGTTTTCTCCTATTTCTAGTCTAAAAATGACTCTCTCTATTGTATCTAAAAATAGTGAGATTTTCAATACAAGTAAGCCTTTACTTATAAAAAATGATATAATGATAGCAAAGATAAAAAGGGGGATTGTGTTGTGAAAAAGATTTTTTTCGTGCTTTTATTTGCCTTGATTTGTGTTCTACCACTCTCTGTTTTTGCGGTTGATTTCAAGATTCGCTCTTATCAGGGTGATTTGTATATTCATGCAGATAATACAGCAGAATTTAGGGAGAAAGTAGTCTATCATTTTGATGAGGATTTTAATGGACAACTAGTAGGACTTGGCCGTTCTGGTAAGATGCCAAAGGGCTTTGAAATAGATCCCAGTCCGAAGGTTCAGGTATGGAAAAATACTAGCGCCATTGAGGATGTCAATAGTGAAGTGATAGAAGAATCGGAAGGGTATACTATAAAAGTGTATAATCCAGGTCAAGAGGGAGATACTGTTGAAGTGGTAATCACATGGCAACTAAAAAATCTCCTTTTCCTATACGATGACATCGCGGAACTTAATTGGCAACCTCTGACGGATAGTTCAGAACCTATCGAAAATTTTGAGTTTCGAGTAATGGGCTTTAATGGAGCTGAAAAACTTTTCTTTCATACAGGGAAACTCTTTACAGAGGACAAGGTAGAGAAGATAGATGGTGATTATCGTGTTCATTTGCAGAACCTACCTCGTCAGCGTGGGGTTGAATTGCATGCCTATTGGCCTAGAAAAGATTTTGAAACAGCTTTGGATCAGGGACTGAAAGGTAATCGTTTAGCAGAATTTGAAAAAATAGAGGAATCCATTACTGCTGAAAAAGCTCAAAGTAAAGCTCTGGCTACGTGGATTATCCCTTTACTGCTCTCGCTTTCTTTAGTCTTAAGTGTCATTTTCTACCGCATTTACAGAAGAAGAACCTCCCCATCGAAGAAATATGACAAAAATCACCGTCTCTATGAACCGCCAATGGACTTAGAACCGATGGTCTTATCAGAAACTGTTTACTCCACTTCTTTAGAGGAAGTCAGCCCCTTGACCAAGGGAAGAGGGAAGTTCACCTTTGATCAACTCGTTCAGGCAACTTTATTGGATGTGATTGACCGTGGAAATGTTTCGATCATCTCAAATGGAGATGAGGTCCGTTTAAAAGTCGTAAAAGAAAAAGGATTGGTAAGTTTTGAAAAAGATTGCCTTAATTTGGCCTTTTCAGGAAGAGAAGAAGTACTTGTTTCAGACTTGTTTGCAGATTACCAAGTGTCAACTAGTCTTTACCAAGGTGCAAAAGCAGCTGATGAAAAACGGATTCAGAAAACAGGACGTAAGCTTAAGTCGTCTTTTGAGCAAGCTCTGAAGCAGATGCAGGATGGGGTGAGAAAGCGGGTATCCTCTTTGCAACTTCCAGCTTATTATCGTCCACTGAGTAATGGAGAAAAAATCCTGAGATTGACGATAGGTGTCTTTACGATTTTACCTGCTTTCGTTGGTTTTGGCTGGTTTTTGTATAGTTTGGATGCCCACGGGTATCTTTCTCTGCCACTTCTTATCCTTGGATTTGCAGGCTTGCTGTTAGCTGCCGTCTATTATTGGACGACCCGATTTGATACTCGTGATGGTGTTTTAAATGAAGAAGGGTTAGAAGCGTACTATCTCTGGACTAGTTTTGAAAACATGCTTCGCGATATCGCTCACCTAGACAAGGCAGAATTAGAAAGTATCGTTCTTTGGAATCGTCTCCTTGTCTATGCTACTTTATTTGGTTATGCGGACAAGGTGAGTCGTTTGATGAAATCTTATCAGATTCAGGTCGAGAACCCAGATATCAATCTTTACGTAGCTTATGGCTGGCACAGTATGTTTTATCATTCAACTGCTCAAATGAGTCACTATGCTAGTATTGCAAATACAGCTAGCAATTACTCTGTATCTTCTGGAAGTGGTTCTTCAGGTGGAGGATTCTCAGGAGGCGGAGGCGGTGGTAGCATCGGCGCCTTCTAAAAAATCTATCGCAACATCCGAAATTATGCTATAATAGAGGACAGAAAAAGGAGTAATGTATGTATTTTATTGAAATTTTGAAGTCAATCTTTTTTGGGATTGTTGAAGGAATTACAGAATGGTTGCCCATTTCAAGTACAGGACACTTGATCTTGGTGGAAGAATTTGTCCAATACAAGGACCAAAATGAAGCCTTCATGTCCATGTTTAATGTTGTCATTCAGCTTGGCGCTATTTTAGCAGTTATGGTCATTTACTTTAACAAGCTCAATCCCTTCAAACCTGGTAAAAACAAGGTCGAAGTTCGTAGAACTTGGCAATTGTGGTCAAAAGTCTTCGTTGCAACCTTGCCTTTGCTATTGGTCTTTAAACTAGATGATTGGTTTGATGCCAACTTCCATAACATGGTTTCGGTTGCCATTATGTTGATTATCTATGGTGTTGCCTTTATCTATCTTGAAAAACGAAATAAGGCGCAAGCCATTGAACCAACAGTAACAGAGCTAGACAAGTTGCCTTATAAAACAGCTCTTTACATTGGACTCTTCCAAGTCCTCGCCCTCTTCCCAGGAACGAGCCGTTCCGGTGCTACTATCGTTGGTGGTTTGTTGAATGGAACAAGTCGCTCTGTCGTAACAGAGTTTACCTTCTATCTCGGGATTCCTGTCATGTTCGGAGCTAGTGCTTTAAAGATTTTCAAATTTATTAAAGCAGGTCAACTCTTGAGTTTTGGGCAATTATTCTTGCTCTTGGTAGCTATGGGTGTTGCTTTTGCAGTCAGCATGGTTGCCATTCGTTTCTTGACCAGCTATGTGAAGAAACACGACTTTACACTCTTTGGTAAATACCGTATCGTACTCGGTAGCGTCTTGTTGCTTTATAGTTTTGTGCGTTTGTTTGTATAAGCAAAAGCTTGAAGGAATCTCCCTTCAAGCTTTTTAAAATCCTGTCACTGTAATTCCTAGTAGACGAACGCCTTTCTCTTTTTCAGTTAGTTCTTCGTAGAGTTGAAGGGCAGTTTGAGAAATCTGACTAGCGTCCTGTGTTGCTTGTGGAAGGCTTTTTCGTCTAGTTAGAGTGGAGAAATCAGCGTAACGAATCTTTAGGATAATGATTTTTCCAGTTTTGTCTTGTTTACTGAGATTGAGAGCAACTTTTTCAGAGAGAAGAGTCAGCTCTTTTTTAATATCTTCTTCTACTTGTAGGATCTTTCCATAGGTTTTCTCCTTGCCAATGGACTTACGAATCCGATTGGATTTGACTGGAGAATTGTGAATACCACGAGCCTTTCGATACAGGTCAAAACCAAGTCTGCCAAAGCGATCAATCAAAGTGATTTCAGAGACCTTCAATAAGTCTGCACCAGTATAAATGCCCATTTCATGAAGCCTTTCCACTGTTTTCTTGCCCACTCCATGAAATTTAGCAATATCCATTTGTTTGAGAAATTCTTGGGCTTGGTCAGGTAGAATCACTGTTAAACCATGGGGCTTCTGATAATCACTGGCCATTTTAGCTAAAAATTTATTGTAAGAAACACCAGCAGAAGCAGTTAAGTGTAGTTCCTGCCAGATATCTTGTTGGATGAGACGAGCTATTTTGACTGCCGACTTGATACCAAGTTTATTTTCGGTTACATCCAAGTAGGCTTCGTCAATACTCATAGGTTCAATCAAATCAGTATAGCGTTTAAAAATAGCTCGAATCTGAAGTCCCACAGTTTTGTATTTTTCATAATTTCCCGAGATAAAGATGGCCTGAGGACAACGCTCATAAGCTTCTTTAGAACTCATGGCAGAGTGAATGCCAAAGGCTCGCGCCTCGTAGCTACAAGTAGACACAACTCCCCGTCCGCCAGTTTGTCTGGGGTCGCTCCCAATGATAACAGGTTTTCCTTTTAACTTAGGATTGTCTCTTATTTCCACCGCAGCAAAAAAGGCATCCATGTCGATATGGATGATTTTTCTGGACAAATCATTAATCAATGGAAATATGAGCATTTTGCTTCCTTTCTAATGTCATTTTTTATTCATTATACCTTTTTTTCTGAAAAAATGGAAAAGAGCACTCATTCTTTCAAATATATAACACAGATTGCGCCGATAAACAGACTGTATTAGAAAAGAAAGTGATGAAAAAGCCTTTTTTCGCTTGTTGAAATCGGTTACTGTATGGTATACTGGTCTCATGAATGTAACAGATGACTGTTACTAGAAAGAAAAATGAGGACATTAACATGGTTGTTAAGACAGTTGTTGAAGCACAAGACATTTTTGACAAAGCTTGGGAAGGCTTCAAAGGCGTAGATTGGAAAGAAAAAGCAAGTATTTCTCGCTTCGTTCAAGCTAACTACACACCTTACGATGGAGATGAAAGTTTCCTTGCTGGACCAACAGAACGTTCACTTCACATCAAAAAGATTGTAGAAGAAACTAAGGCACACTACGAAGAAACTCGTTTCCCAATGGACACTCGTCCAACATCTATTGCTGATATTCCTGCTGGATTTATCGACAAAGAAAACGAATTGATCTTTGGTATCCAAAACGATGAACTCTTCAAATTGAACTTCATGCCAAAAGGTGGTATCCGTATGGCTGAAACTACTTTGAAAGAAAATGGATACGAACCAGACCCAGCTGTTCACGAAATCTTTACTAAATACGTAACAACAGTTAACGACGGTATCTTCCGTGCCTACACTTCAAACATTCGTCGTGCTCGTCACGCTCACACTGTAACTGGTCTACCAGATGCCTACTCACGTGGACGTATCATCGGTGTTTACGCACGTCTTGCTCTTTACGGTGCAGACTACTTGATGCAAGAAAAAGTAAACGACTGGAATGCAATCAAAGAAATTGACGAAGAAACAATCCGTCTTCGTGAAGAAGTAAACCTTCAATACCAAGCATTGCAACAAGTTGTTCGCTTGGGTGACCTTTACGGAGTTGATGTCCGCAAACCAGCGATGAACACGAAAGAAGCGATCCAATGGGTTAACATCGCCTTCATGGCTGTCTGCCGTGTTATCAACGGTGCTGCTACATCTCTAGGACGTGTGCCAATCGTACTTGATATCTTTGCAGAACGTGACCTTGCTCGTGGTACATTTACTGAATCAGAAATCCAAGAATTTGTTGATGATTTCGTTATGAAACTTCGTACAGTTAAATTTGCTCGTACAAAAGCTTATGACCAATTGTACTCAGGTGACCCAACTTTCATCACAACTTCTATGGCTGGTATGGGTAACGACGGTCGTCACCGTGTTACTAAGATGGACTACCGTTTCTTGAACACTCTTGACAACATCGGTAACTCTCCAGAGCCAAACTTGACAGTTCTTTGGACTGACAAATTGCCATACAACTTCCGTCGCTATTGTATGCACATGAGCCACAAACACTCTTCTATCCAATACGAAGGTGTAACAACAATGGCTAAAGACGGATACGGAGAAATGAGCTGTATCTCATGCTGTGTGTCACCACTTGACCCAGAAAACGAAGATCAACGCCACAACATCCAGTACTTCGGTGCTCGTGTAAACGTTTTGAAAGCTCTTCTTACTGGTTTGAACGGTGGTTACGACGATGTTCACAAAGACTACAAAGTATTTGACATCGATCCTATCCGTGACGAAGTTCTTGAATTCGAATCAGTTAAAGCGAACTTTGAAAAATCTCTTGACTGGTTGACTGACACTTACGTAGATGCTTTGAACATCATCCACTACATGACTGACAAGTACAACTACGAAGCTGTTCAAATGGCCTTCTTGCCAACTAAACAACGTGCTAACATGGGATTCGGTATCTGTGGATTTGCTAACACTGTTGATACATTGTCAGCGATTAAATACGCTACTGTTAAACCAATCCGTGATGAAGATGGTTACATCTACGATTACGAAACAATCGGTGAATACCCACGTTGGGGTGAAGATGACCCACGTTCAAACGAATTGGCAGAATGGTTGATTGAAGCTTACACAACTCGTCTACGTAGCCACAAACTTTACAAAGACGCAGAAGCTACAGTATCACTTTTGACAATCACATCTAACGTTGCTTACTCTAAACAAACTGGTAACTCACCAGTCCACAAAGGTGTATACCTCAACGAAGATGGTTCTGTGAACTTGTCTAAACTTGAATTCTTCTCACCAGGTGCTAACCCTTCTAACAAAGCTAAAGGTGGATGGTTGCAAAACTTGAACTCACTTGCTAGCCTTGACTTTGGTTACGCAGCTGACGGTATCTCATTGACAACTCAAGTTTCTCCACGTGCTCTTGGTAAGACTCGTGACGAACAAGTGGATAACTTGGTAACGATCCTTGATGGTTACTTCGAAAACGGTGGACAACACGTTAACTTGAACGTTATGGACTTGAACGATGTTTACGAAAAGATCATGTCAGGTGAAGACGTAATCGTTCGTATCTCTGGATACTGTGTAAACACTAAATACCTCACACCAGAACAAAAAACTGAATTGACACAACGTGTCTTCCACGAAGTTCTTTCAATGGATGACGCATTGAGCTAAGATTCAATTGGAATAGAGAAAAGCCAGTCGATATGACTGGCTTTTTGTGTGCTTAAAAATTTTTTAAAAAATAGTCAAAATTGGTCAAAAATTTATTGACTTTTACTGATCAATGTGATATAGTAGAAACATAAGGAAAATGAATTCCTTAGAAAGCTCATTTTCAACGAATTAGTCTTTGAGAATGAGGTATAGAATCCCGAGAAAGGGGTGAGGCCTATGTTTAATCTAACAGACTTTGAAAAGAAGATGATAAAAGGCTTATTTAAAAAAGAAAAACCAGAAATTATACGTAGGATAGCTAGTTAGCTAGTCTAAAATTTTTAAAACAAAGGTCAAAGATAGTCAATATCAGAGATCGCAAATAATTAACAATAAACGAGGTAATGAATATGAACAACAACTTTAATAACTTTAACAACATGGATAATTTATTTAACCAATTGATGGGTGGTATGCGAGGATATAGTTCTGAAAATCGTCGCTACTTGATTAATGGACGTGAAGTGACACCTGAGGAATTTGCTCATTATCGTGCAACTGGTCAATTGCCAGGAAATGCAGAAGTTGATGGACAAATGCAACAACACGCTTCAGGTATGAAACAAGACGGTGTCCTTGCTAAACTAGGTCGAAACTTGACCGCAGAAGCTCGTGAGGGTAAGCTGGATCCTGTTATCGGACGAAACAAGGAAATTCAAGAAACATCTGAAATCCTCTCACGTCGTACCAAGAACAATCCTGTACTTGTCGGAGATGCAGGTGTTGGTAAGACAGCCGTTGTCGAAGGCCTAGCACAAGCTATTGTGAATGGAGATGTTCCAGCTGCTATTAAGAATAAGGAAATTATTTCTATTGATATCTCAGGTCTTGAGGCTGGTACTCAATACCGTGGTAGCTTTGAAGAAAACGTTCAAAACTTAGTCAATGAAGTGAAAGAAGCAGGAAATATTATCCTCTTCTTTGATGAAATTCACCAAATTCTTGGTGCTGGTAGCACTGGTGGAGACAGTGGTTCTAAGGGGCTTGCGGATATTCTCAAACCAGCTCTCTCTCGTGGTGAGTTGACTGTTATTGGAGCGACAACTCAAGATGAATACCGTAACACCATCTTGAAAAATGCAGCTCTTGCTCGTCGTTTCAACGAAGTGAAGGTCAATGCTCCTTCGGCAGAGGATACTTTTAAAATCCTTCAAGGGATTCGTGACCTCTATCAACAACACCACAATGTCATCTTGCCAGACGAAGTTTTGAAAGCAGCAGTGGATTATTCTATCCAATACATTCCTCAACGTAGCTTGCCAGATAAGGCTATCGACCTTGTCGATGTAACGGCAGCTCACTTGGCAGCTCAACATCCTGTAACAGATGTGCATGCTGTTGAACGTGAAATTGAAGCAGAAAAAGACAAGCAAGAAAAAGCAGTTGAAGCAGAAGACTTTGAAGCAGCTCTCAATGCTAAGACACGTATTGCAGAATTGGAGAAAAAAGTTGAAAACCACACAGAAGACATGAAAGTGACTGCTAGCATCAACGATGTGGCTGAATCTGTGGAACGAATGACGGGTATTCCAGTGTCACAAATGGGGGCGTCAGACATCGAACGTTTGAAAGATATGGCTCATCGTTTGGAACACAAGGTTATCGGCCAAGACAAGGCGGTTGAAGCTGTAGCTCGTGCTATCCGTCGTAACCGTGCAGGATTTGATGAAGGCAATCGCCCAATCGGTAGCTTCCTCTTTGTAGGCCCAACTGGGGTTGGTAAGACCGAGCTTGCTAAGCAATTGGCACTGGATATGTTTGGAACTAAGGATGCTATCATTCGTTTGGATATGTCTGAATACAGTGACCGCACAGCTGTATCTAAGTTGATCGGTACAACAGCAGGTTATGTGGGGTATGATGACAATAGCAATACCTTGACAGAACGTGTTCGTCGCAATCCATACTCTATCATTCTCTTGGACGAGATTGAAAAGGCTGATCCTCAAGTGATTACTCTTCTCCTCCAAGTCTTGGATGATGGTCGTTTGACTGATGGTCAAGGCAATACAGTGAACTTCAAGAACACTGTCATTATCGCAACATCAAATGCTGGCTTTGGCTATGAAGCTAACTTGACAGAAGATGCAGATAAGCCAGAATTAATGGATCGTTTGAAACCATACTTCCGTCCAGAATTCCTTAACCGCTTTAATGCAGTTATCGAGTTTTCACACTTGAATAAGGAAGACCTTTCTAAGATTGTGGACTTGATGTTGGCTGAAGTCAACCAAACCTTGGCTAAGAAAGACATTGATTTGGAAGTCAGCCAAGCAGCTAAGGACTTTATCACAGAAGAAGGCTATGACGAAGTTATGGGTGTCCGTCCTCTTCGTCGCGTGGTTGAACAACAAATTCGTGATAAGGTGACAGACTTCCACTTGGATCATCTAGATGCCAAACATTTGGAAGCAGATATGGAAGATGGCGTTTTGGTCATTCGTGAAAAAGCCTAACTCGAGATTTTGAGAATAAAAAATAAGGAACTAGCTAAAAAGCTGGTTCCTTTATTTGTTTAGATGACATGACGCTCAAAGGCATCATCTGATATTCCTTGTTCCAAGATGAGTTTTGCCCATTCTTTAGCAGAAAAGAGGCTGTGGTCCTTGTAGTTTCCGCAAGATTCGATGGTTGTTCCAGGAACATCTTCCCAAGTAGTGGTTTCAGCAATTTCCTTGAGTGAATCCTTGATAACGGCTGCAATCTCAGCGCTGGTATGGCGTCCCCACATAATCATGTGGAAGCCTGTACGACAACCAAATGGCGAACAGTCAATCATACCGTCAATGCGGGTACGGATGAGTTTGGCTAAGAGGTGCTCAATGGTGTGAAGGCCAGCGGTAGGGATAGAGTCCTCATTTGGCTGTACCAAGCGAATATCAAAGTTGGAGATGATGTCTCCCTTTGGCCCTGTTTCTTCCCCAATCAAGCGAACATAGGGTGCTTTAACAATAGTGTGGTCAAGTTCAAAACTTTCAACAATAACTTCTTTTGACATGGTAAATCCTTTCAATTTGCTTCTTTCATTATATCATAAAGGTTGCTGTTGATGGAGTTTGATAAGTGACTTTTTGGTACTAGAATGATAATAAAGTCTCTATACATAAACCTCAGAATTATAAAGAAAGAATGGAGAGAAGAATACCTTGTGAAAGAAAAGTTTAGTTTTTCTAGTGGAACTAAGGTGACTTTTGAAAAGTGGATCAACTTTTTCTGAAATTTCTGTTTAATCTCTGAACTAATTCTGAACTAGATTGGGTATACTGGAGAAAATAAAGACAAAGGAGTTCAGTATGGAACATATTGTAAAAATTGATCGTGTTTCTAAAAAATATGGAGACAAGCAAATTTTAAAGGATATTTCTTTTACAGCTAGGAGTGGTCGCATTACGGCTTTTCTAGGACATAATGGTGCAGGAAAAAGCTCGACCTTGAGGATTCTCTTGGGCTTAGATCGGGCGACAGCAGGAACTGCGACTTTTGATGGACAAACCTATCAGTCAATGATTTATCCTCTCAAAACAGTAGGTGCAGCTTTTGACGGTATTGGAGGTCTGCCAAATAGAAAGGTTTACGACCATCTGCATATTATTGCTGCAAGTAATGCTATTCCCAAGTCTCGGATCGATGAGGTTTTAGAGATGACTGGAATCGCTCATAAGAGAAAGGACCTCTTGTCAAGCCTGTCTCTGGGGGAAGGTCAGCGGCTGGGTTTGGCCGCAGCTTTGCTGGGTGATCCTCAGTTTCTTATATTAGATGAGCCGACTAATGGGCTGGATCCAAGTGGGATTAAGTGGTTTAGAAAGTTCATCCGTCAGCAGGCTGATTTAGGGAAAACGGTACTTCTATCTTCCCATATCCTGTCAGAGGTACAAATGGTGACAGATGATGTGGTCTTGATTCATCATGGGCGAATTATTGAGCAAGGACGATTGGAAGAGGTGCTGCAAGATTCAGACAGTCTAGAAGATCTCTTCTTTGATTTGACAGAGGAGGTTTAAGATGAAAGAAACGATGTCTTTATTGCATTCAGAATGGTTGAAAATCCGATCAATCAAGGCTTTCAGAGTGAGTATGGCCTTCATGCTGCTCTTGGTGCCTGCCGTATCCTGGCTAGAGGGCCGACAGTATCTATCTATCGGCTTGGATGCTACGCCTGAGACGGTTCCTAATCTGATAAACGCCATTGATCCGCTGGAATATCTAGGTCTCAACGGGGCCTCTATGGCAGTCATGGTTTTGGTCATTCTAGCTGGAATTTTGGGAGCACTGGAATTTCAGTCTCATAGCTTGAGAACCAGTCTCTTGACCTGTAATAACCGCCTGAAGTTGCTTGTGGGGAAACTCATGACCTTTACTTGCTTTTCTCTTGCTACTAGCTTTTTATCAATCTACTTTAGTTATATGGTCATGCATCTCGCTTTAGGAAAGGAAGGGCTTGATCCGATTCTGCTCAATCAGGCAGCTTGGAGTCTGATTTTGTGGAAAACCTTATCTCTGACCTTATTGGGAATCCTTTCGTTTTTGTTAGGTTTGTTGGCTCGGACCATGCTAGTTCCCCTGCTTTTTCTCGTACCCCAAATCTATAATCTGGGAAACTACCTGGCAGCTCACACGAGTTGGGGAGCTTATCTGCCACAGCCAGCAGGAGAGTTGTTTGCTGCAACGCCAACTTCCCAATATGCTAACAATCCCTTGCAAGGGCTGTTGATACTTGGCGCATGGATACTAATCATCGGCGGCATGACTTCTCTGCGCTTTTTGAAGACGGATTTAGGAGGGCGATACTGATGATAAAAGCTCTACTTAGAAGCGAATGGATTAAGTTCCGTTCTTACTATCTCGCTCTTGGTGTAGCCTTGGTGGCTCTGGTAATCGTTCCATTTTTTCTGATGAATCTTGACTACAGTCAAACAGCAGTTTGCCAGACAAAGGCTCTGAGTGAGACTTTGCATGCCCTCTATCTGGCGCAGCCTGTCATCGTCATCTTTACTTCCCTCTATTTTGCCCAGGAGTTTGTCAAGTCTGGGATGCGAGCGAATTTTCTAACTGTATCAAATAGAAAGGCTTGGTTGGCTGGGAAATTCCTTTTTCTGGTCTTGCTGCTCTTGGTTCTCTATAGTATCATTATAAGCAGCTGTTTCCTTGTTATGCTGGCTCGTTTTGACCTGGACTTTAGCTGGTCCTTGCTGGGGAAATTCCTTTATTACAGCTCTTTTGGTCTTCTCAGCAATCTTTTTCTGGCTTTTTTAACTGCCGGCCTCGCTTTGCTCTTTCAATCTTGGGTTGTGCCGGTATCGGTGCTCTTTCCTCTCTTGATTGGTCTCAGCCGTTTATTGGCAACTTTTATCCAGGAAGCAAAATACCTGCCCGATCTGGCTACGCTAAATCTTTTTGACTATGAAGGACTTCAGCATTCAATAGATCTATCAGGGCTGGGAATACAGCTGTTCTGGCTAGCTTTGGTTTGGAGCTCTGCTATATTCTTAACCTTGAAACGAGATGTTCGTTAGAGGTATGCTATAATGGAAATCATGAGACAGTATCGTATTTTGGTGGTTGATGACGACCAGAGCATTTTAAAGCTGGTGAAAAACGTCCTAGAGCTCGATGCTTATGATGTGACGACGCTTGATCGGATAGAAGAGCTAGAGCTGACACATTTTGTCGGATATGACTTGGTTCTGCTGGATGTGATGATGGAGCCTGTTAATGGTTTTGAGCTGTGTTCCTATATTCGTCCGCATCTTTCTTGCCCAATCATATTTCTGACGGCTAAGGAATTGGAGGCTGACAAGGTGGAAGGGCTCTTTCGCGGAGCAGATGACTATATTGTCAAACCTTTTGGGACCAACGAATTGCTGGCGCGTGTCAAGGCTCATCTTCGGCGGGAGGAAAGACGTGAGGAGCGCTATTCTGAAATTGCTTCTTGTCAATTTTATCCGGAGCGCTATGAAGTTGCCTGTTTTGGTAAAGTCTTGAAATTCTCAGAGCGAGAGTTTAAATTGCTGCATTTACTAGCTAGCAATCCCAAACAGACCTTTTCAGCTGAACGTCTGCATACCTTGCTTTACCCAGAAAGTTCAGAAACACAGCTTCGTTCCATCTCAGAATACGTATATCAGATTCGTCAAAAATGCAAACAAGAAGGGCTGCAAGCAATCGCAACAGTGAGAGGAGTAGGCTATAGATGGCAATTAGAACCCGAAATTTTAAAAGCCTAGTCTGGACAACCAGTTTAAAAATCGTCTTTTTTCATGTTTTGATTTTTGTGCTTATCGGCTATGAATTTACACAAGGCAGCGATTATGCCCTTTTCACCTTGTTCTTTTGGGCAGGGAGCTTGCTGCTGATTACTTTTTATCATATTTTGAAATTGCTCCGAAAAATCGACAGGGAAATAAAAATGCTAAAGAGCGAGAAGCTTTTAGAAGAAAATCAAAGCCAGCTTTTTCGGATCGAGGAAATGCTAGAAGTTTATAGCGATTTACGAAGCAGCCATCAAGAAAATGCTCGTCTTCTAGAAAAAGAGCAGCAGCACAATCAGGAGTTGATTCTACAGCTATCAGCGACATCGCACGATTTGAAAACGCCCTTAACTGTGATTAAGGGGAATGCTGAGCTCTTGGAATTGGCGCAGTTGGACCAGCCACAGGCAGACTATGCTGCTGAGATTTTGCAGGCCAGTCACAAGATGGAAGAGTATTGTGGCTCTTTGATTGATTATGCTAAGACTTTTCAGATTGATGCTAATCAGTTCAGTCAGCTTTCCTTAGGGGACTTTTTGGCTGATCTACAGGACGACTGGGCACTGTTCAGCAAACAGGAAAGCTATCGTTTTTGTCTCCAAGAAGATTGTGATCCTAGCTTGAGTTTATCAATTCATTTGGACTATCTCAAGCGAGCTTTGCTCAATATTTTACTGAATGCGCTTGAACATGCTGACCCGGATCAAAAGGAAGTGAAGCTGACGGTATCAGTGCAGCAGGACCAGTTGGTTTTTGCTATCTGGAACAATGGCCCTGCATTTTCAGAGGAGATGCTGCTGGGAGCGGAACAGCTCTTTTATCAGAGTGACCAAAGCCGCAATTCAGCTAATCCCCATCATGGAATCGGCTTAGCCTTTTCTAAGCAGGTAGCTCTCTTGCACGGTGGTCGTCTGACCCTGCTCAATCCAGACCAAGGAGGAGCCTGTGTCGAGTTGACAATTTCATTGAAATAAATGAGGATGGAAAGAAACATAAAACGCATAATACCAAGTGTTCAAAAAAACTTGATATTATGCGTTTTATCTTTTATCATGTAAAGATTTACTGGATTTTCCCTCAGATTGAGTTTTTTTCCCAGCCTTGTTCATTTATTTGCGATACAAGCGATCGTATTGGTAGTAAGGGTCAAAGGTCACGTTGATGCCTAGCTTGCGAAGGACGTTCTTGTCTTCGTCTGTCAAGATGATAGTTGAGTGAGCTTCGCTTCCTTTGAGGTTACCAAGTTCCTTCATAGCGCGCGCAGCATCAGGGTTTTCCATGGCTGTGATGGCAAGAGCAATCAGGATTTCATTTGAGTGCAGGCGCGGATTGCGACTGCCTAGATGGTTGATCTTAAGACCTTGGATTGGTTTGACAACTTCAGGCTCGATTAGTTTTACTTCTTTAGCGATGTTAGCGGATTTCTTGATGGCATTGATCAAGGCAGCAGCTGTTGGACCAAAGAGTTCTGAGTTTTTACCAGTGACAATGTCACCAGATGGTAATTCGAGAGCTAGGGCAGGTCCGCCAGTTTCGTCAGCCTTTTGACGTGCTGCGACAGCAACTTTACGGTCTGCAGGTGTGATACCGAGGTCGTTCATGAGAAGTTCAATCTTCTTGACAGCAGTTTCTCCGACTTTTTCAGCTTTGAAATCAAGAACGGTTTGATAGTAGCGACGGATGATTTCTTGTTTAGAAGCTTCGATAGCGGCTTCATTATCTGTAATAGCAAAACCAACCATGTTGACACCCATGTCTGTCGGTGAAGCGTATGGAGATTCACCTAGGATACGTTCTAGCATGCGCTTGAGCACTGGGAAAATTTCGATATCACGGTTGTAGTTGACAGTGGTTTCTCCGTAGGTTTGGAGATGGAAGGGGTCAATCATGTTGACATCATCTAGGTCTGCTGTAGCAGCCTCGTAGGCCAAGTTGACTGGATGATGAAGGGGCAGGTTCCAGACTGGGAAAGTTTCAAACTTAGCGTAGCCAGACTTGATACCGTTGATTTGATCGTGGTACATATTGGACACACAGGTTGCCAATTTTCCAGAACCAGGTCCAGGAGCCGTTACGACGATTAATTTACGACTGGTTTTGATGTAGTCATTTTTCCCCATACCTTCTGGAGAAATGATATGATCCATATCCGTTGGGTATCCTTTGATTGGATAATGAAGATAAGAATCAATTCCGTTTTTCTCTAGCTGGTTGCGGAAGGCATCTGCAGCGGGTTGGCCAGCGTATTGTGTGATGACAACAGATTCGACAAAAATCCCCAATTCATTGAATTTATCAATCAAGCGAAGAACTTCTTGGTCATAGGAAATACCCAAGTCACCACGTGCTTTGGAATGCTCGATGTTGCTAGCATTAATGGCGATAACAACCTCAACCTGCTCTTTCAACTCCTGCAAGAGCTTGATTTTGTTATCAGGCTCATAACCAGGAAGTACACGAGCGGCGTGGAAATCTTCTAACATTTTGCCACCAAACTCTAGGTAAAGCTTGCCGTCAAATTGGTTAATACGCTCCAAAATGTGGTCGCGTTGTAGATTCAAATATTGTTCAGAACTAAAAGCTTGTTTTTTCATTTTTTTACCTCTGACCTCCATTATAATAAAAAATTGGAAGTTAGGAAACTATAAAGGTAAAAAAGAAATCAAAAAGATTAGGCAAACGCTTGCATAAAATTTTAAAAAGCGCTATCATAGACTATAGAATATTAAAATAATGAGGTAAAAAGATGCAAGAAAAATGGTGGCATAATGCCGTAGTCTATCAAGTCTATCCAAAGAGTTTTATGGATAGTAATGGAGATGGAATTGGCGATTTGCCAGGAATTACTAGTAAGTTAGATTATCTAGCCAAGCTAGGAATCACAGCGATTTGGCTTTCTCCCGTTTATGACAGTCCTATGGATGATAATGGCTATGACATTGCTGATTATCAAGCGATTGCTGGTATTTTTGGGACTATGGAGGATATGGATGAATTGATCGCAGAAGCTAAGAAGCGTGATATTCGAATTATCATGGACTTGGTGGTCAATCATACCTCGGATGAGCATGCCTGGTTTGTAGAGGCCTGTGAAAATCCTGACAGCCCTGAGCGAGACTACTATATCTGGCGGGATGAGCCTAACGATCTAGATTCTATCTTTAGTGGGTCTGCTTGGGAATACGATGAAAAGTCGGGTCAATACTATCTTCACTTTTTCAGCAAGAAACAGCCCGATCTCAACTGGGAGAATGAAAAACTCCGCCAGAAAATTTATGAGATGATGAACTTCTGGATTGATAAAGGTATTGGTGGTTTCCGCATGGATGTCATTGATATGATTGGTAAGATTCCTGATGAGAAGGTAGTCAATAACGGTCCCATGCTCCATCCCTATCTCAAAGAGATGAATAAGGCGACTTTTGGGGATAAAGATCTCTTGACGGTGGGAGAAACTTGGGGGGCGACGCCAGAGATTGCTAAGCTCTACTCTGATCCAAAGGGTCAAGAATTGTCTATGGTCTTCCAGTTTGAGCATATCTGTCTTCAGTATCAGGAAGAACAACCTAAGTGGCACTATCAAAAAGAGCTGAATATCAGTAAGTTGAAAGAAATCTTCAATAAATGGCAGACAGAGTTAGGAGTTGAAGACGGCTGGAATTCCCTCTTCTGGAACAACCACGATCTTCCTCGTATCGTCTCTATCTGGGGAAATGACCAAGAATACCGCGAAAAATCAGCCAAAGCCTTTGCAATCTTGCTTCATCTCATGAGAGGGACTCCATATATCTACCAAGGTGAGGAGATTGGAATGACCAATTATCCTTTTGAAACACTGGATCAAGTAGAAGATATTGAATCCCTTAACTATGCGCGTGAGGCTCTTGAAAAAGGCGTTCGACTAGAGGAAATTATGGACAGTATCCGTGTCATCGGACGTGATAATGCCCGTACTCCGATGCAATGGGATGAGAGCAAAAATGCTGGTTTCTCAACAGGTCAACCTTGGTTAACCGTTAATCCAAACTACCAAGAAATCAACGTTCAAGAAGCACTGGCAAATCCAGATTCTATTTTCTATACCTATCAGAGACTCATCCAAATCCGTAAGGAAAACAGCTGGTTGATTCGAGCTGATTTTGAATTGCTCGATACGGCTGATAAGGTCTTTGCCTATATCCGTAAGGACGGTGCCCGTCGCTTCCTAGTCGTGGCTAATTTGTCCAATGAAAAACAAAAATTTTCAGTAGAAGGAAAAGTGAAATCGGTCTTGATTGAAAACACTGTGGCTCAAGAAGCAATTGAAAAACAGGTCTTGGCTCCATGGGATGCTTTCTGTGTGGAACTAACGGATTAAAATAAGTGAACCTCAAGCCATTGATGCTTGAGGTTCTTTTACTAAAAAATGTGTAGAAAAGTCTTTAAAAAATATTTGTTAGAATTTTCTAAAAAATTATCCGAAAGTCCTTGCTTTTCTAAAAAAATAGGGTATAATGGTGAAAATACTATCTTTAAGGAGATTACTTATGAGATCGAAAAAGTGGCTCTTAGGAGCAGGTGCTGTTTTGAGTGCGGCCCTACTGTTAACTGCTTGTGGGCAAAGTGAAAAAAAGGCTGATGCTCCCAAGACATTTTCTTATGTCTATGCAATAGATCCATCATCTTTGGACTACAGCGTGACGAGCAAGAGCTCAACTTCTGACGTTATAGCCAACGTTGTCGATGGTCTTTTGGAAAACGATAAATACGGAAACTTGATTCCGTCGCTTGCAGAAGACTGGTCCGTTTCTAAAGATGGCTTGACCTACACCTACAAACTTCGTAAGGGTGTGAAATGGTATACTTCTGAGGGAGAAGAGTATGCTGAAGTCAAGGCTCAGGACTTTGTTACTGGTCTGAAACACGCAGCTGATGGTAAATCAGACGGCCTCTCCCTCCTTCAAGACTCTATCAAAGGTTTGGCTGCCTACATCAGTGGAGAAAGCAATGACTTTTCTACTGTAGGAGTCAAGGCTGTTGATGATTACACGGTTGAATACACGCTTAACAAACCAGAAAGCTTCTGGAACTCTAAAGTCACAACTGCTACCATGCTTCCAGTTAATGAAGAATTCTTGAATTCTAAAGGGAGCGATTACGGTGCGCCAACACCATCAAGCATCCTTTATAACGGTCCATACCTTTTGAAATCCTTGACTTCAAAATCAGTCATCGAGTATGAAAAGAATCCAAACTACTGGGACAAGGATAATGTTAAGATTGACAACATCAAACTAACTTTCTATGATGGTTCCGACCAAGAATCCTTGATTCGTAGCTTTACACAAGGTGCTTATACAACAGCTCGTCTCTTCCCAACAAGCTCAAACTTTGAGTCAACTAAAAAAGAGTACGGCGATAAGATTGTCTACAGTCCACAAGAAGCGACAAGCTACTACCTTACTGTTAACGTAAACCGCCAATCTTATAATAAAACAGCCAAAACAGACGAAGCTCAAAAAACATCAACGAAAGAAGCTCTTCTCAACAAGAACTTCCGTCAGGCGCTGAACTTTGCCCTTGATCGTCACTCTTACACTGCTCAGTTGAATGGTGAAGAAGGTGCGGACAAGATTATCCGTAACAGCCTAGTGCCTCATGACTACGTTCAAGTAGGTGAAAAGACATTTGGAGAGTTGGCACAGGCAGAGTTGGTTTCTTACGGAGACCAATGGAAAGATGTAGCTCTTACAGATGGTAAGGATACGCTTTACAACCCAGAAAAAGCCAAGGCAGCCTTTGCAAAAGCCAAAACAGAATTGCAGGCTAAGGGAGTGACCTTCCCAATCCATTTGGATGTTCCAGTTGAACAGACCGATGTCATTGCCGTTCAACAGACAAACTCACTCAAACAGTCTATCGAATCAACACTCGGAACTGAGAATGTCATCGTCGATGTCCTTCAAATGACCGATAATGAAAAAATGAGCATTACGTCTCAAGCTAAGGTTCCAGCACAAAAAGACTACGACTTGAATGGAACTGGTTGGGGACCAGACTATCAAGACCCAGCTACCTACCTAAACATTCTTGATGCTAAGAAGGGTTCTGCCCTTAAACACTTGGGTATTACTCGTGGAAAAGATCCAGAAGTGATGGCTCAAGTTGGTCTAGACGAATACAAGAAACTCTTGGATGATGCCGCAGCTGAAACAAGTGATCTCAATAAGCGTTACGAGAAATACGCTAAAGCTCAAGCCTGGGTATCTGATAGTTCGCTCTTGATTCCAGTTGCCTCTTCAGGTGGTTCTCCAACTGTTAGCCGTACTGTACCATTCTCAAAAGCATACTCTCAAGTCGGAATCAAGGGAGACCCATTTGTCTTCAAAGGTTTGGAGTTGCAGAATGATGTCGTGACTACAAAAGAATACGAAGAAGCTCTCAAGAAATGGCAGAAAGAAAAAATTGAAACAAATGCCAAATACCAAAAAGAGCTAGAAAAACACGTCAAATAGTCTATAAACAGAAAAGGAAGTTGCAGAAAATCTGTGCTTCCTTTTTCTGATTTTGAGATACCAGTTGTCGTAAAACTAGTAACTTTACATTTTTGGATGGATTTGATAGAATATGGTTATGTTACAAGAAGTGACATAAAGGAGTGAATGATTAAAATGAAAAAAAGACTTATCGGGACAGGTCTTGTCCTAGCGACGGGGCTCTTGCTTTCGGCATGTGGACAGTCCAACACAGATACCAGCACCTACTCGTCAACATTTGGTGCGAATCCAACAACTTTTAACTATCTTCTGGATTATTATGCAGATAACACTGCTGTTATTACCAATCTCGTAGATGGCTTGTTAGAAAATGATAGCTATGGAAATCTAACGCCAGCTTTGGCTGAAGAATGGTCTGTGTCGTCAGATGGTCTGATCTATACCTACAAGCTCAGAAAAGATGCCAAGTGGTACACGGCTGATGGTGAGGAATACGCTCCAGTCAAAGCCCAAGATTTTGTCACTGGGATTAAATATGCCGCGGACAACAAGGGGCAAGCCATGGATCTAATCCAAAATTCAATCAAGGGATTGAATGACTATGTGACGGGTGTGACCAATGACTTTTCAACTGTTGGTGTCAAAGCCTTGGATGATTATACAGTCGAGTATGCTTTGACTCGACCAGAGCCGTACTGGAATTCAAAGACAACCAATAGTATCCTTTTCCCAGTCAACGAAGAGTTCTTGAAATCAAAGGATAAAGATTTTGGTACATTGACACCAGACGGTATCCTTTATAACGGTCCATATCTGTTAAAAGATTTCACATCAAAATCTTCGATCGAATATGTGAAGAATCCACACTATTATGATCATGATAAAGTAACCATTGAAAAAGTTAAGTTAGCTTACTTTGATGGATCAGATCAGGAGATGACGATTCGAAACTTTGAAAGTGGTGCTTACTCGATTGCGGGAGTCTATCCAAATAGTTCGAACTATGCTAAGACAAAAGAAAAATACCAAGACAATATCGTTTATAGCTTGCAGGACAAGACATCTTGGTATTTTAACTTTAACGTTAACCGCAAGACCTATAACCATACCGCTAAAACAACGGACGAACAAAAGAAATCAGCTCAAACAGCTATCTTAAACAAAAATTTCCGTCAGGCTATCAACTTTGGTATTGATCGAACGGCCTACTCTGCTCAATCTAACGGTGAAGAAGCAGCGAGCAAAACCCTTCGTAATACTTTGGTTCCCCCAACATTTGTCCAGGTGGGAGATAAGACCTTTGGAGAAGTAACAGCTTCTAAGCTTGTAAACTATGGAACTGAGTGGTCAGGTATCAATTTGGCAGATGCTCAAGATGCCTACTTTAACAAGGAAAAGGCCCAAGCAAAATTTGCAGAAGCTAAAAAGGAATTGGAAGCCCAAGGCGTGACTTTCCCAATCCATTTGGATGTTCCTGTTGATCAGACGAATAAAAATGCGGTGTCTGGTATGAACTCGGTTAAACAAACCCTTGAAACAGTACTAGGTTCTGACAATATCATCATTGATGTTCAACAGCTTTCTACGGATGACTTTGGAAATGTTGCCTTCCTAGCGCCAAATCCAGCAGCTCGTGACTACGACCTAAACTTTGATGGTTGGGTTGGTGATTACCAGGATCCATCCACTTATCTAGATCCCTTCAATGCTGAAACAGGCTTTTATCTCAAGATTTTTGGTCTTGATGCCAAGGAAGACCAAGAACTCATCAAGAGTCTAGGGCTAGATACCTATACAAAACTTCTAAAAGAAGCGGATGCTGAGAATAAAGATATCGCTAAGCGTTATGAAAAATACGCTGAAGCTCAAGCTTGGATGATTGACAATTCTCTGGTCATGTCAGCTATGTCAAATGGTGGAACAGCCTCTGTAACTAAAGTAACTCCGTTTACACGTGCCTACTCTCTAGTGGGAATCAAGGGTGACGGAAACAACTATAAGTACATGAGATTACAAAAAGACCCTGTTACCAAGAAACAATTTGACGAGGCCAAGGCTAAGTGGGAAGAAGAAAGTAAAAAGGCTATCGAAAAGAGCCAAAAAGAATTTAAAAATCATATCAAATAACAGCGAAGACAAGGTCTCCTCCAAGAGGCCTTGTTTTTGTTTATCAAAACTCTCAATGCTGAAAGCTATAACTTCAAAAAATGATTAAGAAAAAGGAATGAAAACGCTGAGAATTGTAGGAGTGAATGGAAATTATCCTGTTTTTGTGATATAATTACTCTAATTATTTGAGTACGGGGGTATTATGACTAAGCGTTCAAAGAGATCTCGCTCGGGGAGAGTAAAACGAAGCATTAACATAGCCTTGTTGGCTGCTTACCTATTGTTGGCTGGCTTTTTACTGTTTTTGATTTTTAAATATAATATCCTTGCTTTTAGATATCTTAATCTAGTGGCAACTGCGTTGGTTCTACTAGTTGCCTTAGCAGGGCTGCTCTTGATTATCTATAAAAAAGCTGAGAAGTTCACCATTTTTCTATTGGTGCTCTCTATCCTTGTTAGCTCTGTGTCACTCTTTGCAGTACAGCAGTTTGTTGGACTGACCAATCGATTAAATGCGACTTCTAATTACTCAGAGTATTCTATCAGTGTCGCTGTTTTAGCAGATAGCGAGATTGGGAATGTTAAACAGCTGACGAGTGTAACGGCACCGACTGGGACTGATAATGAAAATATTCAAAAACTACTAGCTGATATCAAGTCGAGCCAGAACACTGACTTGACGGTTGACCAGAGTTCGTCTTACTTGGCGGCATACAAGAGTCTGATTGCAGGTGACACCAAGGCCATTGTTTTAAATAGCGTCTTTGAAAATATCATCGAGTCAGAGTATCCGGACTATGCGTCAAAGATTAAAAAGATTTATACCAAGGGATTCACTAAAAAAGTAGAAGCTCCTAAAACTTCAAAGAGTCAGTCTTTTAATATCTATGTGAGTGGTATTGATACCTATGGTCCGATTAGTTCTGTATCGCGCTCAGACGTCAATATCCTGATGACGGTCAATCGTGCTACCAAGAAAATCCTCTTGACCACAACGCCACGTGATGCCTATGTACCAATCGCTGATGGTGGAAATAATCAAAGAGATAAATTGACCCATGCGGGCATTTATGGAGTTGATTCATCCATCCACACCTTAGAAAATCTCTATGGAGTAGATATCAATTACTATGTGCGATTGAACTTCACTTCTTTCTTGAAATTGATTGATTTGTTGGGTGGGGTAGATGTTTATAATGATCAGGAATTCACAGCTCTACACGGGAAGTTTCAATTCCCTGTAGGCAATGTTCATCTTGATTCAGAACAGGCTCTCGGTTTTGTTCGTGAGCGCTACTCCCTAGCGGATGGTGACCGTGACCGTGGGCGCAATCAACAAAAGGTGATTGTGGCTATCCTTCAAAAATTAACGTCGACCGAAGCACTGAAAAATTATAGTACGATCATTGATAGCTTGCAAGATTCTATCCAAACAAACATGCCGCTTGAGACCATGATGAACTTGGTCAATGCTCAGTTAGAAAGCGGTGGAACTTACAAAGTGAACTCGCAAGACTTGAAAGGTACAGGACGGATGGATCTCCCTTCCTATGCGATGCCAGATAGTAACCTCTATATGATGGAAATTGACGACAGTAGCCTTGCATCTGTCAAAGCTGCTATTCAAGACGTGTTGGAGGGCATATGAAATGATTGATATTCATTCGCACATTGTCTTTGATGTAGATGATGGTCCCAAGTCAAGAGAGGAAAGCAAGGCCCTCTTGACAGAAGCCTACAGGCAGGGGGTGCGAACCATTGTCTCTACCTCTCACCGTCGCAAGGGCATGTTTGAAACTCCAGAAGAGAAGATAGCAGAAAATTTTCTTCAGGTTCGGGAAATAGCTAAGGAAGTTGCGAGTGACTTGGTCATTGCTTATGGGGCGGAAATTTACTACACACCAGATGTTTTGGATAAACTGGAAAAAAAGCGGATTCCAACCCTCAATGATAGTCGTTATGCCTTGATAGAGTTTAGTATGAACACCCCTTATCGCGATATTCATAGCGCCTTGAGCAAGATCTTGATGTTGGGAATTACTCCAGTCATTGCCCACATCGAGCGCTATGATGCTCTTGAAAATAATGAAAAACGTGTCCGAGAACTGATCGATATGGGCTGTTACACGCAAGTAAATAGTTCACACATCCTCAAACCCAAACTTTTTGGAGAACGTTATAAATTCATGAAAAAAAGAGCTCAGTATTTTTTAGAGCAGGATTTGGTTCATGTCATTGCAAGTGATATGCACAATCTAGACGGCAGACCTCCTCACATGGCAGAAGCATATGATCTTGTTGCTCAAAAATACGGAGATGCGAAGGCTCAGGAACTCTTTATAGACAACCCTCGAAAAATTGTAATGGATCAACTAATTTAGGAGAAATGATGAAAGAACAAAATACGATAGAAATCGATGTATTTCAATTACTTAAAACCTTGTGGAAACGCAAATTAATTATTTTATTAGTGGCACTTGTGACAGGGGCGGGAGCTTTTGCATATAGCACTTTTATTGTTAAGCCAGAATATACGAGCACCACGCGTATTTACGTAGTCAACCGTAATCAAGGAGATAAGCCGGGGCTGACAAATCAGGACTTGCAGGCAGGATCTTATCTGGTAAAAGACTACCGTGAGATTATCCTTTCGCAGGATGTATTGGAAAAGGTCGTGACAAATTTGAAATTAGACATGGCAGCAAAAACGTTAGCTAGCAAAGTTCAAGTGACTGTACCAGCTGATACTCGTATCGTCTCAATCTCTGTCAAGGATAAACAACCAGAGGAAGCCAGCCGCATCGCTAATTCTCTACGAGAAGTTGCTGCAGAAAAGATCATCGCTGTAACGCGAGTATCTGATGTAACGACGCTTGAAGAAGCGCGACCAGCTACGACTCCCTCTTCTCCAAATGTTCGACGCAACATCTTGTTTGGTTTTCTTGGAGGAGTCGTCGTAACAGTAATTACTGTTCTTTTGATTGAGTTACTCGATACCCGTGTGAAACGTCCTGAAGATGTCGAAGATGTACTGCAAATTCCGCTTCTAGGGGTCGTTCCAGATTTGGATAAAATGAAATAGGAGGAAGTTATGCCAACGTTAGAAATCTCACAGGAAAAATTGGATCTTGTAAAAAAGGCAGAGGAATATTATAACGCCTTGTGCACGAATCTACAGTTAAGTGGAGATGATTTAAAAGTGCTTTCTATCACTTCAGTGAATCCAGGAGAAGGAAAATCAACGACTTCCACCAATATCGCTTATGCTTTTGCGCGTGCAGGTTATAAAACGCTGCTGATTGATGGAGATATTCGCAATTCTGTTATGTCAGGCGTTTTTAAAACAAGGGATAAGATTACAGGGTTGACAGATTTTTTATCGGGAACTACAGACCTATCACAGGGGCTTTGTGATACCACTATTGAAAATCTCTTTGTGATTCAGGCTGGCTCTGTGTCACCGAATCCGACAGCTCTTCTTCAAAGTAAGAATTTCAGTACAATGCTTGAAACCTTGCGTAAATATTTTGACTACATCATTGTAGACACTGCCCCCGTAGGTGTCGTGATTGATGCAGCTATTATTACGCGAAAATGTGATGCTTCTATCTTAGTGACAGAGGTAGGTGAAACAAATCGACGGGATATTCAAAAAGCGAAAGAACAACTGGAACATACAGGGCAACCATTTTTAGGAGTTGTGTTGAATAGATTCGATACTTCGGTAGACAAATACGGTTCTTATGGAAGTTATGGAGATTACGGGAAAAAATAAGTCGTTAAGTATATATAAAGATGCTTTTAGATTTACAATCAGAATTCTTGGAGACTGCTGAATTCAAATAATATTGATTTGAAATGAAATTTGTAAAAGAGTTTTTAAGGTGAGTTTCATAATTAGTGACTGAAATCATTCTCTTACTTCCACACCATGGAAAAATAAGGTAAATGAGAAATGTTTTTTTCCATAGTAAAGTTTTGATATGGCTAGTAGAATGGTAATATTTTTAACTTTATCTAGTAATACAATTAACTGTAATCATTTGTGTTCATACCAAGAAATATCAAGTGCTTGTTTTTGAAAATCATAAATGTTAGATAGTTTTTAAATTTCTACAGAGAGATTGTTTTGAGAGGTAATTTATGTATAGGAAAATAAAACGATTAGGGGATATTTTACTTTCTTTTATAGGAATAATAGTACTGTTTCCAGTGTTTATTATAATTGCAATCGCTATAAAGCTTGATTCAAAAGGACCAGTAATATTTAAACAAAAGCGATTTGGACTTCATAAGGAATCGTTCTATGTCTTTAAATTTCGAACCATGAAGGTTGAATCGCCAAAATATGTGGCGACTCGAGACTTAGATAAGCCAGAACAGTGGATTACCAAGGTAGGTGCTTGCTTGCGAAAAACATCTTTGGATGAACTGCCTCAACTGTGGAACATTCTTGTTGGTGACATGAGTGTTGTAGGTCCTAGACCTGTGGCTATTAATGAACTTGATTTGATAAAAGAAAGAGAACAGTATGGTGCGAATGATATCTTGCCAGGATTAACTGGATGGGCACAAATTAATGGACGTGATAATTTATCAACAGAGATGAAGGCGGAAATAGATGGTTATTATGTAAAACATATGTCGTTAAGAATGGATCTTAGATGTATCGTTAGAACAATCCCTTACGTATTAAAACGTAAGGGAATTGTGGAGGGTAGTGGTAAGAAAGAGTTGGATTGAGGCAATGAAAATCTTATTTGTTTGTCAACATTACAAGCCAGAACCGTTTAGGTTGTCAGATATTTGTGAGGATCTAGTTCAACGAGGACATGAGGTGGCTGTTTTGACAGGGATTCCTAACTATCCCGAGGGGGAAATATATGCTGATTATCGTAAGAGAAAAAAAAGAAGAGAGACTATAAATGGTGTTACTATTTTTCGTTCATATACAATTGCTAGGAGAAAAAATACTTTATACCGTATATTGAATTATTTTAGTTTTGCTCTTTCTTCTACGATAGGTGTTATATTTGGGCGTTATAAAGCAAAAAATGGCTTAGATTTTGATTGTGTCTTTGTCAATCAACTATCTCCAGTTATGATGGCTTGGGCCGGCATAGTTTATAAGAACAAGTACAATAAACCTATGTTTTTGTATTGCATGGATGTTTGGCCAGATAGTTTAATTGTGGGTGGGGTGAAGGAAAATGGATTGATTTACAAGATATTTGAATTTATTTCAAAAAAAGTATATCAAGCCAGCGATTATATATTTGTTACTAGTCTATCTTTTAAAGATTATTTTGTAAAAAAATTTAATATTCCTCTCCACAAAATTACTTACTTACCACAATATGCAGAGGATTTATTTGTACCAAGTGAATTAAAAACGAACAAAAATGCTATCAACTTAACTTTTGCTGGAAATATTGGAAAAGCTCAGAATTTAGAGACTATTTTGAAAGCAGCTAGTGCAATAGAACAGATTCCTGATTTAGCAAAGAGAGTTCATTTTCATTTTGTTGGAGATGGTACGGAACTATTAAACATGCAAAAATTAGCATGTGAATTAGAATTAGAGAACACTTCATTTTATGGTAGACGTCCATTAGAAGAGATGCCTGATTTTTATACAAAATCAGATGCGATGCTAGTTTCTTTAATAGGCGACTCTATAATTTCTCGCACCTTACCAGGCAAGGTACAATCTTATATGGCGGCAGGAAAACCAATTATAGGGGCGATTTCAGGAGATACTCAGAGAGTTGTAGAAGAAGCAGAATGTGGTTTCATAAGTCCAGAAGGGGATGTTGATCAGTTAGTGCAAAATATTCGTAAGTTCTGTTTGCTTTCTGTAGAGGAAAGAGAGAAACTAGGAAGGCAAGCTCGTTGTTATTATGAAGAACAGTTTTCGAAAGAGTGGTTTATGACATACTTAGAAAATCATTTAAAAGAGGGGCTTCTATCATGAAGGTTTTAATGATTAATTCCGTTTGTGGTATTAGGAGTACTGGTAGAATTTGTACGGATATCGCAACTGCTTTGACAGAAGAAGGATATGAAGTTAAAATTGCTTATGGTCGTGAGTATGTTCCAAAACAATTTCAACAATATGCAGTGAAAATTGGTACAAAGTCTGATTTCCATTTTCATGCAATTCGTTCCCGATTATTTGATGAATCTGGTTTTGGAAGTAGGCAGGCAACGCTTAACTTTATTAAATGGATGAAAGAGTTTGATCCTGATATTATTCATCTCCATAACCTTCATGGATATTATATCAATGTTGAACTGTTATTTGATTATCTCCGAATATGCGGTAAAAAGATTATATGGACTTTGCATGATTGTTGGGCATTTACAGGACACTCGGCTTACTTTGATTGTTTGGAATGTGAGTCAAAGGGGGTTTGTGACCATCCATCTCAGAAAAATGATTATCCCAAGTCGTTCGTGAATTTTTCAAAGCGAAATTATCAAAGAAAGAAAAAATGTCTTACTCATATTCCTAATCTCACTATTGTTACTCCGTCTCAATGGCTAGCTAATTTAGTAAGACAGTCATTTTTAAAAGAATATCCAGTGAAAGTAATTCATAATGGTATTGATACTACTGTCTTTCAACCGAGGCTAATAGCCGCTCAAAAATTGAGAAAAAGATACCATCTTGAAGGAAAGCAGGTATTGCTTGGTGTGGCTGCTATCTGGGATGATAGAAAGGGATTTTCTGATATGTTAGCGCTCGCGAATGATCTAACTGATAATCAGAGAATAGTTTTGATAGGGTTAAAAGATAGGCAACTCAAAAAACTACCCAAAGGAATCATTGGGTTAACAGAAACTAATAGTCCAGAAGAGTTGGCAGCATGGTATACACTAGCGGATGTATTCCTAAATCCTACTTATCAAGATAATTACCCGACAACTAATTTAGAAGCTATTTCTTGTGGGACACCAGTTATCAGCTATCCGACAGGTGGTAGTGTAGAAAGTGCTAAACTTTATGGTCTCGTTTGTCAGGATAGAAACGTAGCTTCTATTTTATCTTCGTTAGAAAAAGTCTCTCAGCTATCTAAAACAGAAAAATTGGATTTTTCAATTGCAAGTTTTATTAAACAAATGAAATATTTATATTAGAACTTGACTTATAGGAAAACGAGGAATTTGCATTAAAATGATGAAAAGAATTTATTATCACCTTTTGGCTATTGTAGCTTGGACTCTTCCAAATTCTTATGCTTTTATTGATTCGTTAAAGGTGTTTTTCCCGAATATTAGTTTACAAATTGCAGGTTCTCTTTTGGCTGTTGTCTCAATAGGAATTTTTATTACTAGAATATATTATACAAGATATGAAGTTTTTATATCTCTATTGATTTGTATTTTTATTTTAATCTTTTATTCAACTCGCTTTTTTTATTCGACTAACGTAGAGTTGTATCAGTCTTTCTTCAATTCCTTTCTGATTCGTCCAGTTCCTGCGATATTAGTAGCGATGCTGTTAGCTAAGAATAATCATATAAAAGGTTTCATAAAATGGTCAGAACCTATGATGATTTTCTATACATTGACATCATTTTTAGCAGCCCTATCTCCTAGAAATAGCATTATTATTTACCAATCTTTATCTTATTATGCCATGACAGCTTATATGATTAATGTGTTTAATATTATATACAAAGAGAAAATATTGGAGGAGCAACTGACGTATTTCAGATTCTCAGCGTGGAATTTTATTAGATATTTTTTACTTTTGATTCAAGCTTTTAATGCACTCTCAGGAGGTGGGAGAGGTGCCTTTATTTTATTAATTATTTTTACAGGAATATTATTAATAAGAATTGCTATGAAATTTAAGTTCCTTTTCTCATTTATTGGAGGCCTGTCTGCTATAGCTCTAGTTGTTTTTTTTACAAAAGGTTTGGATTTGACATGGCTCTTGAATATGGACGGTGGAGAGCGATTGTTGAACTTCTTCGGCAGACCTGAACGTATATCTACAGATAATAGATTATTGATCTATGATACTGTTTGGTCTGCAATACAGGAAAAACCCTTTTTAGGATGGGGAGTTGGTTCAACTTTTTTAAAATTTAATGGATATTCACATAATATTGTATTGGATTTATTGCATGATATGGGAAGTTTTGGTTTATTAATTATTCTTTCGGCTTTCTGTGCTTCTTCAGTAATATTGTACAAATTACGTAAAATAGATTGGAAAGTGAATTTATTTATTCTGATGTTTCTAGAAGTATATGTTCACATGAGTTTCAGTGGAAGCTATCTTGCAGATGGTAGACTATGGTTTTTGGTGATCTTTACTTATTGTTACTACAGGTGGAAAGTGCAGGAAAAGGATGAAGTTAGCAATTTTATTATCTGATATTTCAAAAATAGGAGGAGTGCAGCGCGTCACGACAGCTCTTGTTAATGAACTTTGCCAAAATATAGACGTTACAATTATCAGCATCTTTTCGGAAAATGAGCTACCAGCTTTTGAACTTTCAGATAGAGTTCAGGTGAGCTATCTTTTGAAAGAACATGTTAATTTGAAGAAGAATTTTTTAAAAGTTAGTGGAGCTTTGCGAAAAGTGTTGAAAAAACAGCAGTTTGATGTTGTTCTATCGTCAGGAACTGGTCTAGTATCCTTTCTTTGGTTTGCTAGTTTGGGGATTCCTACCAGACTTTTGGCATGGGAACATCAATGTTTTTACTTTGGGAGATCGTTTGGTCTAGAGTGGTTGGGGCGAAAACTAGCCTGTCGTTTTGCTGAGAGTATTGTTGTCTTGACTAAAAAAGATGAAGGATTTTACAAAGAGAATCGTCCTAAGGCTCATATTGAACAAATCTATAATATCCTAGACATGAATTCACAAACAGCTAAGTGTCAGCTCTCTTCTAAAAAAATTATCAGTGTTGGCTCTTTAGGACGACAAAAAGGTTTTGATCTGGCTCTTGAGGTAGCTAGTCAAATACAATTAAGCTATCCAGATTGGCAGTGGGACATTTATGGTGATGGTTCCGATAGAGAAAAATTAGAGGAGAAAGTCAGGGAATACCATTTAGAAGGTTTTATAAATTTGAAAGGGCTTGTTCAGAATGTTCGGGAGCTCTATCCTGACTACTCTATCTACGCCATGACATCACGACATGAAGGATTACCAACTGTATTATTAGAGGCTAAAAACTGCCAGATGCCAGTTGTTTCATTTGATTGTAACTGTGGCCCATCTGATATTATTTCAGATGGAAGAAATGGTTTTTTGATTGATTGTTTTGATGTAAATATCTATGCAAAAACTTTATCTAAATTGATGGCTAGTTTAGAGTTGCGAGAACAAGTTGCAAAATCGAGTGTTATTCCAGTAGAAGAATTGTCAACAACTTATATCCTAGATAAGTGGAAAAATCTTTTAAAGATAGAAAGAAGATAATATGAAAATAGTCCATGTAGAAGATTTTTTTCATCCAGATGCAGGTTACCAGATTAATGTTTTACCAAAATATCTAGCAAAGTTTGGTCATGAACAAGTGATCATCACTTCAGAAATGGATAAAATCCCCGATAATCTTACCCAATTTTTTGGACGAGAAAATATAGAGGAGAGAGATAGAAGCTATGAAGAAAAGTATCATGTGAAGATCATTCGCTTGCCTCTTCATGGTTTTGTAAGCGGACGAGCAATTTTTTCTAGAAAGCTTATTTCAACTATTAAGGGTCTTTCTCCAGATGTATTGTATATTCATGGGAACGACACTTTAACAGGGATTCGTCTCCTTTTAGCACGAAAGAAACTTAATTGCAGAATCGTCACTGATAGTCATATGCTTGAGATGGCATCAAAAAATCCTTTCAACACCTACTTTAGGAGATTTTATAAAACCTTGATTACTCCCATTTTGATAAAAGAACAGATACCAATTATCCGAACGCAAGATGATAACTATGTTGAAAAACACTTGGGAATTCCTTTGTCGCAAGCTCCATGGATTTCTTATGGGTCGGATACAGCGTTCTTTCACGCAGATAGCCAGATTAAGGAAGATTTTCGTTCTCAATATCAGATCGCTTCAGATGCTCTTATTTGTGTTTATGCAGGAAAGTTAGATGAGCATAAGGGGGGGATGTTTTTGGCAGAATCCCTAAGTAAAAAGTTAAATACGGAGCAACCAATTGTTTTCATTATAGTGGGTAATACAAATGGAGAGTATGGAGAAGCTGTCGAGAAAAGTTTCTCCCAATCTGAAAATCAAATCTTGCGTTTTCCGACTCAAAAATATCAAAAATTAGCACAGTTTTTCCAAGTAGCAGATTTTGCTTTATTTCCTAAACAATGTAGTTTAAGTTTTTATGATGCACAGGCCTGTGGTTTACCAGTTTTATTGGAAGATAATAATATCAACCTTGATAGAACTTCTCATTATAATGGTTGGACGTTCAAGGCTAACAGCAAATTAAGCTTGAGAAATTCATTAAAAATGATTGCGAGTCTAGATGAAGAGAAGAGACAAGAGTACTCTCAGAATGCACTGCACTATATCCTTGAACATTATAATTATGAAGATAAAGCAAGAGAATATGAAAAGATTCTTATAGGGGAATGTACGAAATGAGATAGTTTATATTTCGTTATTTTTATGGGAAAGGTGGATTTAATGAAAATTTGTATTGTTTCAGTCGGAGTGAGCGGACTACCGATTCCAGCTGTAAAAGGGGGGGCAGTAGAAAATCTCATTGATAATTATTTAATTTACAATGAGAAATATAATCATGACGAAATTACGGTCGTTAGTTGTGATCATAAGAAGGCACGTGAGGCTTCAAAAAAATACAAGTATACTCAATTTGTCTATATAGATACTCATTCACTTAAATATAAAATAAACAAAATAATACGTTATACCATCAATAAATATTCACCTTTCTTCGTAGGGAATGCATATATCAGTCAATTATCAGACTTGTCTGATTTTGATACAGTTTTGATTGAAAATCGCCCTGAATACGGTTATTATATTCGTAAAAAGTTTAAAGGAAATCTTGTTTTACATCTTCATAATGATTTATTAATGGACAATGAGTATTCTGTAGATTATAGCGTTTATGATAAAATTATCACAGTATCTGACTATATTAGGGATAGGTCAGAAGTAGTAACGTCAGGTGTTCCGATACAGACTGTCTATAATGGTATTGACACAGAACTTTTTTTGCAGAATTTCTCTGAAGTTGATTTATCAGATCTTAAAAATCAGTTGGAAATTTTGTCGGACGATTTTGTGATTGGTTTTTTTGGACGTATCAACAAAAATAAAGGTATCAAAGAACTGCTTGAAGCCTTCTTGTTGCTACCAAAGAATTTGAATATAAAATTACTAGCTGTTGGTAGTTCTATATTTGGTCAGACGGAGTTGGATACTTTCACAACAGAGCTACGGCAATTGGCAAAACAAGCATCAGATAAAGTTGTTTTTACAGGCTATGTTAATTACAATGACATTCCTAAGTATCATCATATTGCAGATTGCATTGTTGTTCCATCTATTTGGGAGGAACCAGCGGGTTTGACGGTCTGTGAAGCTTTGATATCAGGAAAATATGTTATTACAACAGATGCTGGAGGGATACCAGAGATTGTAGCTGGCAGTGATGCCCTTGTGGTAGCAAATGATGAGTGTATAGTTGAACACCTTAAAACAGCCCTATTGAGTGTCTACCAAAAAGGGAAATGCTCTTCGGTTATTACTTCTAATAGAGATAGAGGAGCCTATTTTTCTATTAAAAAATATGGAAGAGACTTACGGAAAGAGCTCACACAAAATGAAAGAATCATTAACATATGAGTCGTGTAAAAAATAGTTTTTTTAATATTCTAGCTGGAATAGTTGGTACTATCATATCGAGTGTTTTAGCTTTCATAGTTAGAACAGTGTTTATCCGAGTTTTGGGAGAGACTTATCTAGGTTTCAATGGTCTATACACCAATATCTTAACAGTTTTATCCCTAGCTGAATTAGGGATCGGATCATCAATTGCTTATTTGATGTACAAACCTTTAGCAGAAAAAGATGGGGACAAATTAGCTCAAGTAGTTCAATTTTATAAAAAAATATATCGAGTGATTGGTATCATTATTCTTATTTTAGGTTTGTGTCTCGTTCCTTTTTTACCAGTCATTGTAAATTTAAAAAATGCAGAAGATTTGAACTATACAGCATTGTATTTGCTTTATTTAGCAGATACAGTTTCTACTTATCTATTCTTTGCATATAAAAGAGGGGTATTGGTTGCTGATCAAAAGGTCTATGTTGCGAATATCTTTGATATAATTATAACGACAATTTTATCTATTTTACAAATTATCACTTTGATGATTTTTAAAGATTTTTATCTATATATTATTTTAAAAATTGCTAAAAATCTTACTTTGAACCTAGTAATTAGTTTAAAAGTAGATAAAATGTATCCAAGTATTCATAAATTTAAAGGGATAGCTCCACTTCCAAAGATGGAAAGACGACTAGTTTGGAAAAATGTATATGCTACCTCTGTTCGACAAATCTTTAACGAATTAATGAATTCAACAGATAGTATAGTTATTTCCATTGTTTTAGGAATAGTTATGGTTGGTAAGTATTCGAACTATGCTTATATTTTATCAATCGTATATATTTTCTTTGGAGGAATTTTTAATCCGATTCAGGCTTCTATTGGAAACCTATCTCTTTCAGCTTCTATAGAGAAAAAAAATGAAATCTTCAATAGATTACGTTTTATAAATTTTTTCTTTTTATCATTTTGCTCAAGTTGTCTTCTAGTATTGGTAAATCCTTTTATTACTATTTGGATTGGAGAAAATTATACTTTATCATTTACAGGTGTGATTGCAATAGTTGGTATGTTATTCGTTAGACAAACTGGAAATTGTACAACCATTTTTCGTTTGGGAGAAGGATATTTTAGAGATTATCATTTTTCTCCTTTAATTGCGGGCATTTTAAATTTAGTTGTTTCAGTAATTTTAGTAAATTATATAGGTATTGCAGGTGTTTTTGTTGGAACAATGTTAGGATTTGGTTTCCAATTTATACTGGTGGATACAATTGTTACTTATAAAAAAGTACTTAGTCGTCCTCTATCAGAGTTTTATTTAAAATGGTTGCAGACGATCTTATTAACTGTAGGTTTATGTATTGCGAGTTACTATTTATCTCGATTGGTTAGAGTGAATAGTATATATGATTTGATACTGTTGTTTATAGTGGTTATTGGATTTAATTTTTTTGCTTTATGTTTTATTTATTGGCGAAATGATGATTTTCAATATTTTATTCAATTGGTTAAAAATTTTATAAAAAAGTTGGAGGAAAAAAATCATGATTAATGTAATCGGATTAGGTTATATTGGATTGCCAACAATTTTAATGTTGGCAACAAACGGCGTGAAAGTAGTTGGAACTGACTACAATCAGGATTTGGTGAGAACTTTAAATGAAGGTCAAACAACCTTTAAAGAAGATGGATTGGATGAACTATTCCATAAAGCAGTGGAGTCGGGTGTGGACTTTACAACCGAATATCAACAAACGGATACCTATATTATTTCCGTTCCAACACCATATGACTCCTTCTCTAAAAAAATTGATCCAAGCTATGTGATTGAAGCTACAAAAACGGTACTTGATAATTGCAATAAAGGAGCGGTTATTATTATTGAATCGACCGTATCACCAGGAACGGTTGATAAATTTATTCGACCTGTTGTAGAAGAAAAAGGTTTTGTTATTGGTAGTGATATTCATCTTGTCCATGCTCCAGAACGTATTATTCCAGGGAATATGGTCTATGAATTGGTGAATAATAACCGTACAATTGGAGCTGATGACCTAGAAATCGGCTATAAAGTGAAAGAGCTTTATGCTTCATTTTGTAAGGGCGATATTGTTGTTACAGATATTCGAACTGCGGAGATGACCAAGGTAGTAGAAAATACATTTAGAGCTGTAAATATTGCTTTTGCTAACGAATTAGCACAGATTTGTAGTTATGATAATATGGATGTTTATGAAATTATCCGGATCTGTAATATGCATCCACGGGTAAATATTCTACAACCTGGACCTGGTGTTGGTGGGCATTGTATTTCTGTGGATCCTTGGTTCTTAGTTGGAGATTATCCTGAGTTGACAAATGTTATTGGACATTCTATGCGAACAAATGCTGCCATGCCAGAATTTGTATTAAATCGTATCTATACCATTATGAACGAACATCATCTAACAGATATTAGTCGGGTTGGTCTATATGGTCTCACCTACAAAGAGAATGTAGATGATATGCGTGAATCTCCAACACTTCAGTTATTAGAATCTATGAGCCGCCATCTGGCAACACCTGCTATTAAAGTATATGATCCATTTATAGAAAAAAATGTTGTGGCGAATCAGTTACATGATTTAGATGAATTTTTATCTAATGTTGATATTGTTGTACTGTTGGTTGGTCATGATGAGATTTTACAAAATATGAATAAACTAAAAGATAAGATAGTGTTAGATACACGTTATATCTGTCATCTTGATGGAACTTACAGATTGTAATTAGTGATAAATAAAGTAAGGATTGACTATGAAAAAAATAGTTGTAATTTTCGGAACTCGTCCCGAAGCTATCAAGATGTGTCCCTTGGTTAAAGAGCTAAGAACACGTAAGAATCTTGAAACATTGGTCTGTGTTACGGGTCAACATCGTCAAATGCTGGATCAAGTTTTGGATACTTTTAGGATTACGCCTGATTTTGATTTATCTATTATGAAGGACAAACAAACTCTCTTTGATGTCACAATTGGCATTTTGGAAGGCATGAAGACTGTCTTAGAGTCAGTTAATCCTGATTTAATATTAGTTCATGGGGATACGAGTACAACATTTGCCAGTTCACTGGCCGCCTTTTATCTACAGATTCCAATTGGACATGTAGAGGCTGGTTTGCGTACTTATGATATTTATTCACCTTATCCTGAAGAATTTAATCGTCAAGCAGTAGGTGCTTTGGCTCAGTATCATTTTACACCAACACAACTCTCAAAAGACAATCTCTTGAGAGAAGGAAAAAATTCTGAAGCTATATTTATCACTGGTAATACAGCAATTGATGCTTTACAAACTACAATTCAAGAGGATTATACTCATCCTGAGTTAAATTGGGTTGGGGATAGCAAACTAATATTAATTACTGCTCATCGTCGCGAAAATATTGGTGACCCGATGAGGCACATGTTTAGAGCAATCCGACGTATCATTGAAGAACATTCGGATATAAAGGCTCTTTACCCCATTCATATGAATCCTCTAGTTCGTCAAATTGCTGAGGAAGAACTAAGCGGATGTGAACGTATCAAAATGATCGATCCGTTGGAAGTATTAGATTTTCATAACTTTTTATCACGGAGTTATCTCATTTTAACAGATAGTGGTGGTATCCAAGAAGAGGCACCTAGTTTAGGAAAACCTGTTTTAGTTATGAGAGATACAACTGAGCGTCCAGAGGGAATTAAAGCAGGAACTTTGAAGCTTGTAGGTACTGATGAGGACAATATTTATAGACATTTTAAAGAATTGTTAGAAAATGATTCAGTTTATCAAGCGATGAGCCAAGCTTCAAATCCGTATGGAGATGGAACAGCTTGCAAGAAAATTGCAGACATACTAGAAGGAGAAGTATAATATATGTCACAATTTACAGGAAAAACTCTCCTAATTACAGGAGGAACAGGTTCATTTGGCAATGCTGTTCTTAATCGTTTTTTACAGACTGATATTGGTGAAATTCGTATTTTTTCCCGCGATGAAAAAAAGCAGGATGATATGCGTCATGAATTTCAGGCTAAATTACCGGAAGTGGCGGGGAAGATTAGATTTTATATAGGTGATGTGCGCGATCTGCAGTCGGTAAAGAATGCCATGTATGGTGTTGACTATGTTTTTCATGCTGCTGCTCTGAAGCAAGTACCCTCTTGCGAGTTTTTTCCACTTGAGGCTGTAAAGACTAATGTTATAGGGACAGAAAATGTTTTAAGTGCAGCTATTGAAGCTGGAGTTAAGAATGTTATTTGTCTATCTACCGATAAGGCTGCCTACCCTGTTAATGCCATGGGAACTTCTAAAGCCATGATGGAAAAGGTGGCTGTTGCCAAATCTCGTACTATTAGCGAGGATAAAACCAAGATTTGTGTTACTCGTTACGGTAATGTTCTTTGTAGTCGAGGTTCTGTAGTGCCACTCTGGATTGAACAAATTAAGCAAGGAAATCCTATCACTATTACTGAACCAGATATGACACGATTTGTGATGACGTTAGAAGAGGCAGTGGATTTGGTTTTATTTGCATTTGAAGAAGGAAAATCTGGGGATGTTTTAGTTCAGAAAGCACCAGCTTGCACTATTGAAGTATTAGCTAAGGCTGTGTTAGAAATTTTTTCTCCAGAGAGAGGTATCCAAATTATAGGAATTCGGCATGGTGAAAAAATGTATGAAACCTTACTAACCAATGAAGAGTGTGCTAATGCTATTGATCTGGGTGAATTTTATCGAGTACCGAGTGATAACCGTAACCTCAACTATGACAAATACTTTAAAGATGGTAGTACGAATAGGAACCTATTGACAGAGTTCAATAGCAATAATACTGATTTGATGAATGTAGAGCAAGTTAAGGAAAAACTCTTGGAACTTCCATATATTCAAGAAGAATTGACTTTGATGGAGGTATAAATATGCCGTTAAACATTTTAGTGACTGGTTCCAAAGGATTTGTGGGTAAAAACCTCATTTGTACCCTAGAAGCTTTGAAGGACGGACGGGATAAGTCTCGACCAGGCTTGGAGATTGGGGAGATTTTTCAGTATGATCGCGATACAGATCCTGCTTTCTTGGAAGAATATTGTAAGAAGGCAGATTTTGTATTCCATCTAGCGGGTGTCAATCGTCCTCAGAATCCTGATGAGTTCATGGAGGGGAATTATGGATTTTCTAGTATATTGTTGGATACTTTGGAAAAGCATAGAAATATTTGCCCCATTTTACTCTCTAGTTCTACTCAAGCAAGCCTAGAAGGACGTTTTACAGATTCTGTCTACGGACAATCTAAACTAGCAGGAGAGAAGTTATTCTTCAAATATGGAAAGAGAACGGGAGCAACTGTTTTGGTTTATCGCTTTCCAAATCTCTATGGCAAATGGTGTCGTCCTAACTATAACTCCGCAGTGGCAACCTTCTGTTATAATTTGGCTCATGATCTACCTATTCAGGTGAATGATCCAAGTGTAGAATTGGATTTGCTTTATATAGATGATTTGATAATGGAGTGTTTGGCTGCTTTAGAGGGACATCCTCATCGTTGTGATTTAGACGGTCTGCAGGTTTTGCCTAACCCATTGGGAACTTATTGTTACGTTCCAACAACTCATCGTGCAACTTTAGGCGAAATTGTTACTCTATTAGAGACATTTAAAAAACAGCCCGATAGTCTGATTATGCCCGAAATTCCTCGTGGATCCTTTGCTAAGAAACTTTACTCGACCTACCTATCTTATCTACCAGTAGATAAATTTAAGTTTCCACTCAAGATGAATGTGGATGAACGAGGTAGTTTTACTGAGTTGTTAAAAACAGAGGGAGCGGGACAATTTTCAGTTAATATTTCTAAACCAGGTATTACTAAGGGACAGCATTGGCATCACTCCAAGTGGGAATTTTTTATGGTTGTGTCAGGTCGTGCTTTGATCCAAGAAAGACGAATGGGGTTGGATGAGAACGGACAAGAATACCCTATTTTCAATTTTGAAGTATCAGGAGAGAAGATCGAAGCTATACATATGGTACCAGGATATGCTCATAATATCATTAATCTTTCTGATACAGAAAATTTAGTTACGGTTATGTGGGCTAATGAATCCTTTGATCCTAACCATCCAGATACTTTTTTTGAACCAGTGGAGAAATAAATGAAGATTAGAACAGATTATAGCGATATTCGTTTCTTGAATAATGACAGACTTAAGTTATTAATTGTTGTGGGGACGCGTCCAGAGATTATTCGTCTAAGTAGTGTTATTACTAAGTGTCGTAAGTATTTCGATGTGATTTTGGCACATACCGGGCAGAACTATGATTACAATCTAAATGGTATTTTCTTTGATGATTTAGGTTTGGATGCTCCTGATGTTTATATGGATTCTGTTGGAGATGATCTTGGTGCTACTATAGGGAACATTATCAATACTTCTTATAAATTGATGAATCAAATCAAACCAGATGCTCTATTGATTTTGGGAGATACGAATTCTTGTTTATCAGCTATTGCAGCAAAGCGTTTGCATATCCCAATTTTTCATATGGAAGCAGGGAATCGCTGTAAGGATGAGTGCCTGCCGGAGGAGACCAATCGTCGTATTGTGGATATTATTTCAGATGTCAATCTAGCCTACTCTGAACATGCTCGCAAGTATTTACATGAGTGTGGTTTACCTAAGGAGCGAACCTATGTGACAGGTTCTCCTATGGCAGAAGTCTTACATAAAAATTTAGCTGCTATTGAATCGTCAGATATCCATAAACGTTTGGGATTGGAAAAAGGAAAGTATATCTTACTTTCAGCGCATCGTGAGGAAAATATTGATACAGATAAGAATTTTATTTCACTCTTTACAGCTATTAATAAACTAGCTGTAAAGTATAATATGCCAATCTTGTATTCTTGTCATCCTCGATCTAAGAAAAAATTAAAAGAGAGCGGTTTTGAGTTAGATAAGCGTGTGATTCAGCATGAACCGCTGGGATTCCATGATTACAATTGCTTGCAGATGAATGCTTTTGCTGTAGTGTCTGATTCGGGAACTTTACCAGAAGAAAGTAGTTTCTTTACTAGTCAAGGTAATCCCTTCCCAGCTGTTTGTATCCGTACTAGTACAGAACGTCCTGAGTCCTTGGACAAAGCAGGATTTGTTTTGGCAGGAATTGATGAAAAGTCTCTTCTTCAAGCAGTTGAAACTGCTGTTAGTTTGCATGGAGATGGAGATTTTGGTCTTCCAGTTCCAGACTATGTGGAGGAAAATGTCTCTACTAAAGTTGTTAAAATAATACAGAGTTATACAGGTATTGTAGACAGGATGGTTTGGAGAAAAAAGTAAAATGTCAAATTTCAAGTTGATTACTTGAGATAATTTCTCTAAGAGTTAGTCTTGTAGTTTAATATCTTTTTAGGATCATTATTGATCCGAGATTCTATTTGAACAGCTAGTCTTCTAGTCGCTGTTTTTGATCCTATAGGAAATAATCTGCGGATAAGGCGCATGTGATTTTCATTAGTTTCTCTCTCCCATGAACAACAGGGGTGAGTGTAAGTAGGTGCTTTCTTTACCAAACGCTTCTGTAGGATTCTTAACAGGGATTCATTGACAGCTTGATTGCTTTTTGGTTGATCAGCTAACGAATAACCTCATATCTGCTTTTTTGATTAGTTAGGGATAGAAAGCAAGCTTTTCCCCAAAAAGAATCCAGTAATGTAACGATGAGATTTCTCCCCTGATTTCCATCGCTCAATGAATTAACGTTCAGTTATTATCAGTGGTTTACCTTTCGATGTATAATGATTTTGTATCTCTATGTTTTTCTACTTGTTTTGTGGGCTCTTTGTCAACTGTAGTGGATTGAAGTCGGCTAAGATCTAGAAAGGACGAATTTCGTCCTTTCTTTTTTGATGTTCAAAGCGATGAAAATCCTTTTTTTGAAGTTTTCAAAGTTTCGAAAACCAAAAGCATTGCGTTTGATGAGTTTAATGAGATTATTAGTCGCTTCTAATTTGGCGTTGGAATAAGCTAATTGAAGGGCGTTGACGATTTTCTCTTTATCCTTGAGGAAGGTTTTAAAGACAGTCTGAAAAAGAGGATGAATCTGCTTTAGATTGTCCTCAATAAGTCCGAAAAAATTCTTCGGTTCCTTATTCTGAAAGTGAGAAAGCAAGAGCTGATAAAGATTATAGTGGTGTTTCAAGTCTTCGGAATAGCTTAAGAGCTTGTCAAGAATCTTTTTATTCGTCAAGTGCATGCGAAAAGTAGGTCTATAAAATCGCTTTTCAGAATATACCAAACTAACCCAAAAATTCTGAAAATTCTGTTGACATCTTTCTGAAAAGGTTCTATAATAGATAGAAAGTTTTAAAGGAGAAAATGATGAAAAGTTCAAAACTATTTGCCCTTGCGGGCGTGACATTATTGGCAGCGACTACTTTAGCTGCATGTTCTGGATCAGGTTCGAGCGCTAAAGGGGAGAAGACATTCTCATACATTTATGAGACGGATCCTGATAACCTAAACTATTTGACAACCAATAAAGCAGCTACAGCAAATATTACCAGTAACGTGGTTGATGGTCTGCTAGAAAATGACCGTTACGGAAACTTTGTGCCGTCTATGGCTGAGGATTGGTCTGTATCCAAGGATGGATTGACTTACACTTATACTATCCGTAAGGATGCAAAATGGTATACTTCTGAAGGTGAAGAATACGCGGCAGTCAAAGCTCAAGACTTTGTAACAGGACTTAAATATGCTGCTGATAAAAAATCTGATGGTCTTTACCTTGTCCAAGAATCGATCAAAGGATTGGACGCCTATGTAAAAGGGGAAATCAAAGATTTCTCACAAGTAGGAATCAAGGCCCTTGATGATTATACAGTTCAGTACACATTGAACAAGCCAGAAAGCTTCTGGAACTCTAAGACAACGATGGGTGTAATGGCTCCAGTTAACGAAGAATTTTTGAACTCTAAAGGGGATGATTTCGCCAAAGGGACAGATCCGAGTAGCATCCTTTACAATGGACCATTCTTGCTCAAGTCGATCGTCGCCAAATCTTCTGTTGAATTTGAAAAAAATCCAAACTACTGGGATAAGGACAATGTTCACATTGACAAAGTGAAATTGTCATTCTGGGATGGTCAGGATACCAACAAACCAACTGAAGCCTTTAAAGATGGTAGCTTCACAATGGCGCGTCTCTTCCCAACAAGTGCTGGCTATCCAGAAACTGAAAAAAACTTTAAAGACAACATCGTGTATACACAACAAGACTCAGCAACTTTTTTAGTTGGTATCAATATTGACCGTCAGTCCTATCAATATACTTCTAAGACAGCTGATGAACAAAAAACATCAACTAAGAAAGCTCTTTTAAACAAAGACTTCCGTCAAGCTCTTGCTTTTGGTTTTGATAGAACTGCCTATGCTTCTCAAGTAAACGGTGCAAGCGGTGCAACTAAACTTCTTCGTAACTTGTTTGTCCCACCAGCATTTGTGCAAGCAGATGGGAAAAATTTTGGTGAGTTGGTCAAAGAAAAGTTGGTGACCTATGGTGATGAGTGGAGCAACGTGAACTTGGATGATGCTCAAGATGGTCTCTACAATCCAGAAAAAGCCAAAGCAGAATTCGCCAAGGCTAAGACAGCTCTTCAAGCAGAAGGGGTGCAATTCCCTATTCACTTGGATATGCCTGTAGACCAAACAAACACAACAAAAGTTCAACGTGTTCAATCCTTGAAACAGTCACTCGAAGCTACTTTAGGAACAGACAATATCGTTGTCGATATTCAACAACTTCAAAAAGACGATGTTCTAAATATTACCTACTTTGCCGAAACTGCTGCTGGTGAAGACTGGGATATCTCAGATAACGTTGGTTGGTCTCCAGACTTTGCGGATCCATCTACCTATCTTGATATCATCAAGCCATCTGTAGGAGAAAACACGAAGACCTACCTAGGATTTGATTATGGAACCAACAACGCTGCTGCCAAGCAAGTTGGTTTGGAAGACTACGAAAAAATGGTTGTGGAAGCTGGGGAAGAAACTACTGACGTTTCAAAACGTTATGAAAAATATGCTGCTGCCCAAGCTTGGTTGACAGATAGTGCCTTGATCATCCCAACAACTTCTCAAACTGGTCGTCCAATGTTGTCTAAGATGGTACCATTTACTCTTCCGTTTGCTTACTCAGGTAACAAAGGTATGAGCGAAGCCCTTTTGTACAAATATCTAGAAGTACAAGATAAGCCAGTAACAACAGAAGAATACCAAAAAGCCCAAGAAAAATGGATGAAAGAAAAAGAAGAGTCGAATAAAAAGGCTCAAGAAGATCTCGCAAAACATGTGAAATAACTGTTGCAGAATATAAGAAAGGATTTAGTATTTCTCTTGAATGCTGAATCCTTTTTTACATTTGTAAAGAAAGATTCTAAATTTGGAGCCTCTTTTTGTCAGAATAGAGAAAATTTTTGTTAATTTTACTTGTTTCCTATTGCTTTCTTAGTTATTATTTGTTATATTAAAAGTATAATTATTTTTTGTTTATCGGGGTTAAGCATTGCACTTTCAGAGGAAGGAGTATTTTTTAAAAAGGAAATGTAAACGCTTACTCAAAAATGAAAGGATTTAGGAGTTTATGAACAAAGGATCATTTGAAAAACGTTGTAAATATAGTATTCGGAAATTTTCATTAGGTGTTGCTTCTGTTATGATTGGGGCTGCATTCTTTGGGACAAGTACAGTTCTTGCAGATAGCGTGCAGTCTGGCTCCACGGCGAATTTACCAGCGGATTTAGCTACTGCTCTTGCAACAGCAAAAGAGAATGATGGGCGTGATTTTGAAGCGCCTAAGGCAGGAGAAGAGCAAGGCTCTCCAGAAGTTACGGATGGACCTAAGACAGAAGAAGAACTATTAGCACTTGAAAAAGAAAAATCAGCTAGTTCAGATAAGTTACCAGAAGGCTTAGAGGGCAAATTAGACAAGGCTGAAGATAAAGGGAAAGAAGTTGACAAGGATCAATTAGCTAAAGATACTGGGAATCTCGTTCCAGAAGATGTAGCTAAAACAAAGAATGGTGAATTAAACTATGGAGCAACCGTTAAAATCAAGACTCCATCGGGTGAAGGTAGTGGTATCGTTATTGGAAAAAATCTTGTTTTAACAGTTTCCCATAACTTTATCAAGGATCGTCAAGATGGCAATATTCGTAAGGTTGTAGACAATGATCAGGGAGATGGGGAAATCTATAGCTTCTCCTATCCAGGCTTATCTGATGTAAAATTCAGTAAAAAAGACATCGTCCATTGGGATCGTGACGGTTATCTTAAGGGTTTTAAGAATGATTTGGCGCTTGTGAGATTGTCTACTGTCCTTGAAAATGCTCCGGTAGAAGTAAGTGAGAAACCAGCTGTCAAAAAAATCGGAGATAAACTCCATGTCTTTGGTTATCCAGAAGGAAAATTGGCGCCAGCTGTGAATACAACAGTTGATTTTACAGAATCGTACGGAGAAGGTGTTCAAGGAATTGGTTATCAAGGAGGGAAACCTGGTGCGAGTGGTGGAGGTATCTTTGATACAGATGGTAAACTGATTGGAGTTCATCAAAATGGTGTAGTTGGAAAACGAAGCGGTGGCATTCTCTTCTCACCTGCCCAATTGAAATGGATCCAAGATCACATGAAGGGAATTTCAAGTGTCAAACCTGCAGACTTGGAAGAGAAAGAAAAACCAGCCGAAGACAAACCAAAAGAGGACAAACCAGCTGCTAAACCTGAAACACCTGAGAAAGTGATAGCTGAATGGCAAACGGTAGCGAAAAAAGAGCAACAGGGCACAGTCACTGTTCGTGAAGAAAAGGGTGTTCGCTATAATCAATTATCCTCAACTGATCAAAATGATAACGCAGGCAAACCAGCCCTGTTTGAAAAGAAGGGCTTGACCGTTGATGCTAATGGAAATGCGACTGTCGATTTAACCTTCAAAGAAGATTCTGAAAAGGGCAAATCACGCTTTGGTGTCTTCCTGAAATTTAAAGATACCAATAATAATGTTTTTGTCGGTTATGACAAGGATGGCTGGTTCTGGGAGTATAAATCTCCAACTGCTAGCACTTGGTATAAGGGAGGTCGTGTAGCAGCACCTGAAACGGGGTCGACAAACCGTCTTTCTATCACTCTCAAGTCAGATGGGCAGCTCAATGCAACCAACAATGACACCAAACTCTTTGATACAGTGACTCTGCCAGCGGCGGTCAATGATCATCTTAAAAATGAGAAGAAAATCCTCCTTAAGGCAGGATCATACGGTAATGAGCGTACAGTTGTTAGTGTCAAAACAGATAATCAAGATGGCGTGAAAGCAGAGGACACTCCTGCTGAGAAAGAGACGGGAGCTGAGGTTGATGATAGCAAGATAACTTATGACACTATCCAGTCTAAAGTTCTCAAAGCAGTGATTGATCAAGCCTTTCCACGTGTTAAGGAATATAGCTTGAATGGACATACCTTGCCAGGTCAAGTACAAGAAATTAAGAAAATCTTGATCAACAAACATGCAGTCACACCTGAAGTTACCTATAAGAAAATAAACGAAACAACTGCAGAATATTTGATGAAACTGCGTGATGATGCTAATCTAATCAATGCGGAAATGACCGTTCGTCTGCAAGTTGTGGATAATCAATTGCATTTTGATGTGACCAGGATTGTCAACCACAATCAAGTCACCCCGGGTCAAAAGATTGATGATGAGAGAAAATTGCTCTCGACCATTAGTTTTCTTGGCAATGCTTTAGTTTCTGTTTCAAGTGATCAAACTGGAGCTAAGTTTGACGGGGCGACCATGTCAAACAATACACATGTTAGTGGGGATGATCATATCGCTGTAACCAATCCGATGAAAGATTTGGCTAAGGGTTACATGTATGGCTTTGTCTCTACAGATAAGCTTGCCGCAGGTGTTTGGAGCAATTCTCAAAATAGCTATGGTGGTGGCTCGAATGATTGGACACGTTTGACTGCCTACAAGGAGACGATTGGAAGCGCTAACTATGTAGGGATTCATAGTTCTGAATGGCAATGGGAAAAAGCTTATAAGGGGATTGTATTCCCAGAATACACCAAGGAACTTCCAAGTGCCAAAGTTGTCATCACTGAAGATGCCAATGGAGACAAGAAAGTCGACTGGCAAGATGGAGCTATTGCTTATCGTAGCATTATGAATAATCCTCAAGGTTGGGAAAAAGTTAAGGATATCACTGCCTACCGTATCGCGATGAATTTTGGTTCACAGGCACAAAATCCATTCCTCATGACCTTAGACGGTATCAAAAAAATCAACCTTCATACGGATGGACTTGGTCAAGGAGTTCTCCTTAAAGGTTATGGTAGTGAAGGACATGACTCTGGTCACTTGAACTATGCAGATATTGGAAAACGTATTGGCGGGGTTGAAGACTTTAAGTCTCTGATTGAGAAGGCTAAGAAGTACGGTGCTCATCTAGGTATCCACGTTAACGCCTCTGAAACTTATCCGGAGTCTAAGTATTTTAATGAAAAAATTCTTCGTAAGAATGCGGATGGTAGTTACAGCTATGGTTGGAACTGGCTAGACCAAGGTATCAACATTGATGCGGCTTATGACTTGGCGCATGGACGCTTGGCTCGCTGGGAAGACTTGAAGAAAAAACTTGGTGATGGTCTCGACTTTATCTATGTGGACGTATGGGGCAATGGTCAATCAGGTGATAACGGTGCCTGGGCTACCCACGTTCTCGCTAAAGAGATCAACAAACAAGGCTGGCGCTTTGCGATTGAGTGGGGCCATGGTGGTGAGTACGACTCTACCTTCCATCACTGGGCAGCTGACTTGACCTATGGTGGCTACACTAACAAAGGTATCAACAGTGCCATCACGCGCTTTATCCGTAACCACCAAAAAGATGCTTGGGTAGGGGACTACAGAAGTCACGGTGGTGCTGCAGACTACCCACTTCTAGGTGGCTACAGCATGAAAGACTTTGAAGGCTGGCAAGGACGGAGCGACTACAATGGCTACGTGACTAACCTCTTTGCTCATGATGTCATGACCAAGTATTTCCAACACTTCACTGTAAGTAAATGGGAAAATGGCACACCAGTTACCATGACTGACAACGGTAGCACCTATAAATGGACACCAGAAATGCGAGTGGAATTGGTAGATGCTGACAATAATAAAGTAGTTGTAACTCGTAAGTCAAATGATGTCAATAGCCCACTATACCGTGAACGTACAGTAACGCTCAACGGACGTGTCATCCAAGATGGTTCAGCTTATTTGACTCCTTGGAACTGGGATGCGAATGGTAAGAAACTTCCTACTGATAAGGAAAAAATGTACTACTTCAATACGCAGGCCGGTGCAACAACTTGGACCCTTCCAAGCGATTGGGCCAAGAGCAAGGTTTACCTTTACAAGCTAACTGACCAAGGGAAGACAGAAGAGCAAGAACTAACTGTGAAAGACGGCAAGATTACCCTAGATCTTCTCGCAAATCAACCATACGTTCTCTATCGTTCGAAACAAAGCAATCCTGAAATGTCATGGAGCGAAGGCATGCATATCTATGACCAAGGATTTAACAGCGGTACCTTGAAACATTGGACCATTTCAGGCGATGCTTCTAAGGCAGAAATTGTCAAATCACAAGGCGCAAATGATATGCTTCGTATTCAAGGAAACAAAGAAAAAGTTAGTCTCACTCAGAAATTAACTGGCTTGAAACCAAATACCAAGTATGCTGTTTATGTAGGTGTCGATAACCGTAGTAATGCTAAGGCAAGTATCACTGTGAATACTGGTGAAAAAGAAGTGACTACTTATACCAATAAGTCTCTCGCGCTCAACTATGTTAAGGCCTACGCCCACAATACACGACGTGACAATGCTACAGTTGACAATACAAGTTACTTCCAAAACATGTATGCCTTCTTTACAACTGGATCGGACGTCTCAAATGTTACTCTTACTTTGAGTCGTGAAGCTGGTGATGAAGCAACTTACTTTGATGAAATTCGTACCTTTGAAAATAATTCAAGCATGTACGGAGAAAACCATGATACAGGTAAAGACACCTTCAAACAAGACTTTGAAAATGTAGCTCAGGGGATCTTCCCATTCGTAGTGGGTGGTGTCGAAGGTGTTGAAGACAACCGCACTCACTTGTCTGAAAAGCATGATCCATATACACAACGTGGTTGGAACGGTAAGAAAGTTGATGATGTTATCGATGGAAATTGGTCACTCAAGACCAATGGACTAGTTAGCCGTCGTAACTTGGTTTACCAAACCATCCCACAAAACTTCCGATTTGAAGCTGGTAAGACCTACCGTGTAACCTTTGAATACGAAGCAGGCTCAGACAATACCTATGCCTTTGTCGTCGGTAAGGGAGAATTCCAGTCAGGTCGTCGTGGTAGTCAAGCAAGCAACTTGGAAATGCATGAATTGCCAAATACTTGGACGGATTCTAAGAAAGCCAAGAAGGCAACCTTCCTCGTGACAGGTGCAGAAACAGGCGATACTTGGGTAGGTATCTACTCAACTGGAAACGCAAGCAATACTCGTGGTGATTCTGGTGGAAATGCCAACTTCCGAGGTTATAACGACTTCATGATGGATAATCTTCAAATCGAAGAAATTACGCTAACAGGTAAGATGTTGACAGAAAATGCTCTGAAGAACTACTTGCCAACGGTTGCCATGACCAACTATACGAAAGAGTCTATGGATGCTTTGAAAGAGGCGGTCTTTAACCTCAGTCAGGCAGATGATGACATTAGCGTGGAAGAAGCGCGTGCAGAGATTGCCAAGATTGAAGCCTTGAAGAATGCTTTGGTTCAGAAGAAAACAGCCTTGGTAGCAGAAGACTTTGAAAGTTTGGATGCGCCAGCTCAACCAGGTGAAGGTCTTGAGAATGCCTTTGATGGCAATGTGTCTAGTCTATGGCATACATCTTGGAATGGTGGAGATGTAGGCAAGCCTGCAATCATGGTCTTGAAAGAGCCAACTGAAATCACAGGACTTCGCTATGTTCCACGTGGTTCAGGTTCAAATGGTAACTTGCGTGATGTAAAACTGGTTGTCACAGATGAGTCTGGCAAGGAGCACACTTTCACTGCGACGGACTGGCCTGATAATAATAAGCCCAAAGACATTAACTTTGGCAAGACAATCAAGGCTAAGAAAATTGTCCTTACGGGTACCAAAACATACGGAGACGGTGGAGATAAATACCAATCTGCAGCGGAACTTATCTTTACTCGTCCGCAGGTAGCAGAAACACCGCTTGACTTGTCAGGATATGAAGCAGCTTTAGCTAAGGCTCAAAAATTGACAGATAAAGAAAATCAAGAGGAAGTAGCTAGTGTTCAGGCAAGCATGAAATATGCGACGGATAACCATCTCTTGACGGAAAGAATGGTGAAATACTTTGCAGATTATCTCAATCAATTAAAAGATTCCGCTCCGAAACCTGATGCTCCGACAAGCAGTAAGGGTGAAGAGCAACCACCAGTTCTTGAAGTACCAGAATTCAAAGGCGGTGTTAATGCGGCAGAAGCAGCTGCTCATGACCTACCAGAGTTCAAGGGAGGAGTCAATGCAGCAGAAGCAGCTGTACATGAAGTACCAGAGTTCAAAGGCGGTGTTAATGCGGCAGAAGCAGCTGCTCATAAAGTCCCTGAGTTCAAGGGCGGCGTTAATGCGGTTGAAGCTTTGGTAAGTGAAGTTCCAGAATACACCGGTGGCGTCAATGGAGTTGAGCCAGCTGTACATGAAAAACCAGAGTACACAGGCCCGCTAGGTACAGCAGGTGATGAACCAGCACCAACTGTTGAGAAACCAGAGTATAAGTTGACACCAGCTCCGCTAGCTGATACAAAGACATCAGAAATCAAAGATACTCTGAAAAATGAAGAAAGCAAGAAGACACTCCCAGAAACAGGAGAAGCCCAGTCTGATACAGCCCTCTTCCTAGCAGGAATCAGCCTAGCATTGTCAGCCGCCCTCTTTGCTATTAACAGTAAAAAAGAATAGATATTTATTTATTCCACAACTACATTGTTTGGATAAGTGACTTGGACTTCTAGGGGAGTCAGAGTCGGAAAATGAATCAAACACCTGGAGAGGACCTCTTGGTTCTCTCCTTTTTAAAAGGAGAAATGATAACGCTTACTAGCGTAGGCGGATGAAAGGAAATAGGAGAAATATGGACAAACACTTTTTTGAGAAACGCTGTCATTATAGTATCCGCAAATTTGCAATTGGTGCAGCCTCAGTTATGATTGGTGCTAGTATCTTTGGAGCCAATATGGTTCAGGCAGCAGAAACAGCAGCGCCTTCAGAGACAGAGGGAAGTATCACTCATGTTCAAGCCCTGGATAAGCTACCAGATGATTTAGCCGCTGCGCTTGAAAAAGCAGATGCAGAAGCTGCAACAGAAGCAAGTCATGAAGAAACTCCATCGACTGATGAGGGAACCAATCCTGCAGCAAGTGAAGAGGCAAAACCAGAGACAAATCCTGCAACTCCCAAGCCAACAGAAACGCCGAAACCGGTTGAAACACCAAAGGCAGACAAACAACCTGCGGAAACCACTACACCAGCAGTAAAACCAGCTGAAAAGACAATCGAAGATAGAGAAGATGTCAACCATCTCGAGGGTGCTACTGCTCAGGCAAGCAACCATGAGACTGGGACCAACTTTACTGCAGATAAGGCTATCGATGGAGATGACAATACCCGTTGGGCTACAGATAGAGATGCAGTAAAACCAACTTTTGAATTAACTCTTCCAAAAACTACCCTTATCAAGCATGTGGAAATTGACTGGGATCGTCGTCTTCGTAATGGGCAAAATGACCCAAATATCAAATCTTGGAGTCTCTACTACGCAGGTCAGGAAGATGTGGGGGCTAATGGAGAAAAACAATGGAAACTCGCTCATACCAAAACAGGAGAACCTGTTTTAGATGAGAAAGTAGATCTAGCTGAAAGTATCAAAGCTAAGTATCTCAAATTGGAGGTCAATGATTACCAAGCGGGAACAATGAACTGGAGAAACGTTGGAATCCAAGAAATTCGAGCTTATTCTAACGTTCCGGACCATAGTAAGGTAACGGACATCCGCCAAGTAACCGAACTAACAGTAGCAGAAGACGGACAGTCTCTTGTCTTACCAACTTTACCAGGGAAAGTTAGCCTTATCGGAAGCAACAAGCAAGGTGTGATTGACCTTCAAAATCACATCTATAAGCCTTTGACAGATCAACGCGTCAAGGTCATGGTCCAACAAATCAGAGACAGTCATACTTTCACTAAGGAATTTGAAGTAGTCATCAAGGGCCTACATCAGGACGAAGGTGTGGGTGTCAAACCAAAAGTAGCACCAGCTGTTCAACAATGGTATGGGAAAGAAGGCCAATCTTCTATCACTTCAGATACAGTTCTTGCGACAGGAAATTCAGGCTTTGATCAGGCAGCAACCTTCTACCAGTCAGACCTTGCCAGCCGTGGATTGGAACTAGCAACAGGTGACAAGCAAGCTCAAAAACGAATCGAATTTAAAAAGGTTGAAAACAAGGGTTACGGTAAGGAAGGGTATGGCATCACTATCCAAAATAATGTGATTACCATCGAAGCTGCCACAAACACAGGAGCCTTTTACGCCACTCGGACTCTTCTTCAAATGGGAGAAACAGACCTACAAAATGGCGAAATTCGTGATTTCCCAAGTTTCAGCCACCGTGGCTTTATGCTAGATACAGGTCGTAAATTTATCCCTTACGACACCCTTGTAGACATCATGCTCAACATGGCTTACTACAAGATGAACGACTTGCAGTTGCACCTTAATGATAACTATATCTTTCTCAAGGAACACTTGGCAGGAAAGAATCTTTCTAAAGAGGAAGAACTCAAGTATGTCCTTGAACATGCCAAGACTGGTTTCCGTGTGGAGACAGACATTGTCGGTAAGAATGGCCAAAAATTGACATCAGATGAGCATTATACCAAGGAAGAAATGCAAAATCTGATTAAACTTGCCAAGGCCTTGCATATCAACCTAGTGCCAGAAATTGACACACCAGGTCATGCACTATCATTTGTCAAAGTTCGCCCAGACCTCATGTATCAAGGTAGTTTGAGCGATTATGCAGGCAAGCACAATGTTGAGCGCGTAGCCATGCTAGACTTGGATAACAAGTACGAAGAAACTCTTAAATTTGTCAAATCAGTTTATGACAAACTCCTCGATGGTCCAGATGCACCGCTTCATGGCGTGTCCACTGTTCATATCGGAACGGATGAATACTATGGCAGCAGAGAAAGCTATCGTCGCTATGTCAATGACCTTATCAAATACATTAAAGGAAAAGGCTATACCCCTCGAATCTGGGGCTCACTCAGTGCGAAACGTGGGAACACTCCTGTTGATTGGAACGGAGTAGAAGTTGATATCTGGAGTATTAGCTGGCAACGACCAAATGAAGCCATTGCTCAGGGAGCTAAGATTATCAACATCACGGATGTACCGACCTATAGTGTGCCAAGTGGAAGCAATAGTCAAGCAGCCTACGGGGACTATGCAAACTACGAACGTCAGTACAATAGCTGGACACCGAATGATTTTAGAACAGGTGGCGGTCCACTTCTACCAGCTTCTCATCCAAGTATCCTTGGTGGTGGGCACGCAGTTTGGAATGACAATATCGACCTTCATGAGACAGGTTTGACCTCTTATGACATCTTCAAACGCTTCTTCAAGAGCATGCAAACCACTGCAGAGCGCACTTGGGGATCTGACCGTGCAGCTGCGACCTTTGCAGAACGCACCCTACCAACGAGCCCTTATGCGCCACAGTCAAATCCTGATAAAGAGATTGATCAAAGCGACTTGTTTACCATCAATCCTGAAACAGTCAAGAACTATGCGAGCAAGAAAGTGAAGACAAGCGAGCAGGGATTGGCTTTTGAGAAAGACAGCAGTATCGAAGGCTTGGCAGGTGATGTTGGTCCAAGTCATGTCTTGAAGTTTGATGTAACTGTCACTGGAGACGGTGAACAAACCTTCTCAACAAGTGGGGACAACCGTATCTATCTAGCTGATAAAGATGGCTACCTTGCTTATCAATTTGAACAGTTCCATATTCAATTCAATAAAAAACTTGAAAAGAACAAACGTTATCAAATCTCCATCGTAACCAAACCACAGTCAACCGAAGTCTATGTAGATGGTGAAAAGATTGAGCGTATCACAAATCCAGCTCACCCTCGCTTTGCCCACAATAGCTTGGTACTACCGCTTGAAAGCATCGGTGGTTTCAAAGGAATCTTGCATAGTGCAGAGTTGTCAGATAAACCATTTGTAAATCCTCGTTTGATTGCAAATGATAAGATTACTGCAACCGCAAGCAGTCAGCAACTTCCAGGGAACGCGACTGAAGGCGCTGTTGAAAAGGCCTTTGACAATGATCCAAATACCTTCTGGCATACTAAGTGGACTGGTGACACTGCGCCATACACTCTTACTATGACCTTGAAAGAAGCAGAAAAAGTCAATGGCTTGACTTATCTCCCACGTCCAGGTGGTGGAAATGGTGTCGTTACTCGCTACGAAATCTACGCACAAAAAGATGGCCAAATGGTCAAGGTTTCAGAAGGAAACTGGGACAACAATGCCCAAGAAAAAACAGTCAACTTTGCGGCGGTACATACCAACAAGATTGAGTTGAAAGTATTGGAAGGCGTTGGTGGTTTTGCAAGTGCAGCTGAAGTTCATCTATTGAAACCTGTCAAAGAAGAGCAAGAAACGCCTGCACCAAGTCAACCAGAAAAACCAACTACTCCAGAAAAACCAAAAGTAGACCAAACCGGTGATGGAACAGTTGAATTGGCAGATCAATTCACAGCAAGTAAACCAGCTAGCGAAGATAGCATTGCAGCTGCTAGCAAGAGCGCAGACTATCTCAAGAAAGAGTACAAGGTCTTCCCAACGCCACAAAAAGTGACCTATGGCGAAGGTGTTACAGCCCTTCGTAAGCAAGTCAATCTGGTTATGGGCGATCAACTCGACATCTATACTCGCAATCGCTTGAAGAGTGTCTTGCAGGATAATCAAGTATCTTATACAACTGGTAAATCTGCAGTTGCTGGTGCAACCAATATCTATCTTGGAGTACATGGACAAGGTTCACAAGCAGAACAAAACTTGTCCAAGGTTTCAGCCGGTCTCTTTGACAAGATTGACGCCTATGCCTTGACAATTAAGGATAATTCGATTTCCATCGTCGGGAAAGATACAGATGCGGTCTTCTATGGCTTGACAACTTTGAAACACATGCTTAAGGAAAGCCAAGTACCAGTTCTTCGCAATGTGACAGTAGAAGATTACGCAGAGCTCAAGAACCGTGGTTTCATCGAAGGTTACTATGGAAATCCATGGTCTAACGCAGATCGTGTAGAGCTCATGCGTTTTGGTGGCGATTTGAAATTGAACCAATACTTCTTTGCACCAAAAGATGATCCATACCACAACAAGAAATGGCGTGAACTCTATCCAGAAGAAAAACTAGCTGAAATCCGTGAACTTGCTCGTGTCGGAAATCAAAGTAAAACCCGCTATGTCTGGACCATCCATCCATTCATGAACAACCGCATCCGCTTTGGCAATGAAGCGCATTACCAAGAAGATTTGGCAACCATCAAGGCTAAATTTACCCAGTTGATGAAAGTGGGTGTCCGTGAATTTGGTATCCTAGCAGATGATGCACCGAGCCCAGTTGGAGGCTACAATAGCTACAACCGCTTGATGAAAGACATGACGGATTGGTTGACTGAAATGCAGGGAACTTACAGCGGTCTTCGTAAAGAAATGATCTTTGTTCCTGGACAGTATTGGGGTAATGGACGTGAAGATGAGTTGAAATCCCTCAATGAAAATCTCCCGAGTTCAACATCCATGACCTTGACGGGTGGTAAGATTTGGGGTGAAGTTTCTGAAAGCTTCCTTTCAACTCTCAAGAACAATCTATCCGCAGGTGGCAAGACCTATCGCCCAGTTTCACTTTGGATTAACTGGCCGGTAACAGATAACTCTAAACAACACTTGATTCTAGGTGGTGGTGAGAAATTCCTTCATCCAAATGTGGATCCAAGCTTGCTATCTGGTATCATGTTGAACCCAATGCAACAGTCTGAACCATCTAAGATTGCCCTCTTTTCAGGAGCTCAATACTCATGGAAACAGTGGAAATCAGAAGAAGAAGCTAAGAAAATCAATGATATTGCCTTCAACTTTGTAGAAAATGGTCATTTTGAAGATAGCAAGGTATCAGCAGCCTTCCGCGAACTTGGTAAGCACATGATCAACCAAAACATGGATAATCGTGTCGTCAAACTAGAAGAATCTGTAGACTTGGCTCCAAAATTGACAGACTTCATGACCAAGCTCAAAGCAGGTCAGGATGTGACTGCAGAGCGTGCAGCCTTGCGAGCTGAATTTGCCAAGATTAAAGAAGCTGCTGAGCTCTATAAAGCATCAGGTGATAAAAAAATGGTTGCCCAAATCCACTATTGGTTGGATAATGCAATCGATCAAATGAATGCTCTCGATGCCTTCCTTACAGGAACTGAAGCCATGGCTACCAACGATGCAGCCAAACTTTGGGATAGCTACTATAAAGGCTTGAAGTTCTACGAACAGTCTCAAACTCATACCTTCCATTATGTAGACCATATGGAAAAAGCTGAATTGGGTGTTCAACATATTCGTCCATTTATCCTATCCTTGAAAGAAGTTTTGGCGTCTGAAGTTCAAAAAGTCTTGCATCCAGATCAAATCATCAGTACCTTTATCACCAATCGAACAGGTGTAGAGGGTGGCTTGGCAGAAGTAACGGATGGCGATTTGGCAACTCATGCGATTATTAAATCACCAAATAGCATCAAGACAGGTGATTATATTGGTATGAAGTTCAACAAACCAGTAGCGATTCAAACCTTGACCTTTGCAATGGGAACGCAGGCAAATCCACGTGATACCTTTAGTAAGGCAGAAGTACAGTATCAAGATGAAAATGACAACTGGGTAACCTTGAAAGAGCCAAGCTATGTCGGAAATGAATCCCTTCTTAAGTTTGAAAATCTCAATATCAAGGCCAAGGCAGTTCGCATGATTGCGACAGCAGATCGCGAGAACACTTGGTTTGCAGTTCAGGAAATTGCAGTTAACCGGTCAGTTGAAAAAGCTCGTAGCCAGCAAGCAACGACAGTTAGTCTAAGCTCAAACTTAGTTTACAAACTAAATACCTCAGCCCGTCAAATCACTGATGGCAAGGACAATACAGAAGCCATGATGGCAAATGCTGACGGTAGCAATACGACACCAGTAGATGCCTGGGCACAACTTGACCTCGGTGAAGTCAAGTCAGTCACTAAAGTACGACTTCGCCAAGGAACGGGTGATAAGCTTGCCACAGGTGTACTTGAGTACTCTACAGATGGAACTGCATGGCAAGAGTTGGATCGCCTATCAGGAGAACAAACCAAGGAAGTGACCAGAGCGATCAATGCTCGTTACATCCGAGTACGCAATACCAAGGCCCTCGACCTCTGGTGGCGTATTCAGGACTTCTCTGTTGAGACACGCTCTGGAAACAGTGAGTTAACAGACACCAACGTCGACGCCTTGAAGGAAACACCAGTAGTGGATAGCTTAGGCAGTTACGAACTTCAAATTCCAGCTGGAACCAAACTCCCTGCTCATAGCTATCTAGGTATGAAGCTTGACCGTATCCATCAGATCAAGAGCATCCAGCTCAAAGGCCAAGCCAACCCTGCTCTTAGCCTAGAGTATTCTGCAAATGCACAAGAATGGACACCAGCCAGCCAGTTGACAGACAGATCTGTGGCAACCCACTTAGTACGTTATGTGCGTCTGGTCAACAAAACAGATCAGGAACAAGCTGTCACAGCCACTTCTCTCCTTGTGACAACCAAAGAAGTGCAACCAACCAAACTAGAATCTACAACTATGGGCATTCATCCAACATACGGCAGCAATGATGTTCGTAAACTGAACAACCTAGATCAACTATTTGACGGTGTTTACAACAACTTCGTTGAGTTTTCAGACTATGCCCATAAAGATGGTCATGTGACCTTGAAACTTGGTAGCGAACGCACTATCAAGAAGATTAGAGCCTACATCCAAGACGGAACTCAAAACTACCTTCGTGATGGCAAGATCCAAGTCAGCCAAGATGGTAAAACTTGGACAGATGTCGTGACAGTAGGAGATGGTGTAGCCAATAGCCAACACGATGATTCTCTGACAGATGGTTGGACACATGATTCTAAGATGCCAGGAAATCGTTACATCGAAGGTGAATTGACGACACCAGTCAAAGCCAACTATCTCCGTGTTCTCTATACTGCAGACTATGATGCTCGTTTTGTAGGCTTTACAGAATTGGTCATCAACGATGGCGAATTTGTCAAACCAATCAATGATCCAACTGTAGAAGGAAATGGTGGCGAAAGCCAAGGTAATCTCTACAACAACCTTGTAGACGGCAAAGTCTTGACCAGCTACAAGTCTGAAAAAGACAAGGGCGAATTGGTGTATCACTTATCTGAGCCAACCAATGCCAACCACCTTCGTCTCGTTTCCAGTCTTCCTGAAGGAGCGAAAGCACGTGTTCTTGCTAGAACACTCAAGGATGGTCAAGACAGTTGGACAGACCTCGGTGCCATTACATCTAGTCTCCAAACCTTTGCTATCCGAAATGGTGGCTCTCTTCTAGACGTCAAATTAGTCTGGGAAGGTGGCAAGGCTGAGTTTTATGAATTGGCGAGCTTCTATCAAGAATTGACAGAAGAATCTGTTCAATCAAGCAAGGGTGATGAACCAGCACCCGTTCTTGAGATTCCTGAATTCACAGGTGGTGTCAATGCAGCTGAGGCCTTGGTACATGAAGTACCAGAGTACACAGGCCCAGTAGCAACAGTGGGTGACCAAGCTGCTCCAACAGTAGAAAAACCTGAGTTCCAGGGTGGTGTCAATGCAGTTGAAGCCTTGGTACATGAGCTTCCAGAGTACACAGGTCCACTTGGTACAGCAGGAGATCAACCAGCACTGACGGTCGAGAAACTGGACTTTACAGGTGGTGTGAACGCGGTAGAAGCAGCAGTACATGAAGTACCAGAGTACACAGGTCCACTTGGTACAGCAGGAGACCAACCAGCACCGACAGTTGAAAAACCAGAGTACAAATTGAACTTAAGTCCACTCGCTGATACTAAGACTCCAGAAGTTAAACATGATGATCAGAAGGAGCTTCCGGCAACAGGTGAAAGCAAATCTGACACGGCTCTCTTCCTAGCAGGCGTAAGTCTAGCCCTATCTGCTCTCTTTATCGCGAAAGGGAAAAAGGAATAGCTTCTGATTACCTTTGCTTTTGACAAATTTTAGCATCAAGAGAAAGTGAAAAGACAGCTCCATAACCTCTATAATAGTTAGAGAAACTATCAAAAGAGTTATGGTGCTGTTGGAATAAACTATTGAGCTATAAAGAATAAAAATCCTGAGAAGTAAAATTCTCAGGATTTTGCTTATTGTTGCGGTTGACTTGGTTGGTTTTGCTCAGCAGGTGCAGTGCCTGATTGTTGAGGAATCGTCTGCGTTTGACTTGTGCTTGGAGAAGTTGCGCTTGACTGAGAAGTCGAGCTCTCAGATGTTGAGCTAGAACTTTCAGATGTCGAACTTTGTTGTGTAGATGATGAAGGGGTCCACGTATTGCGTGCTCCATTCTTAAAGACAAATTCTCCGCTTCTGTAAAGGCCTTCAGGCATGGTCCAATCCCCTGGATGGTCATCTGTTGAGAGGTAGGTCATCATCGAACGATAGACCTTAGCAGCAACGTAGAAGCCATCACCAACGATAGGAGTAAGTCGGTTAGAGTAACCGGTCCAGACAGCCATTGAATATTTACGAGTATAGCCGACAAACATTTCGTCTGGAGCTACATAACCAGAGTTCTTAATGTATTTCTCAATTTCATCATCTGTATAGTTTGATGTACCAGTCTTACCAGCTTGTGGTAACCATGATAGGTAGGCTCCACGTCCTGTTCCATAAGTCAGAACTGTTTTCATCATCTCTGTCATCATGTAGGCAGTTGTTTCTTTCATAGCGCGTGTTCCTGAATCAGAAAACTCTTTTGAACTACCATCACTAAAGATGATTTTGTTGATGTACATTGGCTTATGGTAAATACCGCCATTGGCAAAGGCAGCATAGGCTGCGGCCATTTTTTCACTGCTTGCCCCATACTTTTTGTTAGATTCTGTTGTGTTACTTGAAATCGCGTTGGCATAGTGTATATCTGGGTAGTCAATACCGAGTCCATTTAGGAAGGTTTTGGCTCTATCCAAACCGACTTTATTCAAAGTTTCTACAGCTGTAACGTTCCGTGATTGTTGAAGAGCATACTGCAACGTGATGTTTCCAAAGTAACTCTTATCCCAGTTGTAGACAGGGGTGTTGGTCCCAGGATAGTTATAAGGTACGTCATGAACGATAGCAGCAGTTGAGTCGTAGATGTCATACTCCAAGGCTGGCGCGTAATCTGTGATGGGTTTCATGGTTGAACCCCAGTCACGGTTGGTTTCAACAGCTTGGTTCATACCGAAGGAAACATTGCTTGATTGATGGCGTGCACCTAGCTGGGCAATCACCTTTCCGTTTGTGACATCAACGATGGTAGAAGCTACTTGCAACTCATCATCTGGATAATTAACGTATTCGTCGGTATTGTAGATATCCCAGAGACGTTGTTGAACGGCTGGATCAACATTGGTATAAACTTCCATTCCTGTTGTCAAAAGGTTGTAACCAGTTTCCTGTTCGACTTGGTCGATTACTTCTTTGAGATAATTATCCATATAGGCTGGATAGTTGTTTCCAGAACGGAGGCTCTGCAGTCCATCTGTAATGGGAGTGTTAATGGCTTTTTCGTATTGTTCAGCAGAAATGTAGCCTTGACTTTTCATTTCCGAGAGGACAAGGTCACGGCGTTCTTGTGCCGCTTCTGGATGAGAATAGGGATCATATTGATTTGGAGCCTGAGGCATTCCAGCTAGGAGAGCCAATTGAGGTAGACTTAAATCTTTGAGGTCTTTACCATAGTAGTTTTGGGCTGCCGTTTGCATCCCGTAATTTCCGTTGGACATATAGACCTTGTTGATGTAGTAAGTTAGGATCTCTTGTTTGGTCGCTTTTTGTTCTAGCTGAACGGCTAGCCAAGCTTCCTGTGCCTTACGTGAAAGTGTTTGATCAGATGTTGATGTTGAGAAATAGGTTAGTTTAATCAACTGTTGTGTCAAGGTAGAACCACCTTGAAGACCACCCCCACCACGGAGGTTTCGTAAGGAAGCGCCTAGGATACGAATCGTATCTACTCCTCGGTGACTGAAGAAACGATGATCTTCAATAGAGACAATTGCATTGACCAGCTCCGTAGGGATTTCATTAGCCTGTGCATTGACACGGCGCTCAGAACCCAGATCAGCGATAAGTTCATTTTTGCTGTCATAGATCTTACTAGACGTTGTAGCGACTAGTTTGCTTTCGGATAGAGCCGGAGCCTTGCTTACATAGTAGAGAAAAAGGCCTCCACCTAGCATAATAGCTGCGATAAATACAGTCAAGAGGCAGATACTGACATACTTAACTATTCGCAGGAAAGTTTGTTTGTTCATCTTATTTTACCACCTAGTAAATGTTCTTTGATAACTTCGAGATAGGGAATCTGTGGAAAGGCACCAGGCTCAATCCTATATCCATTTTCTCGAATATATCCAAGTGGCATTGACTTTTGTCCCATATCTTGATGATAGAAACGAATCAAATCAATGGCCGGCAATAAGTAGGTTTCTTGCTGAGAAGAAAAGTGAAGGAGGACAAAGCAGATTCCTTGCTGGGCAAGAACTTGTTCCATATGCTGGATCTGATGGAGATGAAAATTCTTCATCGGAATCGCATGTTTTTGCCTGGTTTCCTTTGCTTCAAAGTCGATGTAGTATCCATCATAAACTCCTGAATAGTCAGTCGTTGAGGCCTGTCTAAAGTAGGCTTCAACAATCTTAGCACGACTTCGTTGGGGATAATCAACACGTACGATTTGGATGGGAGTCGGTTTCTTGTGAATAACTGCTAACCCATGCGACAAATAGTAGTCGTTCGTAGCGTTGATCATCTTTTCAAAAGACATTCCCCGATTTGCGAAATTTTTAGTTTGTGACGGGGGCGCTTGTCTCTTCTGTGATGAAAGTTTATGTGGATAGTTGACCATAATTCTCCTTATTGGTACAATAACATCACTCTATTATATCATAAATTTACAAAGAAAGGGTTAAAAATGACAACAGCCTTGATTTTAGGCTATTCAGCCTTCGACCTTAGTCTCTTTAATGACAAAGATATTCGCGTTGATATTATCAAAACAGCCATTCGGAGAGACCTAGAACGTCTAGCAGAAGAAGGGGTGACCTGGCTTGTCTTTACAGGGACTCTGGGCTTTGAGTACTGGGTGCTTCAAGTGGCAAAAGACATGCAAGCAGACTATGGATTTCAGCTGGCGACCATTTTCGATTTTGAAACCCATGGTAGTAACTGGAATGAAGCCAATCAAATCAAACTCAGTGAGTTTAAGCAGGTTGACTTTGTCAAATATGCCTATCCACAATATGAGCACAAGGGGCAACTACGTGATTATCAGAAATTTCTGCTGGAAAATACGGATGGATGCTACCTGTTTTATGACGAAGAAAATGAAACCAAGTTACAGTATTTTTACCAGATGATGAAAAATCAAGAAGGCTATGTTACAAAAAGATTAACATTTGAGGATCTGAACGAAATAGTGGAAAATTTTTCCGAAAAGTGAGGCTTTGACCTTGATTTTTGTTTGTCTTTTTTTATATAATAAGAATAGCAATCAAGAATGGAGAGAGAAATGGCAAGTATTATTTTTTCAGCAAAAGATATTTTTGAACAAGAGTTTGGACGTGAAGTTCGCGGATATAGTAAGGCAGAGGTAGACGAGTTCCTAGATGATGTGATCAAGGATTATGAGACTTACGCAGCTTTGGTCAAATCTCTTCGTCAGGAGATTGCTGATTTGAAGGAGGAATTGTCTAACAAGCCACAGGCAAGTTCTACTCAACAAAGTTCTATCGAAGTAACAAGTTCTACTCCAATGACAAATTTTGATATTTTGAAACGATTGAATCGACTTGAAAAAGAAGTATTCGGTAAGCAAATTGTAGACAATTCTGAGTTATAATTAGGTGTCTATTAGATGCAATTTTTGGATAATCGCGTGAAGAGAATCCCTTTTCATGAGGAAAGTCCATGCTAGCACAGGCTGTGATGCCTGTAGTGTTTGTGCTAGGCGAAACCATAAGCCTAGGGACGAGAGATCGTTACGGCAGTCGAAATGGCTAAGTCTTTGGATAGGTCAGAGTAGGCTTGAAAGTGCCACAGTGACGGAGTCTTTCTGGAAACGGAGAGAGTGGAACGCGGTAAACCCCTCAAGCTAGCAACCCAAATTTTGGTCGGGGCATGGAGTGCACGGAAACGAACGTAGTACTCTGACTGCTATCAGTTATAGGCTGTTAGCGGTAGACAGATGATTATCGAAGGAAGTGGTCCTAGTCACTTCTGGAACAAAACATGGCTTATAGAAAATTGCATATAGGTTGGGGCTGAGAATTTTTTCTCAACCTCATTTTTTAAAGTGAACAAGAGAAAGGTCTTGCAAGACTAGAAATGAAAGAACAATTTAATTTAATCGCAACTGCTGCGGCGGGTCTTGAGGCTGTCGTTGGACGTGAGGTGCGAGACCTTGGTTATGATTGCAAGGTTGAAAATGGGCGTGTCCGCTTCCAAGGAGATGTGAAGGCAATCATTGAGACCAATCTTTGGCTTCGTGCGGCTGATCGCATCAAGATTGTAGTCGGAAGTTTTCCAGCTAAGACCTTTGAAGAGCTTTTTCAAGGCGTTTTTGCTCTAGATTGGGAAAACTATCTCCCGCTTGGGGCACGTTTCCCTATTTCAAAGGCCAAATGTGTCAAGTCTAAACTGCACAATGAGCCTAGTGTTCAGGCTATTTCTAAGAAGGCGGTTGTGAAGAAACTGCAAAAGCACTATGCCCGTCCAGAAGGGGTTCCCTTGATGGAAACTGGTCCCGAGTTTAAGATAGAGGTGTCCATCCTTAAAGATGTGGCGACTGTCATGATTGACACGACAGGTTCTAGCCTTTTTAAACGTGGTTATCGTACGGAAAAGGGTGGAGCGCCTATCAAGGAAAACATGGCAGCAGCCATTTTACAACTCTCTAACTGGTATCCAGACAAGCCCTTGATCGATCCGACCTGTGGTTCAGGAACTTTCTGTATCGAGGCGGCTATGATGGCTAGAAAGATGGCGCCGGGGCTTCGCCGTTCCTTTGCTTTTGAGGAATGGAACTGGGTCAGCGATCGGTTAATTCAAGAAGTGCGTACTGATGCTGCCAAGAAAATTGACCGTGAACTTGAACTGGATATCATGGGCTGTGATATAGACGCTCGTATGGTTGAAATTGCTAAAGCCAATGCCCAAGCAGCAGGTGTGTCAGGTGACATCACTTTTAAACAAATGCGGGTACAGGACTTGCGCTCAGACAAGGTAAATGGTGTCATCATTTCCAATCCACCATATGGGGAACGCTTGTCAGATGATGCAGGAGTAACCAAGCTCTATGCAGAAATGGGACAGGTCTTTGCGCCATTGAAAACCTGGAGCAAATTTATCCTGACGAGTGACGAAGCTTTTGAAAGTAAGTACGGAAGTCCAGCGGATAAAAAGCGCAAACTTTATAACGGAACCTTAAAAGTGGATTTGTATCAATACTTTGGTCAGCGTGTGAAGCGCCAAGAGGTAAAGTAGAAAGGAAGACAGATGAGTAAAAAAAGACACAATCGTCATAAAAAAGAGCATCAAGAGTCCAAATTTGATTTTGACGAGGCGAAAGATCTGACAGTTGGTCAAGTCATCCGTAAAAATGAAGAAGTTGAAGCTGGAGTATTGCCTGAGGACAATATCTTGGATAAATACATCAAACAGCACCGCGAGGAAATCGAGGCGGACAAGTTTGAAACACGTCAATTTAAAAAAGAAGAACTGCAGGAAGCTCAGGCTCAAGAAGAATTGACACAGGAAGTCTCAGAAATCACTGAAGAGTCGGCGTCAATCATGGAGGAACCCGATACAGTTTCAGAAGAAACGGTGTCAGACTCAGTGGAAACTACAAGCTCGGATGTGATTTTGCCTCCTTTGGGAGAAGAAAATCAAGACTTGGAACCGCTTGTGTTGGAAAAGCAAACGCCAGCAGAGGTTGCTGATGAGAAAGAAGAGGAAGAGACGGCTCTACTTTCACGCTCAGCTCAGGCAGAATCAGAAACAGTTTCTAATTCTAAAAAGAAGCGCGTGTTTGTTATCGGTTCAGCCTTGGCAGCAGCCCTTATCTTGGCAGGTAGTTACTATATCTATCGTCAAGTAAATCGCTCCAACCAAGCCATCCAGTCTTCTTCTAGTAATCAAGAAACACAAACAGCCCTACAAGAGTTTAATGCCCTCTACGATGCCTTTTATACGGATGCTAATAAAACAGCCTTGAAAAATAGTCAGTTTGACAAGTTGAACCAACTCAAGGCTCAACTAGATAAACTCGAAGGCAGTCGAGAGTATACCCTTGCAAAATCTAAGTATGATAGTTTAGAAACTCAAATCAAGGCTGTGCAAGAAGTGAATAATCAGTTTGAAACTCCAGCAATTACTGATGGTGTCTTGGATACCAATTCAAAGGTCAAGGCAGATGCTAAATTTACAGAAATTAAAACAGGAAATACAGAGCTAGATAAACTGTTAGATAAGGCCATTAGCCTTGGTAAGAGCCAGCAAACAAGCGCCTCTAGTTCTAGTTCAAGTAGCAGTAGCCAAGAAAGTTCAAGTACAACGACTGATAGCAGTACGAGCAGTTCGTCTGCTTCATCGAGTTCAGCACCTGCCAGCAGACCAGAAAACGGAGGTTTGTCTAGCGATGGTGTCAATCTTCAAAGAAGTGCTAGTCGTGTACCGTACAATCAATCAGCTGTAGAGGATAGCAATAACCCTGCCTGGAATTTTGCTGATGGTGTTTTGGAACAAATCCTAGCAACATCACGCGCTCGTGGTTATATCACTGGTAATCAATATATCCTAGAACGGGTCAATATCGTAAACGGAAATGGTTATTACAACCTCTACAAACCAGATGGAACCTATCTTTTCACTCTTAACTGTAAGACTGGATACTTTGTCGGTAATGGAGCTGGTCACGCAGATGATTTGGATTACTAGGAGTCCGTTACAAAATTCTTTCCTTTCATAGGTAAAAATGATAAAATAAAACATATTAAACAAGAGGAGTGTCACATGACAAAAGCTAACTTTGGTGTCGTTGGTATGGCCGTAATGGGTCGTAACCTTGCCCTAAATATCGAATCTCGTGGTTATACAGTTGCCATTTACAACCGTAGTAAAGAAAAAACAGAAGACGTAATTGCCTGCCATCCTGAAAAGAACTTTGTACCAAGCTATGACGTTGAAAGTTTTGTAAACTCAATCGAAAAACCTCGTCGTATCATGCTGATGGTTCAAGCTGGACCTGGTACAGATGCAACTATCCAAGCTCTTCTTCCCCACCTCGACAAGGGTGATATCTTGATCGATGGAGGAAACACTTTCTACAAAGATACCATCCGTCGTAATGAAGAATTGGCAAACTCAGGTATCAACTTTATCGGTACTGGGGTTTCTGGTGGTGAAAAAGGTGCCCTTGAAGGTCCTTCTATCATGCCTGGTGGACAAAAAGAAGCCTACGAATTGGTTGCGGATGTTCTTGAAGAAATCTCAGCTAAAGCACCAGAAGATGGCAAACCATGTGTGACTTACATCGGTCCTGATGGAGCTGGTCACTATGTGAAAATGGTTCACAACGGTATCGAGTATGGTGACATGCAATTGATTGCAGAAAGCTATGACTTGATGCAACACTTGCTTGGCCTTTCTGCAGAAGACATGGCCGAAATCTTTACTGAGTGGAACAAGGGTGAATTGGACAGCTACTTGATCGAAATCACAGCTGATATCTTGAGCCGTAAAGACGATGAAGGTCAAGATGGACCAATCGTAGACTACATCCTTGATGCTGCAGGTAACAAGGGAACTGGTAAATGGACTAGCCAATCATCACTTGACCTTGGTGTACCATTGTCACTGATCACTGAGTCAGTATTTGCTCGCTATATCTCAACTTACAAAGAAGAACGTGTACATGCCAGCAAGGTTCTTCCAAAGCCAGCTACCTTCAAATTTGAAGGAGACAAGGCTGAGTTGATTGAAAAGATTCGTCAAGCCCTTTACTTCTCAAAAATTATCTCATATGCACAAGGTTTTGCTCAATTGCGTGTGGCTTCTAAAGAAAATAACTGGAACTTGCCGTTTGCGGATATCGCATCTATCTGGCGTGATGGCTGTATCATCCGTTCTCGTTTCTTGCAAAAGATCACAGATGCCTACAACCGCGATGCAGACCTTGCTAACCTTCTCTTGGATGAGTACTTCTTGGATGTCACTGCCAAGTACCAACAAGCAGTGCGTGATATCGTAGCTCTTGCTGTTCAAGCTGGTGTGCCAGTGCCAACCTTCTCAGCAGCTATTACTTACTTTGATAGCTATCGTTCAGCAGACCTTCCTGCAAACTTGATCCAAGCGCAACGTGACTACTTTGGTGCCCACACTTACCAACGTAAAGACAAAGAAGGAACATTCCACTACTCTTGGTATGACGAAAAATAAGTAGGTCTGCCATGGGGAAACGGATTTTATTACTTGAGAAAGAACGAAATCTCGCTCATTTTCTCAGTCTGGAACTCCAAAAAGAGCAATACCGTGTTGATCTGGTCGAGGAGGGGCAAAAAGCCCTCTCCATGGCTCTCCAGACAGATTATGACTTGATTTTACTGAATGCTCGTCTGGGGGATATGACGGCCCAGGATTTTGCAGACAAGCTGAGTCGGACAAAACCAGCCTCAGTGATCATGGTCTTGGACCATCGCGATGAATTGCAAGACCAGATTGAGACAATCCAGCGCTTCGCCGTTTCTTACATCTATAAACCAGTGATTATTGATCAGCTGGTGGCTCGTATTTCAGCGATTTTCCGAGGTCGGGACTTTATCGACCAACACTGTAGTCAGATGAAGGTCCCAACGTCTTACCGCAATCTGCGTATGGATGTAGAACATCATACCGTTTATCGTGGCGAGGAGATGATTGCTCTGACGCGCCGTGAGTATGACCTTTTAGCCACTCTCATGGGAAGCAAGAAGGTCTTGACTCGTGAGCAGTTATTGGAAAGTGTTTGGAAGTACGAAAGTGCGACAGAAACCAATATCGTGGATGTTTATATCCGTTATCTACGTAGCAAGCTTGATGTAAAAGGTCAAAAAAGCTACATTAAAACCGTGCGTGGTGTTGGGTATACCATGCAAGAATAGAAAAGCAGTTGCAGTTGTGTAACTGCTTTTTTTGAGAAATTTCTATATATTGACATACGGTAAAGTCTTTGCTACAATCAGTTATGGGGGAAAGATCTAATGAAAAAATTTAAAATCATGATGCAAGTTGGACTAGCAGTGTTTTTCTTCGGTTTGTTAGCGACAAGTACAGTATTGGCGGATACCACAGGTGGACAGTTTGTTGATAAGGACAATAGAAAATACTATATAAAAGATGACCATAAAGCAATCTATTGGCATAAGATTGACGGGAAAATGTACTATTTTGGTGATGATGGAGAAATGGTAGTTGGCTGGCAATACTTAGAAATTCCTGGGACGGGTTATCGTGATGATTTATTTGATAATCGTCCAGTTTTCGAAATTGGCCTTCAATATAAATGGTACTACTTTGATCAGGATGGGGTACTACAAGAATTTGTTGGCTGGCAACAATTAGAGGTTAAAGATTCATTAACTGTTGGTAAAAAACATGGTGAAGGTTTTGAAGGCCCAGAAGTTCTTAAATTAGCAAATTATTACTTTAATGAAGATCATTCTTTAAAGACAGGTTGGCTCTACGATCAATCTAACTGGTACTATCTAGCAAAAACAGGTCATTTAGGGAAAGACTACCTTGGTGGTGAAAGACGTGCGGGTTGGATAAACGATGATTCGACTTGGTACTACCTAGATCCAACAACTGGTATTATGCAAACTGGTTGGCAATATCTAGGTAATAAGTGGTACTACCTCCGCTCATCGGGAGCTATGGCAACTAGTTGGATTAAAGATGGTTCAACTTGGTATTACCTAGACCAATCAAATGGTGATATGAAAACTGGCTGGGCTTATGTCGGTAACAAGTGGTACTACTTCCGTTCATCAGGAGCTATGGCAACCGGTTGGTATCAGGAAGGTTCGACTTGGTATTATCTAAATGCAAGTAATGGAGATATGAAGACAGGCTGGTTCCAGGTCAATTGTAAATGGTACTACGCTTATAGTTCAGGTGCTTTAGCAGTGAATACGACCATAGAAGGCTACTACGTCAATTATAATGGCGAATGGGTCCAATAATGAAAGAGGCGATTGTGAAGGAAACAATCGCTTTTTTTGTGAAAATATAATAAAATAGATAGGAGAAAATACTACTGTATGAAATGAGACGGTCTTTTCGTCTAGTTAAAGGAAAACATGACAAAAAAAGTTGGTGTCGGTCAGGCACATAGTAAGATTATTTTAATAGGGGAGCATGCGGTCGTTTACGGTTATCCTGCCATTTCCATGCCTCTTTTGGAGGTGGAGGTGACTTGTAAGGTGGTACCTGCTGAAAGCCCGTGGCGTCTCTATGAGGAGGATACTTTGTCCATGGCAGTTTATGCTTCGCTGGAGTATTTGGATATCAAAGAAGCTTGCATTCGCTGTGAGATTGACTCGGCTATCCCTGAAAAACGGGGAATGGGTTCGTCAGCGGCTATTAGCATAGCGGCCATTCGTGCGGTTTTTGACTACTATCAAGCCGACCTGCCTCATGATGTACTAGAAATCTTGGTCAATCGGGCTGAGATGATTGCTCATATGAATCCTAGTGGTTTGGATGCCAAGACCTGTCTCAGTGACCAACCAATTCGCTTTATCAAGAATGTAGGATTTACAGAGCTTGAGATGGATCTATCGGCCTATTTGGTGATTGCTGATACAGGCGTTTATGGTCACACTCGTGAAGCCATCCAAGTGGTTCAAAGTAAGGGCAAGGATGCCCTACCGTTTTTGCATGCCTTGGGAGAATTGACCCAGCAAGCAGAAGATGCAATTAGACAAAAAGATGCTGAAGGGCTGGGACAAATTCTCAGTCAAGCGCATTTACATTTAAAAGAAATTGGTGTTAGTAGCCCTGAGGCAGACTCCCTCGTTGAAACGGCTCTGAGCCATGGTGCTCTGGGTGCCAAGATGAGTGGTGGTGGGCTAGGAGGCTGTATTATCGCCTTGGTAGCCAATCTGGACCAAGCACAAGAACTAGCAAAACGATTAGAAGAGAAAGGAGCTGTTCAGACATGGATCGAAAGCCTGTAACAGTACGTTCCTACGCAAATATTGCCATTATCAAATATTGGGGAAAGAAAAAAGAAAAAGAAATGGTGCCTGCTACTAGCAGTATCTCTTTGACTTTGGAAAATATGTACACAGAGACGACCTTGTCGCCTTTACCGACGGATGCGACTGCTGATGTCTTTTATATCAATGGTCAGCTCCAAAATGAGGCTGAGCATGCCAAAATGAGCAAAATCATTGACCGTTACCGCCCAGAAGGTGAGGGCTTTGTCCGTATTGACACTCAAAACAATATGCCTACAGCAGCGGGCTTGTCCTCTAGTTCTAGTGGTTTGTCCGCCTTGGTCAAGGCTTGCAATGCTTATTTCCAGCTTGGTTTGAATCGGAGCAAGTTGGCACAGGAGGCTAAGTTTGCCTCAGGTTCTTCCTCTCGCAGTTTTTATGGACCGCTAGGTGCCTGGGATAAGGATAGTGGGGAAATCTACCCTGTAGAGACAGACTTGAAACTAGCTATGATTATGTTGGTGCTAGAGGACAAGAAAAAACCAATCTCTAGCCGTGATGGGATGAAACTCTGTGTGGAAACCTCGACGACCTTTGATGACTGGGTGCGCCAGTCTGAGAAAGACTATCAAGATATGCTGGTTTATCTCAAAGAGAATGACTTTGCCAAGATTGGGGAACTAACGGAGAGAAATGCCCTAGCCATGCACGCTACGACGAAAACAGCATCGCCAGCCTTTTCTTATCTAACAGATGCGACTTATGAAGCGATGGACTTTGTCCGCCAACTTCGTGAGCAAGGCGAGGCTTGCTACTTTACCATGGATGCCGGTCCCAATGTCAAGGTCCTCTGTCAGGAGAAAGACTTGGAGCATTTGTCAGAAATCTTTGGTCAACGTTATCGCTTGATTGTGTCAAAAACAAAGGATTTGAGCCAAGATGATTGCTGTTAAAACTTGCGGGAAACTCTATTGGGCAGGTGAGTATGCTATTCTAGAGCCAGGACAGTTGGCCTTGATAAAGGACATTCCCATCTATATGAGGGCTGAGATTACTTTTTCTGACAGCTACCGTCTCTATTCAGATCTGTTTGATTTTGCAGTGGATTTGACGCCAAATCCTTCCTATAGTTTGATTCAAGAAACAATTGCTTTGATGAATGACTTCCTCGCTGATCGTGGTCAGACTTTGCGACCTTTTTCCCTAGAAATTCATGGCAAAATGGAACGAGAAGGGAAAAAGTTTGGTCTAGGCTCTAGTGGCAGCGTCGTTATTTTGGTTGTCAAGGCTCTGCTGGCTCTGTATCATCTTTCAATTGAACAGGATCTCTTGTTCAAGCTGGCTAGCGCGGTCTTGCTCAAGCGAGGAGACAATGGTTCTATGGGAGACCTTGCCTGTATTGTGGCAGAGGATTTGGTTCTCTACCAGTCTTTTGATCGCCAGAAGGTAGCCGCTTGGTTGGAAGAAGAAAACTTGGCGACGGTTTTGGAGCGTGATTGGGGCTTTTCGATCTCACAAGTGCAACCAGCTCTAGAATGTGATTTCCTAGTGGGATGGACCAAGGAAGTGGCTGTATCGAGTGACATGATCCAGCAAATCAAGCAAAACATCGACCAGAACTTTTTAGCTTCCTCAAAAGCAACAGTAGCTACTTTGGTAGAAACCTTGGAACAGGGGAAAGCAGAAAAAATTATCGAGCAGGTGGAAACAGCCAGCCAGCTTTTAGAAGGCTTGAGCACAGATATTTACACGCCTTCGCTTAGACAGCTGAAAGAAGCAAGCCAAGGTTTGCAAGCTGTTGCCAAAAGCAGTGGCGCTGGTGGCGGTGACTGTGGTATTGCCTTGAGTTTTGATGCGCAATCAACTGAAACCCTAAAAAACCGTTGGGCCAATCTGGGGATTGAGCTCTTATACCAAGAAAGGACAGGACATGACGACGAATCGTAAGGATGAGCACATCCGCTATGCCCTTGAGCAAAAAAGCTCCTATAATAGCTTTGATGAGGTTGAGTTAATCCACTCTTCGCTACCGCTCTATGACCTAGATGAAATTGATTTGTCTACAGAATTTGCAGGTCGCAAGTGGGACTTTCCTTTTTACATCAATGCCATGACGGGTGGGAGCGAAAAAGGTAAAGAAATCAATCAAAAACTGGCTCAGGTAGCAGAAGCCTGTGGGATTTTGTTTGTGACGGGTTCTTATAGCGCAGCCCTCAAGGATCCAACAGATGATACTTTTTCTGTCAAATCTAGCCATCCAAATCTCCTCCTTGGAACCAATATTGGATTGGACAAACCTGTTGAGTTAGGACTTCAGACTGTGACGGAGATGAATCCTTTACTTTTACAAGTGCATGTCAATGTCATGCAGGAATTACTCATGCCTGAGGGAGAACGAAAGTTTAGAAGCTGGCAATCGCATCTAGCAGACTATAGCAAGCAAATCCCCGTTCCAATCATTTTAAAGGAAGTGGGTTTTGGGATGGATGTGAAGACTATCGGGAGAGCCTATGAACTAGGAGTTCGAACCTTTGACCTGTCAGGTCGTGGTGGCACCAGTTTTGCCTATATCGAAAACCGTCGCAGTGGTCAGCGTGATTACCTCAATCAATGGGGCCAGTCTACCATGCAAGCCCTTCTCAATGCCCAAGACTGGAAAGACAAGGTCGAGCTCTTGGTCAGTGGAGGCGTTCGGAACCCACTTGATATGATTAAGTGCTTGGTCTTTGGAGCCAAGGCTGTGGGATTGTCACGAACCATGTTAGAGCTAGTAGAAAATCACTCAGTCGAAGAGGTGATTGCGATTGTCCAAGGATGGAAAGAAGATCTGCGTTTGATCATGTGTGCCCTTAATTGTGCCACCATAGCTGATCTGCAAAAAGTAGACTATCTTCTCTATGGAAAATTAAAAGAGGCAAAGGATCAGATGAAAAAGGCGTAACCACCGCCTTTTTTCCATCCTCAGACCGAGGTGACTTTTTTGAATTGTGATAAAATAGAAAAGAGAGGATGCAGCTATGAAAAAATTTCAAATCTTTTTATTTATTGAAGCCTGTCTGTTGACGGGAGCTCTGATTTTGATGGTATCAGAGCATTTTTCGCGTTTTCTGCTGATTCTCTTCCTCTTTCTTCTCCTGATACGCTATTATACAGGTAAAGAGGGCAATAACTTCCTCCTCCTTGTGGCGACCATTCTTTTCTTTTTCATCGTCATGCTCAATCCCTTTGTGATTTTAGCTATCTTTGTAGCAGTCATATACAGCCTCTTTCTTCTCTATCCAATGATGAATCAAGAGAGAGAGGAGACCGACTTGGTCTTTGAAGAGGTAGTGACGGTTAAAAATGAAAAGAATCGCTGGTTTGGCAATCTCCATCATTTTTCTAGTCACCAGACCTGCCAGTTTGATGATATCAATCTCTTTCGCCTCATGGGTAAGGATACCATTCATCTAGAAAGAGTTATCCTAACCAATCATGACAATGTCATTATCCTTAGAAAGATGGTCGGAACGACTAGGATTATCGTACCTGTAGATGTGGAAATCAGTCTCAGTGTCAACTGTCTTTATGGGGATCTAACTTTCCTCCATCAACCCAAGCGAGCCCTACGCAATGAACACTATCACCAGGAAACCAGGGACTATCTCAAGAGTAACAAGAGCGTCAAAATTTTCCTAACCAGTATGATTGGAGATGTGGAGGTGGTCAGAGGATGAAAAAGCAATCCTATCTGTTAATCGGGCTGACTTCTCTCCTCTTTATCCTCTTTTTGACCAATAGTCTGCTTGATATTTTTGAACTAGACTGGCCCTATTTGCTACAAGATATCGAGAAAACTGAAAAGTTAATTTTTTTGATCTTTGTCTTTAGCCTTTCCATGACCTTCTTTTTTGTCCTATTTTGGCGAGTGATAGAAGAAGTCTCTCGCAGAAAAATGCAGGTCAATCTCAAGCGCTTATTAGCAGGAAAAGAGGTAATTTCCTTTGCAGATCCAGATTTGGATGCCAGTTTCAAGTCCTTATCTGGCAAGCTCAACCTCTTGACAGAGGCTGTTCAAAAGGCTGAAAATCAAAGCCTGGTCAAGGAAGAAGCAATCATCGAGAAAGAACGGAAGCGGATAGCACGTGACTTACACGATACGGTTAGTCAGGAGTTGTTTGCGGCCCATATGATTTTATCAGGTGTCAGCCAGCAGGCTTTGAAGCTTGATAGAGAAAAGATGCAGACCCAGTTGCAAAGTGTCGCGGCCATCCTCGAAACAGCCCAGAAAGATCTGCGGGTCTTGCTCTTGCATTTGCGACCAGTTGAGTTGGAAGAGAAGAGTTTGGTTGAGGGGATTCAAATCCTCTTAAAAGAGCTTGAGGACAAGAGCGATCTCAAGGTCAGTCTCAAGCAAAATGTGTCTAAATTGCCTAAGAAAATCGAAGAGCATATCTTCCGTATATTGCAGGAGTTGATCAGCAATACCCTCCGCCATGCCCAGGCATCTTGTTTAGATGTTTATCTCTATCAGACAGATGTTGAATTGCAGCTGAAGGTGGTGGACAATGGGATTGGTTTCCAGTTAGGGAGCTTAGATGACTTGAGTTATGGACTGCGAGATATCAAGGAGCGGGTCGAGGATATGGCAGGAACGGTTCAACTCTTGACAGCACCTAAGCAAGGACTGGCGGTTGATATCCGTATTCCCTTGCTAGATAAGGAATTATAAAGGAGTATAGATGAAAATTTTACTGGTAGATGACCATGAAATGGTCCGATTGGGCTTGAAAAGCTACTTTGACCTTCAAGAAGATGTAGAAGTTGTGGGCGAGGCGGCCAACGGTGTTCAAGGGATTTCCTTGGCCTTGGAACTGCGTCCAGATGTTATTGTCATGGATATTGTTATGCCTGAGATGAATGGGATTGATGCTACCTTAACCATCCTCAAAGAATGGCCTGAAGCCAAGATTTTGATTGTGACATCTTATTTGGACAATGAAAAAATCATGCCGGTCTTGAACGCGGGTGCTAAAGGCTATATGCTCAAAACTTCCAGTGCAGACGAACTGCTCCATGCTGTTCGTAAGGTTGCTGCTGGTGAGCTTGCTATTGAACAAGAGGTCAGCAAGAAGGTCGAATACCACCGCAATCATATCGAACTTCATGAAGAACTGACTGCGCGTGAGCGAGACGTGCTTCAACTGATTGCTAAGGGCTATGAAAATCAGCGCATTGCAGATGAGCTCTTTATCTCCCTTAAGACAGTCAAGACCCATGTGTCAAATATCCTATCCAAGCTTGAGGTCAGTGATCGCACCCAGGCTGCAGTCTATGCCTTTCAGCACCACTTGGTAGGGCAGGAGGACTTTTAGATGAGTCTTGCAGATATAGTTGAGAAGCTAGAAGCGGCAAAAAATCCAGAAAAAGCAGGCCCCATGGAAGCCTATATGCGCCATCAATTTTCCTTTCTAGGTATTGCAGCTCCTGAAAGAAATGTCCTTTATAAAAAATACTTTCCAAGTGCGAAAAAAACAAAGATCATCGATTGGGATTTTGTGGACACTTGCTGGGAAAAGGAACCTAGAGAATACCAATATGTGGCGGCCAACTATTTGAAAGCCATGCAGTCTTATCTAACGAAGGATGATTTGCCTAAGCTTGAGCATCTAGTCGTGACCAAGTCTTGGTGGGACACGGTAGATATCCTAGACCGAGTAGTAGGGAGTTTGGTAGCCGACCATCCGGAACTTGAAGAAGTGATTTTAAAATGGAGCCTATCAGACAATATATGGCTGAGACGCGTCGCTATTGATCACCAGTTGTTAAGAAAAGAGAAAACCGATGTCCGACTGATGGAAAAAATCCTGCTCAACAATCTGGACCAGACAGAATTTTTTATTAACAAAGCCATCGGCTGGGCACTAAGAGACTACTCCAAAACCAATCCAGACTGGGTAGCAAGTTTTATCGAAAAAAACAAGGAAAAAATGGCTGAACTTAGTATCAAGGAAGCCAGCAAATACCTTTAGCATCGTTGAAAAGCGTATTCATTACTTGAAAAAAGTCGCCCGTTTATGTTATAATAGACTGTATTTAAAAAATTTTAAGGAGAAATGACAGAATGTCTGTATCATTTGAAAACAAAGAAACAAACCGTGGTGTCTTGACTTTCACTATCTCTCAAGACCAAATCAAACCAGAAGTGGATCGTGTATTTAACTCAGTAAAGAAAACTCTTAACGTTCCAGGTTTCCGTAAAGGTCACCTTCCACGTCCTATCTTTGATAAAAAATTTGGTGAAGAAACACTTTACCAAGATGTGTTGAACGCTCTTTTGCCAAACGCTTATGAAGCAGCTGTAAAAGAAGCTGGTCTTGAAGTGGTTGCGCAACCAAAAATTGACGTGACTTCAATGGAAAAAGGTCAAGACTGGGTCATCACTGCTGAAGTCGTGACAAAACCTGAAGTAAAATTGGGTGACTACAAAAACCTTGAAGTATCAGTAGATGTAGAAAAAGAAGTAACAGACGCTGACGTTGAAGAACGTATCGAACGCGAACGCAACAACTTGGCTGAATTGGTTATCAAGGAAGCTGCTGCTGAAAATGGCGATACTGTTGTCATTGACTTCGTTGGTTCTATCGACGGTGTTGAATTTGACGGCGGGAAAGGTGAAAACTTCTCACTTGGACTTGGATCAGGTCAATTCATCCCTGGTTTCGAAGACCAATTGGTTGGACACTCAGCTGGCGAAACGGTTGACGTTATCGTAACATTCCCAGAAGACTACCAAGCAGAAGATCTTGCAGGTAAAGAAGCGAAATTCGTAACAACTATCCACGAAGTTAAAGCTAAAGAAGTTCCAGCTCTTGATGATGAACTTGCAAAAGACATCGACGAAGAAGTGGAAACACTTGCTGAATTGAAAGAAAAATACCGTAAGGAATTGGCTGCTTCAAAAGAAGAAGCATACAAAGATGCCCTTGAAGGTGCAGCAATCGATAAAGCTGTAGAAAACGCTGAAATCGTAGAACTTCCAGAGGAAATGATCCACGAAGAAGTTCACCGCTCAGTAAACGAATTCCTTGGAAACTTGCAACGTCAAGGTATCAACCCTGACATGTACTTCCAAATCACTGGAACTACTCAAGAAGACCTTCACAAACAATACGAAGCAGAAGCTGAGTCACGTACTAAGACTAACCTTGTAATCGAAGCAGTTGCCAAGGCTGAAGGATTTGACGCTACTGAAGAAGAAATCCAAAAAGAAATCGAACAATTGGCAGCAACTTACAACATGGAAGTGGCACAAGTTCAAAACTTGCTTTCAGCAGATATGTTGAAACATGATATCGCAATCAAAAAAGCTGTTGAATTGATCACAAGCACTGCAACAGTAAAATAATCTTAAAAGATAAAAAGCCCACCTGACTAGGTGGGTTTTCTGATGCTCTACTTTCCAAAAATATCTTTGAGGTCTGCGTCTGTAATCCCGATCATAGCTGGGATGCTTGACCAGTTTTCCTCGGTGAGGATGTAGGATAGAGGAGCTCCCTCTTGATTTGTTGTTTCAGTTGGGGCTGGGTTGGTTTGGTCAGCTGATTCAAGCAGATCCTTGAAGCGTTCAATCAGATAGGTCTTACGGGCAGTTCCGATATGTTTGACTGCATAGTCAAAGGCCTGTAATTCGCCTAGTAAGATGAGCTTGCTCTTAGCCCGTGTAATAGCTGTGTAGATTAGATTGCGTTCCAGCATGCGCTTGCTAGCACTAGTAATGGGCAGGATGACAACGGGAAACTCACTCCCTTGTGACTTATGAATACTCATGGCATAGGCCAGACGAATCTTGTACCATTCATTGCGTGGATAGATGACCTCATTGCCATCAAAATCAATGACAATCTCGTCTTGTTTTGACTCGGTGTACTTACTAGGGATCAGATCTGAGATGTAGCCTAGGTCTCCATTAAAGACATTGACTTCAGCGTCGTTGACTAGGTGAATGACCTTGTCCCCTGTTCGATAGTGACACTGAGTTGCTTCAAAGCTAACTTGTCCCTTTTGAAGAGGATTGAGTAGGCCTTGCATGAGTTGGTTGATGGCGTCAATACCAGCAGTTCCTCGATACATAGGCGCCAGCACCTGAATATCACGAGCCGGAATGCCACTTCTGAGGGCAGCACCAAGAATTTTCTCAATGGTAGCAGGGATATGGCCGCTAGCAATTTCAAAGTAGGAGCGGTCTGCCTTTTTCTTAGTAAAGTCAGCTGGCAAGATGCCTTGTCGAATCTGGCTAGCCAAGGTGACGATGGTTGATTCTTCACTCTGACGGTAAATCCGTTCCAAGCGAGTCTGCGGAATCAGGGGTATCTGGAGCAGGTCAGCAAGGACTTGCCCAGGACTAACAGAAGGTAGCTGGTCGCTATCACCCACGATGAGGATTTTACTGTTAGAAGAGATGTTGGAGAAAAGTTGGTTGGCTAGCCAAGTGTCCACCATGGAGAATTCATCCACGATAATAAAGTCGGCATCCAGATAATCTTCCAGATGGCTAGTATCATCGTCCCCCGTCATTCCCAAATGGCGGTGAATGGTCGCGCTGGGCAAACCTGTTAATTCATTCATGCGCCGAGCTGCTCGACCAGTTGGAGCTGCTAGAAGGATAGGCAGGTTGCTTTTTTTTCTGAGGTCAAGTCCTTCTAAAAGTGCATAGACAGCGATAATCCCATTGATAACAGTCGTCTTACCTGTACCAGGTCCACCTGTTAGGATAAAGACCTTGTTCTGGATAGCGTCACAGATAGCCTGTTTTTGAATGCTATCGTATTGGATACCCAGTTCCTCCTCGACAGTAGCGATATGCTTTTGAATGGTTTCTAAATCCTGATTTTTCTGTTTTCCTTTTTCAAGGATACGAACCAAGTGGCTGCGAATGCCTTCTTCGGCGAAAAAGAGACTATTGTCAAAGATTTTGGTATCAATCTGCTGAACCTTGTCTTCTTCGATGAGGTAGGAGAGTTCTTGGGCTACTTGGCTGGGATCCAGTTCTACGGGTCGGGAAGACTCGAGGAGAGTCAGGGTCTGTTCCAGCAAATCTCGGGCTTCCATGTAGGTATCGCCCGTATCCATACAGCCTTGAAAGAGACTGTGGACAAGGCCAGCACGAAAGCGCTCGGGAGCCTGACTTTCGATGCCTAGTTCCTCCGCTAGTTGGTCAGCAATGGTAAAACCCAATCCCTTGATATCCTCGACCAGTTGGTAGGGATAGTTTTCGACAATATCCAGCGTTTCTTCCTTGTAAAAGTCTTGAATCTGAAAGGCTAGTTTATTGGGAATGCCGTAGTTAGCTAGTTTTGCCAAGACCATTTCTGTCCCATAGTTGAGACGGAGGGTAGAGAGGAAAGCCTCACGGTTTTGGGCAGAGAGTCCTGAGATGCCTTCTAGCTTTTCAGGATGTTCCAGAATTTCGTCTATGGTATTTTCACCATAGCAATCCACGATTTTTTGAGCCGTTTTGAGACCAATTCCCTTGAAGTGGCTACTCGAAAAGTACTTAACTAGCCCTTTTTTAGTTGGTTTTGCCCGCTCATAACGGCTGATTTGCAGTTGTTCTCCGTACTTGGAGTGTTGAACGATTTGTCCCCAAAAGGTGTAGTCTTCGCCCTCAATCACGTCAGCCATGGTTCCTGTAATGATAATTTCAAAATCGTCAAAGTCCTCCGCATTGGTATCTTCGATATCTAGGAGGAGGATGCGATAAAAATTGCTGGGATTTTCAAAAATAATACGTTCAATGGTGCCTGAAAAATAAACTTCCATAGATTTCCTTTTTGATAGAAAAAGAGCTGGGATAGAGCTTTCAGTTAGGCTTTCCTTTGATTTGGGACTTGGTACAAGATATTGCCAAGTTGCAATCTAATCCTAAAAGCTAACTCAAAAAGACTATCACAGCATCTAGTTGCTGATTTTAAAAGATTCCGATACGGTTGAGTGGCCAGAAACGGAATTTGGCTTCTCCTTTGATTTGACTGGCTTTAAAGGTTCCGACATGGCGACTGTCACTGGAAACCAAACGGTCATCTCCAAGGAGGAGGTACTCGCCCTCAGGTACTGTAAAGCTGAAACTGGTGTTGAAATTCACATCGACAGTAAAGGCCTGAGCTTTCTGGGCTAGACTTCTAAAATACACCCCCTTATCTCCTTCAAAGCCTTTCCCCGAATAGGCGTTTTGCAGTTTATCATTTTTAAACTGTTGGAGGTAGTCTGCTAGGTAAGGTTCGTCGGTTTCTTGATTGTTGATAAAGAGCTTGTCGTTTTCGTAGCGAATGGTATCACCAGGCATGCCGATGACGCGTTTAACGATGTCTTTATTTCCATCATCTTCATGAGCAACTACAATGTCAAAACGGTTGATAGGGAGGTGTTTGACGACAAAGAGAATCTCTCCATCAGCTAGGGTCGGATCCATAGAGTGTCCTTCCACACGGACATTGGTCCAGAGAAAGAGACGACTAAGACCGACTAGTATAATGATGAGGAACGTAAGTCCCCACTCTTTTAGAAATGTTTTAAAATAATTCATAATTTACCTTTCTAGAAGTGCTTTGGCTTTTTCAGTGTTTTTAAAATGCAGTTTGGCACAGAAACGAAGTCCTTTCATGCCATAGGCTTGAAGGACTTTGCTAGCAACCTTATCAGATGCAGTTCCAGCGCCGCTTGGCAGTTGATAGCCTAGTTCTCGTCCAAGATTTTCCAAGTTTTCGAGGAAGAGGTCACGAGCGATGATGGAGCTAACTGCAACAGCCAGGTATTTTCCCTCGGCTTTTTCTTCTAAGCTAATTTTGTTTGGAAAACGGTTGGCTTCTTGCGCCAAGTACTTGTTATAGTTTTTAGGACTTGTAAAAGCGTCAATCACGATTTTTTCTGGCTGGACTCCTTTTTGGAGAAGGAGAAAGATAGCCTGGTTGTGTAGGGCAACCTTTACAGAAACAGCATTGTAACGATCTCCGATAACTTCGTTGTACTTACTCGGTGAAAGAAGGAGCGCTTGATGCTGGATCTTTTCCTTGAGGATAGGGGCAATCTGACGAATCTTTTGGTCGGTCAAGGTTTTTGAATCCCCTACGCCGAGTTTTCGCAAGAAGTCGTGCTGGTCAGGTGTCACGAAGGAAGCCACGACAGCAAGCCCACCAAAGTAGGAACCATTTCCCACCTCATCAGTCCCAATCATAGGAAAATCTTGTCCACTGTTTTCTTGTTGAACTTTATAGCCAAAGAAAGTGGCGTATTGTTCAGCAGCTTCGCCCTGCAGGAGGACTTTTCCAGAAGTATAGATGGAAACCGTTGCCTGAGGGAAGCGCAAAAAATAGCGAATATAAGGATTTTTACTAGGGGCGAGAGCCTTCTGATACTGACTTAAAAAGCTCTGAATTTCCTGTTCACTTGGTGTGAGTGTGATACTTGCCATAGTCTCTATTGTACCATAAAAGCAGGAGAATTGGTAAAAACTGACAAAGTTAGCGAAATTTGGTATAATATCGTGAGGTGAATTTTATGGCAAATCTAAATCGATATAAGTTTACATTCGGGAAAAAGACATTAACCTTGACAACCGAGCATGACAACCTCTTTATGGAGGAAATTGCTAAGGTTGCGACTGAAAAATACCAAGCAATTAAGGAACAAATGCCTGGAGCGGATGATGAAACCATTGCCCTCCTTTTAGCGATTAACAGCCTATCGACGCAGCTTAGTCGTGAGATTGAGTTTGACGATAAGGAGCAGGAGCTTAAAGACCTTCGAAATAAGCTAGTGGCAGTCAAGCAAGAGCAGAGCAAGATTGAGGATTCCCTATGATTTCGATCCTTCTCTTACTGGTTCTAGCTTGGGGTTTTTACATCGGCTACCGTAGAGGTCTGGTGCTGCAAGTTTATTATTTCCTCGTGGCAGTGATTTCAGCCTTTATTGCTGGGCAGTTTTATAAATCGCTGGGAGATCAATTTCACTTGCTTGTCCCTTATGCCAATCCTCAGGAAGGACAGGGTACCTTTTTCTTCCCTTCAGCCCAGCTTTTTCAGCTAGACAAGGTCTTTTATGCGGGTCTGGCCTACCTCCTAGTTTTCGGAATTTGTTACAGTATCGGACGTTTTATCGGTTTGTTCCTACACTTGATTCCGACTAATAAGCTAGGGGGCATCTGGTTTCGTATCGGAGCAGGTGTTTTGTCATTATTGGTAACCTTATTTGTCTTGCAAATGGCTTTGACCATTCTTGCAACGGTGCCTATGGCAGCCGTTCAAAATTCACTTGAAAAGAGCGTGGTAGCTAAACATATCATCCAAAGTATCCCTTTTACGACAAACTTTATCAAACAACTCTGGGTGACAAATTTAATCGGATAAAAAGGGCGGGATTTTTCCTAGCCCTTTGTTTACAGATTGGAGGACTAGGTCAAAACCTCTAGTTGCTACGATTTTGTAAACAAATACACAAGGAAAAAATATGAATACAAAAATACTAGAAACTTTAGAATTCAATAAAATCAAAGCCTTGTTTGAACCTCATCTTCTGACAGAACAAGGACTAGAGGAGTTAAAAGGTTTGGCTCCAACTGCCAAGGCGGATAAGATCAAACAAGCCTTTACAGAGATGGAGGAAATGCAGGCGCTTTTTGTGGAGCAACCTCACTTTACCATCCTAGCGACACGTGAGATATCAGCGATTTGTAAGCGTCTGGAGATGGGGGCGGACCTCAATATCGAGGAGTTCCTGCTCCTCAAACGGGTTTTGCTTGCTAGCAGAGAGTTGCAAAGTTTTTATGCTAATCTCGAAAATGTTCGCTTGGAACAGTTGGCGAGATGGTTTGAAAGACTGCATGATTTCCCACACTTGCAAGGGAGTCTTCAATCCCTAAATGATGCAGGATTTATCGAAAATTTCGCCAGTGAAGAGCTAGCACGCATCCGTCGGAAAATTCATGATAGCGAGAGTCAAGTTCGAGATGTCTTGCAAGACTTACTTAAACAAAAAGCGCAGATGTTGACCGAAGGAATCATTGCTAGCAGAAATGGCCGTCAGGTTTTACCTGTCAAGAACACCTATCGTAACAAGATTGCAGGTGTTGTTCATGACATCTCTGCCAGCGGAAACACGGTCTATATCGAGCCACGTGAGGTCGTGAAACTGAGCGAAGAAATCGCTAGTTTGCGAGCAGACGAACGCTATGAGATGATTCGCATCCTACAGGTGCTCTCAGAACGGATCCGCCCTCATGCTGCTGAGATTGCTAATGACGCTTGGATTATCGGCCATTTAGACTTGATTCGTGCCAAGGTGCGTTTCATCCAAGAAAGACAAGCAGTCGTTCCTCAACTTTCACAGAATCAAGAGATTCAACTCCTTCATGTCCGCCATCCTTTGGTTAAAAATGCTGTCGCAAACGATGTACACTTCGGTAAGGAATTAACGGCCATTGTCATTACAGGTCCCAATACTGGTGGTAAGACCATCATGCTCAAAACCTTGGGCTTGACCCAACTCATGGCCCAGTCAGGCTTGCCCATTTTAGCTGATAAGGGGAGCTGTGTCGGTATTTTCGAAGAAATCTTCGCAGATATTGGGGATGAGCAGTCTATCGAGCAAAGCTTGTCTACCTTCTCCAGTCACATGACTAATATCGTAGATATTCTTGGCAAGGTCAACCAACACTCGCTTTTATTACTAGATGAGCTTGGCGCAGGTACCGATCCGCAGGAAGGAGCAGCCCTTGCCATGGCCATTTTGGAGGATCTTCGTCTGCGTCAGGTTAAGACCATGGCGACGACCCACTACCCAGAACTCAAGGCTTATGGTATCGAGACAGCCTTTGTGCAAAATGCCAGCATGGAGTTTGACACAGCTAGTCTGCGTCCGACCTATCGCTTTATGCAGGGTGTCCCTGGTCGAAGTAATGCCTTTGAAATTGCCAAACGCCTGGGCTTGTCAGATGTCATCGTGGGAGATGCCAGCCAGCAGGTTGATCAGGATAATGATGTCAACCGCATCATTGAACAATTGGAAGAGCAAACGCTTGAAAGTCGCAAACGCTTGGACAATATCCGTGAGGTGGAGCAAGAAAACCTTAAGATGAACCGAGCTCTTAAAAAGCTCTACAACGAACTCAATCGTGAAAAGGAAACTGAGCTTAACAAGGCGCGTGAACAAGCAGTCGAGATTGTGGAACTTGCTCTAAATGAGAGTGACCAGATTCTCAAGAACCTCCACAGTAAGTCTCAACTCAAACCCCATGAAATCATTGAAGCCAAGGCTGAGCTGAAAAAACTGGCCCCTGAAAAAGTAGATTTGTCCAAAAACAAGGTCCTTCAAAAAGCCAAGAAAAAACGAGCTCCAAAGGTGGGAGATGACATTGTGGTTCTCAGTTATGGACAACGTGGAACCTTGACCAATCAGCTTAAGGACGGCCGTTGGGAAGCCCAAGTCGGTTTGATCAAGATGACCTTGGAAGAGAAAGAATTTGACCTTGTTCAGGCTCAGCAAGAAGCCCCAGTCAAGAAAAAACAAGTCAATGTCGTCAAACGTGCTTCTGGTCGTGGTCCGCAAGCGAGGCTGGATCTCCGAGGCAAACGGTACGAAGAGGCTATGAATGAGTTGGACGCCTTTATCGACCAAGCCCTGCTCAATAACATGGCGCAGGTAGACATCATCCATGGTATCGGTACGGGAGTCATCCGTGAGGGCGTTATCAAATACCTACAAAGAAATAAGCATGTTAAGAGTTTCGGCTATGCTCCACAGAATGCTGGCGGTAGTGGCGCAACCATTGTGACCTTTAAAGGATAGAGAGAAGAAGGAGTCAATCTTTCTGAAAAAAAGAAATGAAAACTAAAAATTTTCATAGAAAACATTGACAAAGGCTAACTTTTCTTGTAGAATAATAAAAAATAAAATACCAACACCGAATGAAGTTTAATAGAAATGGAGAAAGGTTTGTTTTCCATGACTGTAAATGGACGGAACTCTGGAGAGACCGTAAAGGCACCGAAGGGGCAAGGCAGGCAACTGCTCAAACTCTCAGGTAAAAGGACAGAGCTAAGATAGACCGCTTTTTAGCATTTATCTAAGCATTCCAGAGTACATGTATCTTGCATGTGCTCTTTCTTTTGGGGTTGAAAAGATAGGAGAAGGAAATGTTAGAATTGCTAAAAGCGCTTGATGCTTTCGTTTGGGGGCCTCCCCTCTTGATCTTATTGGTCGGAACGGGTATCTATTTGACCATCCGACTAGGTCTTTTGCAGGTAGCTCGTCTCCCTAAGGCCTTTCAGTTGATCTTTACCAAGGACAAGGGGCACGGCGATGTGTCGAGCTTTGCTGCCTTATGTACAGCCCTTGCAGCTACTGTTGGAACGGGAAATATCATCGGGGTCGCGACAGCCATCAAGGTTGGTGGGCCAGGGGCCCTCTTTTGGATGTGGATGGCGGCCTTTTTTGGGATGGCAACCAAGTATGCTGAAGGCTTGCTGGCAATCAAATACCGTAGCAAGGATGCAAATGGAGCTGTAGCTGGAGGACCCATGCACTACATCCTTTTGGGGATGGGAGAAAAGTGGCGTCCACTTGCTATCTTCTTTGCCCTAGCTGGTGTATTGGTGGCGCTTCTAGGGATTGGTACCTTTACCCAGGTCAATTCGATTACAGAATCCATTCAAAATACAGCCCAAGTTGATCCAGCCATCACAGCTCTGATTTTATCCATTTTTGTAGGGATTGCCGTCTTTGGTGGTCTTAAATCCATATCAAAAGTTTCGACAGCAGTGGTTCCTTTTATGGCTATTGTCTATATTTTAGGAACTCTTACAGTTATTCTCTTTAATATCGAGAAAATCCCAGCCACACTTACCCTCATCTTTACTTCAGCCTTTAGTCCAGCTGCTGCGGTAGGTGGTTTTGCAGGTGCCAGCATTCGGATGGCTATCCAGAATGGTGTGGCGCGAGGAGTCTTCTCTAACGAATCTGGTCTTGGTTCAGCTCCCATTGCAGCGGCTGCAGCTAAGACTAATGAGCCTGTCGAGCAAGGCTTGATTTCCATGACAGGAACCTTTATTGATACTTTGATTATCTGTACTCTGACGGGTCTAACAATCTTAGTAACTGGTGTTTGGAGCGGAGATTTAAATGGTGTTGCCTTGACCCAGTCAGCCTTTTCAACAGTTTTTTCACACTTTGGACCTGCTCTTTTGACCATCTTCCTTGTGCTCTTTGCCTTTACGACGATTCTCGGTTGGAACTACTACGGAGAGCGCTGTTTTGAGTTTCTCTTTGGTGTCCGCTTTATCTGGCTTTACCGTGTAGTCTTTGTAGTCATGGTCTTGTTGGGAGGATTTATCGAGTTGGATATGGTTTGGATTATCGCAGACATTGTCAATGCCTTGATGGCTCTACCAAACTTGATTGCCCTCTTAGTCTTGTCGCCAGTCGTCATTGCTGAGACTAAAAAGTATTTTAAACACTAACCCAATCACACTTTTAGTGTGATTTTTTCATTTTATAGACATTTTCTATCAAGGCGATTGAAAATATATATTATCCAAGGGGAAAATTCTATGATAGACTAAATGACAATAAAATGAAAAGAGGTTTCTTATGACAACATTTACCATCCACACAGTAGAATCAGCACCAGCAGAAGTGAAAGAAGTTCTTGAAACAGTACAAAAAGATAACAACGGCTATATTCCCAACCTAATCGGTCTCTTGGCCAATGCCCCAACCGCTCTTGAAGCCTACCGAACTGTCGGAGCCATCAACCGTCGCAATAGCCTGACACCAGTGGAACGCGAAGTAGTGCAAATCACAGCTGCCGTAACCAATGGTTGTGCTTTCTGCGTCGCAGGTCACACAGCCTTTTCAATCAAACAAATCCAGATGAATGATGATCTTCTCCAAGCCCTCCGTAACCGTACTCCAATCGAGACAGATCCTAAGCTAGATACTCTAGCCAAGTTTACCTTGGCAGTCATCAATACCAAGGGTCGTGTAGGAGATGAAGCCTTGGCTGAATTCTTAGAAGCCGGCTATACGCAACAAAATGCCTTGGACGTGGTTCTCGGTGTCAGCCTAGCCAGCCTTTGCAACTATGCAAACAACTTAGCTGATACGCCAATCAATCCAGAATTGCAACCTTATGCCTAGTTCGAATCCTAAAGAAAAAATGAAGGCTGATCTACCCAGTCTTCATTTTTCTATGCTATTTTAAAGGCTTTTATGCTATACTGATAATAATATGATTAACGGAGGTTGCCATGAAAAAACTCCCTTTGGTATTTTCTGGTTGTTTGTTAGGTTTGGCAGGTGCAGGAAACTTGATTGCGGATACTTGGCCTGTTCTTTCGCATTTATTGAGTCTGACTGGTTTAGTTTTGTGGATTTTCTTTCTGATTCTTCATCTTTTTAATTGGGAAGAAACCAAGAAAGAATTGACCAAGCCCCCTCTTTTATCTGGTATAGCTACCTTTCCTATGGCTGGGATGATTTTATCGACCTATGTCTTGCGACTAGTTCCGTCTATGCCTATCCTAGCCCAGCTTTTGTGGTGGTTTTCCTTTATCTTGGATCTTGCTTTGATTGCTTATTTTTCTCGTCGCTTTCTTGGAGTGGAGGAAAGAGCTAGTGCAACACCAAGCTGGACAGTACTTTATGTGGGCATAGCAGTTGCAGCCTTGACCTATCCAGTCGTTGGCCTGATTCAGATTGCCTACCTAACGGTGACTTTCGGCTTTCTCGCTACTTGTTTTCTCTATCCGTTGATTTACAGTGATCTAAAGAAACAGCCATTGACTCCAGCTCTACTAGGGCAAGAAGGAATCTACTGTGCTCCTTTTTCTTTGCTCTTAGCAGCTCTGGTGCGTATCGGTGGAGTTACCCTTCCGACCTGGGCCTTGTTACTGCTGATGCTTGTCTCTCAGTCGTTTTTCATCTTCGTTTTAACTCGCCTGCCCAATATTTTAAAACAAGGCTTTCAACCAGCCTTCTCAGCCCTCACCTTCCCAACCATTATCACAGCTACCTCGCTCAAGATGGCTCAGGGAATTTTGAAACTTCCATTTCTGGATTATCTGGTGTTTGCTGAAACGGTTATATGCCTCACTATTTTACTCTTTGTCTTGAGTGGTTATCTGATTTGGTTACGAAAAAAGGTCTAGCTATTATCTAGCTAGGCCTTATTTTTTATGGTTTGATAAGTTCAGCGCCACCCATGTATGGACGAAGTGCTTCTGGAATAGTCACAGATCCATCTTCATTTTGATAGTTTTCAAGAATAGCGGCTACTGTACGTCCAACTGCAAGTCCAGAACCATTCAAGGTATGAAGGAGTTTAACCTTGCCATCGGCTTCGTCACGGTAACGGATTTGAGCACGACGAGCTTGGAAATCTTCTGTATTTGAACAGCTTGAGATTTCACGGTAAGTATTTTGTGCTGGGATCCAAACTTCCAAATCGTAAGTCTTGGCAGCTGAGAAGCCCATGTCTCCAGTAGAGAGCGCGACCACACGGTATGGAAGATTGAGTTTTTGAAGAATATTTTCAGCGTTGGCTGTCATTTTTTCTAATTCTTCATAAGATTCCTCTGGTTTGGCAAATTTGACCATTTCAACCTTGTGAAATTGGTGCAGACGAATCAAGCCACGTGTGTCACGACCAGCAGAACCCGCTTCAGAACGGAATGATGGGCTCATAGCAGTGAAGTAGATTGGTAGGTCTTTTCCGTCAAGGATTTCATCACGGTAGTAGTTTGTAAGAGGCACTTCAGCTGTAGGAATGAGGACATAATTAGTGTCTTTCAATTCAAAAGTGTCTTCCTTGAATTTTGGATATTGACCAGTACCAAACATTGAGTCATGGTTAACAATGTAAGGTGTGATAACTTCCGTATAGCCTTCTTTACCATGCTCATCCAACATGAAGTTGTAGATAGCACGTTCCAAACGAGCTCCAAGTCCTTTATAGAAGAGGAAGCGAGCTCCCGTCACTTTTCCACCACGTTCCCAGTCAAGAATACCAAGGTCTTCACCCAGATCCCAGTGAGCTTTTGGTTCGAAGTCAAACTCGCGTGGAGTTCCCCAACGGCGAACTTCAACGTTGTCATCCTCATCAGCTCCAACAGGAACGCTGTCAGCAGGAATGTTTGGAAGTGTAGTCGTAAATTCTGTCAATTTAGCATCGATTTCTGCCAATTCAGCATCAAGAGATTTGACTTCAGCAGAGAGAGCTTGCATAGCAGCAATCTTGTCATCAGCATTTTCCTTATTGCGCTTGGCTTGAGCAATCTCTGCAGAAACTGTGTTACGTTCTGCCTTGAGGTTTTCGACCTTGACCAAGATATCACGACGTTTAGCGTCGATTTCTTTCATTTCATTCAAAACAGCAGCATCTACACCACGTGTAGCTAGTTTTTCAGCGACAGCATCAAAGTCTGTACGAATACGTTTGATATCTAACATAAAAACTCCTTTATGAAAAAAGCACACCTAACAAAGCGTTGGAGTGGCAGGGCCACGGTTCCATCCAACTTCACAGGTGTGCACTTGATTCTGTATTTAATTGTTGATAACGGTAGAATTTCACTTATCTCCTCTATCTGCTCGCAGCATCCGCAGACTTTCTGAAAGAAGAGGATAACTTACTTATCCGTTGCTATGATTATACTAAAGTTTCTACTTTTTTGCAAATAGATTTTTAAATTTTTGTCCAATGGTCTGGAGTAGAGTCGGAAGTTTCACAACCTTTTCGTTTCCTAATTTTTCCCGAGCGATTTTGAGGATAGCCCCAGAGTCTTTTGAGGCAAAGAGGAATTTACCTTGATCGGTGAAGACTTCAAAGTGGCGGCTGATCTTGCGGCCGCTTACGTTGGCTCCGACTTGCTGAATGCTGGACCAGGGGATCTGGATATATTGTTCAACATTGACATCGGGATAAAACTCTAAGGCTTGATCCCCGACTAGAAATTTTCCAACTTTTCCAGAGATAGAGAGGTAAGATGTTCCAGTGGTTTGGAGGTCAATGACTTTATTGAGAGATTGGGCCATGGTTAGTCTTCCTTACTTTCATCGAAAAAGGCGTGGTAGAGAGCCTTGATAGCTGCTTTTTCTTGATCTTTATTGACAACAAACATGATGGAAACTTCGCTTGAACCTTGGGACATCATCTGGATGTTGATTTTATTCTCAGACAAAGCACGTGTTGCAGTAGCAGTTACCCCGATATGACTCTTCATCTTTTCTCCGACAATCATAATGATGGAAAGGTCGTGTTCGATTTCAGCATGGTCCACTTCTGCTTTTTGAACCAACTGACGAAGGATTTCTTCTTCCTTGATAGGAGTTAGTTCGCGAGAACGGAGGATGATTGAAAGATCATCGATACCTGTTGGCATGTGTTCCCATCCGATGTTAAGATCTTCGAGGATTTGCAGAACCTTGCGTCCAAATCCAACTTCACGGTTCATGAGGTATTTCGACATGTTGATGCTGACAAAGCCAGAATCACCAGCGATTCCAACGACTGGGAATTTATCACTGCTATGCTTTAGAACGATACGAGTACCCGGATGGTCAGGGTTATTGGTATTTTTGATAACGAGAGGAATTTTCCCACGGTAGGCAGGGAGCAGAGCTTCATCGTGAAGAACTGAGAAACCTGCATAAGCCAATTCCCGCATTTCACGGTAGGTCAATTCAGGGATAGAATGAGGCTGGTGAATGATACCTGGATGGGCAGCAAAGATACCGTCTACGTCCGTAAAGTTTTCATAGAGATCAGCCTTAACACCTGCAGCGATGATGGAACCAGTTATGTCGGATCCACCACGGGAGAAGGTACAGATTTGATTTTCCTTAGTGACCCCAAAGAAACCAGGAATAACAAGGACTTCGTTGCTGTCAGCCAAGCCTTCAATCTTGTCATAGCTAGATGGGATGATGCGTGCGTTTCCTGGTTCACTTGTGACAACGATTCCAGCCTCTCTTGGGTGAACATAGCGTGCATCAATGCCGTTTTGGTTAAAGTAGGCTGCAATAAGTTTGGCGTTGTTGTTTTCTCCAGCCGCTAGGAAGGTGTCATAGAGAAAGTCATTGGCGTCTATAGGAAGAGTTGCCAAGGCGCGAATGCTTTTAGAGATTTTTTCTAAAACAGCAGGTTTTAGCCCTAGTTCACTAACCATGGCGGCATAACGGTCAATGATCCAGCTTTGGCTAGCACTGATGTCATTTCCAGCTACATAGTCACGATAGTATTTGATCAAAGCATCGGTCACCTTGGTATCATCAGCATTGCGTTTGCCGGGTGCAGAAACGACTACAAAACGGCGTTCTTTATCACTTTTAACGATGTTTAAAACTTTTTCTAACTGACTAGCAGAGGCAAGCGAGCTTCCGCCAAATTTAACAACCTTCATAAGGACTCCTCAAGTAAGTATTTTATACGATTATAGCAGAAAGAGGGGCATTTTTCAATGAAGAAAATACTAAGGTCTTTAGGATAAAGTGAGCGTTTTGATCAGCTGAGACACTTTCCTTTAGTTTTTTCTTGCCTCTTTATCTAAAAAAAGGTATACTTTGATGATGAAATAATTCTATTGTCTTATAAAAGAAAAGGAGAAGCTATGAATCATATCTTATATCAGATCCTAGATGATCTGGCTATCATTACTTTGAATCGTCCCGAAGTGGCAAATGGTTTCCATATCCCAATGTGTGAGGAGATTTTAGAAGCTTTGACCCTAGCAGAGCAGGAACAAGCTGTTCAATTCATCTTGATTAATGCTAATGGGAAGGTCTTTTCAGTTGGGGGAGATCTGGTTGAGATGAAGCGTGCAGTGGATGAGGATGATATCCCTTCTTTGAATAAGATTGCAGAATTAGTCAATACAATCTCCTATAAAATTAAGCAGATCCCTAAACCTGTTTTGATGGAGGTAGATGGAGCAGTTGCTGGTGCTGCAGCCAATATGGCAGTGGCAGTCGATTTTTGTTTGGCGACTGATAAGGCAAAATTCATCCAAGCCTTTGTTGGAGTTGGATTGGCGCCGGACGCTGGTGGAATCCATCTCTTGAGTCGTAGTATCGGGGTAACACGGGCTGCACAACTTGCCATGACAGGAGAAGCTTTGACTGCGGAAAAAGCACTGGAATGGGGTGTGGTATACCGTGTCTGCGAAGCTGATAAATTAGAAAAAACTAGAGAACAAGTTCTGAAGAAATTAAGACGAGGCTCAGCAAACTCATACGCAGCCATTAAGAAGCTAGTTTGGGAAAGCCAATTTAAGGATTGGCAAAATTATGCTGAATTGGAATTGAAACTGCAAGAATCTTTGTCTTTGACTGAAGATTTTAAAGAGGGAGTTCGAGCTCATTCTGAAAGAAGACGACCAAAATTTTCAGGAAAATAAAAAAATACTTGCACAATTCTTTGAAGTTTGATATACTTTTCGTGTCAAATGTTTTGAATGCAAAAGTTTTTTTGAGAAGGAGGGAATACTTTGGACTACCAACAAGTGAATGAGTATTTAACATCTATTTTTAATAATGTCCTTGTGATTGAGGAGGTTAGCTTACGAGGTAGTCGTTTCAAAGACATCTCCATCAAAGAAATGCACACGATTGATGTGATTGGCAAGTTCCCAGAGGCGACACCAAGTAAGGTTTCTAAAGAACTGATGGTCACTCTTGGAACTGTTACGACCAGCTTGAATAATCTAGAAAGAAAAGGTTATGTTGAGCGCATTCGTTCTGATCAGGATCGTCGTGTGGTCTACTTGCATTTGACAAAGAAAGGTCGTTTGGTTCACCGCCTTCATAAACGTTTCCACAAGGCCATGGTCGAAAAAATTATCGATGGTATGAGCTCTGAAGAGATAGAAGTGATGGGTAGGGGCTTAACTAACCTTTATCAATTTTTGGAGGATTTGAAATAATGGCTTTTGCAAAAATAAGCCAGGTTGCTCATTATGTTCCAGAGCAAGTGGTCACTAATCAGGACTTGGCTCAAATTATGGATACAAGCGATGAGTGGATTTCAAGTCGGACAGGAATTAAACAGAGACATATCTCAAAAACAGAGTCTACAAGTGACTTGGCGACAGAAGTTGCTAAGAGTTTGCTGGCTAAAGGGAGCTTAACAGCGGATCAGATTGATTTTATCATTGTAGCGACGATTACTCCTGATTCGATGATGCCTTCTACGGCAGCTCGGGTTCAGGCAAATATCGGAGCGCATAGAGCTTTCGCCTTTGATTTGACAGCAGCTTGCAGTGGCTTTGTATTCGCTCTCTCAACTGCAGAAAAGTTTTTAAGTTCTGGACAGTTCAAAAAAGGGATTGTTATCGGGGCTGAGACCTTATCCAAGGCAGTTGATTGGTCAGATCGTTCGACAGCTGTTCTCTTTGGAGATGGTGCAGGTGGGGTTCTCTTGGAAACGAGCGAAACACGGCACTTCCTTGTGGAAAGTCTCTATACGGATGGCTCTCGGAGCGAGTGTTTGACCTATGGCCAAACGGCTTTGGCTTCTCCTTTCTCAGATCAAGAGGCAGTTCCTGCTTTTTTGAAAATGGATGGACGAGCAGTTTTTGATTTTGCAAATCGTGATGTTGCTAGATCGATCAAAGAGACTATTGAAAATAGTCCAATCGCAGCATCGGAATTGGATTATCTCTTGCTTCATCAGGCAAATATCCGCATTTTGGATAAGATGGCTAAGAAAATCGGTGTAGACCGAGACAAGCTTCCTGCCAATATGATGGAGTATGGAAATACCAGTGCTGCAAGCATCCCGATTTTGCTCTCAGAGTGTGTGGAGAATGGCAAGATTCGTTTAGATGGTAGCCAGACTATTCTCCTATCAGGCTTCGGCGGAGGTTTGACATGGGGCACACTCATTCTCACAATCTAGGTAATCATGTGGTAAACACATAGTTATAAATTTTTTATATTTTAAAGGAGTCCTATCATGGCAGTATTTGAAAAAGTACAAGAAATTATCGTTGAAGAACTTGGAAAAGACGCATCAGAAGTAACACTTGAATCTACTTTTGATGATTTGGATGCAGATTCATTGGACTTGTTCCAAGTAATCTCTGAAATCGAAGATGCTTTCGATATCCAAATCGAAGCAGAAGATAACTTGAAAACAGTTGGTGACTTGGTTGCCTACGTTGAAGAGCAAACAAAATAATTAACATATTACTAGAAGGAGTAGGGGAGACCCGCTCCCTCTTGTTTAGGTAATAGTTTGAGACTCAAATGATAAACTCATCGAACTATTACGTAAGCAAGGAATGATGGAGGCACTATGAAAACACGTATTACAGAATTATTGAACATTGATTATCCTATTTTTCAAGGAGGAATGGCCTGGGTTGCTGATGGTGACTTGGCTGGTGCGGTATCAAAAGCTGGTGGTCTAGGGATCATCGGTGGTGGAAATGCACCTAAAGAGGTCGTAAAGGCTAATATCGATAAAATCAAATCACTTACAGACAAACCTTTTGGTGTCAACATCATGCTCTTGTCACCTTTTGTAGAAGACATCGTTGATCTCGTGATTGAAGAAGGGGTCAAGGTGGTGACAACTGGTGCAGGAAATCCAAGTAAATATATGACTCGTTTCCATGATGCAGGAATTACTGTTATTCCTGTTGTTCCAAGTGTTGCTTTGGCAAAACGTATGGAAAAAATTGGTGCAGATGCAGTTATTGCAGAGGGAATGGAAGCCGGTGGACATATTGGTAAATTAACAACTATGACCTTGGTTCGTCAGGTTGCTGCGGCTGTTTCAATTCCAGTTATCGCAGCTGGAGGAATTGCGGACGGTGAGGGTGTCGCTGCAGGCTTTATGCTTGGTGCAGAGGCCGTTCAGGTTGGTACACGTTTTGTAGTAGCTAAGGAATCTAACGCCCATCCAAAATATAAAGAAAAAATCTTAAAGGCGCGTGATATCGATACGACTATTTCAGCTCAACACTTTGGTCATGCTGTTCGTGCCATTAAAAACCAGTTGACACGTGACTTTGAGCAGGCTGAAAAAGATGCCTTTAAACAAGAAAACCCAGATTTAGAAATCTTTGAACAAATGGGAGCTGGTGCTCTTGCTAAAGCCGTTGTTCATGGAGATGTAGAAGGTGGATCTGTAATGGCAGGTCAGATTGCTGGTTTGGTTTCTAAAGAGGAAACTGTCGAAGAAATCCTAAAAGATCTATACTATGGTGCAGCCAAGAAAATTCAAGAAGAAGCCTCTCGTTGGGCAGGAGTTGTAAGAAATGACTAAAACAGCCTTTCTATTTGCGGGTCAAGGTGCTCAGTATCTAGGAATGGGACGTGATCTCTATGATCGTTATCCTATCGTCAAGGAAACAATTGACCAAGCCAGTCAGGTTTTGGGTTATGACCTTCGTGACTTGATTGATAAGGACGAAACTAAGTTAAACCAGACTCGCTATACGCAACCAGCTATTTTAGCGACTTCGGTTGCTATTTACCGACTATTGAAAGAAAAGGGCTACGAGCCGGATATGGTAGCAGGATTGTCTCTTGGGGAATATTCTGCTCTTGTAGCAAGTGGTGCCTTGGACTTTGAGGATGCAGTTGCCTTGGTTGCTAAGCGTGGTGCTTATATGGAAGAAGCTGCACCTGCAGGCTCTGGAAAGATGGTTGCCGTCCTAAATACTCCAGTAGAAGTGATTGAGGAAGCTTGTGAGGCAGCCTCTAAAGTTGGAGTAGTGACCCCAGCCAACTACAACACCCCAAGCCAAATCGTTATCGGTGGTGAGGTGGCTGCAGTTGACCGCGCAGTTGAACTCTTGCAGGAAGCAGGAGCAAAACGATTGATTCCTTTAAATGTATCTGGTCCTTTCCATACAGCCCTTCTTGAGCAAGCCAGTCAGCAACTAGCTGGAGCTCTGGAGGGAGTGAGTTTCTCTGATTTTACTTGCCCACTAGTCGGCAATACGGAAGCTGCTATTATGGAAAAAGATCGAATCCAAGAGCTCTTGACGCGTCAGGTGAAAGAACCTGTTCGTTTTTATGAAAGTATTGCTGTGATGCAGGATGCTGGTGTGACCAATTTTATTGAAATTGGTCCAGGGAAAGTCCTGTCGGGATTTGTCAAAAAGATTGATAAATCAGCTAAGCTAGCTAACGTTGAAGACCAAGCAAGCTTGGATGCTTTGTTAGGAAACTAATGATCCCTTCTCCCACAAAATACAAGAGGAAACAGGAGAAAAGAATGCAACTAAAAAATAAAAATATCTTTATTACAGGTTCGAGTCGTGGAATTGGTCTTGCCATTGCTCACAAATTTGCCCAACTAGGTGCTAATGTAGTCTTGAATAGCCGCGGAGCAATCTCAGAAGAATTGCTGGCTGAGTTTTCAAACTACGGTGTCAAAGTAGTACCGATATCAGGTGATGTTTCAGACTTTGTAGATGCCAAGCGTATGATAGATCAAGCGATTGCAGAACTCGGTTCTGTCGATGTCTTGGTCAACAATGCTGGGATCACTCAAGATACGCTTATGCTCAAGATGACCGAAGAAGACTTTGAAAAAGTGCTTAAGATCAACTTGACAGGTGCTTTCAACATGACGCAAGCAGTTTTGAAACAGATGATCAAGGCACGTGAAGGTGCGATCATCAATATGTCGAGTGTGGTCGGTTTGATGGGAAATATCGGACAAGCCAATTATGCAGCTTCTAAAGCAGGTTTGATTGGTTTTACCAAGTCAGTAGCACGTGAAGTTGCCAATCGCAATGTACGTGTAAATGCTCTTGCACCAGGGATGATCGAGTCTGATATGACTGCTGTTTTGTCTGATAAGGTCAAGGAAGCGACATTGGCCCAAATCCCAATGAAACATTTTGGTCAAGCAGAACATATTGCAGATGCTACAGTGTTCCTGGCTGGACAGGATTATTTGACTGGACAAGTTCTCGCTGTTGATGGCGGACTTAGCATGTAAAAAATAAGGAAAGATATAGGTAAGACAGATGAAACAAAATCGAGTTGTAGTAACAGGTTACGGATTGACCTCTCCTATCGGAAATACTCCAGAAGAATTTTGGAACAGTTTGCAAACTGGGAAGATTGGAATTGGAGAAATCACTAAATTTGACCACAGCGAATTTGCTGTGCACAATGCGGCAGAAGTTCAAGATTTCCCATTTGATAAATACTTTGTCAAAAAAGATACCAACCGTTTTGATAACTATTCTTTGTATGCCTTGTATGCGGCTCAAGAAGCGGTGACAAATGCAAATCTTGATGTAGAAGCAATCGATAAAGATCGCTTTGGTGTCATCGTTGCTTCTGGTATTGGGGGAATTAAAGAAATCGAAGATCAGGTTATCCGTCTTCATGAAAAAGGTCCAAAACGCGTTAAACCAATGACACTTCCAAAAGCCTTGCCAAATATGGCTTCAGGTAATGTTGCCATGCGCTTCGGAGCAAACGGTATCTGTAAATCAATCAATACAGCCTGTGCCTCATCAAATGATGCCATTGGAGATGCCTTCCGCTCAATCAAGTTTGGTTTCCAAGATGTCATGTTAGTTGGTGGATCAGAAGCTTCTATCACTCCATTTGCCATCGCTGGTTTCCAAGCTTTGACTGCCCTATCAACTACAGAGGATCCAACTCGTGCGTCTATTCCATTTGATAAAGACCGTAATGGTTTTGTGATGGGAGAAGGTTCTGGTATGTTGGTGCTTGAAAGCCTTGAACATGCTGAAAAACGTGGTGCAACTATCTTGGCTGAAGTAGTTGGTTATGGAAATACCTGTGATGCTTACCATATGACTTCACCTCATCCAGAAGGTCAAGGTGCCATCAAGGCAATTAAATTGGCTTTGGAAGAAGCAGAAATTTCTCCAGAGCAAGTGGCTTACGTCAATGCTCACGGTACTTCAACTCCTGCTAATGAAAAAGGAGAAAGTGGTGCGATCGTAGCTGTCCTTGGTAAAGAAGTACCTGTATCTTCAACCAAGTCCTTTACAGGACACTTGCTTGGAGCTGCGGGAGCGGTAGAAGCAATCGCTACAATTGAAGCCATGCGTCATAACTTCGTGCCAAAAACAGCTGGAACAAGTGAATTGTCAGACTATATCGAAGCGAATGTCGTTTATGGACAAGGCTTGGAGCAAGAAATCCCTTATGCTATTTCAAATACTTTTGGTTTTGGTGGACACAATGCGGTTCTTGCTTTCAAACGTTGGGAGAATAAATAACTATGAATTTAAATGAGATCAAGGACTTGATGGCTCAATTTGACCAATCAAGTTTGAGAGAATTTTCTTATAAAAACGGAGCGGACGAATTGCAGTTCAGTAAGAATGAAGCAAGAATGGCTTCTGAAGCACCAACTCAAGTTGTTCCAGTGCCAGCTGCAGTAGCGGCAAGTCCAGTAGTTTCTACCCCTTCAACTCCAGTAGAGAGTGCAGTGGAAGAAGCTCCAGTACCAGCTGAAACGACGGTTGCTCCGGAGGGTGATGTTGTTGAGAGCCCACTTGTAGGGGTGGCTTACTTGGCTGCTGGACCAGATAAACCTGCCTTCGTCACAGTTGGAGACAGTGTTAAAAAAGGCCAGACTTTGGTGATCATCGAAGCCATGAAGGTCATGAATGAGATTCCTGCACCTAAGGATGGTGTGGTGACAGAAATTCTCGTTTCAAATGAAGAAATGGTTGAGTTCGGTAAAGGATTGGTACGTATCAAATGATCGATATTCAAGGAATCAAAGAAGCTCTACCCCATCGCTACCCTATGCTCCTAGTGGACCGTGTCTTGGAAGTGAGCGAGGATACCATTGTTGCCATTAAAAATGTGACTATCAACGAACCTTTCTTCAATGGTCATTTTCCTCAATACCCAGTCATGCCAGGTGTTCTTATCATGGAGGCCTTGGCTCAGACTGCTGGTGTCTTGGAATTGTCCAAACCTGAAAATAAAGGGAAACTGGTCTTCTATGCTGGCATGGATAAGGTTAAGTTCAAGAAGCAAGTTGTACCAGGTGACCAATTAGTTATGACGGCTACTTTTGTCAAACGTCGTGGTACGATCGCTGTGGTTGAAGCAAAGGCTGAAGTAGATGGTAAGCTTGCAGCGAGTGGTACTCTTACCTTTGCAATTGGAAACTAAGGAGGTTCTCCATGTTTCGTAAAATTTTGATTGCCAACCGTGGTGAGATTGCGGTTCGCATTATTCGAGCTGCGCGTGAATTGGGCATTGCGACCGTAGCAGTTTATTCAACTGCTGATAAGGAAGCTCTTCACACACTTCTAGCGGATGAAGCTATCTGTATCGGACCTGGTAAGGCGACAGAGTCTTATCTCAATATCAATGCTATTTTATCTGCTGCAGTCTTGACAGAAGCAGAAGCCATCCACCCAGGTTTTGGTTTTCTTAGCGAAAATTCCAAGTTTGCCACGATGTGTGATGAAGTGGGGATTAAGTTTATCGGTCCTTCTGGGGCTGTAATGGATACCATGGGGGATAAGATCAATGCGCGTGAGCAAATGATCAAGGCTGGGGTTCCAGTTATCCCAGGATCTGATGGTGAAGTTCACACAGCTGAAGAGGCACTTGCAGTTGCAGAAAAAATTGGCTACCCAGTCATGCTTAAGGCATCGGCAGGTGGTGGTGGAAAAGGGATTCGTAAGGTTGAAAAGGCGGAAGACTTGGTCGCAGCCTTTGAGACAGCATCTAGTGAAGCCAAGGCCAACTTTGGAAATGGCGCTATGTATCTTGAGCGTGTGATTTATCCAGCTCGTCATATCGAAGTTCAGATTCTTGCAGATCAAGAGGGTCATGTTGTCCATCTTGGTGAACGGGACTGTTCACTCCAACGGAATAACCAAAAAGTCTTAGAAGAAAGCCCATCCATTGCGATTGGCAAAACCCTTCGTCATGAAATTGGTGCTGCAGCCGTTCGTGCAGCAGAGTCTGTTGGCTATGAAAATGCAGGGACGATTGAATTTCTTCTCGATGAAGCGAGTGGCAATTTCTACTTCATGGAAATGAATACTCGTGTGCAAGTTGAACACCCAGTCACAGAGTTTGTTTCAGGTGTTGATATCGTGAAAGAGCAGATTCGCATTGCTGCAGGGCAACCTTTACCTTTCAAACAAGAAGATATTGTCCTACGAGGTCATGCTATCGAATGTCGGATCAATGCGGAAAATCCAGCATTTAACTTTGCTCCAAGCCCAGGGAAAATTACCAATCTCTATCTACCAAGTGGTGGAGTTGGCTTGCGCGTGGACTCAGCAGTTTATCCAGGTTATACCATTCCCCCTTACTATGATAGTATGATTGCTAAAATCATTGTTCATGGGGAGAATCGTTTTGATGCTCTTATGAAGATGCAACGGGCACTTTATGAACTTGATATAGAAGGTGTGCAAACCAATGCAGACTTCCAGTTGGATCTGATTTCAGACCGCCGAGTTATCGCTGGTGACTACGATACTTCCTTCTTGATGGAAACTTTCTTGCCAAAATACCAAGAAAAAGAATAGACTTTCAAACAGTATGAGAACTAAAAGGGGGAGTTATGGCTCTATTTAGTAAAAAGGATAAGTATATTCGGATCAATCCTAACCGTTCCGTAAGGCAGAAACCACAAGCCAAGCCTGAGGTTCCTGATGAACTCTTTTCCAAGTGTCCTGGATGTAAACATATCATCTACCAAAAGGATCTTGGGAGTGAACGAATTTGTCCCCATTGTAGCTATACTTTCCGTATTTCAGCTCAGGAACGCTTGGATTTGACGATTGATTCTGGTAGCTTTGTGGAGATGTTTACAGGTATTGAAACTCAAGATCCATTAAACTTTCCTGGCTACCAGAAAAAACTTGCAACAATGCGTGAAAAGACAGGTTTGGATGAAGCAGTACTAACTGGTACAGCTAGTATCAAGGGACAAAAAGTTGCCCTTGGGATCATGGATTCAAACTTTATCATGGCTTCTATGGGAACCGTTGTGGGTGAAAAAATCACGCGCTTGTTTGAGTATGCGACGGTAGAAAACTTGCCAGTCGTTCTCTTCACAGCTTCTGGTGGAGCCCGTATGCAAGAAGGAATCATGAGCTTGATGCAGATGGCTAAAATTTCTGCAGCAGTTCAACGTCATTCCAAGGCAGGACTTTTTTACCTAACTATTTTAACCGATCCGACAACAGGTGGGGTGACTGCTTCTTTTGCTATGGAAGGTGATATTATCCTAGCGGAGCCACAGACTTTGGTTGGTTTTGCTGGGCGTCGTGTTATCGAAAATACAGTTCGTGAGACCTTGCCGGATGACTTCCAAAAGGCAGAATTTCTGCTTGAACATGGATTTGTTGATGTAATTGTTAAACGGAGAGAATTGCCTGAAACAATTGCTAAATTAGTGAGATTGCATGGAGGAAGTCGCGGATGAATATTGCAAAAATAGTCAGAGAGGCACGCGAGCAGAGTCGCTTGACAGCCCTTGATTTTGCCAATGGAATTTTTGACGAGTTTATCGAATTGCATGGAGATCGCTCTTTCCGCGATGATGGTGCGGTTATCGGTGGAATTGGCTGGTTAGGCGAACAGGCAGTAACTGTCGTTGGTATCCAAAAGGGAAAAAGTCTTCATGACAACCTCAAACGAAATTTTGGGCAACCTCATCCAGAAGGCTATCGCAAGGCTCTTCGCCTGATGAAACAGGCAGAAAAGTTTGGTCGTCCAGTTGTGACCTTTATCAATACGGCGGGTGCTTACCCAGGTGTTGGAGCAGAGGAACGTGGACAAGGTGAAGCAATCGCCCGAAACCTGATGGAAATGAGTGACCTCAAGGTTCCAATCATCGCGATTATTATCGGTGAAGGTGGATCTGGCGGGGCCCTAGCTCTAGCAGTAGCTAACCGTGTCTGGATGTTAGAAAACTCAATCTACGCAGTACTTAGCCCTGAAGGATTTGCCTCTATCCTTTGGAAGGATGGAAGTCGTGCTATGGAAGCAGCGGAATTGATGAAAATCACTTCACATGAACTCCTAGAAATGGGAATCGTAGACAAGGTAATCTCAGAGGCAGGGTTGTCAAGTAAAGAACTGCTAGGTTGCGTTAAAAATGAATTGCGTGCAGAACTAGATAGGTTGAAAGAACTACCACTCGACCAACTTATCGAAGAACGTTACCAACGCTTTAGAAAATACTAAGAATGACTAAATGAGACTAGAAAGGTCTCATTTTTTTATAGAAAATGCCATTCAGGTTGAAAAATTGATAGTTGAGGAGAAGACTAATAAAATAGATAAAAAAGAAGTATACTGTAGATGTGAGCCTACAACAATATTTTAAGAAGGTACTTGCAATGACAGGTACAGAAACATTTACAGTTCTTTCGTCAGAAGACTTAGACCAAGTTTCAGATGGTCTTGCTGTTTGGGAAGATGGTTATGGTAGGCGGTTATATTATAGAGAATTTTCTTCCTATATGGGGCAAGAGGCACTTAATTCTTATAGAGATGCTTGGAAGTACGGCTTCCGAGCAGGATAACCTTTCAAAAAAAGTACGATGAGAAACACAAAGAAACTAAGACAATTTGGAATATTTTTGCTTATTATTTTACTATCTACCTATTTACCACAAACAATTGGATTGTATGTGGCAATCATTTTAGGGTTAGGTGCTGATGTCTATTCCCTTATTTTAACAATAGGATTAGTAGGAAGTTTCCTTTTATTAATTTGGTGGTTAAAAAAGCAAAAGATGCTCTTTATCTTTGAGAAAAAGAGCTGGAACTGGTCAACTATCTTTTACTTGTTTGCATGTTATGTGGTTCATCAGATTCTCGGTAATTTTTGGACACGCTATGCTCATTTGATTAATGCTAGGAATATTCATGATGAGTATTTTACCGTGGTTCTTTCAAATGGACAACCAACTTTTTTATCTACAGTTCTTAGTTTTATCTTAACAGTCGTTATTGGTCCTCTTTTGGAAGAGACGTTTGATCGTGGGTATTTTATGAATACCTTCTTTCCTAAGTCAAAGTACTATTTAGATGTCATCTTATCAGGGCTTATCTTTGGACTCAGTCATTTGATACTATCTCATCAGGACCCAATTAGTTTATTATATTATAGTCTGATTGGTCTCTTTTTTGCCCTTGTTTATCGTTCTACCGACAATCTGAGATTAACGATTCTCTGCCATAGTTTTTTTAACTTTCTCAATCATGCAAAACCTATCTGGATTTTTGTTTATAATTATATCTATTACCACTTTTTTAGATAGTGGAAGGCAAAGAAAAAAGTGTTTGATAATTGTCAAACACTTTTTTTGTTTACTGTTCTTCGGTTACAAACTGGCTGAGCAGTCCATTGATAAAACGGGCAGACTTTTGATCTGAGAAGTTCTTTGCAAGCTCGATAGCTTCATTAACAGCAACTAGCTGAGGGGTGTCAAATGAAGTGATTTCAAAAACTCCCAAGCGAAGGAGATTTCTCTCCACGAGTGTTAAACGCTCGATGGTCCAACCTGCTTTTAGATGTTGTGTGATTTGCTTGTCTAGTTCTTCCTTTTTAGTTTGAACACCAGAAACGAGCTCTGTCAAAAAGGCTGGGAGTTGCACATCCGTATCTTCACGATCGTGTGTGTAGGCGAAACGACAAGCAGTTTCGACGTCTGTATCAAACTCAAGACTCATAAGAGCTTGAAAGGCACACTTACGGAGCTCACGTCTAGATTCTAATAGTGGACTAGTCATTGAGGAAGTCCTCATCAAACAAGTCTTTCAAGTCTGGTTTTGGTGTTTTATCTGGAACAATACCTGCAACGTGGATATTGATAGCAGCGAGTTCTACATCAGCCATATTGCGGACTGCATCTTTGACAGCTTTTTGGATAGCAACAGCTACCTTAGGAACTTTTACTCCGTACTCAAGGTAGAGGTAGATATCTGCTGTGAGTTCTTCGTCCACGTTTTTAAGATAAACGCCGCGGCCGAGCGAAAGTTTTGAAAGGGTGTCAGATACTGATTTGTTTGAAAAAGAGTGTACACCCTCTACTTTTGCTGTAGCAATAGCAATGATTTTTTCAAGTACACGTGGGGCGATAACGATTTCGCCAAGTTGTTCTTCAATTCCCATAGAATGACCTCTTTCTAGAGATTAGGCACGAGAAACGTAAGTTCCTTCTGCAGTGTTGATAACGAGTTTTTGTCCTGCTTCGATGAAGTCTGGAACGTTTACGACAAGTCCAGTTTCCATCGTTGCTGGTTTACCAGAACCTGTAACAGTAGCACCTTTGATAGATGGTTGAGTTTCTGCAACTGTCAATTCAACAGTAGTAGGAACGGTAACACCAATCACTTCAGTTCCGTAGAATTGGATCTTCACTTCTGAGTTTTCAAGGATGTAAAGCAATTCGTTTTCAACATTGACTACAGGGATTTCGTATTGGTCGTAAGTTTCTGTATTCATGAAGTATGCTGTGTCATCCATTTTGTACAAGTATTGAGCTGGGACAGTCTCGATGATGGCTTGTTCAAATTTTTCCTCTGGACGGTAGCTTGTGTCAAATGTAGAACCAGTACGGACATCACGCAATTTCATACGCATGATCGTGTTCCCTTTACCTGGTTTGTGGTGGCTAGCTTCCAAAACGCGGATCAATTTTCCGTCAGCTGTTTCAAAGGTCATACCAGCTTTTAATTTACTTGCTTCAATCATGTTTTTACCTCTTTAATAAATATTATTACTCTTCATTTTACCATAAAATACTCTGGAAATAAAGCCAAAATAGTTATTGGGAGTTGGTAGAGAAGAAAAAACCAACCTTAGGGCTGGTTTTTTCTGTCTAGTTTTCTTTCAACTTCGCCAATTCCTGCGCAAGCAGTTTAAGGGCAACTTGTGGGTTGGCTTGGCCTTTGGTTGCCTTCATAAGGAAGCCTGTGAAGGCCTTGTCTGCGTTGCGTTTGCCTGACTTGAAGTCGGCAACGGCTGCTTCATTATCTGCGAAGACTTGGTGGATGATTGGAATCAAGATATCTGGATCTGAGATTTGAACCATTCCGGCTTTTTCCACGTATTCACGCGCTCCACCGCCATTTTTAGCCAGATGAACAAAGACTTTCTTGGCAATCTTAGATGAGATAGTGCCGTCTTCGATGATGGCAATCATTTCAACCAAGTTTTCTGGTGTCAACTCGATTTGTTCCAGAGTTTTGCCTTCAGCGTTCAAGAATTGAGCGACTTCGCCTTGGAGCCAGTTTGAGACTTGCTTAGCATCGCCACCGAGGGCAACAGCTTTCTCAAAGAAGTCAGAAGTGACTTTGTTTGCTGTCAACTGGCTAGCATCGTAGTCTGACAAGCCAAGGTCAGCAACGTAGCGCGCACGGCGTTCTTTTGGAAACTCTGGCAATTCTGTACGCATTTCCTCAATCCACTCATCAGAGATTTCAAAGAGGGGTAGGTCTGGTTCTGGGAAGTAGCGGTAGTCAGCAGCTCCTTCCTTGACACGCATGAGGATGGTTGCCTTGTTGGCTTCATCGTAACGGCGAGTTTCTTGGCGGATTTGACCACCTGAGCGAAGGATTTCAGCTTGACGTTGGACTTCGTATTCAAGACCCTTGCGAACGTTGGAGAAGGAGTTGAGGTTTTTCAACTCAGTCTTGGTACCGAATTTTTCTTGACCATAAGGACGAAGGGAGATGTTGGCATCCACGCGCATAGAACCTTCTTCCATCTTAACGTCAGAAATACCAGCGTACTGGATGACTTCCTTGAGGGCAGTTAAATAAGCGTAGGCTTCCTCTGGCGAACGCATGTCAGCTTCAGATACAATCTCAATCAATGGCACCCCTTGACGGTTGAGGTCAACATAAGAGTAGCCATCTGTACCGTGGGTGTTTTTACCAGCGTCTTCTTCCAAGTGGGCGCGTTCGATACCGATTTTCTTGGTCGTACCGTCTTCTAGCTCCACTTCAATCCAGCCGTTGTAGCCGATTGGCTCATCAAACTGAGAAATTTGGTAGGCTTTGGGATTATCAGGATAGAAGTAGTTCTTGCGGTCAAAGTGCATGTGCTTGTGGATGTCCATGTTGAGGGCAAGAGCTGCCTTGATACCGGCATCGACAACACCCTTATTGAGAACTGGAAGTACTCCTGGGAAGGACCAGTCAATCACGTTGGTGTTGGCATTTTGGTCATTTCCAAAGTGGGCAGATGTAGGTGAGAAGATTTTTGAATTGGTGTTGAGCTCTACGTGGACTTCAAGTCCAATGACGGTTTCAAAGTTCATTAGTTATCACCTCCAAAAATCACGGGTTGTTGTTTGTGGTAGTCTGTTGTTGCTTCAAAAGCAGCAGCAGCTTGGTAAATGGTTTCTTCTGAGTATTTAGGACCGATCAATTGGAGACCGACAGGTAGACCTTGAGAGAATCCAGCAGGGATCGAAATCCCTGGGAGACCAGCTAAGTTGACAGGGATGGTCAAAAGGTCAGCCAAGTACATAGCAACGGGATCGTGGTTGAGTGAATCCAAGTCATAGGCAACGCTTGGTGCAGTTGGTCCCAAAATCAGGTCGTAATCCGCAAAGACTTTTTCGAAATCTTGGATGATGAGGGTACGAACTTGTCCAGCCTTCTTGTAGTAGGCATCATAGTAGCCTGATGAAAGGCTGAATGTTCCAAGCATGATACGGCGTTTCACCTCTTCACCGAAACCTTGGCTACGGCTGTTTACATAGATTTCATCAAGGTTGCTTGCATCTTCTGCGCGGTAGCCGTAACGGATACCGTCAAAACGTTGCAAGTTTGATGAGGCTTCTGATGAAGCGATGATATAGTAAACGGCAACACCGTATTTAGAATGAGGAAGGCTGACTTCTTCAATGATAGCACCAAGTTTTTCAAAGTGTTTGGCTGCGTTCAGAATGGTTTCTTTAACTTCTGGGTCAATCCCTTCACCGAGGTATTCTTTAGGCAGAGCGATTTTCATGCCCTCGATGTCTTGACCGATTTTTGAAGTAAAGTCAGCAATGCGAACAGGAGCAGAAGTAGAGTCTTTAGCATCTTCGCTGGCAATAGCGTTGAGCAAGAGGGCATTTTCCTTAACAGTTGGTGCAAAAGGTCCAATCTGGTCTAATGAGCTACCGAAGGCAATGAGACCGAAACGAGAAACCGTTCCGTAGGTTGGTTTGAGACCAACGATCCCGTTGAAGGCGGCAGGTTGGCGGATGGAACCACCAGTATCTGAACCAAGTGACAAGCGAACTTGTCCTGAAGCTACAGCTGCAGCAGAACCACTTGATGAACCACCAGGAACCTTGCTATGGTCCCAAGCGTTTTTAGTGGCACCGTAGTGAGAAGTCTCACCTGAACCACCCATGGCAAACTCGTCCATGTTGGTTTTTCCGACAACAATCATGCCCTTGGCTTTTGCATTGGCGACAGCTGTCGCATCAAAGATAGGCTCGTAGTTGTAGAGCATTTTTGAGGCTGCAGTTGTCAGGATACCGTCTGTGGAGATATTATCCTTAACAGCTAGCGGAATTCCCGAAAGGACATTATCCACGTCAATTCCAGCTTCATCAATAGCCTTAGCTTGAGCTAGAGCTTGCTCCTCAGCGATGGTAACAAAAGCGTTGATAGCTGTCTCGCGAGACTTGATATCTTCAAGCGTAGCTTGGGTCAATTCAGTTGCAGAAATTTCCTTAGAGACAAGGAGATTGTGCAAGTCTTCAATAGTTTTGTTATTAAAAGTCATTAGGCATCTCCCCCATCATCTAGGATAGCTGGTACCTTGATATAGTAGTTTTCTTTTTCAGGTACGTTTTTAAACAGGCGGTCACGGTCTGTTCCTTCTTCGGCCACATCAGGGCGGAGTACGGTCTTGCGGTCAGCCATGGTCGTAGTAGGTGCAATACCAGTTGTGTCGACTTCGCCCAGCAACTCAACCATGTCAACAATTTTAGACAAGGTTGTCGCAAAGGCGGCAGTTTCTTCTCCAGAGAATTTTAATTTTGAAAGATTGGCAACGTGTGTTACCTCTTCTTGCGTAATTTTCATCTTGCATCCTTTCGTGAAATGATGATTTTTAGTCTGTTCTATTTTACCATATTTTCCTATAAATAAGGGAGCCAAACTGAAAAGAAATAGAAATTGAAAAATCGTTTTTAATTCGCTATAATGGTTAAACTAGAAAAAAAGAAAAAATAAGAGTTAGGATAGAAACATGTTCTATCAATTTATCACCAGATCTCAGACGGTCCCTCCTCCCATTTCGCTTTTTTGGTATGGAGTTATGATGCTTGTCTTAGTGCTTTGTATTTATGGAGCACTTGCTTATCACAAAAATCCGAAATTTGTTCGCTTATTTAAGGGGATTCAGATCCTCCAGTTACTATCCCTATATATCTGGTATGTTGGTTTTGGGATTCCCTTTTCTAATAGCCTTCCATTTTATCATTGCCGTTTGGCCATGTTTGCGGTGGTTTTCTTGCCAGATAAATGGCGGAGCAAGCAGTATCTTGCCCTCTTAGGAGCAAGTGGAGCGGTTTTTGCCTTGGTTTACCCCGTTTTTGACCCCTATGATTTTCCGCACATTACCAGTTTCTCGTTTTTGATTGGGCACTATGCTCTTTTGGTGAACTCCTTGGTCTATTTGTTGAATCACTACGACAAGAGCCTGCTCAAGAAATATATGATTGTAGCCTATACCTTTATCCTCAATCTCTTTCTAGTTGGGGTTAATCAGGTGACTGGTGGAAATTATGGGCTCTTAAGAGATACACCATTTATCTCGAATGCACCTCTATGGATAAAGTACCTCCTTGTGTCGGTTATTCTTTCTCTTGCCTTGCTTCTCTTTGATATCTTGTTCAAGAAACGGTGGAAAAAGGGAAATCAGGTAAAATCTGTGTTCTAGCTTGACTTTTTCATCAGACGAGCAATTGAAAAACTCCCTGAAATTCGCTATAATAGGTAAGTTGAAAGGATTGGAATATTCCGATGTAAAAATATAAAATAAAATATAGCATTCACTATTATCCTGAAAGAAAAGAAAGAGAAGATATGACTTTACAAGAAGAAATTAAGAAACGCCGTACCTTTGCCATCATCTCCCACCCGGACGCGGGGAAAACAACCATCACTGAGCAGTTGCTCTACTTTGGGGGCGAGATTCGTGAGGCTGGTACTGTAAAAGGGAAGAAAACAGGGACTTTTGCCAAGTCTGACTGGATGGATATCGAAAAACAACGTGGGATTTCGGTCACTTCATCTGTGATGCAATTTGACTACGATGGCAAACGCGTAAACATCCTAGACACACCAGGGCACGAGGACTTCTCAGAAGATACCTATCGTACCTTGATGGCGGTGGATGCTGCGGTCATGGTCGTGGATTCTGCCAAGGGTATCGAAGCCCAAACCAAGAAATTGTTTGAGGTTGTCAAACACCGTGGGATTCCCGTCTTTACCTTTATGAACAAGCTGGACCGTGATGGTCGTGAGCCGCTGGACCTCTTGCAAGAACTAGAAGAAGTCCTAGGTATTGCGAGTTATCCGATGAACTGGCCAATCGGGATGGGGAAAGCCTTTGAAGGCTTGTACGACCTCTATAACCAACGCTTGGAACTCTATAAAGGGGATGAGCGTTTTGCCAGCCTAGAAGATGGTGACAAACTCTTTGCGAGCAACCCATTTTATGAACAAGTAAAAGAGGATATTGAGCTTTTGAATGAAGCAGGAAATGAATTCTCAGAAGAAGCCATTCTTGCAGGTGATTTGACTCCGGTATTCTTTGGATCAGCCCTCACTAACTTTGGTGTGCAGACCTTCCTTGAGACCTTCCTCAAGTTTGCTCCAGAACCTCATGGACACAAGAAAACAGACGGCGAAATTGTGGATCCTTATGACAAGGATTTCTCAGGATTTGTCTTTAAAATCCAAGCCAACATGGACCCTCGTCACCGTGATCGAATCGCCTTTGTCCGTATCGTTTCGGGTGAATTTGAACGTGGGATGAGTGTCAATCTGCCTCGAACTGGTAAGGGTGCCAAGCTGTCTAATGTTACTCAGTTTATGGCGGAAAGTCGTGAGAATGTGACCAATGCCGTGGCAGGAGATATCATCGGGGTTTACGATACAGGTACCTATCAGGTTGGAGACACTTTGACGGTTGGAAAAAACAAGTTTGAATTTGAACCACTGCCAACCTTTACTCCAGAGATTTTCATGAAGGTTTCGCCTAAGAACGTCATGAAACAAAAATCCTTCCACAAGGGCATGGAGCAGTTGGTACAAGAAGGGGCCGTCCAGCTTTATAAGAATTACCAAACAGGCGAGTATATGCTGGGTGCTGTCGGCCAACTCCAGTTTGAAGTCTTCAAGCACCGCATGGAAGGTGAGTACAATGCAGAAGTTGTCATGACTCCAATGGGGAAAAAGACGGTTCGTTGGATCAAGCCAGAGGACTTGGATGAACGGATGTCGTCAAGTCGCAATATCTTGGCCAAAGACCGCTTTGACCAACCAGTCTTCCTCTTTGAAAATGACTTTGCCCTTCGCTGGTTTGCAGACAAGTATCCGGATGTAGAGTTAGAGGAAAAGATGTGATCTTTGGAGAATTGAATGAGTAAAAAAAATATAGAGAGAAATACACCGTGTCCTTGTGGTTCAGGAGAAAAATATAAAAATTGTCATTTGAAGTTTAATAAAAAAGTTCAAGAGTACCCTAATAATGACTATTTAAACAACAATCTAATTATGATAAATAAGTACCAGACGCTTTATTCCAATGGTCTGGATATAGATGATGTGATTGAAAAGATAGGTAAGAATTACTTTGGTGAATTAAATATTACTGATTTAGTTAGATTTAGAGTATTTTTAGATTCAGCTATTCTATTATTTAATAGGGAAAAACTAGAGAAAGACTATTTTAAAAAAAATTTTATTTATGCTGACTTTTTTAACCATTTGAATAATAGCGAAAAAGATAAAATATTGCTTGATTTATATAAGAAATATTTCAATTTATATAAAGATGAACTAATGATTAATGAAGGAACGGTTCAATCGTTTGATAAATTTTATGTAAGCAGTAATAGAGAGAGTAAAAGTCCGTATGACCAATTAGCAATTTTAAGAAATGCTCTTGCTCATATGAACTACGGAAATTTTATAACTTTGGAAAATGGTTATTTTCTAGGGTATTTTATATATAACAATAAAAATGGTAAAGCTATTAATCATGGCTTTATTTTAGAACCAATTTTACACAGATTCATTCAGTCATATTTTTCTAATTACACTTCATACGGTGTCGTATATAAACATAGTTGGTTTAATTTTAATAGTACAAATAAGATATCTCCTGAGCAAGTTATTGATTTTAAAAAACAATCATTTATTTCAAGGATAGTAAGAAAATTATTAAATAAGAAAAACAAAACATTTGCTTTTTTTAATATTCTAACATACGACGGTAAAGGTGATGAAAAATTAAAATATGCTGGTGATAATCAGCATGCAATGAACATATTTACTCAAAAATTAAATAACTTGAACTTTATAGAATTAGAAAACTTTATAAAAAATAATAGGGAAATTTATAATCATGTAGTTACGGAAATTCCTGAAAATAGAATAGAGGTCGAGGTGTCTTTTTTAACAACATACTTAAATAAAAAAGAAATAACTTATAAAGAATTTTCTTCTGAAATAAAGTTTTTGTATGATTTTGAAACAGAGTTTTCTAATTTTTTAGTCCATTTAATGCAATTAAATGATAGATAGATTGATTATTGGTGTAATATTTTCTATATTGAAGATGTTTCCCCAGAGAAGACACAAAATCAAATTAAAGAAATAAATAAGAGTATTAGGGAGTTAAAAGAGGATGAAGATAAAATTGTTGGATTTAATTTTATGTTTCCAGTGTTGAGACTGTTGGATATTTCCTTGAGGTTAGAAGATGACGATTTGAAGAAAATTTCTCCTTTATCTGTTAATATTGACGGATTTACATATGAAGAAGACAATTTGCAGAAATATTATCAAAATAATTCTAGTACAATAAATAAAAGAAGTGAGACCAAGTATTATTATATTTTAGAGCGAATTAGAAATGCCATAGCTCATGGACATATTACAACATATCTTGATTCCAATAGCAATATTGTTTACAAGTTGGAAGATATTTGGAATAATAGGACTGAAAAAGTAGAGATTGATTATGACTCGATGATAAATTTTTTAGAACAGCCTATTTTTACAGAGCGGTAGCACCTAAAGTATAGATCATCAAGATTTTCTATAGTTACTTTTTGTAAAGTGTATATGAAGAGTGTTTTAAAATCAGAGGATTTATAGTTGATGCAAGAATGTGTTTAAAAGTACATTATAATTTGAGTGAATATTGACCATGTCAAGAGTTTAGTCTTGTGGACTTAATGAATAATGATTGAAATTGTTCTTACTATGTGGTTAAGTTAACTGAGAATAGTAGCTTTACAATTCTTATTTTGAATATTAGTAAGTTAAGACTAATTGCTTTTGATAAACTGGTGGAAATTAACTGATTTCTTTACTATTTAGTAATTAGATTCCGCTTCCTATTATAGAAACCGAAAAACTAGCTCAGGGAACTGCACCCATAAAATGAGACACAAGAAAACACTCCTGTTGAATTCTGGTAAACTAGAAACAGGAGTGTTTTGTTATGGTCAAAAAAGCATATTCATTAGAAACTAAGTTAGCCTGCATCGAAATGAAAAAGGTTGGTAAGTCCAATAAGGTCATCATGGAGATCTTGGAAATTAAGAATGACAGTCAAATCTACACCTAGATGCGATGGTATGAGAATGATGAGCTACATCGTTTTCATCAACCTCTGGGGAAACAATATACTTATGGTAAAGGAATGGAACAGCTATCCGAAGTCGAACAGTTACGTTTGCAGGTAGAATTACTAAAAAAGTATCAGAGCTTGGTAAGAAAATCGACAAAGTAAGTCTTATCAAGCTAGTAGAAGAGTATAAGAAAACGTGCCCTGTGTCTGTTATTTTAGAGTGTTTCGGAGTCAAACGCTTCACCTTTTATCGCTGGAAACAGGAGTGTAAGAATTCTTAGAAAAGAGACGAAATAATAGATAAAATCGAACAACTCTGTATGGAAAATCACTTTATTTATGACTATCGAACCATCACTCGCTTACTAAAGAAAGTTTATAACCTCGTCGTAAATTGTCAGAAAGTCTATCGTATCATGAAGGAAAAGGGCTGTCTTTGCTGTGTCCGTCCCAAGAAGGGACCTAAATTAGGGAAGCCTTATCATTTAACAGACAATAAGCTGGATCGTGATTTTCAGGCAGACAAGACTATGGAGAAGCTTGTCACAGACATCACCTACCTCTACTTTGGGAACTGTAGACTTTATCTATCTTCGATCATGATCTCTATAATCGCGAAATTGTAGCTTATACCATCTCCGATTGCCAAGATAATAACTTTGTGCTCGATACACTTCATCAACTTGAACTACCTCAAGGAGCGCTTTTACACAGCGACCAGGGATCTGTTTACACCTCAAAATCCTACTATCAGGCTTGCATAGAAAAAGGCATCACCCGCTCCATGTCCCGAAAAGGAACACCAGCAGATAATGCCTGTATTGAATGGTTTCATGCTGTCCTCAAGTCTGAAACCTTCTATCTCCATAATTGGAGAAACCTAACTAAAGATAGTATAACAGAAATTGTCAATCTTACATCATATTTTATAATGAAACTAGAATTCAACAGAGATTAAATGACCAGTCTCCTGTAGATTACAGAAAACTGGCCTCATAAATGTGTTTTTCTTGTGTCTCATTATAAGGGTGCAGTGCCTTTTGATTCGTGGATTTTTTCATATAGTAAAGGTAATTGAAGTCAAAGGTAAATTAAAAACCTCAGAGAAATCATGTTACATGAATTCTTCTGGGGTTTTTCTAGTTTCCATATTTTTGGTAAAAATCGACCTTGACCTGGATAAAGGTTTCGGCTTCGCGTAGTAACTGCAGGAGAGTGGCGCGAGTCTCAAACTCCTCACGTGTTTTAGGGAGACTCCGATTGCGGAAGACTTGCAGATAGCGTTCAATGTCATCAAGTAGGTCGTGAGCAGGATTGGTCTGGCTTAGCTGGACAGCAATATTTGAAAAGAGTTGAGCCAAAATCAAACTCTCACTTGCGGCCAGATGACAGGTATTGATCTGCTGGGCCATATTTCGCAGGATACGACTTTGTCGCTGTCTCATCTCAAAGTAGTGGATGTGGTAGTCCGTCTGGTGAAAGAGGTGGTCCGAGTGATCCAAATAAACCAGTTTGAGAGCTTCATCGAGGAGCTTGTCTAATTGGTCAACGAGTTGGGCTTGGTTGCGTCCGTCTCCTCTTGACAGATAGTATTTAAAGCGAAGCAGGATGTCTTTTAACTTTTCTTCAACCTGAAGGTGGTAGCATTGAATAGCTTTCTCACGAGAGGGCATATAAAGGTTGACCAATAAAGCAAAGCTTGTCCCGATGAGAAAGAGGAGTACTTCATTAAGCAAGAGGTCTGGAGAGGTAGACTTCTGTACCAAGAGATGACTGACCAAGACACTGCTAGGGGTGATGCCGATTTCCCAGCCCATTTTATAGGCTAGAGGCACATAGAGAGCCAGATAGAGGCCCAGACTCCAGATGTGAAATCCTGTCAGTTGAAAGGCTAGAACACCGATAGCGAGTGCTAGGAGCATGGAAAAGAGGCGGTTACGGGCTAATTTCAGAGTACTTCTGCGCGTGTCGGAGAGGCTTAAGAGAGCGATAATTCCAGCTGAAACTGCTGATGATAAATCTAAAAAATAAGCGAGAAAACAAGCAAGGCAGGTCGCTAAGATCAGTTTTGTCGTACGTTGGGTGATAGACATGAGAATTTCCTATAATACTAGAATAAGAGTATAAAAGACAAGGCTTGGAAGACTTGTCTTAAAAATCTATTTTTTACGTGCCGATGCGTACTCAGCTACTGCCGTAAAGAGGACGTCGGTAGAAGAGTTCAGGGCAGTTTCGCAGGAGTCTTGGACGACACCGATGACAAAACCAACTCCGACTACCTGCATAGCAACGTCATTTGAAATCCCAAAGAGACTACAAGCGACGGGAATGAGGAGGAGTGATCCACCAGCGATTCCAGAAGCTCCGCAGGCAGAAATGGCAGCCACTACACTGAGCACAAAGGCTGTACCAAAGTCGACAGAGATTCCTAGCGTATTGACTGCAGCTAGAGTCAAAATGTTAATGGTTACGGCTGCGCCAGCCATGTTAATAGTGGAGCCAAGGGGAATAGAAACAGAGTAGGTATCTGGATTGAGTCCGAGATCTTGGCAGAGTTTCATGTTTACAGGAATATTAGCAGCAGAACTACGAGTAAAGAAAGCTGTAATCCCACTGACACGTAAACATTTAAAAACAAGAGGATAAGGATTTTTTCTCATAAAGAGAAAGGCAATGAGGGGATTGATGACAAGGGCCACAAAAGCCATAGTTGCAATCAAGAGTCCTAGCAAAATTCCGTAGTTAGCAAGGCTGGTAATTCCTTTATCAGAGATGGTCTTGAAGACCAAGCCCATAATTCCGAAAGGAGCCAAATTGATAATCCATTCCACAATCTTGGAAGTTACTCCTGCCATGGTTTTGAGCAATTCCTTACTGTTTTTGCTAGCTTCCCTCATAGCAAGTCCAAAGACAACAGCCCATGATAGGATCCCGATATAATTAGCTTGGACGATAGCGTTTAGGGGATTATCTACGAGATTTAGCAGAAGATTGCTGAGAACTTGACCGATGCCGTCTGGTGGGGCAATCTCTGTACTAGCACTGCTAAGAGTGATCTGGACAGGAAAGAGAAAACTAGCCAATACAGCGAGTAAGGCAGCAGCAAAGGTACCAAGTAGATAGAGAAAAATAACCGTCTTCATATTGGTATCTTGCCCTTTTTGATGTTGTGAAAGGGCATTTGCAACGAGGGTAAAGACCAAAACAGGAGCGATGGCTTTTAATCCCCCAACAAACAGATCACCGAGAATGCCAATACCTGACAAACTAGGGAAAAGCAAACCTAGGGAGGCTCCAAGAAGCATGCCGATTAGGATACGTTTGATGAGGCTGGCCTTGTTCCAGGCTCGAATGATTCTTTTCATAATAGTCTCCTTCAAAGTGTATTGTTTATGATTATAGTATAAATATGTCGTTGAGGCAAGTCCTTTTTTGAATTTTGGGGGATGTCGGTATATTTATGAAAAATATGGCTGGATAATTTATGGTATAATACTAAAAAGGAGTTTTGTATGCAAGAATTTTTTCAACGTTATCTTGATAAATTGGATGTAACAACTGTATTAGAGAATGTCTTGACCAAGGTGATCTCTCTTTTGATTTTGTTTCTGCTATTTTATATAGCTAAAAAGATGCTTCATGCGACTGTCCGAAAGATTGTCAAGCCCTCGCTTAAATTTTCAAATCGGGATGCAGGCAGACAAAAGACCATTTCTCGTTTACTTGAGAATATTTTTAACTACACACTTTATTTCTTTTTGATTTACTGTATCTTGTCTATTTTGGGTTTGCCAGTTTCTAGCCTCCTTGCTGGTGCGGGGATTGCTGGGGTTGCCATTGGGATGGGCGCACAAGGTTTTCTGTCTGATGTTATCAATGGTTTCTTTATCCTCTTTGAACGCCAGCTCGATGTGGGCGACGAAGTGATCCTCACAAATGGTCCTATTACCGTATCTGGAAAGGTCGTTAGTGTAGGGATCCGTACAACTCAACTGCGAGGTGACGATCAAGCCCTTCACTTTGTTCCTAACCGCAATATCACTGTTGTTAGCAACTTCTCTCGTACAGAGTAGGTCTGCTATTTTGGCAGATTTGTGGTACAATAGAAGGAGTTTGGTAAAGGAGAGAGTATGCTATTTGTAGAGAAAAAACTAGGTCATGATTGTACCTGGATAGACCTTGATGTGGACAAAATTAAAAACATGGAAGATCTTTCTGACGTCTATGGATTGGACAAGGAAACCATCGAGTATGCTCTAGATAGAAATGAACGCGCCCACATGGATTATAACCGTGAAACGGGGACGGTAACCTTCATTTATAATGTTCTTGATTTAGAAAAAGATAAAGAATATTATGAAGCGATTCCGATGACCTTTATAGTTGAAAAACAACGGCTGATTACTATCAGCAATCACAAGAATACTTATGTGATTAAACGCATGGCGACCTACCTTGAAAGCCATGAAATGATTTCCATCTACAAATTTCTTTTTGCCAGTTTAGAGATTATTAGCAATGCTTATTATCCAGTTATTGAAGAGATGGATAAAAGTAAGGATGAAATCAGTGCACTTCTTCGTCAAAAAACAACTAAAAAAAATCTTTTTGCCCTCTCTGACTTGGAAACCGGTATGGTTTACTTGACAGCTGCTGCCAAACAAAATCGTCTCCTCTTGGAACATATCCAAGGGCATGCTCTTTATCGCAATCTTAATGAGGTAGAAAGAGAGCAGTTTGATGATGCTATGATTGAAGCCCATCAGTTGGTTTCGATGACAGACTTGATTTCCCAAGTTTTGCAACAACTCTCAGCCTCTTACAACAACATCCTAAATAATAATCTAAATGACAATTTGACAACTTTGACAATTATCTCAGTCTTGCTGGCTATCCTTGCGGTTATTACAGGATTCTTCGGAATGAATGTCCCTTTACCGTTTACAGATGAACCGAATGCTTGGATTTATATTTTGATAGCTAGTCTCATTTTATGGGCAGTCTTAGCCCAATGTTTAAAGAAAATTGCTAGAAATTAAAAAGAAAAGGAGCCGGAATGGCGATTGAAAACTACATGCCAGATTTTGCTGTGGAAGCAGTCTATGATCTGACAGTCCCAAGCCTGCAGGCGCAGGGGATCAAGGCTGTTTTGGTCGATTTGGATAATACCCTCATTGCTTGGAACAACCCTGATGGGACGCCAGAGATGAAGCAATGGCTACATGACCTTCGTGACGCAGGTATTCGTGTCATCGTGGTCTCAAATAACACCAAAAAACGAGTTCAACGTGCAGTTGAGAAATTTGGAATTGATTACGTTTATTGGGCCTTGAAGCCTTTCACATTTGGGATTGACCGTGCTATGAAGGAATTTCACTACGAGAAAAATGAAGTGGTCATGGTCGGCGACCAACTCATGACGGATATTCGCGCAGCCCATCGTGCAGGCATTCGATCAATATTAGTCAAACCTTTAGTCCAACACGACTCGATCAAAACGCAGATTAACCGAGCTCGTGAACGCCGTGTCATGCGAAAAATCACTGAAAAGTACGGACCGATTACATATAAAAAAGGAATTTAACTATGGAAGAAATTCTCTGTATTGGTTGTGGAGCAACCATTCAGACGACAGACAAGACTGGTCTTGGATTTACTCCCCAGTCAGCACTCGAAAAAGGTTTGGAGACTGGCGAAGTCTATTGCCAACGCTGTTTCCGTCTCCGTCATTACAATGAAATCACAGATGTCCAGTTGACGGACGATGATTTCCTCAAACTCTTGCACGAGGTGGGAGACAGTGATGCCTTGGTGGTCAATGTCATTGATATCTTTGACTTCAATGGATCAGTTATTCCAGGCTTGCCACGCTTTGTATCGGGAAATGATGTCCTCTTAGTTGGAAATAAAAAAGATATCCTGCCCAAGTCAGTTAAACCGGGCAAGATTAGCCAGTGGCTCATGGAACGTGCCCACGAAGAAAGACTTCGTCCAGTGGATGTCGTCCTGACTTCAGCCCAAAACAAGCATGCCATTAGGGAAGTCATTGACAAAATTGAGTACTACCGTAAGGGGCGTGATGTCTATGTAGTTGGGGTAACCAACGTTGGGAAATCAACTCTTATCAATGCCATTATCCAAGAAATCACAGGTGACCAAAATGTCATCACGACTTCGCGTTTCCCGGGGACAACCTTGGACAAGATTGAGATTCCGCTTGACGACGGATCTTATATCTACGATACACCGGGAATTATTCACCGCCACCAGATGGCCCACTACTTGACGGCTAAAAACCTCAAGTATGTCAGCCCTAAAAAGGAAATCAAGCCAAAAACCTATCAGCTCAACCCTGAACAAACTCTATTTTTAGGTGGTTTGGGACGCTTTGACTTCATATCAGGTGAAAAGCAAGGATTTACCGCTTTCTTTGACAATGAACTCAAACTCCATCGTACCAAGCTAGAAGGAGCGACTGACTTTTATGACAAGCACCTTGGAACTCTCCTCACACCACCAAATAGCAAGGAAAAAGAAGATCTTCCAAAATTGGTTCAGCATGTATTTAATATCAAGGACAAGACTGACCTAGTCATCTCAGGACTAGGCTGGATCCGTGTAACGGGCACCGCCAAAGTCGCCGTCTGGGCACCCGAAGGCGTCGCCGTCGTCACACGCAAAGCCATTATTTAAACACAGAAAGGAAAGGGTTGTCTTTATTAAGGCGAGCATTGCGAGCCCGTAGAGAATACTTTTCGCCGTGGTGTCAGTTGGTACAAGTGATTGTACCAACTGCGGAAAATTTGAGACCTTAGGCTCAAATTTTAGTCATGAAAGTCCAAAGGACTTTGCTGACGTCCGTCACCACTTTAGAAAAGTATAAAAAGAAACTCTTTTAAAGAAATTATGTCATTAACCTCAAAACAACGTGCCTTCCTCAACAGCCAGGCACACACCCTCAAACCCATCATCCAAATCGGGAAAAATGGTCTCAACGACCAAATCAAAACCAGCATCCGTCAAGCTCTTGACGCCCGTGAATTGATTAAAGTCACACTCTTGCAAAATACAGATGAAAACATCCACGAAGTAGCTGAAATCTTGGAAGAAGAAATTGGTGTAGATACTGTCCAAAAAATCGGACGCATCTTGATCTTGTTTAAGCAATCCAGCAAGAAAGAAAATCGCAAGATTTCCAAGAAAGTTAAAGAAATCTAAACACCTACTCCAAACAACTGTTTTTACAGAGAATTAAAGGAAGACGAGCCTATGGCAATCGAATTATTGACTCCCTTTACCAAGGTAGAGTTGGAGCCAGAAATCAAGGAGAAAAAACGCAAACAAGTCGGGATTTTAGGGGGAAATTTTAACCCTGTTCACAATGCCCATCTGATCGTTGCAGACCAAGTACGACAACAGTTAGGACTAGACCAGGTTCTGCTCATGCCTGAGTACCAACCACCTCACGTGGACAAAAAAGAAACCATCCCCGAGTACCATCGGCTCAAGATGCTTGAGTTGGCGATTGAGGGGATTGAAGGCCTGGCCATTGAAACCATTGAGTTAGAGCGCAAGGGTATTTCTTACACCTACGACACCATGAAGATTTTGACAGAGCAACATCCAGATACGGATTATTACTTCATTATCGGGGCTGATATGGTGGACTATCTGCCTAAGTGGTACCGAATTGATGAGCTGGTCGACATGGTTCAGTTTGTAGGAGTTCAGCGTCCGCGCTACAAGGCAGGGACTTCCTATCCAGTTATCTGGGTGGATGTGCCTCTCATGGACATCTCGTCCAGCATGGTGCGTGACTTCATTGCTCAAGGTCGGAAACCTAACTTTCTCCTACCTCAGCCAGTGCTAGACTACATCGAGAAGGAGGGGCTTTACTGATGGCATACCAAGACTATATCAACTGTTCCCGAGAGGCTTTGTTGGAAAGAATGGCAGAGCTTCTACCCGAGAAACGCCTAACCCACTGTCTAGGTGTGGAGTGTGCAGCCATAGAGCTAGCTCAACGCTTCGGTGTGGATGCTGAGAAAGCTGGTCTAGCAGGCCTTCTTCATGATTATGCTAAAAAGCTGTCAGATCAGGAATTTCTAGACTTGATTGACTGTTACCAGCTAGACCCTGACCTCAAAAACTGGGGAAATAATGTCTGGCATGGTATGGTTGGCATCTACAAGATTCAGGAAGATTTGGATTTGCAAGACTCTGAAATCCTGCGAGCCATTGAAATTCATACAGTCGGTGCTGGTCAGATGACAGATCTAGATAAGGTTATCTACGTCGCAGACTATATTGAGCATAACCGCGCCTTTCCAGGTGTGGATGTGGCGCGTGAGATTGCTGTGCTATCGCTCAATAAGGCAGTGGCCTACGAAACAGCTCGTACCGTGGAGCATCTAGCTCATCAGGGATTCCCCATCTATCCCCAAACCCTTGAAACCTATAACGCTTTTGTGCACTATTTGAAAGAGGACTAAATGAACGAAAAAGAATTACTAGAACTAGTCGTGAAAGCGGCTGATGAGAAACGTGCGGAGGATATCCTTGCACTTGACGTACAGAATTTGACCAGCGTGACGGACTACTTTGTCATCACGAGTTCAATGAATAGCCGTCAGTTGGACGCTATCGCTGACAATATTCGTGAAAAAGTAGCTCAAGCAGGCTTTAAAGGTAGCCATGTTGAAGGCGATGCAGCGGGAGGCTGGGTCTTACTGGATCTGGGTGGTGTCGTTGTGCATATCTTCTCAGAAGAAATGCGTGCCCATTATAACCTAGAAAAACTGTGGCATGAGGCGTATTCAGTAGATATATCTGAAACTCTGGCGTAGAAGATGACTTGAACTTCGTATGGGAATTGCTTTGAAATTCGACAATGTATTGAGATTATTCTTGTTTTCTGAGTGAGAAGTGAGAAATTACCGAGACTTTCCGTTGTGATAAAACTTCTTGAAACGATAATGTTTCAAGAACTCGGGAGTTTTGAGAGTAAAACAGTTCGGGGAACTGTTTTAGCCTGAGTTTAGAGATGAAAAACGAAGGGCTCAAAACTAAGTCTTGGAACTTCAAAGAAGGTCGCAGACGTCCGAAATCACTTAAGGAAAGTCTTAAAAAGACTTTGTCTTCAATCGAACTCAGTTGCAGTCAACTGGGTTTATTTGCTTATTTTAGAAAATTGATGGAAAGGTGAGGGCGTCGTGTTTTGTTCATATCGAAACTGAACACGAGCTAAAAGCTACGAGAAAAAGAGTAACTTCCTTTGTATCTGACGATACAGCAGAAAGTTTCCTATTTTCTCCTTGCTTTTAACGCTCTTTGTATCTTAGAAAGGATTTGAACCCGTCCTGTAATCGCCGGAAAATAGATAGCTTAGTCTTGGATCAGGATCCTAAGCCCAAGCTCCTAATTTTCATTCTGATTACGGGTGGACTTGGTATCATGAATATGGCAACTTATGAAACCTTTGCGGCTGTTTACGATGCTGTGATGGATGATAGTTTATACGATAAATGGACGGATTTTTCGCTTCGCCATTTGCCTAAGACTAAGGAGAGAAAGAAACTTTTGGAACTGGCTTGCGGAACAGGTATCCAGTCTGTTCGCTTTTCTCAGGCTGGTTTTGATGTGACAGGACTTGACTTGAGCGCGGATATGCTGAAGATTGCTGAAAAGAGAGCTGCTTCAGCCAAGCAAAAGATTGATTTTATAGAGGGCAATATGCTGGATTTGTCCAAGGCTGGTAAATATGATTTTGTGACTTGTTACTCTGACTCTATCTGCTACATGCAGGATGAGGTGGAGGTGGGAGACGTCTTTAAGGAAGTGTATAATGCTCTCAACGAAGATGGCATCTTTATCTTTGACGTGCATTCGACCTACCAGACTGATGAGATTTTTCCAGGCTATTCCTACCATGAAAATGCGGAAGATTTTGCCATGCTTTGGGATACCTATGAGGACGAAGCTCCTCACTCCATCGTGCATGAGCTGACCTTCTTTGTAAAGGAAGCGGACGGTTCCTTTAGTCGCCACGATGAAGTGCATGAGGAGCGGACCTATGAGGTCTTGACCTATGATATTTTGCTGGAACAGGCTGGTTTCAAGTCCTTCAAACTCTATGCGGACTTTGAGGACAAGGAGCCGACAGAAACCAGCACCCGTTGGTTTTTTGTCGCGCAGAAGTAGGAGAACATCATGACCATCACAGGTATTATCGCGGAGTTTAATCCTTTTCATAATGGGCATAAATACCTGCTGGATCAGGCGGAGGGACTGAAAATCGTTGCCATGTCTGGGAATTTCATGCAGCGTGGAGAGCCTGCTATCGTGGATAAGTGGACACGGGCCCAGATGGCACTGGAAAATGGCGCAGATTTGGTAGTGGAATTGCCCTTTTTAGTCAGTGTTCAGGCAGCAGATTTCTTCGGTCAAGGAGCTGTGGATATCTTGGCTCGCTTGGGCATTGATACCCTCGCTTTCGGGACAGAGGAAGTTCTGGATTATCAGAAAGTTGCTGACTTATACACAGAGAAAGGTACCGAGATGGAGAATTTTGTGGAAAATCTGCCTGATGCCCTCTCCTATCCTCAGAAAACCCAAGCCATGTGGAAGGAATTTGCAGGTCTAGATTTTTCAGGCAATACCCCCAATCATGTCCTTGCTCTGGCCTATGCCAAGGCGGTTGCGGGACGCAACATCAAACTGCATCCGATTCAGCGTCAGGGAGCTGGCTATCACTCTGTGGACAAGAATGTGGAATTTGCCTCGGCAACAGCCCTCCGTCAGCACCAGAAGGACCAAGATTTCTTGGAGTGTTTTATGCCTTCTGTAGAGCTTTTTGAAAAAACTAGTAAAGTGAGCTGGGATGATTATTTTCCCTTGCTCCGCTATCAAATCTTATCAAATCCAGACCTAACAACCATCTATCAGGTCAATCAGGAAATGGCTGTGCGCATCAAGGATGCTATCAAAACAGCCCAGTCTGTGGAAGAATTAGTCGAGGCGGTTGCGACCAAGCGCTACACCAAGGCGCGTGTCAGACGCCTCTTGACCTATATCTTGGTGCAGGCCAGAGAAAGCGACTTGCCAGAAGCTATACATGTTCTTGGCTTTACTGAAAAAGGCAGACAACACCTCAAGTCTCTGAAAGAGCGGGTCCATCTAGTCAGCCGAATTGGAAAAGAACCTTGGGATGCTATGACTCAAAAGGCAGACCAGATTTACCAACTAGGACAGCCAAGCATCGCAGAGCAGAATTTTGGTCGAGTGCCGATTAGAATGGAAATAAGTGGAAACTGAAGTGGGTGACATATAACGAAGCATAGAGGGAATCAGATTGATTCTCTCTTTTGTCATGTTTAAAGCTATGAAAATTCTGGTTTTGACATTGTCAAAGTTCTAACAATCAAAGGCATTTCGTTTAATGACTATGATAAGGTTGATAGTGGCTTCCCGTTTTGTATGAGAACAGGGTGTTCCAAAGCGTTAATAATCTTGTCCTCATCTGTATCTTTCGAAAACGTCTGAAAAACGATTAAAAGTATGGGATTTACAAAAGAAATGATCTCTTCTAATGATGGTTTGGTCATTTTTATTGGAAGTATTAATGGGCTTGATTTCGAAAATCGTAAGAGAATTTCAATAGTTTGAACTTTAAAAGCGAATTTTTAACAAAAATTAAGTGTTTTCATTTGTCATTTCGCATATAATTACTTGAAAAGGGCAAGCCGTTTTGGTAAAATGGTAAATGGTGTATACCAGTTAAAAACAACTGGTATATCCCAGATGGAATCTGCTTTTTCTGAGTCAAAGGGATAAAAACTGAAACTGACTGCGGTTTTATTATTTTGGTTTTGAGAGGGCAGCGCAACTACGCTTTGTTAATGGTCATGAGGTTAACAAAGGGTCGCAATTGGATAAAAGAAAGGAAACAAATGTTTCGAAGTAAAAAATTTAACAAAGATTTCGAGATCGTAGATGAGAAAAAGCGTTATAAGCTTTACAAGTCGGGTAAAAACTGGGTAAAAGCCTCGAACTCTCAATTGGATCTCTTCCGTATCGGTGGGATGGGCGAAGTTGTCTCTAGTACCCTGTCAGACACTGAAGAACTTGATCACGCACACCTTAGTTTTAACACGCTAGCGGGTATAGGGGGAATCCTGGCCGCGGGAGCTGCAGGATTTGTGATGACACAAGAGCAAACTGTATACGCAGATGAAACATCTGAGTACAAAGAAACGGATAAAACAGTCATCGCAGCTGAACCAAAAGCAGCTGAAACAACTGAAACAAGTACTAACTCAATCATCGCTCAAGCGCAAGCAGAAGTAAAGAAAGCTCAAGCAGAACAAGCATCTGCCTCAGCTTCTGTATCAGTCAGTCAATCTGTTGAGGCTCAAGCGAGTGCGAGTCAGTCAGCTTCAGTCAGTCAATCTGCCTCAGCAAGTCAGTCAGTCTTAGCGAGTCAGTCAGCATCTGCAAGTACTTCAACCTCAGCAGGTCAGTCAACTGCTCCAGCATCTGAGTCAGCGAGTCAATCAACATCAGCTCCTGTATCAGCTTCAGCAAGTGCAACAGCATCTGCATCAGTAAGCTCTACACCATCAGAGTCAGCAAGCACTCAAGCACCTGCCTCTGTAGTTGAGAGTACATCAGTTGTTAGCGAACCATCAGCTCAGGCTTCTGTGTCTACCTCAGCTTCTGCATCGCTCAACCTTAAGGTCAATCCTGCAGCAAGCCTTGTATCAGGTAGTGCTAACCAAAGTTTGGCAAGTGTAGCTCTTAGCACAAGCCAAGCAGTAACAACAAGCAACAACATCGCAGCTGGTGTTGTAGCGGATAAGAACCAAGCTCAAGGTAAGGATACAACCAAGCAAGCTGAGAAGGATCAAGCGGCAGACAAACAAGTAACAACTGCACCGAAAAAGGGTTACTCTGGTTTCCGCCAAGGTATTCCAGGTATTATTGACTCTGAAGCTGGTGTATTTCTTACCGATACACCAAATGGTCAATATGCCAAGAGATATCCAATTCCTGATCAAACAGCTTATAAACCAATGCCTGAGACACATGTTTATTTCCATAATGGACAAAACAAGCACTTTAATGGTACTTGGAAGCAGGAGCATATTGCTAGAGATGCCCTCTATATTTCTGAGACAGACACTAATCGTTTGAAACAACTTGGTCTTAACTATCGATTGGATGTTGTGCAAGTACGGAGTCAACAAGGTCAGATTGGATATTTACCACGTTTGACTATGTGGGGTTATCCAACGCCTGTCAAAGGGAACTTGGTATTGTTCAATGTACGAGTTAGTGGCGCAGGTGGTCAAGGAGTGGTCAATCAAGCTACAATAAGCTTCAATGTTACTCGTAACCCTCGATATGAGAGTCAATCTACATCTATAAGTCAATCAACGTCAGCATCAACAAGTACACAGTCAGCTTCAGAATCAATGAGTTTGAGCGCGAGTGACTCTGCGTCAATTAGTGCTAGTCAAAGTGCGTCAGCATCTATCTCAGCAAGTATTAGTGCATCAACGTCAGCCAGTGCGAGCCAAAGTGCCTCAGCCAGTGCGAGCGTGAGCCGTAGCGTATCTGCTTCTGTATCAGGAAGCCAAAGTGCGAGTGCATCACTCAGCGCAAGTCGTTCAGCCTCAGCAAGCGTAAGCTCAAGCCGTTCAGCAAGTGCCTCAGCAAGTGCATCACTCAGCTCAAGTCGCTCAGCCTCAGCGAGCGTAAGCTCAAGCCGTTCGGCAAGTGCCTCAGCGAGTGCATCACTCAGCTCAAGTCGCTCAGCCTCAGCAAGCGTAAGCTCAAGCCGTTCAGCAAGCGCCTCAGCGAGTGCATCGCTTAGCGGAAGTCGCTCAGCCTCAGCGAGCGTAAGCTCAAGCCGTTCAGCCTCAGCAAGCGTAAGTTCAAGCCGTTCAGCGAGTGCATCACTTAGTGCAAGTCGCTCGGCCTCAGCAAGCGTAAGCTCAAGCCGTTCAGCAAGTGCTTCAGTAAGCTCAAGCCAATCAGCTTCAGCATCAGCATCAACTAGTGCATCAGTATCTGCAAGCCAAAGTGCATCAGCGTCTGTATCAGCTAGCCAAAGTGCATCAGCAAGTGCCAGCCAATCAGCATCAAACTCAGCAAATGCTAGCCAAAGCGCTTCAGCGTCTGTATCAGCAAGCCAATCAGCAAGCACATCAGTAAGCTCAAGTCAATCCGCTTCAGCATCTGTATCCGCTAGCCAAAGCGCATCAGCTTCTGTAAGTGCAAGTCAATCAGCTAGCGCATCA
>NZ_KQ969037.1:1013148-1013772 GCF_001578705.1 Streptococcus oralis | reverse complement strand
CCAAAGCGCTTCAGCATCAGTAAGTGCAAGCATCAGTGCAAGCCAATCAGCTTCAGCATCAGTAAGTGCAAGTCACTCAGCATCTGTATCAGCTAGCCAATCAGCCAGCGCCTCTGTATCAGCAAGTCAAAGTACTTCAGCTTCAGTATCAGCAAGTCAAAGTGCCTCAGCTTCAGCATCTAACAACCAGAACTCAGCTTCTATCTCAGCAAGCGCGAGCCACTCTGCGTCAATTAGTGCGAGCCAAAGCGCTTCAGCATCAGTAAGTGCAAGCATCAGTGCAAGCCAATCAGCATCAAGCTCAGCAAGTGCTAGTCAAAGTGCTTCAGCAAGTGCAAGCGACTCAGCATCTGTATCAGCTAGCCAAAGCGCATCGGCTTCTGTAAGTGCGAGTCAATCAGCAAGCGCATCAGTAAGTGCTAGTCAATCAGCATCTGTATCATCTAGCCAATCAGCTTCAGCTTCAGTATCTGCAAGTCAAAGTACTTCAGCATCAGTAAGTGCTAGCCAAAGTGCCTCAGCTTCAGCATCAAACAACCAGAACTCAGCTTCTATCTCAGCAAGTGCGAGCCACTCTGCGTCAGTATCAGCAAGCCAAAGCGCTTCAGCATCAGTAAGTGCTAG
>NZ_KQ969037.1:1012260-1012882 GCF_001578705.1 Streptococcus oralis | reverse complement strand
TGCAAGTCAAAGTACTTCAGCATCAGTAAGTGCTAGCCAAAGTGCCTCAGCTTCAGCATCTAACGACCAGAACTCAGCTTCTATCTCAGCAAGTGCGAGCCACTCTGCGTCAGTATCAGCAAGCCAAAGCGCTTCAGCATCAGTATCAGCTAGCCAATCAACTTCAGCTTCTGTAAGCTCAAGTCAATCAACTTCAGCATCTGTAAGTGCAAGCCAAAGCGCTTCAGCATCAGTAAGTGCTAGTCAATCAGCATCTGTATCAGCTAGCCAAAGCGCTTCAGCGTCTGTATCTGCAAGTCAAAGTGCTTCAGCATCAGTATCTGCAAGCCAAAGTGCCTCAGCTTCAGCATCTAACAACCAGAACTCAGCTTCTATCTCAGCAAGCGCGAGCCACTCTGCGTCTGTAAGTGCAAGCCAAAGCGCTTCAGCATCAGTAAGTGCTAGTCAATCAGCATCTGTATCAGCAAGCCAAAGCGCTTCAGCTTCAGTATCAGCAAGTCAAAGTGCTTCAACATCAGTAAGCGCGAGCCAAAGTGCTTCAGCTTCAGCATCTAACAACCAGAACTCAGCTTCTATTTCAGCAAGCGCGAGCCACTCTGCGTCAGTATCAGCAAGCCAAAGT
>NZ_KQ969037.1:1009883-1010652 GCF_001578705.1 Streptococcus oralis | reverse complement strand
TGTATCAGCTAGCCAAAGCGCTTCAGCGTCAGTATCTGCAAGCCAATCAGCTTCAGCATCAGTATCAGCTAGCCAAAGCGCTTCAGCGTCAGTATCTGCAAGTGAATCGGCTTCAGCATCAGTATCAGCTAGTCAATCAGCTTCAGCTTCTGTAAGCTCAAGTCAATCAGCTTCAGCATCAGTATCAGCTAGCCAAAGCACTTCAGCATCAGTATCAGCTAGCCAAAGCACTTCAGCATCAGTATCAGCTAGCCAATCAACTAGCGCATCAGTATCTGCAAGTGAATCAACTTCAGCATCAGTAAGTGCAAGCCAATCAACTAGCGCATCAGTATCTGCAAGTGAATCAACTTCAGCATCAGTAAGTGCAAGCCAATCAACTAGCGCATCAGTATCTGCAAGTGAATCAACTTCAGCTTCAGTATCAGCTAGCCAAAGCACTTCAGCATCAGTATCTGCAAGTCAATCAGCTTCAGCGTCTGTAAGCTCAAGCCAAAGCACTTCAGCATCAGTATCTGCAAGTGAATCAGCATCAGTATCTGCAAGTCAATCAGCTTCAGCATCAGTAAGCTCAAGCCAATCAACTAGCGCATCAGTATCTGCAAGTCAATCAGCAAGCGCATCAGTATCTGCAAGCCAAAGTGCTTCAGCATCTGTATCAGCTAGCCAATCAACTAGCGCATCAGTATCTGCAAGTGAATCAGCTTCAGCTTCTGTATCAGCTAGTCAATCAGCTTCAGCATCAGTAAGCTCAAGCCAATCAACTAGC
>NZ_KQ969037.1:1007510-1008177 GCF_001578705.1 Streptococcus oralis | reverse complement strand
CCAATCAGCAAGCGCATCAGTATCTGCAAGTCAATCAGCAAGCGCATCAGTATCTGCAAGCCAAAGTGCTTCAGCATCTGTATCAGCTAGCCAATCAACTTCAGCTTCTGTAAGCTCAAGTGAATCAGCTTCAGCATCAGTATCTGCAAGCCAAAGCGCTTCAGCATCAGTATCTGCAAGCCAAAGCGCTTCAGCATCAGTATCTGCAAGTGAATCAGCATCAGTAAGCTCAAGCCAATCAACTAGCGCATCAGTATCTGCAAGCCAATCAGCTTCAGCATCAGTATCAGCTAGCCAATCAACTAGCGCATCAGTATCTGCAAGCCAAAGTGCTTCAGCATCTGTATCAGCTAGCCAATCAACTTCAGCTTCTGTAAGCTCAAGTGAATCAGCTTCAGCATCAGTATCTGCAAGTGAATCAGCTTCAGCTTCTGTAAGCTCAAGTGAATCAGCTTCAGCATCAGTATCTGCAAGCCAAAGCGCTTCAGCATCAGTATCTGCAAGCCAAAGCGCTTCAGCATCAGTAAGCTCAAGCCAATCAGCAAGCGCATCAGTATCTGCAAGTCAATCAGCAAGCGCATCAGTATCTGCAAGCCAAAGTGCTTCAGCATCAGTAAGCTCAAGCCAATCAACTAGCGCATCAGTATCTGCAAGCCAAAGCGCTTCA
>NZ_KQ969037.1:1005438-1006180 GCF_001578705.1 Streptococcus oralis | reverse complement strand
AGTATCAGCTAGCCAAAGCGCTTCAGCGTCAGTATCTGCAAGCCAATCAGCTTCAGCATCAGTATCAGCTAGCCAAAGCGCTTCAGCGTCAGTATCTGCAAGTGAATCGGCTTCAGCATCAGTATCAGCTAGCCAATCAACTAGCGCATCAGTATCTGCAAGTGAATCAACTTCAGCTTCAGTATCAGCTAGCCAAAGCACTTCAGCATCAGTATCTGCAAGTCAATCAGCTTCAGCGTCTGTAAGCTCAAGCCAAAGCACTTCAGCATCAGTATCTGCAAGTGAATCAACTTCAGCATCTGTATCAGCTTCAATTAGTGCATCTGAATCAGCAAGCACAAGCTTGAGCAACAGCGTGTCTGCCTCAATTAGTGCTAGCCAATCAGCAAGCACAAGCTTGAGCAACAGTGTGTCTGCCTCAATTAGTGCGAGCCACTCAGCAAGCACAAGCTTGAGCAACAGTGTGTCTGCTTCAATTAGTGCTAGCCACTCAGCAAGCACAAGCTTGAGCAACAGCGTGTCTGCCTCAATTAGTGCTAGCCACTCAGCAAGCACAAGCTTGAGCAACAGCGTGTCTGCCTCAATTAGTGCATCTGAATCAGCAAGCACAAGCTTGAGCAACAGCGTGTCTGCCTCAATTAGTGCTAGCCAATCAGCAAGCACAAGCTTGAGCAACAGCGTGTCTGCCTCAATCAGTGCGAGCCACTCAGCAAGCACAAGCTTGAGCAACAGTGTGTCTGCC
>NZ_KQ969037.1:1003903-1004804 GCF_001578705.1 Streptococcus oralis | reverse complement strand
TAGCCAATCAGCAAGCACAAGCTTGAGCAACAGCGTGTCTGCCTCAATTAGTGCATCTGAATCAGCAAGCACAAGCTTGAGCAACAGTGTGTCTGCTTCAATTAGTGCGAGCCACTCAGCAAGCACAAGCTTGAGCAACAGCGTATCAGCCTCAATCAGTGCATCTGAATCAGCAAGCAACAACTCAAGTAGTACTTCAGTTTCAACAAGTACTTCAGTAAGCTTGAGCAATAGCGTTTCAAGCAGTTTGAGTACAAGTGCGTCACAACAATCTAACTCATTCAGCTATAGTAAGGGTGAGCCAACAAGCGAATCTAAGCCAGAGTTTAACCTTCCTAGCTACCTTGAATCTGTAAGTGCAAGTGAGTCAGTTTCACTCAGCAAGTCAGTAAGCGTATCATTGAGCGATAGTACTTCAGCATCAATCAGTGCAAGCAACAACTCAGGTAGTGGTTCAGGTTCAACAAGCACAAGCAATGGTTCAGGTGATGCCTCAACTTCAGCAAGTACTTCAGCAAGCATGAGCAACAGCGTAAGTGCTTCAATCAGCACAAGTGAATCAGTTTCAACAAGCACAAGCTTGAGTGACAGCATTTCTGCTTCAATCAGTGCAAGCAACAACTCAGGTAGCGGTTCAGGTTCAGCAAGCACAAGCAATGGTTCAGCTAGCCAATCAGCTAGCGCATCAGTATCAGCTAGCCAAAGCGCTTCAGCATCAGTATCTGCAAGCCAATCAGCTTCAATCAGTGCAAGCAACAACTCAGGTAGCGGTTCAGGTTCAACAAGTACAAGCAATGGTTCAGGCGATGCCTCAACTTCAGCAAGTACTTCAGCAAGCTTGAGCAACAGCGTATCCGCATCAATTAGTGCATCTGAATCAGCAAGCACAAGCTTGAGCAAT